>CAYSLU010000060.1:0-32604 GCA_964431965.1 uncultured Verrucomicrobiota bacterium
TCGAGCAGGTGATCATGAACCTGGCCGTGAACGCCCGCGATGCCATGCCGTCGGGCGGGAAGCGCATCATCGAGACGCACAATTTCACCTGGGATGGAAGCGCCGGGTCGATCCGTCCGGAGATGCCCGCCGGCCGATACACGATGCTCGCCGTGAGCGACACCGGCATGGGCATGGCGACGGAGACCCGGGCCCATCTCTTCGAGCCGTTCTTCACCACGAAGGAGGTCGGAAAGGGCACCGGGCTGGGGCTTTCGACGGTGTACGGCATCATCCGTCAGAGCGGGGGGCATATCACGGTCTACAGCGAGGTCGGGCAGGGATCGACCTTCAAGATCTATCTCCCGCAGGCCGACACGACCGGGACAACGGCCGAACCGGCGGGTGCCGGCTCGGCGAGCGGCGGCGGCGGCGGCGAGACGCTGCTGCTCGTAGAGGACGAGGCGGACGTGCGGCGCCTGATCCGCGTCATGCTGGCGGCGAGCGGCTACCGGATCGTCGAAGCCCGCAACGGCACGGAGGCCCTGGCGCTTGGCGCGGCGCACGAAGGGGCGATCAGCCTGCTGGTCACGGACGTCATCATGCCGGGCCTGAACGGTCGCGAGCTGTATGAGCGCCTGCAGGCGAGCCGCCCGAGCTTGCGCGTCCTCTACATATCGGCGTACACCGACGAAGCCGTCTTCCAGCGCGGCGTCCTGGCGCCGGATACTCCCTTTCTTTCGAAGCCGTTCACGCGGGACACGCTGACCCGGAAGATCCGCGATGTGCTGGCCGGCCGGCCGGCATCCGGATAGGCCCGTGGCGCCCCCGCGCGCGTGCTCCCGCGACCGGCCGGTCTCTGCTACTATCTCATCGGAAGGGGCATTGCCATGGACGAGCGCGGGCAGATCGACGAAATCCGCAAGGGCTGGGGACGGCGGCTCCTGATTCTAGGGCACCACTACCAGAACCCGGATGTCCTGCGCCATGCCGATGCGGTTGGCGATTCGCTCGAGTTGGCCCGGCGGGCGGCCTCGGAGCAGGATGCCGAGCGGATCGCGTTCTGCGGCGTTCACTTCATGGCCGAGTCGGCGGATATGCTGACCGGCCAGCGCCAGGAGGTGTACATGCCGGACACCTCGGCGGGTTGCCCCATGGCGTCAATGGCGCGGGCCGAGCAGGTGCGCCACGCATGGTCGATGCTGGAGGCGGCCGGCGGCGGGTGGCTGCCGGTCGTCTACGTCAACAGCACCGCCGAGATCAAGGCGCTCTGCGGCCAATGGGGCGGGAGCACGTGCACGTCGAGCAACGCCGGACGCGTGCTGGAGTGGGTGTTCGGACAGGGCCGGCGGCCGTTCTTCCTGCCGGACGAGCATCTGGGCGCCAACACGGCGTCCGACTTGGGAATCGCCGACGAGCGGGTATCCGTCTATGACCCGAAGCGGCCCCACGGCGGGTTGACGCCGGAGGCGGTGCGAGACGCGCGGATGGTGGTCTGGAAGGGCTACTGTCACGTTCACACCAGCTTTACGGCGGACGACGTACGGCAGGCCCGCACGCGCTGGCCCGATGCGAAGATCATCGTCCATCCCGAGACGCCGAAAGAGGTGCTCCGCCTCTGCGATGCGCACGGGTCAACCTCTCAGATCATCGCGTTTGTCGAGGCCGCTGCCCCGGGCTCCACAGTCGTGATCGGAACCGAGGCGCGGCTGGTCGAGCGGCTCGCGGCGGCCCAGCAGGGGCGCGTCGCGATCCGGCACCTGGCCCACTCCATGTGCCCGAACATGGCCAAGACCACCGAGGCCAAGCTCGGGGCGCTGCTGCGCGACTGGCCGGAGCGCAACCGGGTGTGCGTGGCGCCGCCGCTGGCGGCCGACGCCCGCCTCGCACTCGAGCGGATGCTGGCGCTATGAGCGGACGGGCTGTCTTCCATCTCAAGGCGCCGTATACGCCCACCGGCGATCAGCCGGATGCCATCGAGGCGCTTGCCTGCGGCCTCGAGGCGGGCCGGCGGTTCCAGATCCTGGAGGGTGTGACCGGGTCGGGCAAGACGTTCAGCATGGCGAATGTCATCGCCCGCGCCTGCAAGCCGGTCCTGGTCGTCTCGCACAACAAGACACTCGCGGCCCAGCTCTACGGGGAGTTCAAGGGGTTCTTCCCGGACAATGCGGTCGAGTACTTTGTCAGCTACTACGACTACTACCAGCCCGAGGCCTATATCCCGCAGACCGACACGTATATCGAGAAAGATGCGTCGATCAACGAAGCGATCGAGCGACTCCGGCTCTCCGCCACCAATTCCCTGCTCACCCGCGACGACGTGGTGATCGTCGCCTCGGTCTCCTGCATCTACGGCCTGGGTTCGCCCGACGACTACCGCCAGATGGTCGTGGCCATCGAGACGGGCGCCGGCGCCGACCGGGACGAGATCCTGAGAAAGCTCATTGATATCCGATACACCCGAAACGATTACCAGCCGGAGGGCGGGACGTTCCGGGTTCGCGGCGACACGGTCGATATCTTTCCGTCCTATGCGCCGAAGGGCGTGCGCATCGCCTTCTTCGGCGATGTGATCGAGTCGGTTCGGTACATCGACGCGACGACGGGAGAGGTGAGCCCGGCTCCACCGGCGCTGATCATCTCGCCGGCCTCGCACTTCGTCATGCCGCAGACGCGGGTTGAGGAGGCGATCGGAGGCATTCTGGCCGAGCTGTCCGACCGCCTGCGGTGGTTCGAGGGGAACGGGAAGCTGATCGAGGCGCAGCGGCTGAAGATGCGCACGATGTACGACATCGAGATGATGCGGGAGATGGGGTACTGCGCGGGAATCGAGAACTACTCGCGCCACCTCAGCGGCCGGGAGGCCGGGTCCGCGCCGAGCACGCTGCTGGACTATTTCCCCGGGGAGTTCCTGACGATCATCGACGAGTCCCACGTGACGCTGCCGCAGCTGCGGGGGATGTTCAACGGGGATCAGGCGCGGAAGGCCGTGCTCGTCGAGCACGGCTTCCGGCTCCCGTCGGCGAAGGACAACCGCCCGCTCAATTTTGACGAGTTTCGCGAGCGGGTGGGGCAGGTGGTGTTCACCACCGCCACCCCCGGACCGTTCGAGCGCGAGGTCTCGGGCGACCCCATCCGGCAGCTCATTCGCCCCACGGGCCTCGTCGACCCGCCGGTGCTGCTGCGTCCGCTGAAGGGACAGATCGACGACGTGATGGAGGAGATTCGCGCGCACGCCGAGCGGCGGGAGCGCGTCCTGGTCACCACGCTCACCAAGCGGACGGCCGAGGACCTGGCGGACTACCTGCGCAGCGTGGGCATCCGGGTGCAGTACCTGCACTCGGACATCGACGCGATCGAGCGGGTCGAGATCCTTCGGGGGCTTCGGCGCGCGGACTTCGACTGCCTGATCGGGGTCAACCTGCTGCGCGAGGGGCTGGATCTGCCCGAGGTATCGCTGGTCGCGGTCCTGGATGCGGACAAGGAGGGGTTCCTCCGCTCCGAGACGTCGCTGATCCAGATCGCCGGCCGCGCGGCCCGGCACGTGGGCGGGACGGTCATCCTGTACGCCGATACCGTGACGGGCTCCATGCGGCGGATGATCGACGTAACGGAGTCGCGGCGGACGCGCCAGCTGGACTACAACCGCGTGCACGGGATCACTCCGCGCTCGATCGAGAAGGGGCTACAGGACAGCCTCGTCGCCGAGGAGTCGGGCCGCGCGGTGGAGCGGGGCGTCGTGCGGGAGACGGGCGTCGACTACGATGTGCACCAGGCTGTAGCGGATCTGGAGCGGGAGATGGTCGAGGCCGCCGATGCTCTGGAGTTCGAGCGGGCGGCTGTGCTCCGCGATCAGATATCCGAGCTTCAGGGGGCCGCCGGCCTGCGGGCGACGGTCAGCCGCGCGAGCCGGGCGGCCGGGGCGGAGACGGTGTCCGTTGGATCGGGGTTCCGCCGTGTGAACCGCCTCCAGGCCAGGCGGCTGGCGGTCGGCACCGTCGTGACGGGCAAGGGAAAGCGCCAGAAGAAGGCCAAGAAGACAAGCGGGTGAGGGGCCCGGAGGAGATGCAGCATGCCGATCTACGAGTTCTACTGCGACCGGTGCAACACGATATTCAGCTTCCTTTCGCGAAGCATCAACACAACCGGCCGGCCGGCTTGCCCGACATGCGGCCGCCCGAAGCTGGACCGCCAGGTGTCAGCCTTCGCCGCCACGGGGCGCGCCAAGGAGGATGGCGGGGATGACGGGCTGCCCGTGGACGATGCGCGAATGGAGCAGGCGATGGAAACGCTCGCGGGCGAGGCGGAGCGGATGAACGAGGACGACCCGAAGCAGGCGGCCGGGCTGATGCGGCGGCTGTCCCAGATGACCGGCATGGAGCTGGGGCCGGGCATGAAGGAGGCGCTGAAGCGGCTGGAGGCGGGCGAGGACCCGGACGCGATCGAAGCGGATCTCGGAGACCGGATCGAGGCTGAGGAGCCGTTTCTCGCGCCCGGGGGGAAGGGGAAGGGCGGCACGCGGCGTCCGCCGCCACGGCGCGACGCGAAGCTGTACGAGATGTGACGGCGACTGGTTCTTGACGGGGCACACGGAGCGGCGGAAGGTGGTCGGCATACGGGGGCGAGACACAGCACGGCCGCCGCGAGCGAGCGGCCGACGGGAGGGCGTGATCGGAATGAACTCGCGCGAGCGTCACTTGGAAGTCCTGTTGTTTGGGAAACCCGACCGCATTCCCTTCGTGCCCGGCGGCGGGCGCGAATCCACATTCAAGGTGTGGCGCCAGCAGGGGCTGCCGGAAGGCGTGGACTGGTTCCCGTACATGTGCCAGCAGATCGGGGTCGAGCTGCCCGGTCCGTCCATCACGGTGCACCCGACCATCCACTTTGAGATGATCCCCCAGTTCGACCAGAAGGTGCTGGAGCGCAAGGACGGATCGATCGTGGTGCAGGACTGGAAGGGCAACGTCTGCGAAATCTCGGACCGGTATGATCCGAGCTACTGCGGCGGCGTTGGCGGCAAGTGCGACTTTGTCACGCGGAAGTGGCTCAAGTGCCCCGTCGAGAGCTGGGCCGACTGGGAGGCCATGAAGCCGCGCTACAAGGCCAACGATCCGGCACGCTTCGGACCGGATATCGACGAGGCGGCGCGTCAGGTCCGGAATCGCACCGACTTCTACGGCTTCGGAATATCGGGAGTGTTCTGGCAGCTGCGGGAGTGGATGGGGTTCGAAGGGCTGTGCATGGCGTTCCTGGACAAGCCCGACCTCGTGCGCGACATGGTCTCATTCTGGGAGCAGCATGTGCTGGGCATGCTGGAGCGGACCTTCCGGCACTTCGTCCCCGACTACGTGCACATCTCCGAGGACATGGCGTACAAGGAGAAGGCCATGATCTCCCCTGAGATGATCCGGGAGTTCATCCTCCCGACCTGGAAGCGCTGGGGCGATTTCATCCACAAGGCGGGGTGCCCGATCTACGATGTCGATTCAGACGGCTTTGTGGGCGAGCTGATCCCGCTTTGGATCGAGGCGGGATTCCAGGTGAACGATCCGCTCGAGGTGGCGGCGGGGAACGATCTCCCCGCGTTTCGCAAGGCGTACGGCACGAAGATGGCCTATCGCGGCGGAATCGACAAGCGGGCGATGGCGAAGGGCGGGCGGGTCCTGCAGGACGAGCTGGATCGCCTGACTCCGGTGATCCGTGCCGGGGGATACATCCCGGGCTGCGATCACGGGGTGCCGCCGGATGTTTCGTGGCCGAACATGCTGGACTACTGCCGGCGCCTGGCGCGGCTGACCGGCTGGCTGTGAAGCGGATGCGGGCATGGGAGGGCGGACGGTGAAGAATGCGGCGTGGATCGCGAGCCGTGCGGGACGGGCGTGGGCGAAGGCGAGGCCGGCGCCGCTTCGAGGCGGCAGCCCCGACTTGGCGGTGATGGACCGGGAGCGCCAGCGCTGGGACGGGTTCGGAGGGTGCTTCAACGAGCTGGGCTGGCGCGCGCTGGAGCGCCTGTCCCCCGGCGGGCGGTCCGAGGTGCTCCGGCGCCTGTTTGACGGACGCGAGGGGTGCGGGTTCACGCTCGGGCGCGTTCCGATCGGCGCCAGTGACTACGCGACCGGCTGGTACAGCCTGAACGAGAGCGCGGGCGACTTCGCGATGCGCCGGTTCTCGATCGGGCGCGACCGGGGCTGCCTGATCCCGTACATCCGGGCGGCCATGGCGATCCAGCCGGGCTTGGGGCTGTTCGCGTCGCCGTGGAGTCCCCCGACCTGGATGAAGTCGCCGCCCGTATACAACTACGGCACTCTGGTATGGACTCCGAAGAACCTGCACGCATACGCGCTGTACTTCGTGAAGTTTGTGGAAGCGTACCGGCGCGCCGGCGTCCCGATCCGGCAGATCCACCCGCAGAACGAGCCGGTCGCCGATCAGAAGTTTCCCTCCTGCCTGTGGACCGGTGAGCAGCTGCGCGTATTCATCCGCGACTACTTGGGGCCGGCATTCAAGCGTCATGGCGTTGATGCGGAGATCTGGCTCGGCACGCTGAACACCGACAGCTTCGACGGGTATGTCCAGGAAGTCCTGTGCGATCCCGGGGCCAATGGATACGTGGCCGGCGTGGGATTCCAGTGGGCGGGGAAGGGCGCCATCCAGAGGACGCATGCCAGCTGGCCGGGGAAGCGGCTCATGCAGACCGAGAACGAGTGCGGGGATGGGCGGAACACATGGGCCTATGCGGAGTACATTTTCGGCCTCATGCACCACTACATCACCAACGGGGCGAACGCCTACGTGTACTGGAACATGGTGCTCGACGCCGGGGGCGTGAGCACGTGGGGCTGGAAGCAGAACTCGATGATCACGGTCGATCCGCCGTCGGCCCGCATCACGTATCAGCCGGAGTACCACCTGATGCGGCACTTCTCGGCCTTTGTCAGGCCCGGCGCCGTCCGGCTGGACACGGAGGGACCGGGAGCCGGGAACGCCCTGGCGTTCCGGAATCCGGACGGGGGGCTGGTGGTCGTCGCTCACAACGCGATGGACCGTGCGCGCACCTTCTCGGTGCGGGCGGCGAAGCGCCTGTGGGCCGTGCCGCTTGAGGCTCACTCCTTCAATACGCTGGCCATTCCGGCGCGGTGATCGTCGGCGTGGCGCCCGGTCTTGACTCGTCTGTGCGATCTGCGAATATCTCGCGACTCGTTCGGACAGGCGGAGGGTCCGCCTGCCGCATGATCGGACCATGACAGCAAAGAATCATCCGTCGGAGCTGATGTACGTGCAGTGCGCGTACTGCAAGGAATGGATAGACGTCAAGCCCGGCGGGATGAATCAGATCACCCACACGATCTGTCGCCCATGCGCCCGCAAGGTGGATGCCGCCCTCCAGAAGCGACGGAAGGCCGTCAAGTCCGAGCCACCTTCACGGCGCCGGTAAGGCGCTCAGGCCCCGCGGGGGACGGCTCCGTCGAGCACGAGCCGCTCGCCGGCCCGTGTCGGCAGCTCCAGCACGGCGTCGGCACAGCGGATCGGCCGGGCTGCCGCCCGGCGGATCCGCGCGTCGACCCATGGATTGGCGAGTCGGAACGCGCCGCCAGCCGTGCTGTGAACGCGCACCTCAGCGACATGCCCGGACACCCGCCGGGCGCTCACGCGAAACGCGCCGTCCGTCAGCATCCCGCGGAATGACACCTGCTTCCATCGGGCCGGCGCGCCGGCAAACAGATGGTTCACGCCGCGCCGCGTGTGGATCAGCATCTCCTGGATGGCCGCGACCGTACCCATGCCGCCGTCCATCTGCATGATCTCGGGGCGGCTGTGTCCGGCCCCGATGGCCCCGACCCCCATCAGCGTAAACCCGGGCCTGTTTGCGTCGTGCAGCGTGCCGTGGCCCTCGTTGGTGAACACGCGATCGAACACGTCGAGGTAGAGCGCGGCCGCATCGGCATTCCCCACGTGGGAGTGAATCATCGATGCCCACGGGATGCACCAGCCGGACCAGAGCCCCGGGCCGCGGTAGATCCAGCGGGCCAGGCTTCGAGCCACGATGTCGCGCCACGGCGCGACGTCCGAATCCAGGATGTCGAACGGGGCAATCCCGGCCAGATGTGAGTGGTGGCGGTGGCTCTCCTCGAGTTCGACGCCGTCCCATAGGGCGATCGTCTCGGCGCCGGCATCGCCGGACAGGCACGCCTTGGGAAGGTGCTCCATGACACGCGTCCACTGAGGCTCCGGCGCCTCGCCGAGCGCCCGCGCGGACGAAACCAGGCACTCGCACAGGGCGTGAATGCAGGCAAGTTGGAAGCTGGCGTTCCGGCCCCAGGCGGTCATCATCGACCCGCGGTACTCGGGCGAGACGCTGACCGGCAGGCTCAGCCGGCCATCGGACTCCTCCAGCATCTTTTCGTAGACGCGCATGGCGCCGACCATGAACGGGTACGCCTTCCGGAGGAACGCCACGTCCATGGAGTAGCGGTAGTAGCGGTGCATCATCAGGGCCACCCAGGCGGTGCACCCGTGATCGACGCTGCCCGTCCAGAACCCGCCCATGCACATGCAGCGGTCGTCCACCGCATGCGGCAGCATGACGCCGTCGTCGATGCCCAGAAAGACCTTCGCGTTGTGGCGGAGCGTCTTCTCCCACGAGAAGATCATGTCGAACAGCGGACGGAGGTTCTGCAGCCGGCCGCTGTGGTAGGCCGGCTGGTAACACATCTGGACGTTGATGTTGAAGTGGTAGTCGCTCGACCACGGAGGCATCTGGTAGTCCTCGATCCACGGCCCCTGCAGCGATGCCGGGACACCGGCGGGATTGGTGAACGAGGCGAACTTATACAGGCCGTAGGCGTACAGGAACGACAGGCGCTCGTCCGGGATCTCGACGTGCGGGAGTGACTTCCAGTAGGCCGTCCACCAGGCGCGGGTAGCCGCCGTCAAGCGCTTGAGTCCGGCATCCGACGCCTCCCTGAGGAGAGCCCGGGCTTCTCGCTCGGCCGCCTCGGGCGGTCCTCCCCGGGTGACGGCCACGAGTATCCGCCGCGGCTCCTGGCGGTACAGGACGCACGCAGCCGGATCAGCCGGGCAGGGCTGAACCCAGCCGGCATCGTGCTTGGCCACGATGCGGCGAGGCGCGACGAAGGAGATCGGCTCCAGCTTGTCGCGCAGCGAGTCCCAGGCCGGAATCGGTCGGATCCTCACGCGGCCGAGCGCCTTGGGCAGCGCGATGGCGAGCACGGGCTTCGACATGTCGAGGTGAAGCTCCATCGCGCATGTGACGCCACGCCGGGCGACGGCAATCCGGAGCGAGCCGTCGGACAGGTTGAGGCGTCCGCGCTTCAGCTCCGCGCCCGCGCCGAGATCGATCTCGATCCGGCCGATCGGAATGATGCTCGGCCTGGCCGGCTCTCCGCTCTTGCTCTCCGTCCGCTCAAACAGGCTCCGCAGCCCGGGCTCATCCTTCCGCTCCAGGCAGTCGCGGATAGCCGCGTACGACATCCGATCCGTCCAGGGCATGCCGCCGCGGTGGTCCCAGTGGTCCGCGCGGCCCAGCGTGATACGCAGGGTGTTCCGCTCACCCCAGGCGATCACGCCGAGCGTGCCGTTTCCCTGCAGAATACCCGCGTGCGTTCGCGTCAGCGGAAAGTCCCAATCGTACGCTTGTGGCTTCATGCTCGTGTGTGTCTCCGTTCGGCGCGCTGCCGGGTTACGCCCACATCCGGGAAATCAAGTGCTCGACATCGGTCCGTGCCACGGGGCGGGGATTCGCGGCGGTCGAGGCAGATGCGAGTGTCTCCTCAATGATGCGCTCGCGGTCGGGAATCGGCTGGCCGGCGAACGGCGATCGAACGCCAAGCTGTGCGACCAGGGCGCGAATGAAGTCAATCAGATCCCGGCCCGCGGCAGCGCTCAGGCGGTCGTACCGTGCGCCCAGGCTCGGCCGGTTGAACTCGACGACGGGCGCCAGGCCGACCGCACAGACATGGCCGTGCGGTACGTGATAGCGGCTGCCGAGGGGGTGTGCGATCCCGTGGAGAAGGCCCAGTCGCGCGTTGGCCAGCGCGAGCCCGGCCAGGAAACTACCGGTCATCACCGGATCGGCCGCCGGGCCCGACGGCTGGGCGTGGCACGCCGGCAGCGCTGATGCCAGAAGGGAGACCGCCTGAAGCGCCAAGCCGTCGGTGAAGTCGCTCGCCTTGCGGCTGCAGAACGCCTCGATCGCCTGGGCGAAAGCGTCCATACCGGAGTGCGCGATCACGGACGGGGGGCAGGTGGCCAGCAGGGCGGAGTCGAGGACGACGGTCCGGGGTGTAAAGGCGTCGTCCCGGATGGACTTCTTGACTCCGCTTCGGGTATCGGTCAGCACGGAGTTCGGCGTGGCCTCGGCTCCGGAGCCTGCCGTCGATGGAGCGGCCAGGAAGGGAATCCCGGGTTGCTCGACGGGCGCTCCCGCGTGGTACTCGCCGATGGGACGCGCGCCGTGGAAGAGGCCGGCGCTGGCCTTTGCGACGTCAAGCGCGCTGCCGCCGCCTACGGCGGCGATCCACTCCGATCGCTGCGTCCGGGCGGCCTCGATGAGCGCAGCCAGCTGGTCGAGCGTCGGCTCGCCGCCCGGGTGGGCGAAGGGAAGAACCGATAGGCCGGCTGGTGCGGCGGCCAGGACTTCGGCGACGACGCCCGAGCGCTCGAGCGAGCGCGAAAAGACAAGCGTGCCTCGCGCACCGAAGCGCGCGGCCTCGGACGTCAGGGATCGGACGGCGCCGCGGCGGATCACGGTCCGGGCCGGCAGGGTCAGCGACTCGGGAATCATCATGGCGACACTCCGTTCAGCAGCGTTACGCCGCACTGGTCGAAGAGGATAGGGGAAGGCGCCGCGCGCGCGCCAGCGCGAATGTTTGAGCTTGAGGTGCGGCCGGCCGGTGGACTACAAATAGCGCGCTTCGCTCATGGGTCGCGCCGTCCGAACGGCAGGAGGATCGCAGTGGCTTCTGAACTTGCATTCGCGTTCATCAATCCGTACACGATCGCCAAGTCGCGAACGGGCGGCGTGATCGGCCGGCTGATGAGCCGCACCGGGCTTCGCCTGGTCGCCGCCCGCCTGTATGGGCCCAGTCAGGAGCTGGTCGATCGCTACGTTGAATCGTTCCGCTATGCCGAAGGCGGCGAGCCAAAGGACCGCGAAATCGCCCGGATGATCGCGGACTACGTGAAGCGGAAGTACTCGCCGGACCCCGCGACCGGGCGGCCCCGCCGGGTGCTGATGCTGCTCTTCGAGGGCGAGAATGCGATTCAGCGCGTGCGAGAGGCCACCGGGCACATCCGCGCCGGCTGGGTGGGCGGCGAGACCATTCGCGACACGTACGGCGACCTGGTGGTGGACGAGCAGGGGCGCATCCAGTACTTCGAGCCCGCCATCCTGGTGGCCACGTCGGCCGAGCGGGCGGCGAACGTCCTTCGCCTCTGGGCCGAGTACTCGCTTAGCGACGGCGGCGTCATTGAGCGCGCGGCCGACCTGCCGAGCGACGAAGGGGTGCAGACCACGCTGGTCCTGATCAAGCCCGACAACTTCCGGTTCCCGAGCCTCCGCGCGGGCAACATCATCGACCTGCTGTCCCGGTCCGGACTGCGCATTATCGGGGTGAAGAAGCTACGGCTGACGGTGGCCCAGGCTGAGGAGTTCTACGGGCCGGTGCGTGCGGCGCTGCGCGACAAGTTCAAGAGCATCGCGGCGAAGCGGGCCGCCGAGGTCATTCTCGAGGAGTTCGGCTTGGAGCTGTCCGACGGAGCCATGCAGGCGATTGGTGAGGATCTGGGCCCGCGGTGCGGCGACCGCCAGTTCGAGCAGATCATCAAGTTCATGACCGGCCATCTACCGTCCGAGGTGCAGGAGGCGGACAAGGGGAAGATGGGCTCGGAGGACTGCCTCGCCCTCGTGTATCGCGGCATCAGCGCGGTTCAGAAGATCCGCTACCTGCTCGGGCCGACGGATCCGGCCAAGGCGGAGCCGGGCTCGGTTCGCCGTGAGTTCGGCAGCGATGTGATGGTGAACGCCGCGCACGCCTCGGACTCGCCCGAAAGCGCGGCGCGCGAGCTTCAGATTGTGCGAGTCGAGGAAGATACCATTCGGGAGTGGGTGGAAAAGTACTATGGACTTGAATGAGCGGATTGCATCGATACCTCCGTCGCTGACCCTGGCGGTCGCGGCGAAGGCAAAGGCCATGGCGGCGGCGGGCGAGAAGGTGTGCGGGTTCGGAGCCGGGGAGCCGGACTTCGACACGCCCGCTCACATCAAGCGCGCGGCGGCTGAGGCACTGGAGCGCGGCGAGACGAAGTACACGCCGAGCGTGGGGCTTCCGGCTCTGCGCGCGGCCATTGCGGAGAAGCTGAAGAAGGAGAACGGGCTCACGTACGCTCCCGAGCAGATTGTGGTCGGGAACGGCGCGAAGCACTCGCTCTTCAATATCTTCATGGTCCTGTGCCGGCCGGGCGACGAGGTGATCGTTCCAGGTCCGTACTGGCTCAGCTATCCCGAGATGGTCAAGATAGCCGGCGGCAAGGCCGTCATCGTGCCTACCCGCGAGGATCAGGACTTCAAGCTGACGCCGGCGGAGCTGGAGGCGGCCATCACGCCCCGGAGCAAGGCGCTGGTACTGAACAGCCCGTCGAACCCGACGGGCACGGTCTACACGCCGGCCGAGCTGCAGGCGCTGGCCGAGATCGCGGTGCGCAAGGGCCTCTACATCGTTTCGGACGAGATCTACGAGAAGCTCGTCTACGACGACGCGACGTTTGTGAGCGTCGGCTCGTTCTCGAAGGCGATCTTCGAGAAGACGATCACGGTCAACGGATTCAGCAAGGCGTATGCGATGACCGGCTGGCGCCTGGGCTACTTTGCGGCGCCCAAGCCGATCGTGGCGGCCTCGTCCGTACTGCAGGATCACAGCACGTCGGGCCCGAACACGTTTGCCCAGTTCGGCGCGATCGAGGCGCTGAAAGGGCCTCAGGACTGCGTGGCGAAGATGGCGGCCGCCTTTTCGGAGCGGCGCGCCTACATGTACCAGCGGCTGCTCGCGATCCCGGGGGTGCGCTGCGCCAAGCCGCGCGGTGCGTTCTACATGCTGCCCAACATCTCCGTGTCGGGCATGCAGTCGGTCGCGTTTGCGGACCGTCTGCTCGAAGCGGAGAAGGTGGCCCTGGTGCCGGGCGTGGCGTTTGGCGCCGACGAGAACGTGCGCCTGTCCTATGCCTGCAGCATGGACAACATCCGTCAGGGCTTGGACCGCATCGAGCGCTTCATGCGCCGGACGTAGCCCCGGGCGAGTGGTGAAATTGGCAGACACGCAAGACTTAGGATCTTGTGCCGAAAGGCTTGGGGGTTCGAGTCCCCCCTCGCCCACCACCGCCGCTGTCCGCGGCACCATTCGGCTGCGTGAGTCCGATGTGGCAGCGCGCTCAACGAGCGGAAGTCCCTCCGCTGGCCGGGAGATCAGGATGAAGATGAGTACGAGGTGTGCCGCTGTCTGCCTGATGGCGATTGTGCTCGCGTTAGCGGCACCGCGGCCGGTTTCGGCGGCGGGACGGGCCAGCGCAAGCTCGGTTGTCATCGTCCAAGACGGTCAGGCGCGCGCCGCCATTGTGGCGGCCAGTGGACTGATGGCGGACGATCTGAAGCAGACATACAAGACGCCGGCAGACGAACTGAGCGCCGAACGCAACCGCCGCCTGGTGCGTGATTCGATCAACGATCTCGCGATGTACCTGGAGCGGATGTCCGGCGCGAAGATCGAAGTGGTGACCGCGCCCTTGGCCGAAGGCGACACGCGCCTGCCCATCTATGTGGGCGCGCCGGCTGTCGAGGCTTTCGGTCCGACGACGAACCACGCGCCGGGCCAGCAGGGCTTCCGCGTGGTGGTCAAACCCGAAGGTATCGGCCTGATGGGGGAGTGCCCGCAATCCACGTCGTTCGCGGTCTATGAAGTGCTGGAGCGTCTGGGCTGTCGCTGGATGATGCCTTCCGAGATGGGGGAAGTGATCCCCGAACTCAAGACCATCGCGCTGCCCGTCAGCGACACATCCGCCGCGCCGGGCACGGATGCCCGCTTCCTGTGGCATCTCGATCCGGTCTATCTGCGCCGGATTCGCAACGGGGGGGCAGGGGTCAGCGCCGGCCATGCCCTTGAAGTCTATGCGAAGAACGAGGAGCGCTACGGCTATCTCACCAGGAAGCAGCTGGAGGAGCATCCCGACTGGAATGCCATGATCGGCGGCACGCGCAGCGTCAATGGGCGTTTCTGCTGGGGCAATCCCGAAGTCTCGGATGCCGTGGCCGACGCGATTATCGCGCGATTCGATGCATCGCCTTCACGCCACGCGTCGCTCTCGCCGCAGGACGGCTCCACCTTCTGCGAGTGCGACACGTGCAAGGCGCTCGATACCGGCGACTTCGATCCCGTCATGGCCACCGTGTCGATAACGGACCGCTTCGTCAATTTCTGCAACCGGATCGCCACGCGTGTCACGGCGCGGCACCCGGATGCGAAGCTCGGCTTTCTGGCGTACGTGCAGTACACGCAGCCGCCCACGCGCGAGAAGCTGCATCCGAATCTGGCGGTTCAACTGGCCCCCATCAATTACTGCCGTGCGCACGCGATGACCGATAACTGCGAATCGCGCAGAAGGATGAGGACGATCGTTGAGGGGTGGGGCAGAGCCACCTCGACGATCTCCTACTACCAGTACATGTTCAATCTGTCGGAGTACTCGGCCCCGTATCCCATGATGCACCAGATGAGCGAAGAGCTGCCCATCATCTACGCCAACCACGTGAGATGCTGGCAACCCGAAGGCATGTCCAACCTCGATCAGATTCTGCCGGCTCACTACCTGAGCAATCGCATGGCGTGGAATCCGAACGACGACCCGAAGCGGATTCTGGAAGAGTTCTTCTCTCTCTTCTACGGCGCGGCCGCTGAGCCGATGAGGAAGTACTGGACGCTGTGGGACGATGCGTGGACGAAGGTGGATGAACACGCGGGCGCGAACTGGGGCTATCCGCGCCGCTTCACGCCCGAGTTCATGAAATCCGCGCGCGCGGCCATGGACGAAGCGACGGCTTCGACGAAGACGCCGATGGAAGCGCGCCGGGTCAAGATGCAGGACGAGTCGCTGAGGCAGATGGAGCGATTCATGGCGCTGCGTTGGGACTTGAATGAAGGGCGCCTGACCAATCTGGGCCCGGACAGCAAGAAGTGGCTGGACCGTCAGATCGCGCTCGGTGAGGAGTACCGGGCGCAAGGCGCATTCAGCAAGATTCGCTGGACGCCTTATACCGCCGCCGGCAACTGGTTCGTGCGCTACATGCAACCTCCCTACCTGGATGCGTCGCGCATTTCCTCGAACCACAACTGGATCTCGCGGCCGCTCCGCAACTGGAAGTACGCCCAGGACAAACTCAAGATCGGCGAAACGCAAGGCTGGCATCGAGCCGAGTGCGACGATGCGCTCTGGAAGACGACCGATGTCGGTGTCGAGACCTGGAGCACGATCGGGCTGCAGGATTTCTACGGCCCGGTGTGGTACCGCATGAGTGTGCCGGTTGGGGCGCTCCCCGGTGGCAAGCAGACGTTCCTGTGGATTTCGGCGACTGACGGAAGCGCCCGCGTCTTCGTCAATGGCCGACATGTTCCGTACATAAGCGCCAAAGGTGAGACGAAGGACTTCGCTTCGGGTTACGGCGCGCCGTTCTCGTTCGACATCTCCGGGGCCGTGAAGCCCAATGCGCGGAATCTGATCGCGATCGAGGGGACCCATACCTTCATCAACGAGCTGGGCACCGGCGGCTTGCTGGGGCCGGTCTATCTGTACCGGGAGAAGTAGCGGGTGAATGCCCGACAGCCGGGCGTTCCGGGCGCCGGCCGGCGGCCTGGCATTCCCGTGCGTGGTGGAGTGGGGCGCTACTTCAGTCGCTCGATGGCCTTCACGCGGCCGTCCGCGAATTCCACGCGCAGCATCTCGTGCTCGTAGGCGCGGCCGACCTGCACCCAGGCTACGCTGTGCGCGACCGACGTCCGCCCCTGGGCATCGCGCAGAACGACGGGCGTGTCGACGGGGTAGGGCTGGCTGTCGTAGCGGACGTCGGTGTAGGACCAGATCTCGGTCGAGCCGTCTCCGGTCTTGCGCTCATAGCGGCGGCCGGGGTCGCCCAGCGCGATGCGGACCATGTCGGGCGTGTAGCCGATGTCGATCTTTCCCTGCCGGACTTGCGCCTGTACGTCAGCGGGGAACTGATCGAAGACCGCTTGGTTGCGGCGAATGCGAGCCTGCGGAGTGGCGCAGCCTCCGGCGATGGCGAGAAGCGCCAAGCCCATGACGAGACGGACAGGAAACATCCGACCAAGCCTCCGGGGTCCTGACGGCTTGGTAGGAGCGCGGGGACTCGAACCCCGGACCCGATGATTAAGAGTCATCTGCTCTACCAACTGAGCTACGCTCCCACAAAAAAAATGGAGCGAGCGAAGGGATTCGAACCCTCGACATCCACCTTGGCAAGGTGGAGCTCTACCACTGAGCTACGCTCGCTTTTGGTCAAAAAGACGCGGCAGATGCTGCCAGATGGCGCCATCCAGCGTCAACTGGTTTTTTTGGAGACGACTAGTGCGGCAGCTTGACGATGGGCGCCATTCCACTGATTATCTGTCCGTTTGTTGAGTGGGCGAAGCCGCGAACGATGGAGAACGCATACGCATGAAGAAGAGCGCTGTTACCGAGAAACTGGCCCTGCTGGGTGGACCGAAGAGCGTGACGCTGGACGCGGGCGATGCGTTCCGGTGGCCCATCGTGACGGCGGAGGACGAGGCCGCGGTTCTCGAGGTGCTGCGGCGTGGCGGCATGAGCGGCACCGATGTCACGAAGGAGTTTGAAAAGGAGTTCGCCGCGTGGATGGGCGTGCCGCATGCGCTCGGGTACTGCAACGGCACCGCGGCGCTGCTCGGCGCAATGTGGGCCTGCGGCGTGGGCGCCGGGGACGAGATCATCTGCCCGTCGATGACCTACTGGGCAAGCGCGACGCCGGCGCTGCAGCTGGGCGCGGCCGTCAACTTCGCGGACATTGACGCCGATACGCTCTGTATCTCGCCGAAGGACATCGAGCACCGGATCGGGCCGCGCACGAAGGCGATCGTGGTCGTCCACTACACGGGATACCCGTGCGACATGGACAAGATCATGAAGATCGCCAAGAAGCACAAAGTGAAGGTGATCGAAGACGTGTCGCATGCCCAGGGCACGCTCTACAAGGGGCGTCTCGTCGGCACGTTCGGCGACATCGGCGCCATGAGCATGATGGCCGGAAAGAGCTTCGCGATCGGCGAGGCCGGCATGATCGTGACGGCCAATCGGCAGCTCTACGAGCGCTGCATCGCCTACGGCCACTACGAGCGGACGGGCCAGCGATCGCTCTACAATGTGGCGGACAAGCAGGTGACAGACGAGGACCTGGCCCGGTTTGCCGGTGTTCCGCTCGGCGGCGCCAAGCACCGGATGAACCAGACGTGTTCAGCCATGGGACGCGTTCAGCTGAAGTACTACCCGGAGCGGATCGCCGAGATTCAGCGCGCCATGAACCGTTTCTGGGATCTGCTGGACGGCGTCCCCGGGCTGAAGGCTCACCGCCCGCCCAAGACCTCCGGCAGCACCATGGGCGGCTGGTACGCCGCGCGGGGGCTCTATCGCGCCGAGGAACTCGGCGGCCTGCCGTGCGCGAAGTTCTGCGAAGCCGTGCGTGCGGAGGGCGCCACCCTGTGCGGCCCCGGCGCCAACGGCGCGCTACATCTTCACCCGGTCTTCCACAAGGCCGACATCTTCAACATGGGCCAGCCGACCATGATCTCGTTCGGTCAGCGCGATGTCCGCCAGGGGCCCGGGACGCTTGCGGTCGCCGAGAGGATCGCCGAGATCGCCTACACGATCCCATGGTTCAAGAAGGACGACCCGCGGGTCATTGGAGAGTATGCCGCTGCCTACCGCAAGGCGGCCGAACACGCCGACGAGTTGCTCAAGCTGTCGTAGTTGTCGCGTGTTCAGGCAGCCCCTCCGCGGCTCCGCGGAGAGGCTGCCTCCAGGGGGCGTATCGCCGGCGGCACGTGACCACCGGGCGTGGCCGTCTCCTCTGGCCTGTGGAGAGGCGGGCCCCGTCCCGACCGCCGGGGTAATTTCCTAACGGCTTCGGGGGGCGCGGGCGGCCTCTCTCGGATTGCCCGTTTCATCGCAGACCGACCGCGTCCACGCACCCACTGGTCGGCGTGCCAATCAGGTGTGGCGGGATCAGCTCGGCTTGGGGCGGGCTATGACCGCGTCGCACACGTTGCCTCGGTGAGCCTGAACCCCTATACTCTTGCGAATCGAAGCGGCAGGGACGAACGGTCGCTGCGGGTGTGCGCGCCGATGAGGAGGTGCATATCCCGTGGAGGAAAGTCCGGACTCCGCAGGGCAGGATGTCCCGGTGTAATGCTGGGAGGGCTCCCGTCAACCGGGAGCGACGGAAAGTGCCACAGAAAACAGACCGTCTCGGAGCGTCTACGGGCGTGACGGGATAAGGGTGAAAAGGTGGTGTAAGAGACCACCGGGCCAGCCAGTAATGGCGGTCGCACGGCAAACCCCGTCCGGAGCAAGATCAAATAGGAAGCCGCGGGTGGCCCGCCCACGCCGCAAGGCACGGCTTCGGGTAGATCGCATAGATACATGACCGAGCCTCGCGAAAGCGGGGTGAACAGAATCCGGCTTATGGTCCCTGCCCTTCGATCCAAAACCGCCCTCCGGGCGGGTCTGCTGGCGGTCTCGCTCGTGCTCGGCGTCTCCGTGTGGGTTCTCTGGCAGTCGTGGCTGGGGCTTCCCGGAGCCGGCGGATCCGGTGGAGCCGTTGCTGCTCCTCCGTCTCCAGACCGCGCGGTCCCTGTCGCTTTCACAGGGGCTGTCTGGTCGGTATTCCTGGCTCGGTCTGACGGCGGACCCGAGTCGTCCGGCGCGGGCGCCAGCTCGCAGTATCGGCTGGCCGGCACCTTCTTCGTGTTCGGAGGCGATGAGAAGCCGACCCGCAAGGCGGTCCTCGATCGGATGGCCGAGCACACGCAGCATGTCGTGGGGGAAGGTGACGATGTTGGTCCCCTGCACGTCACAAGCATCCTGTACGATCACATCGTGGTCCGCTTCGCCGGACGCGAGGAGGAGATCTGGCTGAAGTTCTCCAAAGGCGAGGGGATGGGGGGGGTGGGGGACACCAACGCGGCTTCGCTGGCGGCGGGCGGCATCGCCGGCGAGACCCGGTTCGGGCAGCATGTGCAGGGCAACCGCTGGGAGATGAACCGGGAGAAGCTGATCGCCTACTACCAGGAACTGATGGACGAGCCCGACCGCCTGGTCAAGGTGTTCGATTCCTTCAAGCCGATCTACGACCGCGAGCGGAAGATCACCGGCTACATCATCGGCGTCGAGGGCGAGGCGGATTTCTTCCCAGCCGTCGGGCTCCAGGAGGGCGATGTCGTGCGCAAGGTCAATTCCATGGAGATGACGAACCGTCGGCGCGCGGAGTACTTCGTGAGCGAGTTCGTGAAGGACCGCGTCAACGTGTTCGTGCTGGATATCGAGCGGAACGGAACGCCCCAGCAACTCGTCTACGAGGTGCGTTGAAGTGGCAGGGATTTCGGGGCGACCGGTTGGGCCGACACGCACACGTCATGACGGACTCCCGACACACCCTTAGTCGTCACAGCTGACGCCGGCGTCACTTTGTCGCGGCAACCCTCGCGCACGCCGCAGCCCGTGGCGTCTCGGCCTGCGGCAAACTTGTTCCCGACTGCCCGCCGCGATATCGATCGGCCATGCGGTCGCCGGGCAACTGCTGGGCCAGGCGCCCGTGAGGCGTTGCGCATCCACGCCGACGCAAGATCAACCGGCAACACGGAGTCAACCGACTCGCGAGTTCAGGGCGACCGGTGTCCCTCGATTGATACCCGAGGATGCGACTCCCGTGATACGTCGGCGGTCTTCGTCGCGGGCGCCCGAACAGCCGCCGCACGCTGACGATGATAGAACGCCTTGCAGGCACGGAGCGTCACCCTGAGTGATGTGAAGGGGTCAGATGCCCTGCGAAGAAGAGGCCGGAGTTTCCTCGCGCCGCATGGAGTGACGGACGTCGCCGCGCGGCTGTAGCGAGGTCGGTTCCAGGACGGGGGCCAGCACGACGCCGCAGAAGGCGAGTCGCGGCGTGCAACCGCAGCCTTCCAGAGCAGTCAAGTGGACCGGCACGACGCAACGGCGGCCTCAATGGCTTGGGGGAGTTTGTATTAGTAGCCTCTACGGTCACTCCGCAGGAATGCACCCAAGCTGTAGTGGCTATCGAGAGGCATCTAGTAGACATAAGATATATTATGCGACGTTCTGGATTCCGGCCCAGACACGCGGCAAAGCCTGAGAAACCGCGAGAAGCTGACTGGCGCAGCGGTTTCTGCGCCTTGGACAGTCGATCCCGAGTCTGCCGCGAGGTATCACCGAGATCCTCGGTCCCGGGTCGGTCAAGCTTGCCCTCGCCGGGTCACTCGGCTCCCTTCCGCTCCCACGACTGGGGCTGGACGATGCGGTCTGTATGGGGAGCCCTATGGTTGCGTATGGGGTGCCAGAGAGACGGACGGTTCCTGTTGCTGGGGCTGGTTTGGGCTAGCCTGTTGCCGGTCACCCTACGGACCCTGGCAGGCGGGCGCCGCCGTGCTTGGGCGGTTCGGGGAGCTGACCTAACTGACCAAGGGGGGGCTCGACCCCAGACGTCTTGGTCATTCCCCTGCCCCGCTGCTATTCGCGCCGGAGCATACAGCGACCGCGGTGACGGTGCGGAAACCTGGATCGACCGAGGCGAGTCGCGCCTACTCTGGAGGTGCCAGTTTGTGCGTCGCTTCGCCGGCTATCTGTCTGCGCTGGCGGGAGGCTGCAGGCATGCAGTCGGAACCTGACGGAGCACCACCGGGAGGTCATCCGCGACCAGAGGGTCGCATTTCCGGCATCAGCGAAGCAGACCCCAGCGGGCGGATACGGGCCAGTAAACGAGGAAGGCGGGGCCGACCAGGTTCTCGCGCGGCACGGGGCCCCAGTAGCGACCGTCCAAGCTGTTGAGGGTGTTGTCGCCGAAGCCCAGGTACTCTCGATCGCTGAGGCGCAGAACGTCCCCCGGACTGACCAGCCGGCACGGAAGCGGGACCGGTGTGTCGGCTGTCTGGAAATGCGGCTGATCGGTGGGCCGATAGCCGACGTATCCGACCTCCCGATTCTGCACCCGATCGATAGCGCGCGAGCCGGTTGCCTTCGCGCCGTTCACCATGAGATACGGAGGCGCGATGGATATGGCCTCGCCGGGCAGCCCGACCATCCGCTTGATGTAGTGGATCCCCTCCTGAAGCCCCGTGATGTCCGATGTGGAGAACACCATGACTTCACCGCGCTTTGGCCGGGTGAAATTCCAGCGAATCTTGTCCACGAAGATATGATCGCCGCTGACGCCCACGCCCGACGCCAGGAGCTGTCCTTCAACGACGATCTGGCCCGGTTCGACCCGAAGCTGCAGCCCTCGGTCGATCTGATGCGGGACCCCGCCGATGACATACACCTCATACGGGCCGCCGCCGGCGTACCGCAGATCCCGCACGACTTCGCCCGACGACTGGGCTCTGACCTCCTTGTACCACCGCCCGAACACCGCCCGGTTGAGCAGGTTGAGCGGCAGGCGGTCCATCACCCCCCGGGCCGACTGGGGCTCGTAGTGGATGCCGTACAGCGTGGGCTGCATGGATCCGGTCGGGATCTTGAACGGCTGCAGGAAGTACGTCCGGAAGCCCATGGCAATCACGATCGCCACGAGCAGCACCTCGAGGTTCTCCCGGAGCCAGGGCGCCGAGCGACTCGGCGTAAGCTGGTGCACGCGCTCTCCGACTCGCTCGACGGATGCGCTCACCGAAGCCCAGTCGCCCCGGTGCAAGGCGTCCCGCAGGCTGGCCTCTGCATCGAGCGTCTGCTGCACCAGCGCGGGATCCGCGATGTCCTCCCGCATTCGCCGCACGTGCCGGGCGTGATGCAGCAGGTTTCGCGCATTCTTCTTCAGGCGGCGTCTTTGAAAGAATGTCGTCACGGGCTGCTCTTCAGGACGGAGATGAAGGCTTCCTGCGGCACGTTCACGCTGCCGATCTGCTTCATCCGCTTCTTGCCTTCCTTCTGGCGGTCCAGGAGCTTGCGCTTGCGGCTGATGTCGCCCCCGTAGCACTTCGCGGTCACGTCCTTGCGCATGGCCCGGATCGTCTCCCGCGCGATGATCGTCTTGTTGATGGCCGCCTGGATCGGCACCGGGAACATGTGCGGCGGGATGACTTCCTTCAGCGCCTCGCACATCTGGCGCCCCTTGGAGGTCGCCTTGGATCGGTGGATCACGCACGAGAAGGCGTCCACGATCTCGCTGTTCAGCAGGATATCCAGCTTGATGAGGTCGCTGGCCTCGTACCCGGTGTGCTCGTAGTCCATCGAGGCATACCCGTGGCTCACGCTCTTCAGGAAGTCGTGAAAGTCCACCAGGATCTCGTTGAGCGGCATCTTGCAGGTCAGCATCACCCGGCGGGTGTCCAGCGAGTCCGTCTTCTCCACCTCGCCGCGACGGTCGCGGACGAGCTTGATCACGTCGCCGATGTTCTCGTTCCGGCAGATGATGAAGTTCCGGATGATCGGCTCCTCCAGGTGGTCGATGAACGTCTGCTCCGGGAGGTTGATCGGATTGTCCACCTCGATCATGGTGCCGTTCTTCAAGTAGACGCGGTAGATGACGGCGGGATACGTGCTGATGATATCGACGTCGAACTCGCGTCGGAGCCGCTCCTGGACGACCTCGAGGTGCAGGAGCCCCAGGAAGCCGCACCGGTAGCCGAACCCCAGGGCGGCCGAGGACTCCGGCTGGAACGAGAATGCGCTGTCGTTCAGGCTGAGCTTCTCCAGGCTGTACTTGAGCTTCTCGTAGTCCGCGGTGCTCACGGGGTACAGCCCGCTGAACACCATCGGGTGCATCTCCTTGAATCCGGGCAGCGGCTCCGCGGCCGGCTTGCCGTTGATCGTGAGGGTGTCGCCGATCCGGATTTCCTTCGGATCCTTGATGGTGCCGATGATGTAGCCCACCTGCCCCTCGCGGAGAATGTCCACGGGCACGGGCTTCGGCGAGAACCGTCCGACCTCCTTGACCTCGCAGTTGTGCCCGGTCCTCATGAAGAGGATGCGGTCGCCGGCCTTCAAGGAGCCCTCGAACACGCGGACGTAGGTCACCACGCCGCGGTAGGCGTCGTATACGGAGTCGAAGACGAGCGCACGCGTGTGGCCGGAGGTCGCCGCCTTGGGCGGCGGAACCCGCTTGACGATGGCCTCGAGCAAGTCCGGTATCCCCACCCCCGTCTTCGCGCTGATCCGCAGGCTGTGCTCCATGCCGATCGCGAGAACTTCCTCGACCTGCTTGGCCACTTCCTCGACGTTGGCGCTCGGGAGGTCGATTTTGTTGATGACCGGAATGATCTCGAGGTTGTGGTCGATGGCGAGGTAGGTGTTCGCCACCGTCTGGGCTTCAACGCCCTGCCCCGCGTCGATCACCAGGATGGCGCCCTCGCACGCGGCCATGCTGCGCGAGACCTCGTAGGCGAAGTCCACGTGCCCCGGCGTGTCCAGCAGGTTCAGCTCGTAGATCAGGCCGTCCTGCGCCTTGTACTTCATCGTCACGGGATGGGACTTGATGGTGATGCCGCGCTCGCGCTCCAGGTCCATGCTGTCCAGGACCTGATCCCGGAACTCGCGCTGGTCGATCGTGCCGGTGAGCTGCAGCAACCGGTCCGCCAGGGTCGATTTCCCGTGGTCGATGTGCGCGACGATGCAGAAGTTGCGGATGCGGGACAGCTCGCTCATCAGGTCGGGGTCCAGTGCTGGTCGATCATCGCTTCCGCGGCGCCGCGCATTCGGAGGACCGCGTCGGCCATGTCCGGAGCCCGATAGAGCGAGGTGCCGGCGATGAACAGGTTCGCGCCGTGGCGGGAGGCCACGGAGACGGTTTCGAGATCGATGCCGCCGTCGACCGAAATGTCGATCGGTCCGGCCGCGCGGGGAAAGCGGCGGATCGCAGCCAGCTTGGGCATGACATCCGCCATGAACTTCTGGCCGCCATAGCCGGGGTTCACGGTCATGCACAGCACTTCGTCCGCCTCTTCGAGGAACGGCAGAGCGGCTTCGGCGGGAGTGGCGGGGTTGAGCGTGATGCCGGGCCTCGCGCCGAGCGCCCGGATTCGCCGAAGCGAGTCCAGAACGTCGCAGCGGGCCTCGACGTGGATGAGCAGCGTGGTGGCGCCCGCCCGTATGAACCGCTCGGCGTACCGGTCCGGCCGCCACATCATGAGGTGAACGCTGAGCGGGATCTTCACGCTGCGGCGAGCCATCGCCACCACATCGGGCCCCATGCTCAGATTGGGCACGAAATCGCCGTCCATGATGTCGATGTGCAGCTGGTCGCCGCCGGATGACTCGGCCTTCCGGGCTCCCTCCTCGAGGCGGCCGAAGTCCGCAGCCAGCAGCGACGGCAGAATCTGTACGTTCAGCTTCACGTTCACGGGTGCGACACGCCAGCGACGCCGTTCATCGGCGCCCATCTTTCGGCGCAAGAGGGCCCGTATTATGTCAGCTCAGTAGGTCACGTGCCATAGAAAAAGCCCCTGGGGCGGCGCCGTCGGGACCCGAGCCGTGCGCACGCGCGAGACCAGTATCCCCGGAACTTCATCCGGGGTCACGGCGCCCTCCCCCACCCGGATCAGCAGGCCGCACAGGCTCCGCACCATCTTGTAGAGGAAGCCGTCGCTCTTAGCGACGACGACGACCTCGGCCCCCCGCCGCGACACGCGAAGCTCGGTCAGGCTGCGCACCGTCGATTCGACTTCCCGGTTCGGATTGGCCGTGAACGCGGCGAAGTCGTGGCGTCCCACCAGGTGCCCGGCCGCGGCGCGCATGGCGGGCACATCGAGCGGCTTTCGCATGTGCGCCCGGTAGGCGCGCAGCCACGGGGGAAGGATTTCGCCGTTCCAGATGAAATAGCGGTACTCCTTGCCGCGCGCGCTGCGGCGCGCGTGGAAGTCCGGCCGCGCACGGGCCGCGGCCAGGATGCGGATGTCGGCCGGCAGGAGTCCGTTGAGCGCCCGCTTGAGGTTGGCCGGAGGAATCGCCCGCGGAAGGTCGAAGTGCGCGACCTGGCCGCGCGCGTGGACCCCCTGGTCCGTCCGGCCGCTCCCGTGGATCTTGACGGCGCGGCCCGCCAGAGTGCCCAGGGCGGCTTCGATCTCGGACTGCACCGTCCGGTGCTCCGGCTGGACCTGCCACCCGGCGTAGGCCGATCCATCGTAGGCGGCGGTGATCCGGTGCCGGACGCCGGTCGGGGCAGGGTCAGTCATCGTCGGCTGGCCCCGCGGCGGCCGCCTGCGCGTCGAGGTACCCCTGCAGGATGCTCTGCGCCGCCAGCTTGTCGATGACGCCCTTCCGCTTCCCTCGGCTGACATCCGCCTCGATCAGCGTGCGTTCGACCAGGCTGCTGCTGAGGCGCTCGTCCATGAGGTGGACCGGTCGACCGGTCGCGGCGCGAAGCCGCTCGGCGAATGCCTCGACGCGCTGGGCCTGCGGGCCGTGCGTCCCGTTCATGTTGAGCGGGAGGCCGAGAACCATGGCGTCGGCCTCGCACTCGGCGCACAGAGACACAACCTGTCGCTCGGCGTCCTCCTCGCTCACCACCGCCAGCGTCTTCAGCGGGAGCGCGATCGTGCCGGTGCCATCGCTCCGGGCGATGCCAATCCTCCGGCTGCCATAGTCGATGCCCAGAATGCGTCCCATGTTCGTCCCTTTCCGCCGCGCCCTAGAGAATCTGGTCGTAATGACCGGTGGACTTGAGGTGCTGGACGAGCTTCTTGAGGTCTTGCGCCCGGCTCTTCGGACACACCAGCGTCACGCCATCGGCGTGAATCACCATCAGGTCCCGCACCCCCAGCAGGGCGGTCACCCGCCCCTCCGAGACGACGATGTTTCCGCCGGAGTCCACGCTCTCGCAGGTCCCGACCACCACGCTTCCGTTCGCATCCTTCGGGAAATGATTCTCGATCGCCGGCCATGAGCCGACATCGTCCCACGGGAAGACGCCCTTGGCCATGACGATGTTGGGCGCCTTCTCCATGAGGGCATAGTCGACGGAGATTCGCTCGATTCGCTCGTACTCGGCGCGAAGGGCCGGGGCGAAGCCCGGTGTCCCGACCACGCCCAGCAGGCGCGCGGCCATCGCGTGCAAGGCGGGGCAGTGCGCCAGCAGCGCGCGCTCCAGGCTGGCGACGGACCACACGAACATGCCCGAATTCCAGAAGTAGCGGCCCGAATCCATGTACTGGCGCGCGGTGGCGGCATCCGGCTTCTCGACAAAGCGGCGGGCCGAAAAGAACTCGACCCGGCCTGACGCATGGAACGGCGCGGCCACCTCGATGTAGCCGAAGCCGGTGCTCGGCTGCGTCGGCTTGATCCCGATCGTGAGCAGCCAGTCCCCGGCAGATGCAACGGCGAGGGCTTCGCGAAGTGTCTGGCGAAAGAGGTCGATCTCCCCCATCACCTGGTCGGCCGTCAGCACGCAGAACGATGCGGCCGGGTTGGCGGCCTTCACCAGCGTCATGCCGAGCGCCACGGCCGCCGCCGTGTCGCGCCCGAACGGCTCGCCGACGATGTTGGCCGCGGGAACGGCGGGCACGGCCCGGCGGGTCGCATCGACCAGGTCCGCGTTCGTGATGATGAAGACGGCATCGGGCGCGATCAGGCCGTCGAGGCGGTCGACCGCCGCGGCGATCAGCGGCTTCCCGCCGATCAGCGAGATGAACTGCTTCGGACGCTTTGACGTGCTGAGCGGCCAGAACCGCTCGCCCCGCCCGCCCGCCATGATGACCGCATATGCGTCGTGCGCCATGACTATGCCCTCTTCACTTCCCGGTTCAAGCGCCACACCTCCGCCAGCCCGAACAGCGTAAGGGCGGGCTCGTACGGTATTCCGAGTCCTTCGACCGCCCAGGCGCCGTCGCCCCCCGTGGCGCAGAAGCGCGTGCCCCGCCCCAGCTCCCGCCGCAGACTGGCGACCAGTTCGCGCACCAGCCCCGTGTAGCCCGTCCGGGCCCCGATCTCCATCGCCTCCCGCGTGCTTCGCCCCACGGCCCGGCTCACGCCGCTCGGAAGCGTCAGCCGCGGGAGGAGCGCGGTCCGATCCGCCAGATAGTCCAGCATCATCCGCGGCCCGGGGGCGATGACGCCGCCGACGAACGCCCCCGTACGGTCCACGACATCGAACGTCGTCGCCGTCCCCGCATCGATGGCCACGACCGGCGCGCCGTAGCGGCGGAACGCCGCGCATGCGTTCACGAGGCGGTCCGCTCCGATGGTTTCCGCCCGTCGGTAGTCGATGCGGATGCCAAAGTCGAGCGTGTGGCTCACAACCAGCGGCCGGATGCCCGTCTCCCCGGCAATGGCTTTCCGCCATGAGCCGGTCCGGGCCGGAACAACGGAAGACAAGACGGCGCCGCCGAATCCGCCTCGTGGGCTCATCCGGCGGATCAGCTCCTGCGCCGCTGATCCGGAGGTCGCCGCCGTGGGCAGGCGCAGCGGGCGGCCGGGGCGATCGGCGCGGAAGGCGGCCACGGTCACGCTCGTGTTTCCGATGTCGACCAGGAGCAGGGGGCGCATCAGGCGGCGCCCTCCATCTCGAGTGAGATGTCCGCGGCCGGAGCGGAGTGCGTCAGGCATCCGAGCGATATGGCATCGACGCCACTGGCCGCAGCAGCCGCCACGTTCTCCAGGCGAATGCCGCCCGATGCCTCCAGCCGACACCGCCCGGCGCAGAGCTCGACGCAGCGCTTCATCGCATCCGGGGCCATATTGTCGAGCATGATCCACTCCGGGCGCTCGCGCAAGGCGCTCAGCAGGTCGTCTTCGCTCTCGACCTCGATCTCCACCGGCACGCCGCGGTAGAGGCGGCGGGCCTCCGCCACCGCGGCCCCGAGATCGCCCCGGCCGGTCTCGCGCCAGATGTGCCGATGGTTGTCCTTCACCAGGACCATGTCGAACAGGCCGAACCGATGATTCACCCCGCCGCCGCAGCGCACCGCGTACTTCTCGAGGAAGCGCAGCCCCGGAGTCGTCTTGCGCGTGTCGAGGATGGCGGTGCCATACGGAGCAACCGCCTCGACGAACCGGTGAGTCAGGGTGGCGATGCCGGTCATTCGCTGGATGAAGTTGAGCGCGGTTCGCTCGCCCGTCAGGATGCCGCACGCCGGCCCCTCGATGCGCAGGACCGGCGCATCAGGTCCCGCGGCCTGGCCGTCCGGAATGAGTACCGTAACCGACAGCCGCTGATCGACCTGCCGGAATACCTCGCCCGCCACCGCCGTTCCCGCCACGATGTAGTCGCCTCGCGACAGGACGACGGCGCGGCCCGTGCAGCCATCCGGCACGAGGGCGAGCGTGGTCACGTCTCCGCGCCCCACGTCCTCGGCCACGGCCCGGGCAACCACGTCGGCCAACCGCGCATCGTTCCGAATGTCGGGGATCTGCATCGTGGTCGCTCCGGTTCCGCCCTGTCAGCCCCGCACGCGCGCCAGCAGGCGCGCCGCGTTGCCCGACAGGATGCTCCGCTTGTCCGCCTCGGGGATGTCCGCGCCCGCAACCTTGCCAAGCTGCTGGGCCTGGTCGAAGAAGTAGCCGTCGGATCCCCAGATTACCCGATCCGCGCCCGCCGCCCGGACCAGCCTGGCCACCAGCCCGCGAAAGCTGCGGCTGAACGCCAGGTCGAGATACACGTTCGGACACTCGGCGGCCATCCGGATGTAGCCGTCCTCGTTGGCGCAGCCGCTGTGCGCGAGGAGGATGGACAGGTCCGGATACCGGGCGGACACGACGCGCAGCTCTTTGAACTCCTGCTCCCCGCCCCAGGTGTGGAACAGGGCCAGCATCCGCCGCTCGTTCGCGAATCCGTACCCCGGTTCGTAGGCCGGATGGTCGTAGGCGAAGCCGTTCGCGTTGTGCAGCTTGATTCCACTGAAGCCAGCCCCCGCGTGCCGCTCCAACTCGCGCCGCACAGCCGCCGCGTCCGAAGGCCAGAACGACAGGTATCCCAGGACCCGCCCGGGAAACTCCCTCATCGCCTCCGCAACCCGGTCGTTGCCCCAGCTCACGTCGCCCGACATGCATCGCATGTGGCTCGTGATCAGGCGGGCGATTCCGACGCGGTCCATCGTGGAGACCATCGTGGCGACGGATGTGTCCGGGATGCTGAAGTTGTAGCGTCCGATGTGGCCATGCACGTCGGTGATGTCCAGATCCCGGAGGCACTCCCCCCGGCGCACGCGGTCGAGAAGAGCCGCGCTCATCGGATGGCCCCCGCGAGGCGCCGTATGTTCCCGGCGCCGATCAGCTGCCGCTCCTCGCCGCTCACCTTCGCATAGGCCAGGTACGAGATCGCGCCGGCTGCCTCGGAGTCGGGGAGGCCGGTTCCGAAAAGCAGCCGCTCCGCGCCGACCGTTGCGACCGCCTGCTCGATGCCGCCCGACACGATGTAGTTGTTGCCGGTCGACAGGTACACGTTGGGGAATGCCTCCAGGAGCGGCAGCAGAACCTGCTGCTGCCGGTAGTGCACCTCAGCCAGGATCACCGGGAGAGCCGGAAACCGGCGCGCCAGAGCGGCAACCTGGTCGATCGGCACCAGCCGCAGCAGGCAGACGACCGGCAGATGGCGGTCCGCCAGCGCCCGGAACAAGCGGTCGCTGAGCCAGTCCGCGATCATCCACGAATCGGGGCCCGGCCGGATGACCACGGCGGCGGCGCCGGCGCGGACGGCCGTATCCGCCTGTTCGGCCTCGGGCGCCAGATCGTATCCCGTGGCCGGGACGACAACCGGGCACGGGACCAGCTCCGGATGCGCCCGGCAGGCGTCGGCCAGCCGGGCGTTCGACCGCTCCACATCGGTGTCGAGCCCTTCAGGGGTGATGCGCACCAGCGCGCGGCCGATCCGATGGCGGGCCAGCTCCGCAGCCAGCGCCTCCGGCGAGAACGCGCCCGCAGCCCCAGGCGCGGCACCTCCGAACCCGGCCTGCACATCGAACAGATCGATCTCCATTGCCATGATGGCATGCTATGCTGCGAAGGCGAATTGTCAAGATGGCCGACCGCCGGGAGCCGAGAGCCATCTGTCGCGTGGAGGATCGCCGGATGCCTGCCGTGTTCCGACGCCTGCTGCCCGCCCTCGTCGCCGCGGTCTCGGTGGCGCTGGGGGCGCTCGCCAGCGACATCCCTCGCGCGCAGCGCGAGGCGATCGAAGCGGTGCTCGCCCATGTCGCGGCCTTGAAGGACTCCTCGTTCATCCGAAACGGAAAAGCATACGATGCGGCGGCGGCAGCCACTTTCCTGCGCCGGAAGTGGGAGTCCCGCGCGGGCTCCGTCACAAACGTGGCGGATTTCATCGCCCGCATCGCCTCCGAGTCCTCGACCTCCGGAAAGCCGTATCGCATCCGGTTTGCGGACGGGCGCGAGACCGACTGCGGCGCGTATCTGGAGTCGCTCGCGAAAACCAACGGGTGGCTCGACGCCCCTCCCCCGGCTGGTCGCTGAGCGGCCCTCCTCGCCTCCGTCGTGCAGTTGCAGGGCGAGCCGGCGGGCTGTATTGTTCACGGAGTGGTGGACGCGCGGATCCGGCGATGGCCATCTGGCCGCGACCGACCGAGCGTCCGGCCCAACCATGACCACGCTGCGCCGACATGTGACGACCTGGTGGGACGCGCTCCTCCGTCCGGAGCGGGCCGCGCAGCTGGTTCTGGCCGGTGGCGGGCCCGGCTTCGGCCGATTCCTGGCGTCTGCCGTCTTCGTCCTCTACTGCGTCTACGGGTTGAGCATGGGCCTGTTCCGGGGCTGCTTCCCCTCCATCGTCTCAGGGATCAAGCTGCCGCTCCTATACCTGGCGTCCCTGGCCATCTGCTTTCCCGCCTTCTACGCGCTGAACGGAACCGCCGGGCCGCGGCTCCGACTCGACCAGTGCATCCGGCTGCTCCTGCTCGCCATGAGCGGCAACGCGGTCGCCCTCGCCAGCTACACGCCGATCAGCCTGTTCTTCGCCCTGACAACGTCCAAGACGGGGTACCTGTTCATCTCGCTGATGCACGTCGCTGTCTTCGCCGTGTCCGGGGCCGTGAGCGTGGCCGTGATCGCCCTCGTGTTTCGGTCCGCCGCACGGCTCACCGGGGGGTGCGGCGGAGCCATGGCGCTCATCTGGGGCGTGCTGTATGCATTCGTTGGCACGGAGCTGGCGTGGGTGCTGCGGCCGTGGATCGGATGGTGGGATGAGGCATACACGCCGTTCCGTCCTTTGGAGCGATCCTTCGTTGAAGCCGTGTGGTTCATGATCAGTCAGCTTCGGTAAGTGCGAATCGTCCGAAAGGAGCCAGCCATGACCGAGCAGGAACAGTCCGGTACGCAGCAGCCCCCGCCCCCGCTCCCCGGTGCCCCCCGCCTTGTCCCGGCGCCGCCGACGCCGGAACAGCCCCTGATACCCGCCGTGCCTGCCGAGCCCGCCCGGTTCCCCTCCGGCTTCTGGGCCGGCGTGGACTACATGCTCCATCACCCGGACGAGATCCGAGCCTCTCTCGCGACGGACACCGAGCTGTGGAGCCTGTCGCGAATCCTCCTGCTGGTGTGTCTGGTCATGGGGGCAATCTATGGCGCCGTGATGGGCGCGACCAACCTCCTTCAGGGGTCCGGGATGGCTCTCTGGGGCAAGCTCGTCATGATCGGAGTCACGGCGATCAAGGTGCCCGCTCTCTTCCTGATCACCCTGGCCATCGCGTTTCCTCCGGTCTACGTGTCCAACGCCTTTGCGGGCGCGCGCCTGGCTTTCCGCAAAGTGCTGGCGTCGCTGCTGGCGTCGCTGGCGATCACGACCACCCTGCTCGCGAGCATGGCCACCGTGGCCTTCTTCTTCGCGCTGACCAGCGGCAGCTACGCCTTCATCAAGCTGCTGCATGTCCTGTTCTTTGCCTACGCCGGGACGTCCGGGCTGATGTACCTCAGCCGCGATCTGAAGCTGACGGCGCAAAACGGAGGAGGAGGAGTGTCCACGAAGCTCGCGATGCTCTGGCTCGTGCTGTACATGTTCGTCGGAACGCAGCTCGCCTGGGTGCTGCGGCCGTTCGTCGGCGAACCGGGCCAGAAGATCGAGATCTTCCGGGCCCGATCCGGCAACTTCTACGAGTCCGTCGCCCAGTCCATCGGGGACGTCCTCTCGACCGACACAGCAGGCCGGGGGCGATAGGAAGCCGGGTTCATCACCGGCTCGCCGTCTGCTTCGAACGCGCCTTCCGGCGACATGCGTCTGCCCGGTGTCGAGGATCGGACGGAGCGGAGCGCCATGCATGCCGATCCCCCCACGGGGCGGATCGCGCCCCTCCGGGCGGCCGACGCCGCTGCGTGAACGATAGCCTGCCGTCACCTTGACACAGCCGCTGACGGGTCGCCATACTGGCCGACGAT
>CAYSLU010000061.1:0-32298 GCA_964431965.1 uncultured Verrucomicrobiota bacterium
GGATGCGCCACGGATGTCGCTGTAGCTCACCTGTTCGACCGGTCGGGAGTCCCGTTTCCTTTTCGGAGTCCCGTCCGGGGTGCCTCGTCTGCACGTGCTGTCACAGCACGCGGATCCTCGTTCAGGCTGACCGCTACCGCGGTGCGTCGGCAACCGGGGCCCTCGTGAACTGGAGGGGGATGCTATCACGGTGAGATGCCGAGGGGCGCAGCCTTCACGCGACGGCGGCCAGCAGCACCGGCCAGCACTCGATCCAGTCCCCGGCACCCACGTCAACGGCCGTGCTGCGTTCGCCCTCGGCCGTCAGGCTGTACCCAATGCAGGCGTTGCCCTCTGGCGCCTCCCAGTCACGCCGCATGCCGCCTGTCTCGTCAGACGCGGCCGTCACCGTCCACCCGCCGAAGCGCCAGGCAAACGCCCCGGACCAGGAATGCGCATGGCCAGCCAGTTCGCGGGCTCCCGTCGGGCGAACGCGGTTGCCCCCCCCACACACCGGCCAGGCTGCCCCAGGCGGCCCGCCGAACGCCAGGGGTATCAGCACACGGCCCGGCAGTCGCGGGCGCCGTGGCGGGCGAACTGGCCCGTGCGGATGGCGCACACTGAACCGATCGCAGGGCGAAGCGCCACGGCGAGGGCGGGAGCGACGGCTTCATGTTCTTGCTGCCTGCCGGCGCCCTGCTACCATATCGCCGACCCCGATGGATGCCGGGCGTGGCGTAATCCGTCGGGCGGCTAGTGGCCGGACGCCCCTGACCTGCTAGCTGCTTCAGTGCGGACACGTTTGACTGTCCGGATGCGCCCACCGCAGAGGAACACCCCCCATCGTTACTAGCGGAATACTCAGGTTTTTCCCGTTGGCCAATTGGCCATTGTTGGCCATTCGAGCATGACCCACAGTGTTTACAGGAGGGCACACCAACGGACACAAGGTGACGGTTCGAGCAGGGAAATCCGCGAAATAGCCAATTAAATCAGGGCTTTCGCGAGGTTCTTAGATGGTGCCGGGGGAGGGACTTGAACCCTCATGCCCTTGCGGGCGCCAGATTTTGAGTCTGGTACGTCTGCCATTTCGTCACCCCGGCGCAGGGGGTGGATTGCGGACCACAGCTTGCCGCCGCAGCCCGCAAACAGCGCGGTCTTATACCAAGTTGATGGATGAGTTGGAATCGTTTTCCGCCCCTCTATCCCGCAAACCGGCGCAGTTCCGATCTTTGAACCGCGGAATATCGAACGGCAGATTTCCGAATCTCGAAGGCCGGAATGGCCGCTGCCCCACCGTTCCCGGCAACGCTGCCGACACAAGGCCGGAAACCCGCCCACTCACGTCTCGTTTCCAAACGTACTTCCCCACCCCGCCGCCGGGGCGGAGAGCCAGCGGGCCAGCGATCGGCGCAACGGCGCCGGCTCCAGGCGCGCCCGGCCCAAACCCGCGAGCGGAGCCCAGAGGAACTCGATGTGGTCTTCCTCCGCGCGCGGCGCAGCCGCGGAACTCATTCGCGGGATTCGGAGTTCGAATACCAGGTTGACCTCGCAATGCGGCTCGCCCTTCTGCAGGAACGTGTGTTCGACTGCGCCCAGGAACCGGCCGACCGTGCACTTCAGGCCGAGCTCCTCCATCACCTCGCGCGCCAGGCTATCCCTCGCGCCCTCGCCGAAATCCACGTGCCCGCCCGGCAGGTAGGTGTTCGCCGCGCCCTTCGAGTGACACAGGAGAACGTGTCCGTCCGCCACACACACCCCCCGCGCCAGGACTTCCACTTCACGACGCTTCTTCATGTCGGCATCTCCCGCGCCCGAATCACGTGGCGGACTCGCCGCGCAACTCCAGCACCTCGCCCACCAGGTACAGCGATCCCGCGACGCAGAGGGCTCCGGCTTCGGCCTTCGCCCACGCCAGCGACTGATCCAGCGCCTCGCCGAGCGACGCCGCCACCTCGACCTGTCCGATGCCAGCCGAGCGCGCCAGGGCCGCCAGATCGGCTGGCGGCACGCCGCGCTCCGTACGCAGCGGAACGGTCCAACAGCGGCGCACCTTTCCGAAATTCCCCAGGAAGCTGCGCGCATCCTTGTCGCTGCACATGCCCACCACCAGCCCAAGCGGCCGCCCCTTCATCAGGTCCTTGAGCGTCTCCGCCAGCACGCGGCCACCCGCGGGATTGTGCGCGCCGTCGAGAATCGTCGGGGTCTCCCACCCCAGCAGCTGGCACCGCCCCGGCCACCGGGCCTCCTCCAGCCCGCGACGCACCGCGTCGGGAGCCAGGGGGGGTCCCAGCAGGGCCGCCGCCTCCTCCAGCGCGGCCACAGCCAGCGCGGCGTTGCCCAGCTGGTGCCGCCCCAGCAGGGCCAGATCCACAGTCCCGTAGTCGACATCGGCGGATTCAATCCGCACGCGCTGGCCCTCAATCGTCTGCACGACCCGTCGAACCGCAACCCGCTCGGACGCCGCCGTCAGCCGGCAGCCCCGCTCCCGGGCGGTTCGCCCGAACACAACGGCCGCATCATCCGGCTGTTCGCCGCACACCACCGGCCGGCCCGGTTTGATGATCCCGGCCTTCTCGCCCGCGATGCTCGCGATGTCCGGGCCGAGGTGCTGCGTATGCTCCAGGCTGATGGGCGTGATCACGGACAGCAGCGGCGTCACGATGTTCGTCGCATCCAGCCGCCCGCCCAGACCGGTCTCCAGCACGACCAGCGTCACGCCGCGGCGCCGGAAGTGCTCGAAGGCCATTGCGGTGGTGATCTCGAAGAAGGTCGCTTCGCGCCCCAGCGCCGCCTCGGCGCGCGCCGTTGCCGGCTCCACCACGGCCAGCAGCTCCGCCAACTCGTCGTCCGTGACGGTCTCTCCATTCACGCGAATCCGCTCGTTGAAGCGGATCAAGTGCGGCGAGGTGTAGAGCCCGACACGAAATCCGGCCGCACGCAGGACCGAGTCCACCATCGCGCAGACGGACCCTTTGCCATTGGTGCCCGCCACATGAATGGCGGCGAACGCGCGCTCGGGATGGCCGAGTTCCTGCGCGATCGCCTCCGCCATCTCAAGCCCCAACTTGATCCCGAAGTTGTGGCGCCGATACAGGCGGTCCAGCGCCTGCTCAACCTCCGTCCGCTGCGCGTCCATCCCTCGTCCCTCCGCCTTCGCATCCATTCCTCAGCCGTCCGCCCTCATCCCTCATCCTCCACGCCTACCCCCTCGCCACGGTCACCACGTGCACGGCGGCGGCCCCCCCCGCCATCAGGGCCCGCGAGCACTCGTCCACGGTCGCGCCGGTCGTCATGACGTCGTCAACCAGAAGGATCCGCCGGCCCTCGATCCACTCGGGGCTGCGCGCCTCGAATGCGCCGCGCATGTTGGCGCGACGCTCCGCCGCGGTCAAGTGCGTCTGGGTCGCCGTGGGGCGCACGCGCACGGCCGCCCGCCGCGCCAGCGGCTTGCCCAGCCGCCGGGCCAGATCCCGCGCCAGGATCGCCGACTGGTTGTAGCTCCGCTCGCGCTCTTTTGTCGCGTGCAGGGGGACGCTGCTGACCACGTCGATCTCCGCGTCCCGAAAGTGCGCCCGCACGCACGGCTCCAGCAGCGCCCCCAGGTCGCGGCCCAGGTGCGTTCCGCGCCCGTACTTGAACTCGTGCAGGATCGGCTGGATCGCGCCCCGGTACCGCACGGCCGAGCGGGCGCGCTCGAAGGCCGGCTTCACGCTCAGGCACCACGCACAGGTGTAGGCGTGCTCGATCCGGCCCTCCGCCGGATCCCCGCAGCGCCCGCAGTAGGGCGGCTCGACCACCGTCAGGCCGAGCATGCAGTCCGGGCACACGTGGCCCGGCGCATCCGCGACATCGCCCCGGCAGCCGGCGCAGCGGCGGGGATAGACGATGTCCGCGATCCCTCTCAGGAGGCGCGCCACAACCCCGTTTGATCCCATCGGCCCCCTCCTCCCCCTGCGGCCGCCGGCGCGGGCGCGCCCTCACACATACCGCCCGAGGATGAGCTTCAGCCGCTCCCGGGCCTCCGCCGATATGGCGTCCCGGTTCGTGAGGATCGCGTTCTTCAGCGCGTGCCCGCAGGGACAGTCGCGCGTCTCGTGCAGCGCCGGAAGCAGCCGGGCCAGGATCTTGCGGGCCAGCGCCACGTTCGCCAGCAGGTGCCCGACGATCATCTCGATCGACACCTCCTCCTCCGACTCCTTCCAGCAATCGTAGTCGGTGACCATGGCCATCGCCTGATAGCAGATCTCCGCCTCGCGGCAGAGCTTGGCCTCCGGCAGGCTCGTCATGCCGATCACGTCGAAGTGCATCTGCCGGTACGCGTTGGACTCCGCCCGCGTGGAGAACGCCGGCCCCTCCATGTTGACGTAGGTGCCCTCGTCGGACACCCGGATGTCCGGGCTGCCGGGCTCGGCATCCACGGTCTGGCGCGCCGCGTCGGCGATCAGCGCCCGCAGATCCGGGCAGGCCGGCTCAGCGAACGAAACGTGCGCGACGACGCCCCCCCCGAAGAACGTATGCGCCAGCGCCTGCTTCGTCCGGTCGAAGTACTGGTCCGGCAGGACGATGTCGCGCGGGCGGAGGTCCTCCTTCAGGCTCCCCACGGCGCTCACCGAGATCACCCGCTCGACGCCGAGCGACTTGAGCGCGTGGATGTTCGCGCGGTGGTTGATCTCGCTCGGCAGGATGCGGTGCCCCTTGCCGTGCCGCGGCAGAAAGTACACTTCGCGACCGGCAAAGCGGCCGTGCAAGAATGCGTCGGACGGGTCGCCGAACGGCGTCTTGACGATCTCCGTCCGGACGTCCTCGATCCCCTCGAGATCGTACAGCCCGCTGCCCCCGATGATGCCGATCTTCATCTCGCTTCCCTTTCCTGTTCGGTCCCGGATCCCGCCGAGCCCGCGCCCGTCATGGCTGAACATAGTGCGCGTAGAACGGGTACTTTTCACGCGCAAACTCGCGCGGCACGTACTTCCAGCGCTTGTACAGCCACAGCCAGTTCCCCGGATGCTCCCGGACCTCGGCCTCGATCGCACGCGCAATCCCCTGCGTCAGCGCCTGGATGGCGTCGGGCCCTTCGGCCTGCGGGAGCGCGGGCCTGGCGTAGATCACGTAGCCGCCGTCCGGCGCCGGACGGCAGAACGCGGGGACGATCGGCACCCCAGTCCGGACGGACAGGGCGGCCGCCGTCCCGGAAATCGGGACGGGAAGCCCGAAGTACTCCACGAAGACGCCTCCGCGGCCCGGCGCGGTATTCTGATCCAGCAGCAGCGCCACGCGCTGGCCGTCCTTCAGCGTCTTGAGAAGCGCCTTCACGGCGCCCGCCTGCTCCACGATCCGCTGGCCCGTTCGCTGCCGCAACCGGTTCAGAAGCCGGGACACCGGGCGGTTCTGGATGACCGCGGCCACGCTCGCCGTAACGCACCCGTGATGCGCCGCGGCCTGACCGAGCACCTCCCAGTTCCCGAAGTGGGCCGTCACGAGGATGAGCGGCCGCTTCATCGCATGCGCGTCGAACGACGGGTCGAAGCGAACCCACCGGTCGATCCGCCGCGGGGTGCGCTTCGTGAACCAGAAGAGGTCGAGCAGCACCAGCGCGAACGTGCGATGGACGTCCCGGATGATGCGCCGCCGCTCCGCCGGGGAGAGCCGATCCCCGTACACCAACGCCAGATTGGCCAAGCCGATCCGCCGGCCCAGCGTCGGCAGCGCGGCGCCCAGCGCTCCCGCGCCCCGCGCCAGCGCGACCACCGCCCGACGCGGCAGGCAGGGGATTACCGCCAGGCCGAAGCCCGTCACCGCCACCTCGCCCACCCGGCGAAAACTCTTGAACACACTCATGGCGCCCGGGGAAATCTGGTGAGCCGTGCGGGGCTCGAACCCGCGACCACTTGATTAAAAGTCAAGTGCTCTACCAACTGAGCTAACGGCCCATGGTTATCAGCGCGAAGACAGCCGCGAAATGTACGGATCGAACGCCCCGCGGTCAATCGCGGAGAAGGTGCTGCAGGGGACGGGGCGATGGTTGACGGTTGGCCGCGCTCGCCCGCGGTCCGCAGCCTGAAGTCGGTCGTCCGTGGTCTCCGGTCAGCTCCTCCGGCCCTTCGTCGAGCGGCGGATGGTCTCGAGCGCTTCGGCCGCCGCGGCTGACTCCGCATCGCGCTTGTTCACGCCGCTGCCCACGCCCATCGTGGTTCCGCCGATCGACACCTCAACGGTGTACCGGCGCTCGTGAGACGGCCCGTCCTCGCGGATGATCCGGTACACCGGCCCCCGGTGATACGTCCGCTGGGCCACATCCTGAAGCTTGCCCTTGGGGTTCTCCGCCCAGAAATCGTAGTCCTCGCCCTCGAGCTCGGGAACGAACAGCTTGTGGTAGATGCGCTCCACGGCCCGGACGCCGCCGTCCAGGTAGGCGGCGCCGACGATGGCCTCCAGCGCATCCGCGATCGTCGACGGGCGATTCCGCCCGCCCGACGCGTCTTCGCCCTTGCCCATGCGCAGGCGCTCGGCAAGGCCCACCCGGTCGCCGATCCGGGCCAGCGCTTTCCCGCTCGTGAGCCGGCTGCGGACGGACGTCAGAGCGCCCTCCTCCATCTCCTCATGCTGGCGGTACGTGTGAGCCGCCACCACGAAGCCCATCACCGCGTCCCCCAGGAACTCCAGGCGCTGGTTGTCCCCCCCGACGTTGCCCTTCTCGTAGCGATACGACGGGTGTCGCAGCGCCATCGCCAGCAGGCGCTTGTTCCGGAACGTGTAACCGATCCGCTTTTCCAGCGCGCTCGTGGCCGGGCGCAGCATGCGAATCACGCGAAGTCCCATCTGTTTCATAGCCGCCCCCCCCGCCCGATCATGTCCCGACTCCCGGACTGCTGCACCTCACGCCCTCGGGTGGAACTGCGCGTGCATCGACTTCAGCCGGTTCTGGTCGATGTGCGTGTAGACCTGCGTCGTCGCGATGTCCGCGTGGCCCAGCATCTCCTGGATCACGCGCAGCGGCGCCCCGTTCGCCAGCAGGTGGCTGGCGAACGAGTGCCGCATCGTGTGCGGCGTGACCCGCTTCGCGATCGCCGCGCGCCGCGCGTAGTCCCGAATCAGCTTCCACACGCCCTTCCGGCTGAACCCGCGGCCGCGGTACGTGACGAACAGCGCGTCGCCGCTCCGCCCCCGCATCAGCAGCGGGCGGGCGTCCTTCAGGTACCGCTCCAGATGCTGACGCGCGCTGCGCCCGAACGGCACGATGCGCGTCTTGTTCCCCTTCCCCGTACACCGCACGTAGCCGGAGTCGAAGTGCACGCCCTCGAGCGTCACCCCCGCGACCTCCGACACCCGCAACCCCGTGGCGTACATCATTTCCAGCAGCGCCCGGTCCCTCAGGCTGCGCGGATCGGTCCCCACCGGCGCCGCCAGAAGCCGGTCCACTTCCTTGAAGGAGAGCGTGGACGGCAGCACCTTCCACAGCCGCGGCGACTCCATAACCTCAGTCACGTTCCGCGCCAGCATCGACTCCTGCTGCAGGAACCGGAAGAACACCTTGATCGTCACCAGGCGGCGCGAGATCGAGTTCACGCCCAGGCCGCGCTCGCGCTCGGAGTCGAGGTAGTCCAGCACGTCGCGGCGCGCCACGGCATTGACCGACTGGATATTCCGAGACTGGAGGAAGGCCCGAAGGCTCAGCAGGTCGGCCCGATAGGCCGCGCGCGTGTTCGCGCTGAGGCCGCCCTCGAGCGTGATGTAGTCCAGAAACTGGTCGATCAGCGCTTCCATACCGACCCGTCGGACCGAATGGCGCTCATCGGCACTCGGCCGGCAGCGCAGCGCGCGCGGCCGGGTCGGCGGGGATGTCCGCCGTCGAGAGCCCGAGCTTCGCGATCTGGTGCTCGATGTTCTTGATCGCCAGCTTCATGCTGTCGTACCGGACCGTCACCGTCCGCTTGCCCAGGTCGAACGCCACCGACTCGGCGAAGATTCCGTCGGTCGTCGCGAACGTATTCGCGATGAGCTTCTGGCACGCCTCGTTCTTGAGATCCGGCACGCTGATCGTGACCGTGCGGATATCGCTCGTGCGACACCCGCACAAAACGGCCGCCCAGCCCGCCGCCAGCACCAGCACCGCCAGCGCAATCCGTTTCATACCGCGTTCCGCTCCTCCCCGCTTCGTCCCGTCACCGCACAACCAGCCGGGCCAAGTCCCGGGCCGAGCTCATGAGCGCCCGGATGTACTGGCCGCGGGTGTATACCCAGGGATCGCCCACGTGCCGGCGGCTCAGCTTGCCGCGGAAATCCGCGAGCGTCCGATAGCCCTTGCCGTCCATCCACTGGCCCAGCTCCTGGGCCATCTTCCCGACGTGCGACACGCCGTTCTGGTACAGCACGCTCACCACTTGGACCGCGTGCGCCCCGGCCAGCAGCATCTTCACCACGTGCTCGCCCGTCGCGATGCCCGTGCTCGCGCAGATGTCCGCTCGAATGGTCCCTTCCAGAAGCCCCGCGTAGCGCAGCGGCAGGCGGTAATCCGTGCCCTGGCTCAGGTTGAACGGCGAGATCGCGCGCTCCGCCGCCACGTCGATATCCGGCTCGAACAGGCGGTTAAACGTCACGACGGCCGCCACGCCGGCCTCGTCGAACTGCCGGATCACGTTCAGCGGGTTCGCGTAGTACGGGCTCAGCTTCACGCTCAGGGGCAGGCGCACCGTCTCCTTGAGGCGGCGGACCAGGTCGACCTGCTCGGCCTCGACACCCGCGCCGGACCGGCCCGCATCACGCGGGGACGCATACAGGTTGCACTCCAGCCCGTCCACGCCCGTGTCTTCCAGGCGCTTCGCGTAGTCCAGCCACGTCTCCAGGTTGATCGCATTCAGGCTGCCAATCACCGGGATGCGCAGCGTCTCCTTGGCCTTCCGGACCCACAGCAGATGCTGCTGCGGCCCGGCGTGCATGACGTTCGGCATCGTCGTGGCCATCTCGGGGTTCTGAATGTCGTTCCGGTGCGCCTCGTCGTCGAAGCGCAGGGCATCCATCATCACCTGCTCCTCGAACAGCGACTTGATGACGACCGCACCCGCCCCGGCCTGCTCGATCTGGCCGAGCGACTTCATGTCCGATGTAAGCGCGGAGGCGCCCACGATGATCGGGCTCTTGAGCGTCAGCCCCATGTACCGCGTCTGAAGATCGGCCATCTCCGTCCTCCTTCGAATCCCCGGCGCCCGCCCGAGCGGCGCCGCTTGTTATCCATGAAACTGGGACAGTATGACAGCCCCCCTCCCGGATGCCAAATGCGAATCGCGCCAGCGGGCGCGGGCGCGCGCATCTGCGATGTGGTGTGCGCGGACGTCACGGCTTGCCCGCCGTAGCCTCCGGGCGAAGGAGGGAAGTCGTCCCTCCAGGGACATCGCCAAGGAACGCTTGAACATGGAGTTGGAGGGTCCGCCTCGGTGCGGACCGTTGCCCACAGGCTGCCCGCATCAACCCGCCCACGGCGGAACCATCGCTATCCGTAGATCGCGCCGCAGTCCCAGTGTCTTTTGTTTTGACTCTGTTCGGACCGGCCGGGACGGAGCCCGGCCCTTCAAGACGCGTAGAACAGCCCGTTCCGGACATGGAGGGACGACCTCCGTGTCGTCCGTTAACCGAGATCAGGCCAAGACAAAAGCCCCTGGCGCAGCGCGCAACTGCCGCAGTCGCAACTTGACATCCCGGTCCGCCTCCCTCAGACTGGCTCGGCAACAAGCCTGACACAGGCGGGGAGAGCATCTCGATGAGCCGCAATTCGACCCTCGACGCATTCATGTCCCAGTTTCGCTTCGAAGGGCTGACCTTCGACGACGTCTCGCTCGTGACCCAGTACGCTGATTTCCTCCCGGACGAGGCCGACCTGCGCAGCCGGCTCACGCGCAATATCCAGGTCAATATCCCGTTTGTGAGCGCGGCCATGGACACGGTGACGGAAGCGCCCATGGCCATCGCGATGGCCATGCTCGGCGGCATCGGCATCATCCACAAGAACCTGCCGGCCAAGAAGCAGGCCAAGCAGGTCGGCACCGTGAAGCACTATCTCAACGGGCTCATCCCGGACCCGATCGTGTTCCACTCCTCGGACACCCTCGAGTTCATCCAGAAGACCAAGGCGCAGAAGGGCTACACCTTCAGCGGGTTCCCGATCCTCGACGCCAGCGAGAAGCTCGTCGGAATCCTGACGGCCGCCGATATCAAGTTCGCCCAGGACCCCCGGGCGTCGGTGTCGGACGTCATGACGGCGAAGGTCATCACGGCCCCGCCCGGCACGACGTTGCAGGAGGCATTCCAGATCATGCGGAAGCACCGCATCGGCAAGCTCCCCCTCGTCCAGGACGGGAAGCTCGTCGGGCTCTATAGCTTTGCGGACGCGCGCACCCTCGTCGAGAACGTGGAGCCGCTCTACAACCGCGACGCCAACTACCGGCTGCGCGTCGGGGCCGCCGTCGGGCCGAACGACCACGAGCGCGTGCAGGCGCTGGCGGCCGAGGACGTGGACGTGGTGGTGGTCGATACGGCGCACGGCCACACCCACAACGTGATCGAGATGGTGAAGTGGGTGAAGAAGAACCACCCGGCCATCGACGTCGTGGCGGGCAACATCGCCACCGCCGAGGCCGCCGTCGCCCTGCGCGACGCCGGCGCCGACGGCGTGAAGGTCGGCATCGGCCCCGGCTCGATCTGCACGACCCGGGTCGTCGCCGGCGTCGGCGTCCCGCAGATCAGCGCCGTCTATGCGACCGCCAACGCTCTCGGCGGCTCGATCCCGGTCATCGCCGACGGCGGCATCCGGCTTTCGGGCGACGTGACCAAGGCCCTCGCGGCGGGCGCGGATACGGTGATGATGGGCTCGGTGCTCGCCGGCACGGACGAGAGCCCCGGCGAGAAGATCATCCATCAGGGACGCCAGTACGTCGTCTACCGCGGCATGGGAAGCCTGGCCGCCATGCGCTCGGGCCCCGGCAGCCGCGAGCGCTACGGCCTGGACAACGTGGCCGAAGCCGAGCTGGTCCCGCAGGGAATCGAGGGCATCGTCCCCTACTCCGGCCGGGTGAAGAAGATGATGATCCAGTACAGCGGCGGGGTGAAGGCCGGCATGGGATATTGCGGATGCCGCACGGTCCGGGAGCTTCAGGAGCGGGGCCGGTTCGTCCGCGTGTCGGCCGCCGGCCTGCGCGAGGCGCACCCGCACGACGTGAAGATCATCAAGGAAGCCCCGAACTACCAGTCGGGCAGCTAGCCTAGAACGCGCCGAAGAGCAGGCTGCTGAAGGACAGGATCGGAGCGGTCTCCCGGAAGTCGTCCACCGCCGCGCGAACGTCCGTGATCGCCTGCTTGACCTCCCGGTAGAGATCGTCGTCCTTCATGATCTTGCCCAGCGTTCCCTCCCCCTGCTCAAGGCGGGAGGCGACCGTCTTCAGCGAAGCCGCCGCGGATTCGAAGTCGCTGTACAGCGGGCTCTCGTCCGACATCAGCTTGCCGATCAACCCCTGCCCCTGCGCCAGCTTCTCGCTGAATACCTGCAGGTTGGTCACCAGCGAGGAGATGTTCGTGTAGACCGTCTCGTCCGTCAGCAGCTTGCCAATCGTGCCATCGCCCTGACCGATCTTCTCCGTCAGCTGGCGGATCTGAGCCATGGCGACCTTGCCGTCGGCTGTGATGGCGCGAATGTCCTGGTACGCCGAATCGTCCGTCAGGAGCTTCCCGATCGTGCCCTCGCCGCGGTTGATCTTGTCGGCGATCTGGCGCGCGTCCCGCATCGTGTTCTCCAGGTTCTCGAGGATCTTCCCCTTCGTCAGGGACACCCGGATGTCGCGCGCCACGGCCGACGCCTCGCCGAGCAGATCGATCGGCTCCTTGCCCCGGATCTGGACGCCCTCCGGGTACGGCTCGGACCCGCGCGTCCCCTCCTCGATTTCCAGCATCCGTCCGCCGAGCACGGACGTTTCTCGGATCACCACGCGCCCGTCCTTGCGCAGCGACACCGGATTGTCCAGCGCACACAGCACATGCACGCCGTCACCGGCGAGCCGCGTGTCCTTGATCTTGCCGATCGTCATCCCCCGCACGACCACGTTGTCGCCCTTGCGGAGCCCCATCACGTTCTCGAAGACGGCCTCGAACGGATACGTCTTCTGGAACAGCCGCTCCCGGCTCAGGATGATCGTAAAATAGGCGACCACGAGGAGGATCAGGAACATGAACGTTCCGACAATCACCTCGAGGGTCATCTCCCGCTCGAGCAAGCCCTTCTTCATTTCAACTCGCTTTCCCACGCCCCGCGCGTGGTGATGTACTGCGCCTCCAGAAAGCCGCGGACATCCTCCCGCTCGGAGGCGATGAATTCCGCCGGCGTGCCCGGCGCCAGGATCTTTCCCCCGTGCAACATGCCGATCCGCGTGCCGATCGCCAGCGCGCTGTGCAGGTCGTGCGTCACGACCACGCTCGTCACCTTAAGCTCGTCCCTCAAGCTCGCGATCAGCCGGTCGATCATCCGCGACGTCACCGGGTCCAGCCCCGACGTGGGCTCATCGTACAGCACGATCTGGGGGGTTCGGATGATCGCCCGCGCCAGCCCGGCGCGCTTCCGCATGCCGCCCGATAGCTCCGACGGGTGCTTGTGCGCGTCTGCCTCAAGCCCGACCAGCTTCAAATTGGCCTGAACCCGCTCCTGAATCTCATCCTCCGGCGTCTGCGTCTTCTCCCGCAGCGGAAGCGCCACGTTCTCGGCCACCGTGAGCCACTCCAGCAGCGCCCCGCCCTGGAACAGCACGCCGAACCGGCTGCGGATCCGCTCCAGCTCCGCGCCCGTCGCCTCGCCGATCTCGTCGCCGCCGACCAGCACGCGGCCGCTGTCCGGGGTCAGCAGTCGCACCATGTGTTTCAGGATGACGCTCTTCCCCGCACCCGACGGTCCCACGATCACGAACGTCTCCCGCTCCGCGATGTGGAGATCGACCTCGTCGAGCACCGTGCGCCCGCCCAGCGATTTCGTAACTTTCTCGAACGTGATCATACGAAGAACAGCCGGGTAACGAAATAGCCCACGATCAGGATCGTCAGAAACGAGACGACGACCGTCCGCCGCGTCGCGTTGCCGACGCCCACCGCGCCGTTGGTGGCCGACAGCCCCTGGTGGCAGGCGACCACCGTGATGATGATCCCGAACAGGAACGCCTTGAAGAGCCCCACATACAGGTCCTTGGTCTCCGCATAGCGCGTGGCATTGTCGAAGTACGCCACCCAGGACACGCCGAGCTGGGTCTTGCCCACCACGCCCCCGCCCAGCAGCCCCATCATGCAGCTGTATACCGTCAGCATCGGCGTCATGATGGCCAGCGCAATGAGCCGCGGCATCACCAGGAACCGAACGGGGTCGATCGACATGATCTCGAGCGCGGCGACCTCCTCCGAGACGGTCATCGTGCCCAGCTGCGCCGCGATGGCCGACCCGACGCTGGCCGCCAGAATCAGCGCCGTCATGAACGGCCCCATCTCGCGCAGCATGGAGATCATCACGGCCGTGCCGATGTTCACCTCCTGCCCGAAGCGCCGCAGCTCGATGCCGGTCTGCAGCGCCAGGATCATGCCGGTGAAGGAGGCCACAACCGTGGTCACGCCCAGGCTCTTGATGCCGACGACGAACATCTGCTGGACGATGCCCGGCATGGTTCGCCCCGTGAACGCGAAGCGCAGGGCCAGCGTCGCGCTCGCCAGCAGGCGGAGCGCGCGGCCCGACTCCCGGCAGGTCAGCAGGACCGTTCGGCCCAGGCCCGCCCGGAAGTTCTCCGGCGGCGGAAAGTACTCCGGCTCGCGCGTAACGTTCACATCATTCTCCGGTTCGCCCCACGTAGAGCCAGCGCCAGGACACTGCGTCGCCGGCCCGGCGCCGCCCGATCAATCCGCCCAGCACGCTCCACTCCGAAGCCCCACGATCATGTCCGCCGGCCCGCCAGGAGACAAGCGGAAAGAGGGATCGATACGTCCCCTCGCCATCGCGGCGGCTCCGCCACAGGCCCCACAGCGCCTCGCTTTCCACGGCGTCCCCGTCCCGCCGGTGCGCGTACACGGTCCACAGCGGGGCGAAGTTCCGCTCGATGGGCGGCGTGTTGCGGATCGGCCAGAGCGCCGGCAGGCGCGTGACGCGGCGCGCGCCGTCCCGGTCGTCGCACACGAGCGGCCACACGAGCACGTGCCGGGCGCGCTCCCGCTCCCCCTCGGCCGTCTTCTCCGTGCGCGTCTCGCGATAGTAGACGGGCATCACCAGGCTCCGGTCGACCGACCCGCCCGTGCGCTGCGACGTGGACCGCATCACGATCGGCCAGAGGAAGAACGAGGTGCGGGTCTCGGCGTTCCGCTTCCAGCCCCACAGCGGCCACAGGTAGAACTTGTCCGTCTCGCCCGAGCTGTACTGGACCAGCGGCCAGAGCACATAGCCCTGCCGCTTCGTGCCGCCGGTGGACCACCGGATCAGCGGCGGGATCACCATCCACGACTTCTGGTTCTCCAGGTCCACCCGGCCCACGATCGGAAACAGCGCCCACGCCCGGCCGGGCGATTCCGGCGCCTCGTATCGCGCATCCGTCCAGATCGGCCACAGCACGAACCGCTTGTGGACCCGGCCCTTCCAGTGCGACTGGCCGTACAGCGGGAACACGCGGAACTTCTCTACCCCGCCGCCGGTCGTCCCGGACACCAGCGGCCAGAGCACGTTCCAGGTCCGCAGGTCGTTCTTCGCGCTGGTCGAATACAGCGGGAACAGGAACCACGACACGCGATCCAGGCCAATGAACTCGTGCACGCTCCCGGCGACCGGGAACAGGCCGCGATAGGTCTCGCCCTGCCGGTCCCGGCCCGAGGCCCACACGGGCAGGATGCGGAACCGATAGTGGGACTCCGGGTCGGCCGAGTCCGCGTCCTGGTAGATCGCCGTCAGGATCCGCGCGTCCACCTGCCCGCTCCGCTCCTTCCACGTGACCAGCGGCCACAGCACTTCGCGCAGCCGTCGCTGCTCGGGCGCTTCCCACACGGACGCGTAGAACGGCCGGATCGCGCGAAACGTGGACCCCGTCGCCGATCGACCGGACTCGAAGAACGGCCCGGCCGCGCGCAGGCGATCGACCCCGGTGAGCGACCGGTCGCGGCACGCCACCGGCCCGAAGTCGAATACCGGCGCCGCGGCCGCCGATCCAGCCGCCAGCGCCGCAACGAGGCTCGCCAGCGCCACGCCGCGCCAATGACTATTCACACTCCGCATCTCAGGGAACTCCGGATACGGGACACAACATGTCGAAGTTCGGAGGACACCCATGACCCACCGTTCCGAGTCCGCGACGGAACGGGGTGAACCGCGAGGCGGCTTGGGTTGCACGGAGTCTGCGACGTGCCCGAACGGCGACGCGGCAGATTGCCTCGGATGCAAGGCGCCGCAGGTGGCGCCATACTCCTGTATGCGCCGCCTGCGGCAACGCCGCAGCCGGGGCGAGATGCCGCGCCGCCGCTCGGCCCAAGCCGCCGAGCTGTCTCGTAGCGCGCAGCCCGCCTGACATCAATGCACGCTGACGTGGAGCCATTCATGAGACGCCTCGCGCTCGGCGGGTCATCGCACCGTCCGGTCAAAGTGCTCCACGATCCGCTCGTCGCGTCCGAAGATGCGGGCGATGAGCGCGCACCGGATCCACATGCCGTTGCGCATCTGCCGCCAGTACACAGCGCGCGGATCGCGATCGACCTCCACGGCGATTTCCTGCCGGCGCGGGAACGGGTGCAAGAGCACCGCGTCCGGCTTCAGCGCGCCGAGGTGCCGCGGAGTGAAATGGTAGCGGGTGATGTCAAGCCGGCTGCTCTCCTTGGCCGCCGAGTCCCACTCGTCCTGGACGCGCGTCATGTAGATCGCATCCGCCTCCGGTATGACCGGCTCGAAGTCGTCGAACAGCCGGTACTCCACCTTCCGCGCCTTCAGCAGCTCCAGGATATCTCCCCCGATCTGCAGCTCGGGCGGGGCCACGAAGTACTGCCGGACGCCCGCGTAGTTGCTCAGCAGCCACGAAAGCGAGCGGACCGTCCGGCCGCGCGCCAGGTCGCCCACGAACACCACCGTCTTGCCGTCGATCCCGCCCCGGTTCTCGAAGCTTCGCTGCAGCGTGTAGACGTCCAGGAGCGCCTGCGTCGGGTGCTGGTCGCGGCCAGAGCCGGCGTTGATGATCGGAACCGGCCGCTCGGTGTTGCCCAGCACCCATGCCATCCGCTCCGCGAGCCCGCCCACCGGCGTCCGCATGATGATCATGTCGAAGTAGGAGCTGAACGTCCGCACCGAGTCCTCGTTCGACTCGCCCTTGAACTCGCTCGACGTCGCCGTGTCCCGAACCTCGCCGAGCGGCATCCCGAGGATCTCGCACGCGGCGCAGAAGGACAGGAATGTGCGGCTGCTCGGCTGCGAGAAGTAGAGCATGGCCCGCTTGTGCGGCAGCAGCCCGCGCAGGAAGGCCATCCCCTCCTCGGTCTTCGCCAGCCGCCGGATCCGGGTTGCCAGGTCGCCCAGCCGGTCCAGGTCCGCGCGCGTGAACTGCTGGGCGAGCAGCACGTGGTACTCCCGGCCCTCCGACCGGAAGTACTCGGCCTTCTCCGCCAGCGCCAGGCGGTGGAAGGCATCCCACTCGATTGCGTTCAGGCACCGCTCGGTCATGCGAACGTCCTCCCGGATGCTAGGCCAGCGTGGCCACCATGGCCGCCTTGATCGTGTGCACGCGATTCGCCGCCTGGTCGAACACCTTCGAGAAGGGCGCCTCGAACACGTCCTCGGTCACCTCGAGCGCCCCGATCTTCCGCGTGTACTCCGTCTGGTTGTTGTGGAACGCGGGCAGGCAGTGCAGGAAGATCGTCCGTCCGGACGCGAGCAGGCCCGTCCGCCGCATCAGGGCCATATTGACCTGGAACGGCCGCAGCAGCCGCATCCGCTCCTCGAACTGAGCCTCCTCGCCCATCGAGACCCACACGTCCGTGTAGACGACGTTCGCGCCCTTCACGCCCTTCGCCGGGTCATGCTCGATCGAGACCGTGCTCCGGTTGCGCCGCGCGAGCGTCCGGGCCGCCTTCACGATGTCGGCCGGCGGCGTCAGCTCCCGGGGCGTGCAGTCGACGAAGTCCACGCCCGCCTTGGCGCAACCGATCATCAGGGAATTCGCGACGTTGTTCCGCCCGTCCCCGACGTAGGCGACGCGCAGTCCCTTCAGCGAGCCGAAGTGCTCCTGCATCGTCTGAAGATCCGCCAGTGCCTGGGTTGGATGCCACTCGTTGGTCAGGCCGTTCCACACCGGAACGCCGGCCCACTTCGCCAGGTTCTCGACGGTGGTGTGCTCGTAGCCCCGGAACGCGATGCCCTCGAACATCCGCCCCAGCACCCGGGCCGTGTCGCGCACGGACTCCTTCTTGCCGAGGTGCAGGTCGTTCATGTCCAGGAACTCGGCGCTGGCGCCCTCATCGACCGCCGCCACCGTGAAGGCGCAGCGCGTCCGGGTCGAGGTCTTCTCGAAGATCAGCGCGATATTCTTCTGGCGCAGCAGGTTGCCGGGAATCCCCGCCGCCTTCTTCCGCTTGAGGTCTCCCGCCAGCTCGACGAGCGCGAGCATCTCCGCATCGCTCACGTCATCGAGGGTCAGCAGGCTTCGGCCCTTCATCGAGATGCTGGAACCCATGATCATATCTCCCGTTGCCCCGCCTCTCCGTGACAGGCGCCCAGTAGATACGCCATCCCCCGATCCAACTCCAGCCTTTTTGGGCGCCAAACGGGCTTCGGCTTCGAGACCTCGACGTACCGGTACGACAGCAGCGAGGCTTCGATGCGTGAGTCTGCGAGCCCCCGGAACCGTGACGCATCACCGTCGCGCCCCACTCGTACAACTACACAGACACGCCACGGCTGCGGGGGATTCGCCGGACGTCGAGGGCCAGGCGTCCGCGTCGTCGCGGGCGAGAGTCGATCGCGCCAGCGCGCTGCGGGACCCATATCGAGGCCTCGTGATCGCCAAAGGCGTCGGCCTGCCCGTCCACATAACGACAGCCGATCCATGCGCAGATCATCGCATCGATCGCATCCTCATACCGTTTGAGGGCCGACAGATGCTGCACCCCCGTCGGAACGGGCACACGGACACCTCCGATTTCACGTCCGAGCACGGACCGTATCCGCGCATGGATCGCCAGGACATTCGCCAGACGCTCGGGAACTCCGCGATCCGGCCAGTACTTCGTCGTCTTCCCTACCTTGTACTCAACCCGCCGATCCGCCTCCATCAGGCGCAGCAGGGCCGGATGCGGATAGACCTCCAGGAGCCTTGGGGTGGTGCCCGGTCTATCGTCGCGAGTCGCCACCGGGTAGCCAGCATCGGCAAACTCCTTCGTCAGCCCGGCCCCCATCGCTCCGGGACGCTCCGGCGTCGGACTGTGCGTGCTGCAACCGGCTGCCCCAAACTCCCTGGAGATCGCATCGTCGGCAGTCCGCCGTCCGGTGATCGCCACCCGCGAGACCGGCATGTCGATGGCTATGACGGTGACGCTGCTCCCGCCGAGCATCTGCTCCGCAGCTCCGAGCAGACGCCCGACATCCGGCTGTCCGCCCTGGACGTGAGCATCTTCCCAAGGGACGGCACAGCCCTCAGCCGCCTTCGCGAACGCGTCGTAGCTCGGTGCCACACACAGACACCGCCACGCCCCAACCCCGTCACGCGCCACGAGCGCCACCCCGCTGGGTTGCCGAGCGGTCCAAGCAGCATCGATTCCAAGTACAGAGATCACGTTCCTTCGGTCCCTCAACTCCGCCCCGTCGTTCGCAATGGAATGGCTCGGCTCTACCCCCGAGATGCAAGCACAGGAATGCCAACACCGGACAGGTAATCGAAGGTGCAGTCGTAAAAGGCGGGCGCACGCGTTCCGTCCGAACCATCGCCCGGCGGAACAAAGATCACCATGCCCTGTCGGGCTCGAGTGAGCAGCACGCGATAGGCGTTCCGGAGGTAGTTTCGACGGTCCTCCTTGTGGAGGCCGCACCACTTGTCACCGCGGAAGATGTGATATCCCCATCCTGAGCCCGAGAACCGAAGATCCGCATCCCAGTTGACGCAGACCCAGTCCAGTTCGAGCCCTTGGACATCGAACTGCGACGCAGCATCCTCGAGGTAGAGACTGGACCGCGTGTCGTGCCTGCCATCGAGGAACCAGTGAACGGGATCAATGCTCACGCGAACATCAATCGCGTGGGGCTTGAGCCGCTGGGCCTCCGATGATGCGACCAAGCCGAACCGTTCGCTCCCGCGCGCGTGTTGCCGGATCCAGTTCCGGGCCTGATCAAGGTCGCGCGTGAGGGCAATCGGGTAACGCCGGCTGAGTTTCGAGTAAGCATCTCGTGCCGCATCCACCTCGCAGTCCAGGACCGCTTTGACGAACGCCGACACGTTCTCCGCCCGGAACGAGCGCATGGAGACGGCCAGATGGAGCGCACCGTCGAAGTGCGTGTGGGGTCTCGATCGGACGGCATCGATCGCGTGACCTGCCGCGTATTCGCTGTCCGTCAGTTCCTGGGAGATGTAGACATGCCAGTTGGGGAACGCCGTGTTGATGGCCTCAATCCAGGCACCAATGCCGGCCTCGCCAGTGTTGATCTCCTGTCCGCCGCCGACCAGACAGACGACGACCGCCCAATCGTCGTGCCGGTCCAGGTACGATATCAGGAACTCAGGCTCCGACTGGGTGAAGCCCTGCACCTTCTTCTTGCGGTGCATGAACGCCGAGGTCTGTGCCGTGTTCCACGCCCTTTGCGCCTCGTCGAAGATCACGACATGATCGATTGGCGGTGTAGTCTCGCGCAGCGCCTCGTCGCGGAAGTGGTGGACGTTCTGGATGAACGCCTTCACGCTCTCGTACACCTTGCCCTTGCGAACCTTCTCGCCGCCTGATTTCCTGCGCGCCACTTCATCGCGTGTCAACGCCTCGCGCAGGACAGCGACCAAAGGCCCGTTGCCGGAAAGAAAAACCGCATGTGTCGGCCGAGTGGTATCCCGCCGCTTCGTGGCGACGTTCAGCCCGACCAGAGTCTTCCCCGCCCCCGGCACGCCTGTCACGAAACAGATGATCTTGCTCCCCGACGCGCGGGCTTGCTCGACCAGTTCCTCGATCCTGGCCGAAGTGACTTGGAGATTCCGGGCGCCGGCGTCGTGCCGCGCGATGGCGTCTACCGAGTGCTGCGCATAGAGCAACTGGGCCGCCTCGATGATCGTTGGCGTGGGATGGTATGACGCCGCGCCCCATTGCGCACCATCCAACGGAACGCCTGGATTCCCGCCCAGTCCCATGTCAATCACGCGCCGGAGCCCCTGACTGTTGGACTGGACGGGAGGATAGACCTGATCCTCATGCGGTGGCGGCAGGTGCCGGTCGCCCGCCGGCGCTTCCGTAGCCACAAGGATCGGCAGGATCGGGATGGCATGGCTGGCTTCGTGGAAGTTCTTGAGGTCCAGAGCGTAGTCCCAGACCTGATCCAGATCGGCGCGAGTGAAGTGCTTCTCACCGACCTTGAACTCGATGACGAACACGACCGCCCCAGCCACCACCACCGCGTCAATACGCTTGCCCATGCGCGGGATGTTGAACTCCAGGAACAGCGTCCCATCGAGTCCCTGAAGCGAGTCCTTGAGAATCGCGATCTCCTGCAGCCACGCATCGCGCTGCGGCGGCTCGACCGCCATCTCGCTGTTGGCGACCAAGAAGCCAAGAATCGTCTCGGGTGTCGAGTCAAGGAACAAACCGACCGACGCGCTGTAGTATGCGCGTGGCAGCAGTTTGGGCTGGTCGGTCTCCGTCATGTCTCTCTGGCACTAACTGTCAGCAGCCAACCGCAACCCCCGCGCCAGCCGCCGGCCACATTGGCGAATGGCGAGCTCTGACCCCGCGTTATCTGACCCCGCGTTATCTTGAGAACATCGTGCGGCGTCTCGACGGTCTGGCCCCGGCGGCTGAGCGCCTTCACCTTCGTCTTGTCGCGACTCAATGCCAAGCGCTCGTAGAGGGAGGTATCGAACTGGCGGCGGAGTTCCCGGAGAGACCAGCCTTCGTTCGTGGCTTCTAACTCGTAGAAGCGACGTTCGTCCTCATCGGTGATTGCCATCAGGAAGACGTAGCGGGACCAACTCAGTCGGAACGGATCGGCTGATTTCCGAGACACTGTCGCGGAAATCGTGTCGGCCGGCTGCACAGTCACCGGTTCCGTGGTCGGCTCGCCAGAAATCCGCGACAGTGTCGCGGATTTCGACCAGAGCAGGTAGAACTTGCGATCGCGCTCCAGGTTGTCAACTGAATAGCCCTTGCCAAACTCTGCCGTGAGGCGGAGGGCAAGCATCTTGAGGGTTCCCTCTGCGTACTCAGCCCGGGCTATCCCTCTCTGCTCATGCTCCACGATCAACCGCCCGATCTCGTAGTTGGTCAGCACCATAGCGGTGTTGACGCCGTAGGCCACCGCCTTGCGGGATTGACGGACCACATCGCGGATGGAAGCGAGCAAGTACGCTGTGCTGATCGCCTTCTTCATCGTTTTCTCGTTCGTGTCTGCGCTGTCGGTGTCAATGGACGGCGGATCGCCTTGCCGCATATCGACATGGAAGGCAACCAGATCGGCAACGGCGGGACTGGCCTCGGGGTTGCGCAGGTCTCGGCCAGACGGCCAGGGGAGTCGCATTGCAGGCGATCAACCAGGAAGGCTTGCGCATCGTGCAGGTTCCTGAGCGACGCTTCCAGGACTGTCATGCGGGCTCCCTATCCCCTCGTCAGGGGCTCTGACGCCCCTTCGTCTGCCGTCCAGAATGCCCTTCCCCCGCCCCGTCACCTATCACATTCGCCGGACGATACACCCGGGCGCGGGCCGATGGCAATCTCCTGGCTGGCTCGTTCAGCAATTCGCACTGTGACATCGGAACGGCCTGAAGGCCGCACTACAAACGCCGGCCCCGGCCAGTTCGCTGTTTGTAGTGCGGGCTTCAGCCCGTAGTCCGGGCGGTGCGCCTGCCGTAGCGCGAACGGCTGGCGCTTCCGGGTTTGTGTGGGGATCTTCCAGGGGGCCAAACGCCACCAGATCCTTTAGGGGCGACGGGGTGTCCTTTGTCGCGAGCCTTGTCGCGAGCTTTGTCGATCGCTGCCCCCAGCCTTGAATGCTCCGCCGATCCCTGACGAACAACCCGGGCGGAGCTTGCTCAGGACGTTCCCTATCCCGCCAACATGAGTACCATCTGCGAGGCCATTGCCGGTCCGTTCTCGACAAAGCTCGCGACAATGCTCCCGACAAAGATTCGGTATGGCGCTGGGGACACACGCCATGGGCGTGTCGCGCAAAGTCTGGTAGAGTCCCGCCCATGAGTGCTGCAGAGGTTCAGGCCCGACTACGGGCTCTGGCGATACCGGGCAAGGCGCAGGTCCTCCAAGGGTTCTTCAAGACGGGACCGGGCGAGTACGGGGAGGGAGACGTCTTTCTCGGTGTCATGGTGCCCCAGGTGCGACAGGTGGCGCGCGAGTTCTCAGCCCTCCCCGACCGCGAGGTGGAGAGGCTGCTCGCATCGCCCGTGCACGAGGAGCGGCTGACGGGGCTCCTGGTGCTGGTGCGTCGGTTCGAGAAGGGCGATCCCAGCGGCCGCCGACGGGCCCACGATCTCTACCGACGCCATCTGCGGCGCGTGAACAACTGGGATCTGGTTGACCTGACGGCGCCCAACATCCTGGGCGCCTACCTGCTTGACCGGAATCGCAGCGTCCTCGACCGGCTGGCCCGGTCCCCGAATCTCTGGCGGCGCCGTATCGCGATCGTCGCCACGCACGCCTTCATTCGGCGCGGCGAGTTCGCGGACACGCTGCGGATCGCCGGCTGTCTGATCAACGATCCCGAGGATCTCATTCACAAGGCGGTCGGCTGGATGCTGCGCGAGGTCGGCAAGCGCGACGTCGCCACACTGGAGGGATTCCTGCGGACCCACTGCCGTCGGATGCCGCGGACCATGTTGCGCTATGCAATTGAACGGTTCCCTGAGAGCCGCCGAAAGGCGTACCTGCTCCGGTAGAAGCTCTCCCCAACTGCATGAGTGATGACCCGTGCGCTTCGCGCGCGGGCGGCTCGGCGCACCTCTCCGGCGCATGACAGCCGCACCGCATTTCCGTGGCGCGAACCGAGGACCCGTGCTTCACTACACTCCGAAATGAAAGCCGAGACTATCCGGTCGGCTACCGCCGGCTTGCTGCTCGCGCTCGCTGCCGGCGGGCCCGCGAACGGCCAGTCGGCGGACCTGAGCGTGACCCAGTTGGCGTCACCCAATCCGGTGCTGGTCAGCAATGTGCTGACATACACGGTGACCGTGGCCAACGCCGGGCCGAACGACGCGACCAGCGCGCGGCTCACGAATACGGTGTCGGCGCTTCTCACGAATCTGACGGCCGCTCCCAGCCAGGGCTCCTACTCCATCTCGGGGCGAGTCGTCACCTGTCAGTTCGGCACGATCGCGGCGGGGGCCACGGCGGCCGTGACCATCGCGGCCATGCCGTTCCGGAACGGCATTGCGACCAACGTGGCCCGCGCGACGACGGCGACGGCCGATCCCGTTCCGGGCAACAACGTGACCACCAACCTGGCGGTCGTGCGCGCGCTTCCGACCGTGGCGCTCCCGTATGCCAGCCACGCGGCCACGAACGGTTCGGGCTACGTGACGATCTCCAACCTGGTACGGCAGGCCGACGGCGGGACTTGCCAGGTTGAACTCGCCTACTCCACCGACGACGGCGTGAACTGGGGCAGCGTATGGGTTCAGAGCGCCACAAGTGCGCCGGCGGGAATCACGGTCGCGGCGCCACCTGATGCAGTGCCTCAAGTCATGGGCATCGTGACGACAAACGGGTCGGGCGTGAAGATCACGAACCGCGTGACGGCCGTCTGGAGCACGACGAACGCGCCGGCGTGGATTGACCTCTGCACGAACACCCGCGTCCGGGCCCGGGCGTGGGACGGCCTGAACTGGAGCGATTGGTCGACCAGCGCGGCGTTCCGCGTCGACAACCAGGCGCCCGGCCTGCCCGCTTCGTTGACCAGCACCTCGCATACGACGTGGGCGTACAGATCCAGCCGCCTCATCGGCATGGTGTGGGACCGGGCTCCGGACGGCGCCGGCTCGGGGATCCGTGGGTACGGCTACACGTTCACCAACCTGCCGGGGTATGTGCTGCCGGCGACCTTCCGCCTGAGCGGCACGAATGTGGCCAGCACGGCATTGCCCAACGGCACCAACTGGTGGTTCTTCCTGCGCGTGGGCGACAGCAACGGCAACTGGGGGGCGGCGACGTCCGTCGGACCGTTCTGGATCGACGGGTCGCTGCCGCTGGCGCCGCCCGGCCTCGACAGCGACAAGGCGGACACGGGCAAGTGGACGAACAACGTCGATCACCTCTTCCGCTGGGGCATGCCCACCGGGCAGCTCTCAGGCATCGTCGGCTACAGCATCGGCCAGGACGGACCGCCGGATAGCGTCATCGACACGACGGCCACCCAGGCGACATGGCTGGCGGCGGCGGACGGCAAGCGCACGTACCAGGTGAAGGCCCTGAGCGGCGCCGGGCTGTGGGGCCTGACCAACGTCTTCAACCTGTGGGTCGATACGGCCCCGCCGGTCACGTCGAATGACATCAGCCTCGCCTGGTACACGAACTCTCCGACGTTCCACGTGGCTGTCACCGACCTCTTGAGCGGCTTCCAGCAGTGTTACTACAAGATCAACGCCACTGCGGTGCGCACCGGCACGAACATGCTGATCAACACCAACGGCGCGAATATCGTCGTGGACTACTGGTGCCAGGACAAGGCCGGAAACCTGACGCCGACCACCACCGTTAGCGGCATCCGCGTCGACACCGTCGGCCCGGTCTACTCGAACTGGCGACGCTTCCCGTCCGATCTGGCCTGGAACACGCCGGCGGGGGCGGTACGCGTGATCGTGGACGTGAGCGACGCGGTGAGCGGGCTGGGCGCGAGCATTCCGGAGATCGACTTCCGGATCGGCGGCAGCACGAACACGTATGACGGGATCTACGAGCCCATGAGCTGGGAGGAGGGACTGGGCTGGTGGTTTGAGCTCACGGCGGACTGGTCGGCCCTGGCCGGGAGCAACTTGGCGTACCGGGTCCGCGCGACGGACGTCGCGGGCAAGGCCAGCGTGAGCGCAGAGCAGGTGGAGTACATCGATCCTCCGTCCGGCCTGGTCGTGGCCGAGGGCGAGCGCTTCTCGGTCCTCGATACGAACGGGTGGGCCCTGACGCAGATGGACGACAGCTACGGCTGCGCGAACTTCGGCGGCATGTGGCCGACCTACGGCGCGGTCCTGGGCGCCCCGCCCGAAAGCTCGAACTCGGTGGCGGTCCAAGACGTCACCATCGAACGCGCGGGCGTCTACCGGGTCTGGAGCAAGTACCAGTCTCCGCCGTACTTCAATTTCCTGCACCGGCTTGACGTGCTGCAGAACGGTACGTCCGTCTATTCGTACGTATACGGCCGCACCAACTCGTGGCGGCTGTGGAGCTACAGCGTCGCCAGCGACGAGCTCTGGTGGAGCTGGGGCCCGGATCACGACGCGGCCGAGGCGCCGTCGAACCTCTTCGCCGCCCTCGAGTCGGGGCCGGCGCGGATCCGGCTGGAGACGGTGCCAAACGAGGAGCCGGCGGCCGACCGGTTCGTGGACTTCGTGGTGCTGACCACCAACCTGACGGACTACTACGACGGTTACAACGCCTCGAACATGGGGCTGCGGAAGGTGTCCACGCCGTTCTACACCGAGGCGCTCAACCAGACGAAGCTCTACATGCGCTACCGCAACGGCTCGCCCACCCCGCAGAAGCTCAAGATCACGCGGCCGATCGGGCACGTCAACCCGACCTACAGCGGCATCACCACCAATATGCCCGCGAACGCGCCGGCGGCCGGGGCCTGGAGCGAGTGGTTCAACATCGGCCCGTTCTGCCGGCTGGTCTGCAATGAGGGGCTGGCCCTCTCCCTCACCGGCGCGACGGCGGACATCGATGTCGAGTTTGCGCGCGACTCAGCCGGCCTGGCGAGCGCGGGCAGCATGAGCGTGCCGACGGGCATGGTCGTCAACATCCCGCTCACCATCGGCTGGGATACGACGGCGGTGGTGCGGACCTCGGCGGACCTGGCGCGCGAGCTGATCGCCGCCGCACGCGGCCCGGAGTGGCGGCACGCCAACGGCGGGCGCAAGCCGCAACAGATCCCGTTCTACGGCCGGTTCAACCCCATGGTGGGCACAAACCTGGTTGATCAGCTCAAGGATGCGATGGGGTACAACACGCTGCTGCCGGACACGTACGACCACATGTACCGCGACGGCTACTACACGCACGCCGGCACGGCGACCGCGATCAGCAACGTGGCGAAGACGCTGACCGCCGAGCAGAAGCAGCGGTTCCGCGTCCTGAGCAACGGGGACGAGATCGCGCTCGGCTCCGTGAGCTACGCCGACCCGGCGGTCCAGGCGGCGTACCGGCAGTGGCTGGTCGCGCGCGAGGTGCCCGAGGCGGACCTCGGCGAGCCGCCCGAGTCGGCCACGCTCACCAAGACGGGCACGCCCCGGCAGTGCTGGTGGTCGAACCTGTTCAACGAGGACACGGTGTTCGGCAAGTACCGCGACCTGACCCAGATTGCGAAGAACGAGATCGGCCCGCACGTGCTGTACGGCGCGAACTACTCGCCGCACCACCTCGCGCTCTACTACGGTGGCATCGGGCAGTGGGTCGACCTATTCCGAACCAATGGGTTCAACCTCTACTGGACGGAGGACTACATCTTCCTGGTCCCCGAGGCGCCGCAGATCGTCTCGTGGATGCTGGCCACGACGCGGTGCGCGGTTCGCTACAACGGCCAACCCGTGCACTTCTACGTGATGCCCCACTCGCCCGGCCAGCTGCCCGAGCACTACCGGCGCAGCCTCGTGACGGCGATCGGGAACGGGGCGGCGCACATCGACAGCTTCTGCGTGGCGCCGCAGGAGAACTTCACGGAGAACTACATTGCCTGGAACTACAGCAACATGTTCCGGGCGGTCACGGAAGGCACCTATGACACCGCGGAAGCGGAGTCCTTCCAGGCAGGCGGCGCGCTTCGGCCGGCGCGCGTGGCGATCGTGCTCAGCAAGGCCACGGACTACAACGAAGGGCTGGTCATGGTGCCGAAGGCCCAGGATGCATTCCTCTCGCGCTGTGCCAACGCGCCGGCGACCGTGAACCAGATCATCTGCCGCAAGGACCAGCAGATGCTGTACCTGACGCTCCGGCAGGCGGGCCACGCGGTGGACCTGATCACCGAGGGCGACATCGTTTCGGGCGTACTGTCGAACGCCGGCTACCAGGCCGTCTACTTCGCCGGCGAGTGGATCGACGACCACGCCGTGCCCGCGCTCGGGGCGTGGGTTCAGGGGGGCGGGCAGCTCTACGCATGCGCGGGTGCCGGGCTCAAGAACCAGTACCGCGAGCCGTCGGCCGGCATGGAGCAGATCCTGGGTGTCAGTACCGGCTCCGTCTCCCGCAACCTGGCCGTCGTGCGGACGCTGATGGAACTGCCGCTCGCTCCGCCCATCGGGACGATCACGTTCCAGGGCCAGCCGGTCAGCGCGATCGGCCTGCGCCAGCAGCTCGTGCCGGGCACGGCGCAGGTGCTCGGCACGTGGGACGACGGCAGCGCGGCCGTCACCATGAACGCGTATGGGGCCGGCCGGGCATACGCGGTCGGCACGCTCGCCGGCAACACCTGCATGCGGACTGGCCTGCGCGACGCGCCATACGCCCGGGGGGGTCGAAAGACGGTCTACAACCCGTGCGGGTTCAGCGCCCCCTCGGCGGCGCTGGTCGGCCTGGCGGCGGACGCGGCCGCCATCGACGAGCCCGTGGCCTGCTCCAACCCGCAGGTCGAGTGGAGCGTCATGGACAACCCGACGGGCACGCTGGTCTCGCTGGTCAACTGGAGCAACGCCCGCCAGACGAACCTTCAGGTCCGCGTGAGCCTCCCCGTGGCCCCCTCGGATGTGCGCTCGGTCGAGCAGCAGCAGTCGCTCCCGGCCAGCTTTGCGCACGGTGTGCTGACGTTCTCCATCGACCTCGCGGAGGCGGACTACATCCTGATCCCGCGCGCCAAGGGCCTGGTCGTCTCGACGCCGGTGGGCACGGCAGAGCCGCCCGCCGGGACCAACGAGCTGGCCTACGGCGCGGTCGTCACGTGCGCCATGGTCGACTCGCCGGTGACCGACGGTCTCACGCAGTACGTGTGCCGCGGCTGGTCGGGCGCCGGAAGCATCTCGGCCACGGGCGCGGGCACGAACACCGGCCCGCTGACGATCACGAACGACTCCTCGATCGCCTGGCAGTGGGACGCGGGCTACTGGCTCGGTGTCGGGACAGCGCCCGGCGGGACGGTCTCGGGCGGCACGAGCGGATGGTACTCGGCCGGCGCGACGGTCACGATGACGGCAACTCCAGGCGAAGGCTCCGTGTTCGGCGGCTGGTCCGGCGACCTGCCCCCAGCGCAGGTCTACGAGAACCCGATCACGCTGACGATGGACCGGGCGCGCCAGGTCTCGGCGCGCTTCGGCTCGCCGCAGAAGAGCCTCCTGATCCAGCTGGCGGACCGGGGGCATCCGTTCTGACTTTTCGCAGGCCGGCCACGACGGAGCCCCCGCCCTCCAGAATGCGGAGAACCGCCTGTTCGGGACGTGGAGGGACGACCTCCGTGTCGTCCGTTGACCGGGATCAGGCCAGGACAAGAACCCCTGGATGGCGGACTGGCGTACGGAGCGGGCGACTATTTCCTTGAATCGCGGGGCGCGGTTCGATGAACATGGCGGCCCGTTAGCCGGGAAACAAGGAGTATGACGATGGAAGAGAAGATCAAAGCACGCCTCGAGGAACTCCGCAAGATGCTGCAGGCCGACGGCGGCGACATGGAGCTCGTCGGCATCGAGGGCAAGACGGTCCGACTCCGCCTCACCGGCGCCTGCGGCGGCTGCCCGCACGCGACCATGACGATCAAGGGCGGGATCGAGCGCATACTCAAGGAAGAGATCGACAAGGATATCGTCGTCGAGCAGGTCCGCTAGCGCACTGTCTTTGACGGGAGACAGAACCAAGATGAAGATCGGCGCGATGGTCGAGTCGTTCCACCTCGGAGTCGAGGGCGGACTCCGCGCGGCGGCCGGGCTGAAGGTTGACGGCGTCCAGATCTACGCCACATCGGGTGAGATGCACCCGGCGCAGCTCAAGGGCCGCAAGCGGGCGGAGTTCCGCACGCTGGTGTCGGGGCTCGGGCTTGAGATCTCCGCCCTGTGCGGCGACTTCGGAGGCCACGGGTTCCAGGTGGCCGACGGGAACCGCAAGCGCATCGAGGACTCGAAGCTGGTGCTCGACATGGCGGTTGAGCTGGGCTGCCGCGTGGTGACCACGCATATCGGAGTCGTGCCGGCCGACCGCTCGGTCCCCCGCTACACGGTGATGGCGAAGGCGTGCGAGCAGCTCGGCTCGTTCGCGGAGAAGATCGGCGGCGTGTTTGCGATCGAGACGGGGCCCGAGCCGGCCGGCGTGCTCCGGTCGTTCCTGGACGACATCGGCATCCGCGGCGGCATGGGCGTGAACTTCGATCCGGCAAACCTGGCCATGGTCATCGCCGAGGACATACCCGCCGCCGTGCGCACGCTCGCCCCCTATATCGTCCACACCCATGCCAAGGACGGGCTCAACCTGAAGCCGGTCGATGCGGAGAAGCTCTACGGCACGTTCGCCGGAGACGTCCACGAGGGGTTCACCTGGACGGACTGCATCCGGGAGGTGCCGCTCGGAGAAGGCCAGGTTCACTTCGAGACCTATCTCCCCGCCCTGCGGGACGCCGGCTACGACGGGTACCTGACCATCGAGCGGGAGGTCGGCGACAACCCCAGGGCCGACATCGAGAAGGCAGTTGTTTTCTTGCGGGAGCAGATCGGAAACCACGGAAGGAAGTAGTCACATGGCTGGATCGTTCAAGATCGGGATCGTCGGGCTGGGCGCGATCGGCAACGTGCACGCGGACGCGTTCAAGGCCACGGGCGCCGCGGAAGTCGGAGCTGTTTGCGACGTCGATGCCGAGAAGCTCACGAAGGCGGGCGACCGGCTCGGCGTGAAGGCGCGCTTCACGGACCACCGCGACCTGCTCGCGTCGGACGTCGATGCGGTGATCGTGGCCGTCGGCAACACGCTGCACCGGACCGTGGCGGTCGACGCCCTCAAGGCCGGCAAGCACGTGCTGGTCGAGAAGCCGATGGCGATGAACGCCCGCGAAGCGGCGGACATCGTAGCCGCCGCCAAGAAGGCGAAGAAGACGCTGCAGGTCGGCATGGTGTGGCGGCAGAACCCCGCGGCCCAGCTCATCCGCGAGTACGTCGAGAAGGGCTTCTTCGGCGAGATCTACCACATCCGCGCCGTCATGCTCCGCCGCCGGGGCATCCCGGGGCTGGGCGGCTGGTTCACCACGCGCGCGCAGTCGGGCGGCGGCCCCATGATCGACCTCGGCGTGCACTGGTTCGACCTGTCCATGTGGCTCAGCGGCCTCTGGAACCCGACCAGCGTGAGCGCGAAGACGTACGCCAAGTTCGGGCCGAACATGAAGGCCTACCGCTACGTCAGCATGTGGGCGGGGCCCCCGAAGTTCGACGGCAAGTTCGACGTGGAGGACTACTCCACCGGCTTCGTCCGGTTCGGCAAGAAGGCCTCGCTGAGCTTCGAGATCTCGTGGGCCGGCAACACGCAGAACGAGGCGTTTGTCGAGCTGCTCGGCGACAAGGCCGGCGTGCGCGCGTTCGACGGCAAGCCGCTGCAGATCCTCACGGAGCACGGCGACCGCCCGGCGGACATCCTGCCCCAGTTCAACGCGGACGCGAACGGGTTCCAGGGCCAGGCCAAGGCGTTCGCGGACGCCTGCCTCGGAAAGCGCCCCCCCGCCGCAACCGGCGAGGAAGGCGTGACCGTGATGAAGCTGATCGACGCGATCTACCGATCGAGCGACCAGAACGAGGAAGTCGCGCTGTAGAGACAGCCGCAGAGGCCGGCCCCGCGCGGGGCCGGCCCCCTCCCTCCCGGCGACGAGATGTAGGCTGCCTCGTCGAGGCAGCCTACCAGCGGAGCCGCGATCGACTGGCGGCCCGAGAACGTCGCCCTTCCCCCTCCCGGCCGCGTTTGGTACCATTTCACTTCACCGTTTCGCCGGATAGGCGATTGCATAGCGGTTCATCCGAAGGGAATACGGACATGGCTAAGAAGACGAGCAAGAAAAGCGATTTCCACGTCAAAGACCTGAGTCTCGCCGGCTTCGGCCGCAAGGAGATCGACTTGGCCGAGCACGAGATGCCCGGCCTGATGGCCATCCGCGCCGAGTTCGGCGCCGCCAAGCCGCTGAAGGGCGCGCGCATCGCCGGCTCGCTCCACATGACCATCCAGACGGCGGTGCTGATCGAAACCCTGCAGCACCTGGGCGCCAAGGTTCGCTGGGCCTCCTGCAACATCTTCTCCACCCAGGACCACGCGGCGGCGGCCATCGCGGCCCGCGGCACCCCGGTCTTCGCCTACAAGGGCGAGACGCTGGAGGAATACTGGGACTACACCGACCGCATACTCGACTGGGGCAACGGCAGCGGCCCCAACATGATTCTGGACGACGGCGGCGACGCCACCCTGTTCGTGCATCTCGGCTACGCGGCCGAGAACGATCCCTCCGTCCTGAACCGCAAGCCGGGCAGCGTCGAAGAGAAGATCCTGCTCGCCCAGGTGAAGAAGGCCGTGAAGCGCGCCCCGGGCCGGTTCCACCGCATGGTGAAGCAGATCCGCGGCGTCAGCGAGGAGACGACCACCGGCGTACACCGCCTGTACCAGATGATGGAGCGCAAGGAGCTGCTGTTCCCGGCCTTCAACGTCAACGACTCGGTGACCAAGTCCAAGTTCGACAACCTGTACGGCTGCCGCCACTCGCTGGTGGACGGCATCATGCGCGCCACCGACGTGATGCTGTCCGGCAAGGTCGCGGTGGTGGCCGGCTTCGGCGACGTGGGCAAAGGCTCCGCGGCCTCCCTGCGCGGCCAGCATGCGCGCGTGATCGTGACCGAGATCGACCCCATCTGCGCCTTGCAGGCCGCGATGGAGGGCTACGAGGTCATGACGATGGATGAGGCGTGCACGATCGGCGACATCTTCGTCACCACCACCGGG
>CAYSLU010000062.1:0-31992 GCA_964431965.1 uncultured Verrucomicrobiota bacterium
AAGTGCATCTCCAGCCGGATGATCCCGTCCCCCTGGCACGCCTCGCAGCGCCCGCCCTTGACGTTGAAGCTGAACCGGCCGCCCTTGTAGCCCCGCACGCGGGCCGACGGAAGCGCCGCAAACAGATCGCGGATGACGCCGAACGCGCCAGTGTAGGTCGCCGGGTTGCTGCGCGGCGTCCGGCCGATCGGCGACTGGTCGATCACGATCGCCTTGTCGATCTTGTCCAGCCCGTCGATGCGGGTGTGCCGGCCCGGCCGGTCCTTGGCCCGGTACAGGTACTGGAAGAGCGCTCGGCGCAGGATCTCGTCCACCAGCGTGCTCTTGCCGCTGCCGGATACGCCGGTCACACACACGAGCAGGCCCAGCGGGATGCGCACCGTGATATCGCGGAGGTTGTTCTCGGCGGCTCCCACAATCTGCAGCCAGCCGTTTGCCGGACGCCCGCGGCGGCGCGGGACATCGATGCGGGCGGCGCCTGTCAGGTAGCGGGCCGTGAGCGACTTCGGGCTCGCGAGCAGGTCCGACAGCGGCCCCTGCGACATCACGTCCCCGCCGAGCCGGCCCGCGCCCGGGCCCAGATCGATGACCCAGTCGGCCGACCGGATCGTATCCTCGTCGTGCTCGACGACGATCACCGTGTTCCCGAGGTCGCGCAGATTCTGAAGCGTCCGGATCAGCCGCTCGTTGTCCCGGTGGTGCAGCCCGATGCTGGGCTCGTCGAGCACGTACAGGACGCCGACGAGCCCGGCCCCGATCTGCGTCGCCAGCCGGATCCGCTGCGCCTCGCCTCCCGACAGCGTGCCGCTCTCCCGGTCCAGGGTCAGGTAGTCCAGCCCCACGTTCACCATGAACCCCAGCCGCCCCCGGACCTCCTTCAGGATCTCGTTCGCGATGAGCCGCTCCTGCTCGGTCAGCTCCAGCCTGTCCACGAACGCCAGCGCGTCCCGCACGGACCGGCGCGTGAAGTCCACGATGGAAGCGCCGCCCACCGTGCAGGCGAGAACCTCCGGCTTGAGCCGCGCGCCCCCGCAGGTCGGACAGCCCCGCCGGCTCATGCACTGCCGCAGCCGCTGGCGCACGAAGTCGCTGTCCGTCTCCTCGTACCGGCGCGCCAGGTTCGGGATAACGCCTTCGAACGGCTTGCGGTAGCGCTTGTACGCCGAGCCGCGCCAGTGCCCGAACTCCAGCTCCTCGCCGCCCGACCCGTGCATGATCAGCTTTTGGACGGCCGGCGGCAGATCGCGGAACGGCGTGTCCAGGCTCACGCCGCCGTGCTTCGCCACGGCCCGCAGCAACCCTTTGTAGTACAGGATCAGCCGGCGCCCGCCCTTCCGCCACGCCTGGATCGCACCGCCCTCCAGCGACAGGCTCCGGTCCGGCACGATCAGGTCCTCGTCGAGCACCAGCTTGGTGCCCAGTCCCGAGCAGTCCGCGCAGGCGCCGTGCGGGCTGTTGAACGAGAAGTGCCGGGATGCGAGCTTCTCGAAGCTGACGTTGCAGTCCGGGCACGCGAGCCGGTCCGAGTACGCCGACTCCTCCCACCGATCCTCCTCGGCCTGGCGAAGCACGACCAGCATGCCCTCGCCCACCTTCAGGGCCAGCTCCACGGAGTCGGTCAGCCGCGACCGGATGCGGTTGGTGACGATCAGCCGGTCCACCACGGCGTCGATCGAATGGAGCTTCCGCTTGTCGAGCGCGGGAGCCTGATCGAGCTCGACCATCGCCCCGTCGATCCGCGCCCGCACGAAGCCCAGCTTGGCGATCCGCTCCAGCGCCTCCTCGTGGCTCCCTTTCCGGCGGCGAACGACGGGCGCGAGAATCGACAGCTTCGTGCGCTCCGGCAGCTGCATGAGCTGGTCCACGACCGCGTGCGGCTGGTGGCTCTGCACCGGGCGGCCGCAGCTCGGGCAGTGGGGCCGGCCGATGCTCGCATAGAGGAGGCGCAGGTGGTCGTGGATCTCGGTGGTCGTGGCCACCGTGGAGCGCGGGTTCGCGCCGGCCGTCCGCTGCTCGATCGCGATCGCGGGCGACAGCCCCTCGATCGCGTCCACGTCCGGCTTCTGCATCTGGTCCAGGAACTGCCGGACGTAGGCCGAGAGGCTCTCCACGTACCGGCGCTGGCCCTCGGCGAAGATCGTGTCGAACGCCAGCGAGGACTTCCCGGAGCCGCTCAGCCCCGTAATGACGGTGAGCCGGTTGCGCGGGATGCGAACCGTGATGTTGCGCAGGTTGTGCTCCCGCGCGCCGGATACGACCATCCAGTCTGCGCTCATGGGATACCCCGTGCGCGCCCCGCGCTCACCGGACCTTGACCAGCCGGAACGTCTTCCGGCCGGAGCGCAGGACGACGATCGAGCCGTCGATGATGTCCTCGGGCCTCAGGCGCGCATCGATCGCATCCACGCGAGCGCCGTTCACGTACAGGCCGCCGCTGGCGATCAGGCGGCGCGCCTCGCCCTTGCTGGTGCACAGGCCCGCCGAGGCCGCCAGATCCACCAGCGGCGCATCGCGGGCCGCGTCCGCCGCCATCTCGGAGGATGGGACGTTCGCGAAGATCGTCAGGAGATCCTTTGCGCGAAGCCCCTGCATGTCGCCGCCGAACAGCACGGAGCTGGCCTGCTGGGCCGTGCGCAAGCCGTCCTCGCCGTGCACCGTCCGGGTCATCTCCTCCGCGAGCCGCTTCTGCGCCACCCGCGCCTCCGGGCTCCGCTCGGTCTCCCGCGCCAGCTCGTCGATCTCCTCGAGCGGCAGGAACGTGAAGATCCGGAGGAACCGTGCGACATCGGAGTCCGCCGTGCGGACAAAGAACTGGTAGAAGTCGTAGTAGGACGTCCGGGCCGGGTCCAGGTACACCGCGTTGCCGGCGCTCTTGCCGAACTTCTGCCCGGTGCTGTCGCAGACGAGCGGGAACGTCACCCCGAATGCCTCCTGCCCGCGGAGCTTTCGGACCAGGTCGGTTCCAGCCGTGATGTTGCCCCACTGGTCGGAGCCGCCGATCTGAATGCGGCAGCCCTCGGCGTCGAACAGGTGCAGGAAGTCGTACGCCTGCAGGAGCTGGTAGCTGAACTCCGCGAAGCTCATCCCGTCCTCGCTGTCCATCCGGGCCCGGACGCTCTCCTTGGCCAGCATGGAGCCGATCCGGAAGTGCTTGCCCACGTCCCGCAGGAACTCGATGAACGTGAAGCGGCCGATCCAGTCGTAGTTGTTGACGATCTTGGCCGGAGCCGTCGGATGATCGAAGTCGAGAAAGCGGGAGAGGTTCTCGCGGATTCCGGCGAGGTTCCGCTCGACTTCCTCCAGGCTGAGCAGCTGCCGCTCCGAGCTCTTCCCGGAGGGGTCCCCGATCAGGCCGGTGGCGCCGCCCACCAGCGCCAGCACCCGGTGCCCGCACCGCTGGAAGTGGGCCAGGCCCATGATCGTGACGAAGTTGCCGACCTGCAGGCTGCTCGACGTCGGGTCGAATCCGGCGTACACGCAGCCCGGGGCATTCACGAACTGCCGGATCTCCGGGTTGGTCACCGCGTCCAGCAGCCCGCGGGCCTCAAGGTTCTCGATTACATTCCGCGTCATGATTCGCTCCCCCCATGAAAAAGGCGCCGCCCGCCTCGCAGAGGTCAGACGGCGCCTTCGTGGGTGTTCAGCCAGCTGGAGCTGCTACCGGTTGTCGTCCTTGCGACCGCGCTCGCCCGGATGCCACTCCTCTTCCTTCTTGTTGTCGCCGAAGGCGGCATCAAACACGTTCGAGAGATCGCCCAGGTCGTCGCCGCTGCGCAGGCCCTCGAGCATCTCCTCCTTCAGCTCAAACTCCTCGTCCGGCATCCCGGCCGCCTTGATGCTGAGCCCGATCTTGCGCTCCACGGGGTCGATCTTCACCACGCGGGCCTCGACGTCCTGCCCGACCTTGAGCACGTCCTTCACCTTCTCGACCCGCTGGTTGCTGATCTGGGAGATGTGGACCAGGCCGTCGATGCCTTCCTCGATCTCGACGAATGCGCCGAACGAGGCGAGCTTCGTGACCTTGCCCTTCACCATCTGGCCGACCTTGTAGCGGGCCGTAATGGTGGACCACGGATCGTCCTGCGCCTGCTTCAGCCCGAGGCTGATGCGCTGGTTGTCCGGATCGACCTCCAGAACCACGGCGTCGACCACGTCGTTCTTCTTCAGAACTTCCGACGGGTGGTTGACCTTGCGGGTCCACGACATGTGACGTGAATCATGCCGTCGATGCCGTCCGACAGCTCGACGAACGCGCCGTAGGACGTGAAGTTGCGCACCTTGCCCTGCACGCGCGCCCCGATCGGATAGCGCTCGCGGACCGCGTCCCACGGATTCTCTTCCGTCTGGCGCATGCCCAGCGCGATCTTCTGCTCGTCCTTGTTGACGTTGAGCACCACGACCGCCACCATGTCGCCCACCGTGACGACGTCGGACGCCCGGGCCACGCGCCGGGTCCACGACATCTCGGAGACGTGCACGAGTCCTTCCACGCCCTGCTCGATCTCGACGAACGCGCCGTACGGCACGATGTTGACGACCTTGCCGCGCAGCCGGCTGCCGACCGGGTACTTGTTCTCGATGCTGTCCCACGGATTCGCCTGGCGCTGCTTCAGGCCCAGCGACACGCGCTCCTTCTCGAGGTTCACGTCCAGGATGACGATCTCGAGCTCCTGGCCGACAGTCACCATCTCGGACGGGTGGTTGATCCGGCCCCAGCTCATGTCGGTGATGTGGAGCAGGCCGTCCAGCCCGTCCAAGTCCACGAACACGCCGAAGTCGGTGATATTCTTCGCATAGCCCTTGCGGACCTGGCCGACCTGGATCTCGGCGAGCAGCTCGCGCTTCTTCGCGCGCTGACGCTCTTCGAGCAGCTCGCGGCGCGAGAGCACGATGTTCCGGCGGTCGCCGTTGATCTTGAGGACCTTGAACTCGTACTTCTTGCCGACGTAGCCGTCGGGATCATGCACCGGCGTGATGTCGATCTGGGAGCCCGGCAGGAACGCATCCACGCCGCCCACGTCCACGATCAGGCCGCCGCGCACGCGCGTCTTGACGACGCCCTCGATGACGCTGCCTTCCTTGCAGGACTCGAGCAGGCTGTCCCAGCGCATCTTCTGGACGGCCTTCTGCTTGCTGAGCACCACCATGCCGTCGTCGCCCTCGATCCCCTCGAGGAGCACGCTCAGCGTATCTCCCGGCTTCACAGCCGCGAGATCTTCGAATTCCGAGCCGGCGATCACGCCCTCGGACTTGTAGCCGATATCAACCAGGACTTCGTTCTCGCGGACTTCCAGCACCCGGCCGGGTACGATGGAGCCCTCTTTGAAGTCCTTCATCGTCTCGTCGTACATTGTCGCCAGAGCCGCGCGTTCGTCCCCGCCGAACTGCGACATATCGAAATCCACGCGTTTCTTTTGTTTTTTGGTGACCATAGTTTACCTGTTGCCTGTTACCGGGATCAGTCAGCCGCCCGGGATGCCCGTCCGGTTCGAAAGCGGACCCACACCCCTGACACTTTCCGCCTCCCGCCTCTCGAAAACGGCATAAAGTCTCAAAGCCGCCGGCCAAAAGCAAGCGTCGAAAATGGACTGAGCCGGCCGGCCCATGGTCCATCCCTCTGGCTCGGTTTCGCCCGCGGACGACACGGAGGTCGTCCCGCCCTGGGTCGAAAATGGCCGTATCGGCTGTCCTAGAGGGTCGGGCTCCGGCCCGACGAGCGAAACGCTGACAACGGGAAAGACCAGGCCGGCCGACTCGCTCCGGCCAGCGATGGCCGGCTCATCGCGCCGGTTGACAAACGCCGGGAGCTGACGAACGATATGCGGGCGTCTTGGAACAGCAGATTGGGGCCAACGGCATGAACAAGGTTCGAGTCGGAATCGTCGGCGTGGGCGGTATGGGCCAGGGGCACTGCGCCGGCTTGAAGAAGGTCGAGGAAGCGCAGCTGACGGCGGTCTGTGACATCGACCCCGCCACAGCTGAGAAGGTCGGCCGGGAGCACGGCGTTCCGTTCTTCACGGAGCACCGGAAGCTCATCGCGGCGAAGCTCTGCGATGCGGTGGTGGTCGCCACCCCCCACCCGCAGCGCCCCCCGATCGCGATCGATGCCATGCGGGCCGGGCTTCACCTGCTGAGCGAGAAGCCGCTGTCCGAGCGGGTCAGCACGGCGGATCGCATGATCCGCACCGCCCGCGAAGCCGGGGTGGCCTTCAGCATCATGTTCCAGATGCGAACCGTCCCGGCCTTCGCCAAGGCCATCGAGATCGTCCGAGGCGGCCAGCTGGGGCGCATACACCGAACCACCATGATCGCACCGGAGTTCCGCAGCCAGACCTACTACAACTCGGCGGGCTGGCGCGCCAACTGGATCGGCGAGGGCGGCGGCGTCATGATGAACCAGTCCCCGCACATCATCGACATGTTCGTCTGCCTGGCCGGCATGCCGTCCCGCGTGCTCGGCCGAACGGAGACGCGCATGCACGACATCGAGGTCGAGGATCTGGCGGAGGCGATGCTCACCTACCCGGACGGCGGAACGGGACACATGTACTGCAGCACCAACGAGCCGGCGCCAGGGCAGATGATCGAGGTGTTCGGCGAAAAGGGAAAGCTGACCATGCGCGACGGCGCGCTGCGCTTCCTGACCTACGAGACGCCGGTCGGCGAGTTCAGCCGGACCACGACGCAGATGTGGGGCGGCCCGAAGGCCGTCGAGCAGACGGTCGAGATCCCGGCCGCGGAGTCCGGCCACCATGTGATCCAGCGCAACTTCGCCCGCCACATCCTGAACGGCGAGCCGCTGATCTCGCCGGGCGAAGAGGGCATCCGGTCTCTCGAACTGGCCAACGCCATCTGGCTCTCGGCCCACCGCGGCCGGCCGGTCGACCTGCCCATCAGCCGACGCGCCTACGACGCCTTCCTGGCCGAAAAGCGGCGCTCGTCCAAGGGCGCCCGCGTCGCCGGAAGCGCCCGCCGGGAAACGGATCCGCGGGTCGGGAAGTAGCCGTCACTCCGGCCCACGCCATGCTGGAACCCAACAGCGACGAGCACTACATGCGGATGGCGCTGCGAGAGGCCCAGGCCGCCGCGGACGCCGGGGAGTCGCCGGTCGGCGCCGTCATCGCGCGCGAGGGGGGCATCATCGGCCGCGCGCACAACAGCGTCGAGCTGCTCAAGGACCCCACCGCGCACGCCGAGATGATCGCCATCACGCAGGCCGCCGCCGCGGTCGGCGACTGGCGCCTGACGGAATCCACGCTCTACGTCACCAAGGAGCCCTGCGCCATGTGCGCGGGCGCCATCGTGCTGGCGCGGATCCCGCGCGTCGTCTTCGGCGTGGCCGATCCGATCCGCGGCGGAGCGGTCTCCGTCTTCGGCATCGTGAACCACCCGAAGCTGAACCACCGCAGCGAGGTGGTGTCGGGCGTGCTCGAAGCGGAGTGCCGCGAGATCCTGCAGGAGTTCTTCCGGCGGCGGCGGACGGGCCCATAGCAGGATCGGCCTCGGGCCGAATGCTCACGGCTTGCCGGGGCGGTTCGACACGATCACCTTTCCGCCAACGTTCTCGACGGCGTGGGCCAAGCGCCCCACCCGCTCGATCGAGCGCTCCTCGACGATGCAGTAGACGCGGTTGGACGACTGCAGGTAGTCGCGCAGGTCCAGGCGGCGATTGATCAGGAGCGCGCGCCGGCCGCTGTAGTAGAGGACGGATTCCTTGATCCGGCGGTAGAAGGCCACCGGCTGGCCGGCCGGCAGGAACTCGTCAAGCCGCCGCGCGAGGTCCCGACTCGAGCGGTGCCCGTCGAAGAACGGCATCACCAGTTCCAGCACCAGCACGAGCGTGACGATCATCGCGACCGAGTGTCCGGCGAAGGCGTCCGCGGAGCGGCGCCACCAGAGCAGGCCCAGCGTCGCCAGCTGGCCGGCGATGAACAGCACCCCGATCACGACCACCGGCCACAGCGGAATGCCGGCCTCGTCCATCAGCCGGTCCCGAGCCACCATCGCCACATAGAGCAGCCCGAACACGGCCACGTCGATCATCACGATCCAGGCGACCTCGAGCCAGAGCTTCTGCCGCTGCGTCGGCGCACGGATGAACTCCGCGATCATCTCCCCGATCAGAACGGCCAGCGCCGGGAAGGCGGGGAAGATGTACGTCGGCAGCTTGGAACTGGCGAGCGAGAAGAACACCAGGATGGCCACAGCCCAGATCAGCGGGAAGCCCAGGTCGCCGCCCCACACGCCCCGCCCCTTCCGCCCGAGCCAGCCGGCGCACACGATCAGGAGAAACGTCCACGGGAAGACACCGGCCAGCAGGACCGGCACGTAGAAGTAGAAGGCCTCGCTGTGCCGCGCCTGAAGGGAAACGAACCGCATCACGTTCTGGGTCAGAAAGAAGTGCCCGCCGAAGTCCGCGTTTCGCAGGGACACCGCCACATACCACGGCGCCGCGATGGCCAGGAACAGCGCAAGGCCGGGCAGCAGCCGCGCCGTCCGAAGCGTATGGATCAAGCGCCCCCGGCTCAGGGCATAGAGGAAGGCCACCATTCCGGGCAGCACGGCTCCCACCGGCCCCTTGGCCAGCACAGCCGCGCCCGCCGCCGCATAGGCGCCCAGATAGAACCACCGGCGGCGGCCCTCGTCTCGGAAGCCGGCGTAGAACAGCACCAGCGTCAGAGTGGTGAAGAAGCAGAGCGACTGGTCGTGCACGATCGTGCGCGAGAGCACAACCGTCTCCATGCACGTGGCGAACACCACGGCCGCCCAGAACGCGGCCGCCGGCCCGCGCGCCATCCGCCCCAGCCAGTACGTGAGGAAGACCAGCCCCACGCCCAGCAGCGCCGACGGCAGGCGCGCCGAGGCCTCGTGCATGCCGAACAGGCGGAACCCGGCAGCCGCCAGCCAGTAGTGCAGGATCGGCTTGTCGAAGAAGGGCTCGTGGTCGAAGCGCGGAACGACCCAGTCGCCGCTCTGCACCATCTCCTTGGCGACCACGGCATGCTTCGCCTCGTCCAAGTCCCAGAACGGCCGCCCGCCCAAGTCGATGAAGAACAGGAGCAGGCACAGGCCGGCCAAGGCCGCCAGCCGCCCCCGTTCCCCGCTCAGCCCCCGCTTCATGCGATCCATCATGCGCCGGCCCCATCCTTGGCAGTGTCAAAACGAAGTGCGTGAGCTTCTAGCCGGATATCATGCAACTGGCAATGCCAAACGCTCCGATCCCTCGCCGGGGGCGCGTCGGTCGTTGACAGCGCTCCATTCGTTCATTGCATCGTCCTCAGTCCCGGCCTTCCGGCGCCTGCCAGGCGCCGCGGCGGACGGCGTTCCGGCCGAACGCCTGGCGAAGCCGATCGACGGCCCGGTCGAGCCGCTGGTCGCGCGCCCGGCCCGGCGCCGGATCCATCTCGCCGAAAAGCTCGGCCTGGGCGGCCGGCGCGGCCGGCGCCGCGGCGGACGCCAGATTGGACACGCCAAAGCCTATCAGACGAACCGGCCGCGCGATCCGCTCCCGCTCGAACAGCCGGAAGGCGCAGTCCATCAGGGCCCGGTCGGCATCCGTCGGGCCGGGCAGCGGAGCCTGGCGCGTGATCGTCGAGAAGTCCCCGAACCGCACCTTGATCTGCGCGGTCCGCGCCGCCTTCCCCGCCTCGCGCAGCCGCGCCCCAACCCGCTCGACCTGCTCAAGCAACACCTGCCGCACCGCCGGCAGCGACCGGCAGTCCACGTCGAACGTGTACTCGCCCGATATGCTCTTCTCATCCCAGCCGGTCTCGACGGCCCGGTCGTCGATGCCGCGCGACAGCTCCCACACGTGGCGCGCCATGGAGCGCCCGAACAGCCCCTCCAGCTCCCGCTCGCTGAGCGCCTGGACCTGGCCAATGGTCCGGATGCCCCGCTCCTCCAGCCGGCCGCCGGCCACCTTGCCGACACCCCAGATCTTGGTTGCCGGAAGCGGGGCCAGGAATCGAATGATCGCGTCCGGCTCCACCGGCACCACGGTAAGCCCGTCGGGCTTCCGCAAGTCGCTCGCCACCTTCGCCAAGTACTTGTTCGGCGCCACGCCGACGGATCCGGTGATCTTCAGCCGCTCACGGATCCGCCGCTTCAGCTCCCGCGCCAGCTCGATCGGGTCGGGCCAGATGCGCAGCGCACCGCGCACGTCCATGAACGCCTCGTCGACGGACACCTGCTCGACCAGCGGGGTGAACTCTCCGATGATGCCCATGACCTGCCCGGAGACCTCCTCGTACCGCTCCATGCGCGGCGGGGCGAAGATGGCGTGCGGGCAGAGGCGCCCGGCCGTACGCGACGGCATGGCGGAGTGCACGCCGAAGACCCGCGCCTCGTAGGACGCCGTGGCCACGACGCCCCGCTGGTCCGGCGGAGACCCCACCACAAGCGGCTTACCGCGCCACTCCGGGTGGTCCAGCTGCTCGATGGCCGCAAAGAACGCGTCCATGTCGAGATGCAGGATGGTTCGCGCCTCGTTCATCACGCTGTTCTTCGCCTCACGCCGACGCGTGATCTCCGTACGGCATTCCCATACGCCTGACACCCTCTACGCCCACTGTGCAGCAGGCCCTCGCTCTCCTGCTTCCGTCCACTCATCCCCCCTGTCACACCATCATGCCTATGCTTCATAGGCATGACCCCAGTCCCCCTATCACTGGCAGAGCATGCGGCACTTCGTGAATGGGCAACTGACACATCGCATCGCTAAGACGATGGACCCTGTCGCCACCCTCGACACGTCGACTGCGTCACATCCCGATCATTGTGCGCACCCCGGAAGACCAGCGCAAGGTATCGCCGGCGGCCCGGATCCTCGCCTGAGAACGTTCCGTCGCGTCTCCGACTCGGACATGACTCAACACCTACGCGGCTCGGCTCAGCCTCGCCCACGCGACTATCCATAGACTCACTCGATGACGTCTCTTGGAGGGCGAAGCTGCGCAGAGCCGTGCTCATGGGCAGACAACCGCCTGGCCCCCGAACGACCGAAGGCTTAGGCGAGGATTTTGGGGCGGCTGCGCCGCTTCGCCTTACCTCCACGCCCGTAGGCAGAACAGCGGAACAAGGAACCGCAGAAAGTCAAAGTCCGCACTTTCCCATCCATCGCCAACCGCCCGATCCATCGAGGACGAGGACGACAACGAGCACGATCAAGGCTGCCCTACCAGCGGAGCCGGACCCGGTTGCGTCTCTTCATCGCGTTGCCCTGCCCGCCACACGCTCACGCGTACGCACACCCGCAGAATATCGACCAGAGTATCTCCGATATCGAAGGCCGGACGGCACCCCTGACCCACCGTTCCGAGTCTGCGACGGAACGGGGCGAACCGCGACGCGGCTTGGGTCGGGCGAGTCCGCGAGCCCCCGAACATGGGCACGTCAGCTTGGCCCGGATGCAAGGCGCCGCGGACGGCGCTGTACTCCGGTACGCGCCGCCCGCGGCAACGCAGCAGGCGGGCCAAGATCACGCGCCCATGTTCGGCCCAAGCCGCGTCGCTTCTTCAACGCCAACCGCCCGCCCCCCCATCGACGAGCATGATCCCGCCAGGCGCACCGGGCGACGAGGCCGTCGCCCCTCCCGCGACGCGAGCGACCGGCACCGCGCGATGTCACCCGCGGCCGCTGGGCAAGACGGCCGCCCCTGAGATATCGCCTTGCAGTCAGCGCTCGTGCCATAATGCGACGCGACGCGAGGGAGAGACCCGACTGGTACCCCTCCCCACACGCGAGAGGATGAGGAGTCGTCATGATCCTGTTCGATTGTCAGACGAGTTACGGTCCCTACCCCTGCCGACCGACCGAGGAGCCCTGGCGGCTCACGGAACTGCTCCGGGATCTGGACGACTACGGCATCCACGCCGCACTCGTCCGGCACGCGCAGTCCTTTCACCACGACGCCATGCAGGGCAACCGGCGCCTGCTCGCTGAGATCGCGCCCCACCGCGCCCGCCTCGCCCCCTGCTGGGTGGTCGGCCCGCACCACTGCGGCGACTACCCCCAGCCCGACGCGCTCGTCTCGCAGATGGAGGCGGGCGGCGTTCGGGCCATCCAGCTCTGCCCCAAGCGCCACGGTTACCCCGCGCACGCCGACCTCCTCGGCCCCCTGGCCTCCGCCCTCAACCCGCGCCGAACCCTGATCCTCGTATCCGTCAACGACCTGTACGCCGACTACGAGGGATGGAAGCGCCTCTGCGCCGCCTTTGGCAACTGCCCCGTCGTGATGATCGACTCGGGCTGGGGCGAGCTAAGGTTCGTCGACGCCTGCATGCGCGCCAGCCCGAACCTGCACCTGGCCTTCTCCCGCCAGCAGGCAAACCGGATCGTCGAGTGGATGGCCGACCGCTACGGCATCGGCCGCTGCCTCCTCGGCAGCAACCTGCCCCAGATGAGCGGCGGCGCCGCCCGCGGCTTCATCGACTGGACGCTCCTGCCCGAGCCGGACTGCCGCCGGTTCGCCGGCGAGAACCTGGCGCGCCTGCTCGGCGTCCCTCTGCCGTCCGCCGTGGCGGTCCCGCCTCCGGCCGACCCGATCGCCGCCGCGGCCCGCGCGGGTCGGCGGATCCCGGCGAAGATCCTCGACGCCCACGCGCACGTCCTCGAGTACGGGGGCTGCGGCGTCGGAACCGGCTACGTGATGCCCCGCGGCGATGCCGACGGGATGCTGGAGATGAACGCGCACTGCGGTATCGACGGCATCGCCATGATGACCTGGCAGGGCCCGGTCGGGCTCGACGCCGACGCGGGCAACGAGCTAATGGCACGGATCGTCGCGAAGCGCGGCGACCAGGTCATCGGCCTGACCTCCGTCGATCCCCTCCACCAGACGAAGGAGGACATGCTGCGCGCGCTCGATCACTGCACGCTCCAGCTCGGATTCCGCGCCATCAAGCCCTACTGGCCGCAGAACCGGATTCCGTACAATCACGCATCATACACGCCGTGCTGGGAGTTCGCCGACCGGTACGGGCTCTATGTGCTCCTGCACACCTCCGGCGACCCGGCCGGCGTGAACGGCGTGGTCGAGATCGCCGGGCGGCATCCGAATGCCTCGTTTGTCATCGCCCACTCCGGCGGCTCCTGGGACTACGCCGCGCTGGTGGCGGACGCCTGCCGGCGCCGCGAGAACGTCTACGCCGAACTGACTCTCACGCCGGTGCCGAACGGTGTCGTGGAGTGGCTCGCCCGCAACGCCGGCGCGGACCGTGTGCTCTTCGGATCCGACGCCCCGATGCGCGACCCCCGCCCCCAGCTCGGATGGGTCGTCCACAGCCGCCTGAGCGAGTCCGATAAGCGGAAGGTCCTGGCCGCCAACTTCGCCGGGATCCTCCGCCGGGCGAAGATACCCGGCCACGAGCTGCCGGCCGCGTTCCGGGATGCGTGAGCCGAGCCGATGGCGGACAGCGTGGGCGCCAGGCGGAGGAGGTGCCCTCCCGAGCGACGCGCCGAGCGTCGGCGCCACCCGATCTACGAGCCGGCGCGCTCGCCGCCCTCGTGGCGCTGGCGGTGCAACCCGCGGTCGACGACGCCCTTCATGGCGGCATGATCCAGCGGACGGCCGAGAAAGCGATCCAGCGATTCCATTACCGGGCCCGGGCTCTCGATCACGTCCCGGTGGCGCACGCATAGCACCGCCATGTTGGACTGCGACGCCAGCCACGTCTTGAGCGCCAGGAGATGACGGGTGAAATGACGGGCCATGGCCGCATCGCCGGGTCCGGAATCGGCGATGCCGCGGCGGCGCAACATGACCTGCTGCGACGCGAGAATCTCCGGCAGATCGCGCTCCATGAACACAATCCGGTACTGATGGCCGGCCGGGAGGTCGTACAGCAGAGCAGACACGACCTTGATCGCGCGGCCATCGGCCTCGGACAGCCAGCTGGAATCGGCCTTGAGCTGCTTCACGCGCTCCAGCTCGAAGTAGCCCCGCGGATTGTCCGGATCGGCGGCCCGCCGCCCGTCCGTCACGACACCCATGCCGCCGGCCTGCAGCATCTGCATCATCAGCGATGTGCCGGACCGGGGCAGCCCTGAAACGACCGTGATCACGACGACTTCGGCTCCTCCCCCCGATGCCTCACTGCAGGTACCCGAGCCCCTGCAATCGCTTTCGCACTTCCGCCTCGGACTCGCCGCTCCCCTCGTCCCCCGCCACCTTCTCAAGGACGTGCGCCACGAACTCGTCTACCGAGGAATACCCCGCGACCTCGGCCGCCTTCTTCACGCGCTCGTACAAATCCCGATCCAGCTTGATCTTCGGGCTGAACATCAACACCTCCTGAACGGCCTCGACCGCTACCGTGCGTATCCCAGGGACTTCAGCTTCTCCTTCTGCCGGCGATCCAGGCGCACCACGCGCTTCGCAACCCCGGACGGCCCCATCCGTGCATCCTCGGCCGACAGCTGTCCCGCCAGTCCGGCCGCCCGCGCGGGCTGGGCCCGGGCCAGGTCGTTCGTCTCGCCGGGATCCTCGCCTAGCGCATACACCTCGGTCGCGCCGACGCCGTCCGAGCGGATCGCCTTCCACCCTCCCCCGCGGATGGCCACGCGATCCACGACCGACTCCGGCCTGAACTGCTCGGCCAGGACCCACTCGCGCTTGAGTGGCCCGCCCCGCCAGGACGGCCCGAGATCAAGCCCGTCGCACGCGAAGTCCGGCGCCAGACCGACCAGCGCCAGCAGGGTCGGCGCCACATCCGTCAGCCCGGCCGCATCGGCGACCCGAACGCCGGCAGGCACCCGCCCGGGAAGCCGCATCACCAGCGGCACCCGCAGCGCCGGATCGTACAGGTCCCCGCCGTGGTCATAGTAGATTCCGTGCTCGCCCAGGCTCTCGCCGTGATCGGCGACAGCCACGACCAGCGTGTTCGTGGCCAGCCCGTACTCGTCCAGCGCCCGAAGCACCCGCCCCATCTGGCGGTCGACATACGCAATCTCACCGTCGTACAGATCCACCTGCCGCTCGCGCCCCGCAAGCGTCCGGAACTCCGCGGGCGGATCGTAGGGGGTGTGCGCGTCGAAGTAATGAACCCAGATGAAGAAGCGCCCGCCCCGGTTGGCGGACAGCCACTCGAGGCAGCGGTCCGTGCAGACGTCGGCCCGGCGCTCGACCCCGTCCAGCATCCCGAGTCGATCCAGGATGCGCACGACCAGCAGGTGGCCGAACCGGTCGAGCGTCCCCAGTGTGTCGTCGTACACGTCGAACCCGCGGTCGAGGCCGCAGTTGCGGCGCTTCAGCGGGTAGCCGCTGACGAAGGCGGCGGTTCGATAGCCCGCCCCGCGAAGCACTTCGGTGACCAGCGGCGTTCCCGGATCGATCGGGAAGCCGTTCACGCGCGCATCGTGCCGGCGCGGCAGCAGGCCGGTCAGGAGGGATGCGTGGGACGGGCCGGTCAGCGGCAGGTGGCAGATGGCATTGAGGAAGACCGTCCCCTCATCCGCCAGCTCTTGCAGCGCCGGCGTCCCGGTGCTTCGGCCGTACGGCGAGGTGTGATCGGCCCGCACCGTATCGAGCGTCAGCAGCAGCACGTTCGGACCGCCGGGGCCGTCGGCAGCCCCTGCCCCCAGCGTCAGCGCCACGCGGATGCCCGCCAGCGCCAGGATCACCAGCGCCACGGCCGGTCCGGCCACCGGAAGCGCCCGCGCTGCGCCGCCGCGGAGCCGCCCGGCCAGCGCCGCCACGGCCACGGCCAGCACAGCCGCACACGCGGCCATCCCGGCCGACCCGGCCAGCCGCAGGCGCGAAGACGGCACGTACTGGCACGCATGAACGTTCCAGAGCCACAGCGCGTGGAGCAAGGCGATGAGCGCCAACGCAGCGCCCACGCCTGCGGCGAGGCCAACCTGGCGCTCGGACGCCCCCTGCGGCGACCGGCGCCAGAGCAGCCACAGCCCCACGCACGCGGGCAAAGCCGCCACAGCGCACAGGAGCAGGCCCATCGCGACACCGCTGCCCAGTACGGCCAGCGGCGAGCCGATGCCCTCCCCGTTGAGGATCGCCAAGCCCGACTCGACGACGCCCCACGCCACCAGGACGCTCGCCAGGCCGAGCAGCAGGTTCCGCACCGCAGACATCCAGTCCTTCACACAGCGCCCCCGGCGACACCCGCGCGACTCAGAACACCACATTCATGGGGCGCTTCAACAGCATCCCCATCCCGATAGCGAGCATCATGCATGCCAGAATCCAGTTTATCGGTCGATCGCCGACCAACCACACGCGCTTCGGATACTCCAACCGAACGGATGCCGCATCGCCGCCAGCCGGCATACACCCCTCAGGCCCGGCCACAAGCGCCCCCAAGCTCCCTCTGGCCGGCCGCTCCGGGAACACAGGCCCGGCGGATCCGTCAGCGGACACCGAGACCCGCTTGCCGACCGGTTCGCCGCCGTTCAGCGAGACCGTCAGCACCCCGGAGACCGGACGGACCGCCCTCAGGCGCCACGCCAGCTCACGGCTGTTCGGCGAGATGAACGGCTGGGCATCCCCCTCCAGCCCGTCCGGCAGCGCAAGCTCAGCCTGAACGCTCGACAGATCCACCCCATCGGCCACGGCCACCGTCAGCACCGTTGCCTCGCCCGGCTGCAGCGGCCTCCACTCCAGCCAGTGTCCCATGTGCCCCAGCCACACGCCCAGCGGAATCGCCAGGACCGCAACCGGCAGAAGCGCCTCCAGCAGGTAGCGCCCGGTGCCCACCACCAGTGCGCCGAAGGCGTGGAACACGGAGCCCAGGTTGTCCTGGTACAGGCGAATCTCAAGGATGTGAGCCATCAGCCGGCTCTTCACCCGCTTGAGGACGCGCTGGCGGGAGGCATGCTTGAAGGCCAGCAGCCCCAGAACGGCGGTCGCCAGGGAGAACAGCGCCAGCCCGCCCCAAGGCGCCGCGCCTGCGCCGAACGGGCGGAACAGCAACGAGGACAGGAAGTGAAACAGCGCGTTCGCCGCGGCGCTCATGCGGCGCCTCCCCCGGCCGGCTTCAGGTCCCGGCCCGTCATCTCCGGCGGAACGGGAACGCCGTAGTGCGAAAGAAGGGTCGGCGCCAGGTCGATCAGGGCCGCCCGGTCGGACGCGAGCGGACGGTTGCAGAAGCATACGCCGGAGAGGAACTCGGAGCTCATGCAGTGGTCCCCGCTCCAGGGATCCAGGTTGTCCAGCAGGTGCTCGCGCGGGTACTGCCCCAGAATCGAGTCCCACGAGGCGCGGTAGTTCTCGCTGTAGCAGACGACCAGATCGGGCGCCTCGCCGACATACGGCCCGCTGTACACCTCCGCCGGGCGCACCACCCGGCTGAAGACCGCGGCGCCGGTCTGCGGGTCCCGCACATCCGTCAGCCGCCCGATCAGCTCCGTGCGCAGCTGCTCGTACTCCTCGCCCGGCGCGACGGCCCCCTCGGGCTCGCGCCCTCGCACGTTCAGGTACAGGCTGTTGATGCCCAGCCCGTAGGCGCGCGTGCCGCCCCACCGCACGCCCTCGAAGAACCCCGATGCGCCCCGGTCGCTCGGGCTGATCGCCTGCGCATACCCGCTGTCCATGAGCCACGAGTTCAGGTTGAACTGGCGGCGGAACGAGACGAACCCGTGGTCGGACATCACGAAGAGCAGCGTCCGGTCGTCCATGGCCTCCATCACCCGCCCCACGGCTCGGTCCACGTGTCCGTAGAGCATGCGCATCACGTCCCCGTGGCTCTTCGCCAGCTCCGGCGTGTACAGCGGATGGCCGCGATCCCACGTGCGCCAGAATGCGTGTGACGCCATGTCCAGCGTTCCGATGTAGAAGAACAGGAATCCGTCGCGGTGATGGTGCAGCGCGTGCTCGAGCATCAGCAGGCGCTCCCGCATCACCATCCGCGCCTGCCCCAGGAACTCGTCGTCGGTGAACACGCGGGCGGACAGCGCCGCGGTGTCCTCCGGCATGCCCTGCGTGTAGAACCGGCCGAGGTCGCGCGCGAGCCGCCGCGAGAACGACGCCGGCGAGGAGATCGGCGTCGCGGGATCGGCCGGGTCGATGTCCACCGGCGTCACGTACAGCCCGAGGTGCGGGCTCGACGACTTGAGGAAGAACTTGCAGATCGCCGGGACCGCGCCCGCCGGCCCGCGCATCGGAAACCGGAGCGGCTGCCACTCGCTCCACTGCCCGGGATCCAGGATCACCGCGCGCCCCTCGATCCGGATCCGCACGCGTGGCGAACGCGCATCGCGCTCCACGGCGAACGGGATGCTGGAGTCCTCGGGATCGGCCAGCAGGTCGTCGGCCGGACCGCGCAGGCGGCACTGGGCCACGCCGGACCGAAACGCGACGGACTCGATCTGCCCGCCCGACACGCTTCGCGTGGTCGCGCCCGGCTCGTCCGTGAAGAACGTGAAGATGCCGTAGCTGCCGTGGATGTCCGGGGTCCCCATGTCCGTGATGAGGCGCGCCTTGCTTCCGGACGCCGGGTAGCAGACGGGCGCCTTGTAGGCGGTGGCCTCGACGCCGTGCTCCTGCAGCACGTCCCACACCGTCGGGCCCTTCCGAAGCAGCTCCAGGTGCGGCGCCGACACCGGAATGGAGTAGCGCCCCAGCGGGATCCGATGCTTCGGCGGAGTCATTCGCGCCGTGGCCAGGTACGGCGTCAGGCTCGCCGCTTCGCGCGCAAAGAAGTCGAAGATCCCATGCCCGCCGGGGTTGGTGCCCGAGAGGAAGTTCGACCATGCCACGGGGCTCTGAGGGGGATCGCTCGTCCCGAGCGGCAGGAAGGCCCCCCGCTCCGCCAGGCGCCGGCAGTTCGGCATGGCGCCATCGGCCATGAACGCGCGCGCCAGCCTCGGGTCCATGCCGTCGATTCCCAGGACCATCGTGCGCGGCGCCGCCCGCCGGGCGCGGCCGCGCGCGCAACCGCCGAGCGCGGCCGCGGCAGCGCCGCCCGCGACCGCCTTGAGGAAATCACGCCGGGATACGGCTGATCTTCCCCGATATGGCGCGTTCGATGATCTCTCCAAAGTCATTCCGCTCCCCCCCCACCACTACTACGAGCCGCGTCAGCCTCCGGCCGCTCAGAACCGGCACCCGCATTGAACGGTCATCCTGAGCGCAGCGAAGGATCTCGTGCCTCGCGATCCGGCATGAGATTCCTCGTTCCGCTCGGAAGGACTGACCGTTCCGTGTCGTCACCCCGTGCGAGCGCCAATGGCGTCCCGTCCATGTAACCGGGCCGCTCGATCCCGAACAGCCCCAGCACCGTCGGCCCGATATCCATGATGTCCGGCGCACGGCTCGCGTCCGCCATGGTACGACTGCAGAAGAACACCCCGGGCACCAGGTCGCGATCCACGCAGTGGTCGCCGCTCCACGCCTTGTCGTTGTCGCTGAACACGTCGCCCGCGGTCGATCCCACGGCGGCGTCCCACGATGCCCGGTAGCCCGCCGCGTAGCCGACAACCAGATCCGGGCCGTCATTGCGGTAAGGCCCGCTGTAGACGGCGTCCGCATCGTGGATCGACGGGATGGCCGGATGGCCATCGAGCGGGTCGCGCAGCAGGGCCAGGCGCTCGGCCAGTTCCCGCTTCAGTGTCGCCGCTTCTCCCGGGTCAACGATCCCGCCCGACTCCCGCCCCTTCAGGTTGAGATAGACCCCGCTCAGGCCGAAGGTGTAGGCCCGGGTCCGCGACCAGTCCACCCCGCGCAGGTAGTCGCTCGCCGGCGCGCCCGACCGCTCGTACAGGTAGCCGTTCTCGCGCAGCCAGACGTTCAGGTTCACGCCGCGGCGAAAGTGGCCCATGCCGTGGTCGGAGATCACGAACAGCACGTCTCCCCTCCGCATCCGGTCCATGACGCGGCCCACCAGCCGGTCCATCCGAACGTACAGGTCATCGATCGCGCCGGCGGCGGCGGGATCCGCCGCGTCCGAACCGCGCCGCATGAACATGTGCTGCACGCGGTCCGGCGCCTCGAACACGCACGCGCACAGCCCTTCGCCCGTCCGGTCCAGGGCATGGAAGAAGATGCGCTCCCGCTCCTCGTGGATATCGTAGACCTGCTGCAGGAAGGCCGCGTCGTCGAGGATGCCCTCGTTCCGCGCCCATGTGTCCTCCGCCAGCCCCAGCGTGGCGAACGGCCCGTGCAGCTTGGCCAGGTACATCGAGTAGAAGGGCGGATGCGAGACGGCCAGCGCCGGCCGCTCGGGGTCGATGTGCACGGGCGACATGTAGAGCGTCAGGCCGGCATCCTCCGGCTTCAGCCAGAACCGGCAGATCCCGTGCACGCGCCGGAACCGGCCGTACCGGAAGGTCAGCCGCACCCATTCGGAGAACTGCCCCGGCTCGACGCGAACGCGCTGGCCGCAGGCGGTCAGCACCACGGCACCCGCCCCCCCGGGGCGCCGGATCTCGATCGGGAGCACCATCGGGCGGGACTCCACTCCGTCCGGCGACGGCAGCTCGATCCGCGACACGGCGCGATCTCCGTCGAACGCGACCGTGATCATCCGGCCCGACATCCGGCGCCCCGGCTGCGGCGGCTCCGTCGTGAAGCACGTGAAATTGCCCTGTGACCCCTCCAAGTCCGGCACGCAGAGGCCGGAGAGCAGGAGCCCGCGGAACTCCTCCGGGGGAAACGTGATCGGCACCCGCAGCACCGTGCTGAAGATACCGTGCTCGCCCAGGATGCTCCAGAACGAGCGGCTCTTCCGCCGGGACTGGACCCGGGGCCGACGCCCGGCCCCACGCGTTACGCTCGCGGATGACAGCTCGGGGAGATAGGTCCGCAGGTTGCGCGACAGGAAATCGAAAATGCCGTGCTTGCCCGGGTTCGCGCCCGTCGCGAACGAGGACCACGCCACGGGCGACATCGGCGGGCACGTTGTGCGCAGGGGCGCGAAGCAGCCGCGCTGCCTGAGTTCCTGCAGGCGGGGCAGCGCCCCTTGCTCCATGAGCGCTTCGGTCCGCCTCGGATCCAGGCCGTCGAGGCCGACGATGATCACGCGCCGGGCCGACGCCTTTCGCCGGTCGCGCTTTCGCCGACGGCCGAGCCAGAGCAGCGCCCGGAACGGCCAGGCCAGCACGGCCAGAACCACGAGCCCGAGTGCATACAGCAGGATCAGAAGCGACCCCGCCGCGGCAAACCCGGCACCCGGCCCGATATAGGCAACAGTATCGAACATCCCGCGGTCTCCGCTCGCCCACCCAAAACGCTCAGCCCGAAGGCAAATGATCGTAGATTATACCCGACTCCCCTCGCCATGGCACGGTCAGACATGTCCTACCTGCGCCGGGCAGTGTCTCTGGTTTGAGCTTTTCGGGCCGGCCGGGACGGAGCCCGGCCCTTCAAGACGCGAAAGACCGCCCGTTCCGGCATGGAGGGACGACCTCTGTGTCGTCCGTCGACCGAGGTCAGGCCAAGACAGAAGCCCCTGGTCAGACGGGGATGCCGAACAGAAGGCAACGAAGGAGACGAAGCCGGAGGCTCAAGTCCAAGGTCAACGGTCCATGGTCCAAGGTCTACTGCTTGGACCGCTACAGCGCGGCCGCACGCACGGCGGCGAGGGTGGCGTCCATCAGCCGGGCGGGCAGGATGCCCATCGTGAGCACCAGCAGCACGAGCGCGACCCCGAGCGCGGCCGCGAGCCGGTCGAGCCGCACGACCGGCCGGCCGTCCGCGCTGCCGAAGTACATTACTCGCACGACCGTCAGGTAGTAGTAGATCCCGATGGCGGTGTTGATGGCGGCCAGGACCACCAGCACCAGCAAACCGGAGCGCAGCGCTTCGGACAGCAGCAGAAACTTCCCGGTGAACCCGACGAACGGCGGGATGCCCGCCAGCGCGAACATGCTCACGCCCATGATCAGCGCGGCCAGAGGAGACCGCGCGTGCAGGCCGGAGAGGTCGTCGAGCGTGACATTCTCGCCGTCACGCGACACCTGGCAGAGCACCAGGAACGCGGCCAGGCCCATGGCGACAAAGCCGAAGATGTAGAAGGCCGATGCCGCGTAGCCGGTGTCGCGGAGCGTGGCCAGGCCCAGCATCAGGTAGCCCGCGTGCGCGATGGTCGAGTACCCGAGCATGCGCTTGACGTCCTTCTGCACCAGCGCGGCGAGGTTCCCGAAGAACATCGACCCGATCGACGCCACCATCAGCACCACCGTCAGCGCGTGGTCCCCGGGCTGCGCGCAGAGCAGGAAGCGGATGAGCACCGCGACGGCGCCCGCCTTGGGCACGCCGGCCACGAAGGCCGTCGCCTCGTTGGATGCTCCCTCGTACACGTCGGGCGCCCACAGGTGCATCGGAAAGGCCGCCAGCTTGAAGAACAGCCCCACTAGCACCAGCCCCATCCCCACCACCGCGGCCGGATCGGCCCACCGGTGCGCCAGCGCCGGCGCGAGATCCCGGAAATAGGTCGTGCCGCTCATCCCGTAGAGGTAGCTCATCCCGAACAGCATGATGCCGCTGGCCACGACGCCGAACATCGCGTACTTCGCGGCCGCCTCCATCTGGACGCGCAACCCGGGCCTACCCTGGCGGAGCGGAACCAGCAGGTAGAGCGAGTAGGACGACAGCTCCAGCGAGACGAACATCGTGATCAGCTCGACGCTGCTGACAAGCGCCATCAGCCCCAGCCCGCCCAGCTGCAGGAACAGGAAGAACTCCGGCCGCGCGTCGTCGCGCGTATCCTTCAGCTGCCGCCCGAAGATCGCCACAGCGGCCATCCCCAGCGCGACGAACACCTTGAAGAGCTGGGAGAAGAGGTCCACCCGGTACGCGCCGCTGAACAGCTCCGCCTGGGCCCCCATGGTCGCGACCGACAGGGCGAGCGAAACGAGCGCCGACAGGGCGGTCGCGCCCGCCGCGAGCCGCCCGCGGCCCGAGCCGAGGCTGAGGGCGAAGGCGACCAGGCTTCCGGCGATGATCGCCAGCTCCGGCGCTACCAACGATAGATCCATGGCGTTCATCTCCGATCGCTACAGGTGCAGGCCCGCCTGGAACTGGGCGAGCAGATGCTGCACGCTGGCGTGCATCACCGCCGTGAACGGCCCGGGGGCCAGCCCGATCCACAGGACCAGCGCCACCAGGGGCACGAGCGTGATCACTTCGCGCCCGTTCAAGTCCTTCAGGTACGACTGGTCGGGGTTTGTCGTGCCGCCCCAGATCACCCGCTGCAGCATGCGCAGCATATACGCCGCGCTGAGCACGACGCCCGGAATGGCCAGGACCGCCCACTTCGTGGAGAACGCGAACGTGCCGGCCAGCACCAGAAACTCCCCGACGAAGCTGTTCGTGCCCGGGAAGGCCATGGACGACAGGCCGAAGAGGCCCAGCGCCGTCACGTAGGCCGGCATGAAGCGCCCGATCCCGGTCGCCGCCGCCAGCTCGCGGCTGTGCGTGCGCTCGTAGATGATGCCCACGCACAGGAAGAGCGCGCCGGTCGTGATCCCGTGGTTCACCATCTGCAGCAGCGCGCCCTCGAGCCCCTCAACGTTCAGCACAAAGATGCCGAGCGTGACGAAGCCCATGTGCGCCACGCTCGAGTAGGCAACCAGCCGCTTCATGTCGCTTTGCGCCAGCGCGGTCAAGCCGCCGTAGATAATGCCCGCCACGGACAGGCCCAGCACCCACGGCGCAAACGACTGGACGCCGATCGGCGTGATCGGCAGGCAGAACCGGAGGAACCCGTAGGCGCCCATCTTGAGCAGCACGCTCGCCAGCAGCACGCTGCCCGCCGTGGGGGCCTCCACGTGCGCGGCGGGCAGCCAGGTGTGGAGCGGGAACATCGGCACCTTCACCGCGAACGCGGCGAAGAACGCGAGGAAGAGCCACCCCTGCAGCGAGGCCGCGTACGGCTGCCCCATGAGCGCGGGGATGTAGAAGGTGTGCGGATTGCTGTTCAGGTAGAGCGCGATGATGGCGACCGGAAGCAGCACCGATCCGGCCAGCGTGTACAGGAAGAACTTGACCGACGCATAGATCCGGCGCGGCCCGCCCCACACGCCGATCATGAGGAACATCGGGATCAGCATCGCCTCCCAGAAGACGTAGAACAGCACGAAGTCCAGCGCCGAGAACACGCCCAGCATGGCCGTCTCCATCACGAGGATGCAGGCCATGAACGAGCGGACGCGCGTGGCGATCGCCCTCCATGAGCACAGAACGCAGAGCGGCATCAGCATCGTGGTCAGGAGCACCATGAGGAGGCTGATCCCGTCGATCCCCAGGGTGTACCGGATGTGCAGCGGCGGAATCCACGCCAGATCCTCGCCAAACTGGTAAAGCGGGGTGGTGAGGTTGAAGCCGGCGTACAGCAGGAGCGACAGCGCCGCGTTCGCCAGCGTCACGAGCAGCGTCCACGCCTTCGCCAGCCCGTCGCCCTTCATCAGCGGCAGCGGCAGCAGACCGGCCAGCGGCAGGAAGATGAGCACGCTCAGCAGCGGCACATGCTCAAATTTCGCCAAGAATTCCATGGGTTCACCTGACGATCATCGCATCAACACATAGCCCAGCAGCAGCGCCACGACGGCCGCCACCCCGCACAGGATGTTGAGCTGGACCTGCCGGGTCTGCATGTGCCGCACGCGGTCGCCGACCCCGCGCACGCCCAGCGCGATCCCGTCCACCACCCCGTCGATCACCCGCCCGTCGAACCAGCCCGCGACCCGCGCGCTGCCGATGGTCCACGCCATACCGAAGAGCCGGTACACCTCGCCCACCCACTCGTCAACCGCCTGGACGGGAGCCCGCGCAACCCATGCCACGCCCCGACCGGCCAGCCGGTAGACGGCATCCATGTCGAGGCTGATCGTGGCCGTCGGCTGCAGCTTCTTCAGGAACAGGAAGAACCCCACTGCGGTGAAGAGCAGGATCTGCAGGGTCTCGGACACGTGGTACGCGGTGTACGGGTGATACTCCACCGGGTACGGCAGCAGGTTGTACAGGTACGGCGTGTAGCAGCCGAGGCCGATGCAGAGGGCCGACATGAGCGCCATGGCCGCCAGCATGTTCCAGGGCGGGTCCTTCGCGCGCTCCCACGTCTCGGGGCTGCAGTTGTTCCGGCCGAACCAGATGAAATACGGGACCTTGAGGCCCGTGTGCAGGAACGTTCCGGCCGAGGCGAGCATCAGGCAGAAGGCGGCGAGCGTCCGGTGATTCTCGAAGCCGGCGGCGACGATCATGGACTTGCTCACGAACCCGCTGAACAGCGGGAACGCCGAAATCGACAGGCCGCCGACCAGCGTGAACACGAACGCCCACGGCATCTTCCGGTACAGCCCCCCCAGCTCGGTGAACTTCGCCGTTCCCGCCATCATCAGCACCGACCCCGTGCCCATGAAGAGCAGGCCCTTGTACAGGATGTGCGCGAACGCGTGGGCGCACGTGCCGTTGATCGCCATCTCGGTCCCGAGCCCGACGCCGGCCACCATGTAGCCGACCTGGCTGATGATGTGGTACGCGAGCAGCTTGCGGGCGTCGTTCTCGAGCACCGCGTACACGACGCCGTAGATCGCCATGATCACGCCCAGCGGCACCAGCACGTCCATGCCCGCGAAGCCGCGGCACAGGGCATAGACCGCCGTCTTGGTCGTGAACGCGCACAGGAAGACCGAGCCCGTCACCGTGGCCTCGCTGTAGGCGTCCGGCAGCCAGCCGTGCAGCGGCGGGACGGCGGCGTTCAGGATGAAGCCGATCATGATTAGCCAGGACGACAGATCCGGGTTCAGCACGTCAACCAGCTCGAACGCGAGGCTGTGCGTGGCCTGGTAGCGCAGGATGATGCCGGCGAGCAGGCATAGCCCGCCGGCCGTATGGACGAGCAGATACCGGTAGCCCGCGCCGGCCGACCGCTTCCGCCCGCGCATCCAGATCAGGAACACGGACGAAAACGCCATCAGCTCCCAGAACAGGAACAGCGTGAGGTAGTCGCCCGCGTAGATGACGCCGAGCGAGCCGGCCACGTAGCACCAGGCCGCCGCGTGCTCGCGCGGGTTCTTCACGTGCAGCGCATACAGCGAGCCGAGTACGGCCATCAGCGTCATGATGTAGCCGAAGACCTGGCTCAGCCGGTCCACGCGCCCGAACACCATCGTCCAGTCGAGGAACCGCACGCTGCCGTGCATGCCGTAGTCCATCGCCGCCACACGGGCGAACGCCAGCATCGGCACGGCCAGCAGCACGGCGGTACGCGCGCGGCCCCGCACCAGCAGCGCCAGCACGGCCCCGACGATCAGGATCGCCGACGGATGGATCCAGATGTCACTCATCCCCATAGTAGTCCTCGGACTTCATGATCCCGCGGTGCCCGTACCACTTCGAAAAGAAGATGATCACGAGGCAGGCGAGGAAACCGAATCCCGACCAGAACCCGAACCAGTGCTCCGGCGCCGTGTGGGCGTGCTCCTTGTCAACGAGGAACCAGTCCGCCGCCACCAGCAGAGCCAGGAGCACCGCGCACACCCGGACCACGGCCTTGAGGCGCGCGCGCAGAAAATCGATCAGGGCGACGATGATCACGCGAACACCCCCTTGATGATGCGCATGAAGAAGTCGGGGTACAGGCCGACGGCCACCGAGAGCGCGGCCGTGATCATCAGGGGCACCACCATCGCCGGCGCCGCCTCCCGCTGCTCGTGGGCCCCATGTCCGTGCCCGTGGTCCGTCGCCTCGGCCGGCTTCGAGAAGAACGCGTGGTAGACGACCGGCGCGAAGTACGCCGTGTTCAGGATGGTGCTCGTCAGCAGAACCAGGATGATCGCCGTCTGATGCGCGTCGATGGATCCGACCAGCAGGTACCACTTGGTGACGAATCCGCCCACGGGCGGCACGCCGATCATGCTGAGCGACGCCACCGCGAAGGCGCCGAAGGTCAGCGGCATCGCCCGCCCCAGCCCGCGCATCTCGGAGATGTTCTTCTTGTGCGACGCCACGTAGATCGCGCCGGCGCAGAAGAACAGCGTGATCTTCGAGAACGCATGGTTCGCGATGTGGACGATCCCGCCCGTGATGCCGGCCGGCGTCAGCAGCGCCACCCCGAGGATCACGTAGGAAAGCTGGCTGACCGTCGAGTAGGCCAGCCGCGCCTTCAGGTTGTCCTTGCTCAGCGCGACCAGCGAGGCGGCGATGATCGTGAACGACACGAAGTACGCGGTGGGGATGCCGAGATTGAAGGCGTCCATCTTGTCCACGCCAAAGAGGAAGAGCATCACGCGCGTGGTCGAGAACACGCCCACCTTCACAACAGCCACGGCGTGCAGCAGCGCGCTCACGGGCGTGGGCGCCACCATGGCGCCCGGCAGCCAGTGGTGAAACGGCATGATGCCGTTCTTGGCGAACCCGAGGATCAGGCACGCGTAGATCCCCGTCACGAGCACGCGGCTGGCCTCGCTCGGAAAGATGCCGGTGCGGATGTTGTCCGCAAAATCCAGAGTCCCGCACAGCACGTAGGTCAGGATGAGCGCCGGCAGCACAAGCGCCTTCGCCGTGGCGGTCAGGTAGACCAGGTACTTGCGCCCGCCCTCGTACCCCTCCTGGTCCTGGTGGTGCGCCACCAGCGGGTACGTCGTGATGCTCACGATTTCGTAGAACAGGTACAGGGTGAACAGGTTGTCCGCGAACGCGCATCCGATGGCGCCGAACAGGGCCAGCGCAAAGCACGCGTTGAAGCGCGTCTGGGCATGCTCCTTGAGGCCGCGCATATAGCCCATCGAGTAGAAGACCGTGAGCATCCAGAGCGACGAGGCGACGACCGCGAACACCATGGAGAAGGAGTCGGCCCGCAGCGTGACGCTCACGCCCGGAAGCAGCTGGAACAGGTGGCAGACGAGCTTCTGTCCGGCGAGGACCGGCCGGAGGAGCGAAAGGACGGTCCCGAACAGCACGACCGCCGCCGTCAGCGAGCAGGCCTCCCGCACGTTCGGGCGGCGGCCGGTGAGCATCACCAGCGCCGCGCCGACAAGGGGCGCCGCAACCGCGAGCAGCAGCAGGGGTGTTTCGAGGGGAGCCGTCATGCGTCAGCCTTCCAAGTCCTTCAAATCCCGCGTCTCGATCGAGCGGTAGCTGCGGTAAACCGCGATCATGATGCTCAGGACAATGGCCGCCTCGGCCGCCGCAATGCCCATGATGAAGAGCACGAACGCCTGGCCGGTGATCGCCTCCGACGCCCGGAAGTGCCCGAACGCCACAAAGTTCAGCGAGGCGCCTGCGAGCAGCAGCTCGCCCGAGATCAGCATGCCCACGAGCGTCCGGTGCCGCAGGAACCCGAACACGCCGAGCGAAAACAGGAGCGCGCCGATGAACAGGTACGCATCCAGGCGATCGCACAAGTGGAACAGGCTCACGGCTTGGCCCTCCGCACGCCGCGCGCCACCACGAGCGCCCCCAGAATGGCCAGCAGCAGCACGACCGAGATCAGCTCGAACGCGAGCCCGAACTGGCCCAGCAAGGCCCGGCCCAGCTCCGGAACGCCGCCCGCGCCGGGCTCGGCCGCCGCCGGCATCCACCCGGACCGGCGAATCACCAGCGCCAGCGCGCCGGACAGCGCCGCCGCCGCCAGGCCGCCGAACGCCCCCACCAGCAGCTCGCGCGCCGGCGGGCGCGCCGACTCCTGCGGCTCGGTCAGCATCACGGCGAACATGATCATCACGCACACGGCGCCGACGTAGATCAGCAGCTGCATAAGCGCCAGAAAAGGACTGTTCAGGAAGAAGTACAGCCCCGCCAGGCCCGCAAACGAGAGCGCCAGGCCGGCGACGTTGCGCACGAGGCGGTGCGAGATCACGGCGACGACCGCGCCCGCGATCGTGGCCCCCGCCATGCCGAGGAAGGCCAGGTCGGCCGCAAGCGACAGAATCGTGTCTGGCGTGAGGCTCAGGGTCACGGCTGCCCCCCCCGCACCCTGGCGAGCAGGTCCATGGTGTAGTCTTCCTTGCGCGTGGAGGCCAGGTTGTAGGCCCGGGAGTGGCGCAGCGCGTCGAACTTGCAGCTCTCCACGCACTGGCCGCACAGGCTGCACGTCGTGAAGTTCAGCACGTACTTCGTCAGCGCCTTCTTCGTCCCGCCCTCCGGCTTCGCGCCGTCGAGCGAGATGCACTCGGACGGGCACGCCTTCTGGCACGCCATGCACACCACGCACTTGGGCTGGCCGGTCGTCTCGTCCGGAATCAGCTCGATGTGCCCGCGGTAGCGCGCCGACATCGGGATGGTCTGGTACGGGTAGTTGACCGTCACGCGCCGCCGGAACAGGTGGCGCCACGTGATCCACAGGCCCACAAGCAGGCTGTACCCCCCGAATACGACGTCTCGAAAGTAGCTCTTCATGCCGGGCTAGAACACCTTCATCATCACCGCGGTCAGCAGCAGGTTCACCAGCGCCACCGGAATCAGCACCTTCCATGAGAAATTCAGCAGGGCGTAGAACTGAACGCGCGGGAAGGTCCACCGCACCCACATCACGGTGAAGCACAGGGCGTACATCTTGATCAGGAACCAGTGCGGGCCCGGGAGCAGTCCGAGCGGGCAGTGCCAGCCGCCGAGGAAGAGGATGGTCGCCATGCTGCAGCCGATCACGATGTTGATGTACTCCGCCATGAAGAACAGGCCGAACCACATGCCGGAGAACTCCGTGAACGCGCCGGCCACAAGCTCGCTCTCCGCCTCGACCATATCGAAGGGCGCGCGGTTGGTCTCCGCCAGCATGCACGCGCAGAAGACCAGGAAGGCCACCGGCATCAGCGGGCTCGCGGTCAGGCGCAGGACGTTCCAATGCCAGAACCCGCCCGCCTGCTGGCTCACGATCTCGTGCAGGTTGAACGTGCCGGACACCAGCACGACGGCCAGGACGGTCAGAAGCAGCGGAATCTCATAGGCCACGGTCTGGGCCACGACGCGCGCCGCGGAGATGCTCGAGTACTTGTTGTTGGAGGACCACCCCGCCAGCAGCAGGCCGAGCGTGCCGAACGCGGAGAACGCGAAGATCGCCAGCACGCCCAGCCCCAGGCTCCGCGCCACGACGGTCTCGCCGTACGGGATCGTCGTCAGGCACGCGATCGGAGGGACGATCACCAGCACGGGCGCGATCAGGAAGAGGATCCGGTCCACGCCCCTCGGCATCAGGAGCTGCTTGGCGAGCAGCTTCACGCCGTCCGCAACCGGCTGGATCAGCCCGTAGGGGCCGACTTCGGTCGGGCCGCGCCGGAGCTGGAGCCAGGAGGACACTTTCCGCTCGAGGAGCGACAGGTACGCGGCGTTGAACAGGGCAAAGGTCAGCAGCCCCAGTGCGTACAGCACCAGGCGCACCACCTGCCATATCGCGTCATGCCACATGGTCGCTATCCCCGCCCCTTTCGTCCGTCCGTCACCGGTCGATGTCCGGAATAACCAGGTCCAGGCTGCCCAGCAGCGCGAGCGCATCCGGCAGCAGCATCCCGCGCGCGCATTCGTCGAACAGGCTCAGGTTGGAGTAGCATGGCGACCGCAGCTTCAGCCGGTACGCCTTCTCCGTGCCGTCGCTCACCGCACGCACGCCGAAGCTGCCGCGGGCGGATTCGACGTTGAAATAGCAGTCCCCCTTCGGCGGCTTGAGCGTCCGCGGCACCTTCTCGGCCATCACCGGTCCGGCGGGGAGCTTGTCCAGGGCCTGCTCGACGATGCGCAGGCTCTCGACCATCTCGTCCAGGCGCACGCGGTAGCGGGCCAGGCAGTCGGCCTCGGGGTACGTCGGAACGCGGAACTCGAACTGCGGGTAGGCCGAGTAGGGCTCCGCCTTGCGCACGTCGTACGGCACGCCGGCCCCGCGCAGCACGGGCCCGGTGGCGCCATACTTGCGGCACGTCTCGCGCGAGATCAGCCCGATCCCCTCGCTCCGCTGGCGGAAGATGATGTTGTCCGTGACCAGCGAGTGGTACATCGGCATCCGGTTGCGCAGGCGCGGGATGAACGCCCGCGTCCCCGCCACAAACGCGTCGTCCACGTCGTCGCACACGCCGCCAAACCGGTAGTAGCAGAAGGTCAGCCGCGCGCCGGTGACGGATTCCAGAAGGTCCAGGATGTGCTCGCGGTCGTCGAACGTGTAGAGCAGCGGCGTGAATCCGCCGAGGTCCACCAGAAACGCGCCCAGCCACAGCAGGTGGCTCGCCACGCGGTTCAGCTCGGCCGTGATGACCCGGATGTACTCGGCCCGCTCGGGGACGGTGATGCCGGCCAGGCGCTCCACGGCGCACACGTACCCGTGCGAGTTGAACAGCGCCGCCACGTAATCCATGCGCGCCGTGTTGGGCAGGAACTTCGCGTACGTCCGGTTCTCCCCCATCTTCTCGTGCATCCGGTGCCCGTAGCCGATCACCGGTTCGGCCTTCACGATGTACTCGCCGTCCATGGTCAGCTTGATCCGCAGCACGCCGTGCGTCGCCGGGTGCTGGGGCCCCAGGTTGAGCACGAACGTCTCGGGGTGGATGGCCTGGGCGTCGATGGTCATGCGCCGTAGTCCTTGCGCAGCGGATGGAAGTCGGCGTCCTCGGGGAGAATCAGCGGCGTCAGGTCCGGGTGCCCCGTAAACGTGATCCCGAAAAAGTCGTGGGTCTCGCGCTCGTGCCAGTTCGCGCCCGGAAACACGCCGCTGATGGTCGGCAGCGCCGGCTCGGAGCGGGCGACGCGCGCGCGGAGCACCGCCCGCCGGCCCGTAGCCACGTCCGTGAAGTCGTAAACGATCTCGAACTGCCCGTCCGCCATCCAGTCCACGCCCGTGACGGCCTCGATCATGAAGCCGGCCGCATCGACCATCCGGGCGGCGTCCGCCACGCGCCCCGGGGGAACCGTCACGTCCAGATCGTACCCCCTGGCCGTGTGGGCCGGATCGCGGACGAGCGGCTCCGGGGACACGCCCGGCCCGGCCGACGCCGCCGGGGGCTCCACCACCGCCATCGCCGCCAGCCGGGCTCTAAGGGGTTCGATGGACACAGAACGACTCGCCTAGTTGGATGGCACGATGGGCCAGCACCGCTTGCCTCGGATCTTCTCTTCGAGCT
>CAYSLU010000063.1:0-31756 GCA_964431965.1 uncultured Verrucomicrobiota bacterium
CGTCGCACGGCGTCGCCCGGCAGGCGGCGCCTACCCGGAATGCTCGGTCTGCAACTCACGCATGCGGTCTGTCACGTCGAACGCTCAGCATCGAACATCGCATGGGTTGACGCACCCCTGACCCACCGTTCCGAGTCCGCGACGGAACGGGGCGACCCGCGAAGCGGGTTGGGTTGGGCGAGTCCGCGAAGCCCCCGAAGGGCGATACGTCAGACTGGTCCAGATGGGCGGGCGTCGGGGGCGGCACCATACTCCGGTACGTGCCGTCCCCCGGCAACCGCCCAGATGGGCCGGGCTGGCGTGTCGCCCTTCGGCCCAACCCGCCGAGCTGTCTCGTATCGCGCGGCCCTCCTTCTCGCCAGCAGAGCTGACTGCACACGACCGGCGATGCGCCCAGCCCGCCAGCGGCACCGCGCTGGCCGTGCTCGGAGGCAATCCCTATACTGTTACCCGCCCATGGAGCCGAACGCACATGAGATTCCATCGTCGCTGAAGCCGTTCAGTGCCTGCTTGAAGTCCGCGGCCCTTCCGGCTACTCCCTTTGATGCGGCCGGAGCGTGGACCCACACCTACGCGCTCTGGATCACCGGACCCCAGGCCGACAAGCCGCCCGAGCGGCGCGGGCACCTCACGATACGCCGCAAGCCGATCGATACCACCACGGCCCGCCTGCAGGTCGAGCGCAAGGCCATGCTGTATGGGACCGAAGCCGCCCACTACGCGGACTACTACTCGTGCGACCTGCTCTGCCGGACCGATGCTCTGGCCACACCGGTCTCCTGGACCGTCCACTCGGACACCCACGCGACAAGCCGACCCCTGAACCCATGGGTCGTGTACGACCGCCAGGGCACGTACGATCTGGCGACCATCGCCTGGCAGGGACGCAAACGCCGCACACGCGCGGCCTCGCGGCCCTGTACGACCAACTGGTCGCTCTTCGACGCGGTGCAGCGCCTGCCGCTCACCCCCGACCCTCCGCTGGCCTTCGACCTGCTGGATGAGGCCGAGCTGTTCAAGGCGAACCACACCCTCTACTTCCGGGGCACTCGCTCGTTCCCGGCGGGAAACGCCGCGGCCTCATTCCACGGCTTCGAGCAGGTCGGCGCCGGCATCTACCCCCAACACTACTGGCTCGACGATCAGCACCGACTGGTGTTGTTCACCGACGGATTCCGCGCGTTCACACTCGAGAGCGCAGCCGCAAAGGATGGCGCCGTATGAGCCGAGTCCGCCCCGAAGCCAGCGGCGCCAGGCTCAGTCGCCGCGAGTTCCTGAAGGCCGGCGCCGCCGGGGCGGGCGGCCTGCTCCTCGCCGGCGGCTGCGCCTCGCTGCCCCGGGTTGGACGGCGGCGTCCCAACATCCTCTTCCTGCACGTCGACCAGCTCAGCTACCAGGCGATCTCGGCGTTCGGGTGCCGCCATGTCGCGACGCCGAACATCGACCGCCTGGCCGCGGGCGGCGTCTCGTTCGATCTCTCGTTCTCGGCCAATCCGCTGTGCTGCCCGGCGCGGTCGGTGTGGTACACGGGGCGCACCGCGAGCGAGACCGGCGTGGTGCTCAATAACATGGACATGCGCCCGGAGCTGCCCGACCTCGGCCAGTGGCTCGGAGCCCGCGGCTACGCCCCGGTGTATATGGGCAAGTGGCACGTGCCGGGGCGCGACGAAAAGCGCAGCTTCAAGATGCTGACCCCGGGCTTCCGGTACGGCCTGCAGGGCGATGACGGCGTGACCCGCTGCGCGGCGGCCTTCTTCAACAATTATCGCGGGGACCGCCCGTTCTTCCTGTCGGTCGGCCTGCTGCAGCCGCACGACGTGTGCTATTGGCCGGGCAACATCGAGAACCCCCCGACCGGAATTCCCTGTCGGGTCGCCGATGCTGCCCTGCCGCCGCTGCCGGCCAACCATGCCGTCGACCCGCGCGAGCCCGACGGCGTCAGGAGCCTTCGCGGCGCGGTCCAGTACCGCGGCCTATGGAACGAAGCGCAGTGGCGCTATTACCTGTGGTCATACCTGCGCGGCGTCGAGATGGTCGATGCCCAGATCGGCCGCCTGCTCGACGCGCTGGAGGATGCCGGGCTAGCCGGGGACACGCTCCTCGTATTCTCCGTTGACCACGGAGACGGCATGGGCGCGCACGGCCTGATCTCGAAGACCTATCTCTACGAGGAAACAGTGCGCGTGCCGTTCATCGTCTCGTGGCCGGGCCGTCTTCCGGAAGGAGTCCGCGACTCGACGCATCTGGTTTCCGGGCTCGACGTGGCGCCGACGCTCTGCGATTTCGCCGGGCTCGAGCCGCCGCCCCATATGCGCGGGCTCAGCCTCCGGCCGCTCCTCACGCAGCGCCGAGCGCCGTGGCGTGACTTCCTGGTCAGCGAAGCGAACGTCACCGGCCGCATGGTCCGGACCGCGGACATGAAGCTGATCACCTACCGCAACGACCCGAACGAACAGTTCTTCGATCTGCGCAGCGACCCGCTCGAAACGAGGAACGCGATCGGCGATGCCCGCCACGCCGCCACCATCGCCTCGCTCAAGCGCAATCTGTTCGACTGGGAGTCCACGCTCGACCCCGCGCCGTTGCCCGAGCGAATCGGCACCAGCGGAATCCAAAGCGGCTAAGCCGGGGCGTGCTCACTCATACCGATACCCGGCATTGTGAACGGTGCGAATGATCTCCGGCTCGGCCGGGTTCCGCTCGACCCGCTTCCGCAACTGGGAGATATGCTGGTCCAGAGAGCGGCTGTTCGGCAGGTAGTTCATGCCCCAGCAGGCGTCGAAGATTGTGTTCCGGTCCAGAACGCGACCGCGGTGGGCATGCAGCAGTTGCAGGATGCGCATGTCGCGCAAGCTGACCTCGATGGCCTTCTTGCCGCGGTACACGCGGAGCTCCGAGGGAACCACCTTGAGGTCGGCCATCTCGAACGCTCCGAGCGCCTCCGCGGGCTTGCGCGTCGCCAGGCACCGCCGCGTGACCGCGCGGATCCGGGCCACGACCTCCTTCACGCCGAACGGTTTGACGATGTAGTCGTCCGCGCCAAGCTCCAGCCCCAGAACCTTGTCGATCTCCTCGGACTTCGCGCTGATGAACAGGATCGGCACGCTGCCGTTCGTCTTCCGGATCTCGCGGCAGACGTCATACCCGCTCAAGCCCGGCATCATGATGTCGAGACAGACTGCATCCGGCGTCTCGCGCGCAAAGACAGCGAGCGCTTCCCGGCCGTTCGGGGCGGCGCAGGTCTCATAGCCCTCGTTCGCCAGGATCTCCAGCAGGCCCTTCCTCGTCCGCGCATCGTCTTCAGCAACCAGGATCTTCATGGTCTTTTGGCCCTTAGCTCAAGATTCCGCCTTGATGATCATCTGATCTGGAAATCAGGAAGGGGGTTGGTGTGCAGGACGCAAGCATTAGTTCCATACTCCTGCTCAATCTCTCTGTGATGCCATCGACGGCTGCGTGTCGGCCGAGAGCATCCCCACCTTTCCTGATCTCCTGAGTTCCAGATGGAATAGTCCTGAAGCGCCATTTTCATGACACTGATGGCGCATACAAGACAACCGTGAAGCAGGCGCCGACGGCGGAGGGCTCCAGCGTAACATCACCTCCATGCAGCCGCGCGAGCTCGCGGGCGATGGTCAGGCCGATGCCCGTGCCGGAGACGCCCTCAGTCAGCCGGTTGCTCAGCCGGAAGAACGGCCTGAAGATGTCCTCGGCGCGGGCGGCTGGAATTCCAGGACCACGGTCGGCCACACGGACCACCGTTCGATCGCCGTCCTGCTCGCTCGTCACCTCCAGCACGCCGCCCGCCGCGGCGTACTTCTCAACGTTGCTGAACAGGTTGCCGAGGATCTGCTCCAGCACGTCGGCATCCAACTGCACCAGCCGCCCGGCATTCGGGCTGAACGCGATCCGGATGCCCGCCTCTTCCAGGGCCGGGCGGAAACTCTCCAGCGTGGCGGCAATCGCCTCGTCGGCCCGGCGGGGCGACGCGTGAAGCGTCAGCCGCGCCTTCTGCTGTCGGGCGTAGGTCAGAATGTTGTTGATCAGCCGGCTGAGCCGGCGGCTCTCGGCTATGACAACACCCAGGTGCCGGCCGGCCTTCGCGTCATCATCCGGAAGCTGCTCCTGCAGCAGCTCCGCATACAGGCGGATGTTGGTGAGCGGCGTCTTGAGCTCGTGCGACACCTGGTTGACGAAGCTGACCTTCTGAGACGCCTCCCGGGCTTCACGGGAGCTCTCGCGGTAGAAGTAGGCGGCCAGCGCGACGAGCGCCAGCGCCACCGCGCCCACCGCCGCCCCGACGTTGAACAGCGCGCTGCCGCTCAGCGCACGACCCGACTCCCCCGCCGGCGCGTAGTACTCCAGGCTCCAGGAGCTCAACGGCGGAGCAAGAGGCAGCCGGGCCTGCGGCAGCTCGTTCACGCCGGGTCGATAGTCGCCCCACTGGTACAGCGGGGCGTTCTGTGCATCCTGCAGGACGATCCGGCCGTCCGGCAGGTCCGCACCGCCAGGGGCGGAGGCCGGCAGCATCGCAATGATATCCGCCAGCACGGCGGAGCTGTCCAGCTCCAGGCCCACCGTCCGGCCGCTCGGCAGGCGGCGCCAGTACAGGAACTGGACGCCCTCGGCGGCGAGCCACGTGTACCAGCCGCAATCCCCGGCCGCAGCTCCGGCTTCCGCCCCCGCCTGATGAAAGGCCGCGCCGGATTCCCAGACCGGCACCAGCCGCTGGAGCGCCTCGCGCTCCCGGTCGCTCGGCCCGTCCGGCGGCGGGAAGACGAACCGCTTGTCGGGGCCCATGACGACCAGCTGCCGCACAAGCCGCTGCCGCCGGACGATCTCTCGGATCGCTTCGGCATCGATCGCCGGCAGGTCCGTCAGCCGCTGCAGGTCGCGCTCGCGCCCGGCCATGAGGTGGCCCACGCCCTCGCGGAGATCCGACAAGCGCGCGACCAGCACCTTCTGCATCCGCTGCTGCACGCGCTCCTGCTCAGCGCGCGCCGTCTTCACGCCCAGCCAGGCGATCAGCCCCAGCGGGACCAGCACGATGAGCAGGAGCACGATGATCAGCTTCGGTTTCACAATGACTCAGTAGCTCTGCTGCTGCTCGGTTGACCGCTGATTGTAGCGCATGTCCTTGCGCTGCCGCGCCCAGTTGGCGTCGTCGAGATTTCTGGCGTCAATGACATTTCGACCCGAGTACGACTTGAGTTCCGCTGAGTTGAACCGGATGCCGTTGTCGTGCAGATACGCCCCATTGTCGAAGAGCGCGGCACGCGCCTCTTCGATTCGCCCCTTGTCGCGAAGCTCGACGGCCAGCTTGTTCCGCTCGACGGCGGTCTGGGTGACCACGGCGATCATCACGTCGCGGTTGATGCTGCGCTCCACGTCGGCCAGCAAGGCCGTGAACCGGACGCTGGTGGCCCCGGCGAGCTTGTCCGTGGCCCGGGTCGACATGTTGGCGTAGGTCACCGTGACCGACGCGACGTCCAGGACCCTCCCGGCGCTCGTCGCGGGCAGTTCCACCTCAAGCAACACGTACTTCTCCTGACCCGCATTGAGCTGGTTGATCTGGACTCGTACCGTGCCGCCGGAGATCTCGGCGTCGCGACCCAGAACGCGCACCGGCCGAATGCCGTCGGCGCAGTCGATACGCACGACGAATTCCTGGGCCACCACCGCGAGGACGTCTCCGAACTCCGCCTGCATCAGCCGGACCAGGTCGGCGCTGCTCTGGGCGAACCCGCTATTGCCGTCGCTCTTCCGGGCGAGCTGCGTCATCAGGTCCTCGTTGTAGTCGAGCCCGAGCCCGATCGTCGTCACGCTGATCCGCTCCTTCGCCAGCGACGCCCCCAGGTCGGCCAACGCTCCGGTAGATGAAGGACCGACGTTGGCCAGGCCGTCCGAGATGAGGATCACGCGGTTGACGCGGTTGTTCGAGATGAACTTCCGGACCTCCTCGGCGCCCTTGCTGACGCCGGCGAAGAGCGCTGTCGAGCCGCCCGCGCTGAGGCGCTCGATGCCCGACCGGATCGCATCCTTGTCCGACGCCTTGGTGGCCGGAACCAGAACTGAGACCGTGTCGTTGTAGGCCACCACGGAAACGATGTCGTCCGCATTGAGCCGATCCACGGCCAGGACGGCCGCTTCGCGAGCCTTGGCGATCTTCTCGCCCTGCATCGATCCGGACCGGTCGATCACGATCGCCACGTTCACCGGCGTACGCGATCCGCCGCCGAGATCGAACCCGGTGAGACCGACCCGGATGTAGCCGAGCTGCTTCTTGTTCGCTTCCATCTGAGTGGACGCCATTCCGACGTCCATCTTGACCTTGCTCGCGAGAGCCGCTGGCGCCGACCCGCAGACCAGCGCCGCCACCAACGCGGCGCCGTAGAGCGAAATGGTTGCAGTCTTCATGATCGTCACTCCGAGTTTACACTGACACACGCCCACACATCCTGCCACCTGAATCCATGCGCAGCAGTTCGCACTATGGCCTCAGAACGGCCTAAAGGCCGCACTACAAACGCCGAAATCGGCCAGTCCGCTGTTCGTCGTGCGGGCTTCAGCCCGTACCCCGGGTGGTGCGCCGGACATAGTGCGAACTGCTGATCCATGGGCGCCTCACCCGGGCGCCGCCGCTCAGCCTCAGATCCCCACCTCCTTTCGGGGCGGACCGTCCGCCCTCCGGTGCCCCCGATCTGCCTGTAGTGAACACCGGACGGCTCATGGCGTGGTCAGACGGGCGCAAGAACCATGTAAGAAGTGTGTCAGGCGCGCCGCACTGGTTTTTGAGACTGTTCGGGACAAGGACCCACCCCGCCCTTTGGGCACCCCTCCAAGGAGGGGATCTCAAGGCGGCGCCCATCAATCCGATCCCCTCCTTGGAGGGGTCCGCGAAGCGGGGGGTGGGTTGAGTGTCCACCCCAAAAAGTCCACGGTCTTGATTTCCCGGCCCGACTCCGTACAGTAGCGCGCCATTCCGTGAAGCACCGCGTGTAAGGAGTCAGATCATGGCCATGAAGCGTGTCATCCTTGTCGGCGTCGGGGGGCGGTCCGTCATGTACCGCGACGCCGCCGCATTCGGTTACCCCAAGTCCGCACGCCTCGTGGGCCTCTGCGACATCAACCCCGGCCGACTCCGGTTCGCCCAGGACGCGCTCAAGGCCCGAAGTCTCGACGTGCCCGGATGCGCGCCGGCGGAGTTCGAGGGGCTGATCGAACGACAGAAGGCCAACCTTGTGATCGTGACGTCCCGGGACAGCACGCACGACGACTTCATCGTCCGCGGCATGCGCGCCGGCTGCGATGTCATCACCGAAAAGCCGATGACGATCGACGTCGAGCGCTGCCAGCGCATCCTCGACGCGATCGACGAGACCGGCCGCAACCTGCGCGTCACCTTCAACTACCGCTACTCCCCTCCGCGCACGCAGGTGAAGGAGCTGCTCCAGTCGGGCGTGATCGGCCGCGTGCTGTCGGTCGAGTTCAAGTGGCTGCTCGACACGAGCCACGGCGCCGACTACTTCCGCCGCTGGCACCGGAACAAGGAGAACAGCGGCGGCCTGATGGTGCACAAGGCCACGCACCACTTCGATCTCGTCAACTGGTGGATCAACAGCGTGCCGGCCCGCGTCTCCGCAATCGGCGCGCGCCGCTTCTACACCCCGGAGCAGGCGGAGCGCTTTGGCTTCACCCGGCGCTCGGAGCGCTGCCTCGACTGCCCGGAGTCGAACCGCTGCCCGTTCTTCATCGACATCCGCGGCGGCGGGCTGCGCGACCTCTACTACGACCACGAGCGGCACGACGGCTATTTCCGTGACCGCTGCGTGTTCAGCGACCGCATCGACATCGAGGACACGATGAATGTGTCGGTCGAGTACCGGAACGGCATCACGATGTCCTACTCGCTCAACGCCTTCTCTCCGTGGGAGGGCTACCACATCGCGTTCAACGGCACCAAGGGCCGCCTCGAGCACATCACCAAGGAGTCGTCCTACATCAACGGCGACGGTCGCGTCCCTGGCGAAACCACGCTCGGGACCATGATCAACATCATGCCCCACTTCACCCACGGGCACTTTGTCCCCGTCCGCCAGGGCGAGGGCGGACACGGCGGCGGCGACGCGAGGCTGCTTGACGACCTGTTCCTCCCGACTCCGGCTCCGGATCCGCTCAAGCGCCGGGCCGATCACCGCGGCGGGGCCTGGTCCATCCTGACCGGCGTCGCGGCGAATATCTCGATGAAGGAGAACCGCATTGTCACCGTCGCCGAGTTGGCTCCCGGCCTCGATCTGCCGGACTATCCCGACGAGGCGAAACAGGACACTCCGATCCGCCTCCGCGAGTTCATCACCGACTTCGAGGCCAGCCCGGTGCTCCCGCGCGTCGGCGACATCCGCAAGGCGCGCCCCCCGGCGCGCTCCCTCGCCTTCGCGCCGATGAAGACGTCCGCGGGCTTCATGAGTGTGTGGCCGACGACATCCAAGGACGGCGTGATCTACCTGAAGGCGACCTACCGCGCGCGACGCGCGGGAAAGGAAGTCCTCCACTTCGGCGCCGACGGGCCCTCGAAGGTGTGGGTGAACGGCAAGGTGTCCGGCGTCTACCCGGATCTGACGAACCCGGCGTCACCGGACAAGTTTCGCGCCGAGGTCATGCTCCGCCGCGGGGCGAACGACCTGCTCGTGGCGCTCGACACGCACGGCGGAAAAGCCTGGGGCATCTACGCACGGTTTGATGCCGAATAGGCCGAGGCGGACCAGGATCGCGCCACACACGCCGCAGCCGCCGGGCAACGAGGCTGTCGCCCCCTCCCGCACCGCGATGTGACGAATGCCGAAGGTCGGACTTGCCCCTGACCCACCGTTCCGAGTCTGCGACGGAACGGGGCGAACGGCGACGCGGCTTGGGTCGGGTGAGTCTGCGAGCCCCCGAACACGGGCGCGTCAGCTTGGCCCGGATGCAAGGCGCCGCGGGCGGCGCTGTACTTCTGTACGCGCCGCCCACGGCAACGCAGCAGGCGGGCCAAGATCACGCGCCCATGTTCGGCCCAAGCCGTGTCGCTTCTCAACACCAACCGCACGACCGGGCGACGAGGCCGTCGCCCCTCCCGCACCGCGATGTGACGAATGCCGAAGGTCGGATCTGCCCCTGACCCACCGTTCCGAGTCTGCGACGGAACGGGGTGAACCGCGACGCGGCTTGGGTCGGGTGAGTCTGCGAGCCCCCGAACACGGGCACGTCAGCTTGGCCCGGATGCAAGGCGCCGCGGGCGGCGCTGTACTTCTGTACGCGCCGCCCACGGCAACGCAGCAGGCGGGCCAAGATCACGCGCCCATGTTCGGCCCAAGCCGTGTCGCTTCTCAACGCCAACCGCACGACCGGGCGACGAGGCCGCCGCCCCTCCCGCGAAGCGCTTCACAGGTCGTAGACGCGGCCAACGCGCGTGAAGAGGAGCCGCGCGGCGATCCTCCGCTCGGGGCACTTGAGTATGGCGGCCAGGGCCCGGCGGTACAGCTCCAGCTGACCACGGTACGTCTCGGCCGCCTGCTTCAGCTCGGCGTCGCTCGCGATCCGGTTGCTCTTGTAGTCCAGGATCTCCGCCCGCTCGACGCGCCCCTTCGGACCACGCACCACGACGACGCGATCAAATGCGCCGGACACCCAGGCATCGTCGAGCACGATGTCGAATCGCTTCTCATGCCAAAGCTCGACGTCCCCCCGGGGTCTGGCCAGCGCCCCCCGCACCTCGGGAGCCCGCAGCGCCTGACGAAACTGCTCGGCCACATCCAGCCGGATCGATTCGCGGCAGCTCGACGTGGGCTCCCACTCACGGATCAGCCGCTCCCCATCCGCCTCGCCATCCCAGGTGACCTTCTCGAAGAGCTCGTGGATCGCGGTTCCGAACTCGAGCACGTCGCGCGACTCGGCGGCAAACAGCCAGGCCGCGCTCCGCTCGGCGCGCTCCCGCCCGGACGGCTCGACGCGCTCCAGCGCCCGCCTCTGCGACGCGCGCCCGCCGAAGTCGGCCGGCCACTCCGCAGCCGCGGCAGCGGGCGCCGCAGGCGCCGCCTGTTGCACCTCGCGATGCCAGTCCGCGTCGCCGCACGCGTGGAGACACACGCACGCCTGCCCGCCGATCGTCAGCGGCCGGCCCGTGTCCGGCTTCAGATCCCCCGTGAGCTGATTCTTCACGAAGGCGGCCGGCGTGAAGGACTTCGCCGTCTTGCCGGGGTAGCTGGTCACGACATACAGCCCCCGCCGCGCGCGTGTAAACGCGACGTAGAGCACGCACAGCTCCTCGTAGCAGGAAGCGGCGTTCACCAGTTCCATCTGCCGGGCCAGCTCGGGATCCGCTTCGGCGACGACGCGCCGCGGGCTCTTCAGCACCCACCGGGCAGCGTCCGTCCCCTGCTCGCAGGCGAGCAGGTAGTCCTCCGCCGAGCGCAGCATGTCGCTGTTCCCCGCCGGCTGCAGGTCCGGAACGATCACCACGTCGAACTCCAGCCCCTTGGACTGGTGCACAGTCATCACCCGGACGGCCCCCTCACGCGCCGACTCGTGAACCGTGTAGCCCTCGATGAAGCGGATGAACGCATCGCCGTCGTGCGCGCCCTGGGCGTCGAACTCGCCCGACGCCACAATCAGGTCGTTCAGCCGCTTGCGCTCGTAGGGCTCCAGCGCGCCCGCGCCCTGCAGCCGGCCGCCCCACCTCCGGACGAACGCCTGGAAGCCCGACTCGTCGAGCTCTCGCAGAAGCGCGGCCGGAAGAGACGCCGCGTCCAGCCCGAGCGGCCCCAGCGCCGCGCGCAGCGGGCTCATCTCGATGTGGCGCAGCGCCAGCGTATCGCCCGGGTGCGTGGCGTACTGCACAAGCGCCAGCAGAAGCGTCACGACCGGATTGTCCCGGATCGCCGCATGGCCTTCGTGCAGGACCGGCAGATCGGGCAACGCGTTCCGCAGGTAGTCCGCCAGGCGCCGGCCGGTCTCGTTGCTGCGCACGAGCACGGCGGCGGACAGGCCGCGCTCCAGCGGGCGGATCTCGCGCAGCACACCGGCCGCCACGGCAAAGCGATCCTCCTCGACCGGCTTCTCCGCTCCATCCGGGCAGGCCGGCTCCACCAGCATCGCACACCCGGAGGCCGGGACGCGCTCCGTCGCGCAGGAGTGGCGCTCCCAGAGACCGGCCCACCGCGTGCGCACGCCCTCGGGTATGGGCTCGCGCAGCTCCCCGAATGCGGCATTCACGAGATCGATCACCGCCTGGCACGAGCGCTGCGAAACCGCCAGCCCCTGTCGCGCCATCCGGCCCGCGTACTGCTCCAGGATGCGGTCGAAGAGCAGCGGATTTCCGCCGCGCCACCCGTAGATGGCCTGCTTCACGTCGCCGACGTAGAAGAACGAGCGCTGCCCGCTGACGTCCTGCAGGATCTCGTCGGCGAGGTTGCGCAGCACCTCCCACTGCAGGTTGCTCGTGTCCTGAAACTCGTCCAGGAGCCAGTGATCGAGCCGGCAGTCTAGCCGGTAGTCGATGTACAGACGGGCATCCGCCAGGCGGCTGAGCTGCGCGCCGCCGCTGTGCGGGTTGGCCTCGGTCAGCAAGTACTGGGCATCCGTGAACGTCAGCCCGCCCTGCCGCCGCACCAGCTCGTCGTACATCCGCTCGTACCGCGACAGGAAGGAATGGATGCCGCGCGTCCGCTCGAGCGCCCGCCGGATCTCCATGCCCAGGACACGCAGGACCAACTCCGCCAGCGGAGCACCGACCGCCGCCGGCACCGGATAGGCCTTCTTCCGGAACCAGACCTCGACGCCTCCCGCGCTCAGGCTCTGCCAGAACTCGAGCACCTGCTCCATCACCCGCGACGCGAACACGTCATCCCAGGCGGAGAACTCGTCGCTCGTCTCGGCGAAATCCGCGAACCGCGCCACCGACGCCACGACATCGGCGGGCCAGCCAACCGACGCCAGCTCCTGCCGCAGCAGCGTCGCGGCCGCCGGCGCATCGATCGCGCCCGACTCGGTCCACACGCGCGCCTGATCGGGCGGCCAGATCCGCCCCGGGTTGCCCCACGCGTCCGCGTCCGGCGCCGCGCGCAGCAGGTGGCGGCACGACTCGATCACCTGGCCGAGAACGCGCTCGATCTGTTTCTCCTCCTGGCCAAAGGTCGCCTGGCGCAGCGATTCGAGGAACTCGCGGCGCGCGCCCGGCTCCATGTCCGGGCTGTTGAAGATGCGGCCGAGCACGAGTCGATGGGCCTCGAGGGCCGTCGTCCCGGTGTCGTCCATGAGGTTCAGCTCGGGCGCAATGCCCAGCTCGAGCGGAAACGCCCGCACGACGCCGACGATGAAGCTGTCCAGCGTGCCGACGTGCAGGCGGTGCAGGCTGGAGACGAGCTGCCGCAGGCAGGTCCGGAAGAACGCCACGTCCGCCTCCGGCCGGCCGATCCGTCCGGCGGTAACCCCGGCCTGCCGCTCGGTCGCGGCCGCCTCGCGCAGATACCGGACGATCGAATCGAGAATCTCGCCGGCCGCCTTCCGAGAGAACGTCAGCGCCACGATCCGCTCGGGCGCGACGCCCAGCGCCATCAGCCGGATGTACCGGTGCGCCAGCTGGAAGGTCTTGCCGGAGCCGGCAGACGCCGATATCGCCAGGTTGGATATCCCGGCGCTCATGCCCCGGCCCTCCCGAAGAATCCGCTCGTGTCGAAGCACTCCTCGGCCGGGCCGGTGAACAGCGTCTCGAAATCGTCGTAGAGGATGGCCTCGGACGGCGGCCAGAACCGGCCGCGCCGGATGTCGGCAATCACGCCTTCCGCGCAAGCCAGAGCCGACTTGGCGAGGTCGTCATCGAAATCCGGCCACGCCGCCACGCCGGTGCCCGTCACGGCCTTGGGCAGGTTGAAGTAGCCCACCTCGATCGGCCCGCCGCCCGCGTCCGCCGCGGCCAGCACCCGGTAGAGCGGGAGCTGGAGGTCGACCCACTGCCGCTCGGTCGTCCGCTTTACGTCACGGATCGTCACCCGCGCATAGTCGCACGCCCCCTCCCGCTGCGTACCCAGATGGGCTCGCACCGGCTCCACGGCCTTGTCCGAGCTCTTGTAGTCCAGGATGCGGATGACGCCGGTCTTCCGATGGCGGTCGATCCGATCGATCCGGCCGGTGACCGTGAAGCCGCCGATGGCAGCCTGCCGGTCGCACTCGGAAGCGACGATCTCCCAGCCTTCGTCCGCCAGCCGCGCCTGCTCGCGGGCGGCGGCGATCAGCCGCTGCCGGGCGGCCTCCGCCTGAATCTCGACCATCAGGGGCGGCGCGCCGCCGAACCGCGCGCGCATCCACTGCTCCACCGCGCCGCACAGGAACCCGGCGAGCTGGCGCTCGTCCGCGCTCCGGCTCACCCGCCGGTCGGCCGCCATCGCATGCAGCGCGTGATGCACCATCTCGCCGAAGTCCGCGTCGTTGAGCGCGGTCTTCCCGGCCTCGGCGGCCTCCATGCCCACGATGGTGCGCAGGTAGAAGCGGAAGGGGCACGCCAGGTAGCCGCGGAAGGCCGTTACCCGCAGCTTGCTCAGCGACCGCCACGCCTCGCGGCACCGGGCGTCCGGCTCCGGGTTCAGCCGCACGCTGATCCGGAGCGGCGCGCTGTCGCGCGACGCCTCCGCCATGCCGAAGAGCCGCTCCGCCCGCGCGGGCAGCTCGGCGTCCGGGCACAGGAACAGCAGGCGCGACGGCTTCAGCGGGTCGCCGCCGATTCCCGACCGGCCGGCGATGAGGCACACGCGGCCGGCGGCCCGGCGCGATTCGATCATCGCCCGCAGCAGGTACGCGTCCCGCGCAAAGCGAGCCGCGTCGTGCCTCAGGCCCAGCGTCCGCCGCAGCGAGTCGGGCAAAAACATGTCGCTCAGCCGGCCGTCCGGCACGCAGCCCTCGTTCATGCCTGTGACGATCAGCAGCGGCGCGTCATTCCACGGGAGCTCCAGCCAGCCCTCAAGATCGATGGCTCCGGCCGGGCGAGGGAGCTCTCCCGACTGTTCTGCCAGCCGCCGGCGCAGCAGGTCGAACTGGGCGGCCGGGCTGGCCGGCAGGCCCGCCGCCGTCTCGCGCGCCAGCTCGTGCAGCGCCTCGTCGACCAGCCCGGCCACCTCGGCAAATGCCGCGTCGCCGGGATTGTCCGCCCGGATCGACCGCACGCCATAGACGGCCTGCAGGAACGCCCGGATGAAAACGTCGAGCCGGCTGCTCTCGAAGGCCCGCACCTGGGCCAGGACGAATTCCAGCGCCAGCGCCACGCCGGGGTACGCGTCGTCGCGCCCGGCCCGCCGGAGCCCGCTGCCGATGTCGTCCAGGTTCATGGGCAGGTGCGCGCCGCGGAAGTCGTCCCACTCCCGCAGCAGGTCCCGCGGCCGCGCCCGACGATCCGCTTCCAGGTAGAGAAGCACATCGGAGTGGTGGATCAGCGCGTCGAACGCATCGGCCGCGCGCGCGGTGACGACCTCGCGCAGCGCGTCGATCAGCCGGTAGAGCGGACTCGACGCGACCGGCTGGCCGGCGGGATCGAACGCGGCCAGCCCGCGCTCCGCCAGATCGGCCGCCAGGTACGGGATGACATCGCGGTCCGGGACCCCGATGCCAATATCATCCGGCCCGATGCCCGGGCCCGAGGCGCCGATCTCCTCCAGCGCCTTCCGGCTCTGGATCGCCGGAGACGCCGCCAGATGGAGGTTGCGGTCGGGCTCGGGAATGTCGATCCCCGCCCCGGCCCATCGGTCCGTGACCGGCCGCCCCCACTCGTCGAACCCATCGGCCAGCCCGGGCGGCGCGTGGATCAGGATGTCCACGTCGATCGTCGCGGACAGGCTCTCGAGGGCGCGGATGAGCAGCAGCGTCGGGTCTGAGACGGCCGCGACGACGATCCGCCGCACCCCCTCGGGGGGCTCGGGCCGCGCCGAGAGGCGGATCCGCCGCGCGCACGGGTCCTCGAGCCCCAGCCGTCCGACGCGATCGAGATAGGCGGCCTCGACGCGCGCCAGGTCGGCCCAGCGCTCCGGCTCGTCCAGCGCTTCGCCCCGATCGCGAACCACGGCCGCGATGGTATACCCGCCCTCTGCCAGGCTGGCGCGCAGGTTCTGGATCGTCTCGCCCAGGCGCAGCGCCCATGCAAAATCGCGGGCTGCCGGCAGGCTCGGAAACAGGTTGCCCAGCTCGGCCGCGTCCGCCGCGAGCAGCGTCTCCGCCCACGCCGCCTTGACGATGAGCGGGGCGGCCTCGCGCGGCTCGACGGCCGAGGAGAACAGGAAGAACGTCGGCGGAACCGCCCGGAGGCCCAGCACCGGCACATCGCGCGCCGCGCCCGCCAGCGCCAGCGCCTCGCGCAGGCGGCGCCCCGCCTGCCGGGTCGGGACGACGACCAGCGTGGATTCCAGGTCCGATCCGTCGGCCAGCAGGAAGCCGCAGACCTTGCCGCGGATCGGCCCGTCCCATCCGAGGAAATGCCGCCGCACGCCCATCGAATCCCCCCGCTACGCGCGCCGCATGCGCCCTACTTCAAGATCACCGTGTCCACCGGCGCCAGGCGCGGGACGACGACTTCGATCCGATCCCCGGTCTGCTTCCACTCCAGCGGCCCGTGCAGGGCGCTGGTCACCTCTTTGACGGGGCGACCCGCTTGCACGGAGAGCTTGCTGCCACCTTCCGGCGAAGCCCCGCCGAAGTCGGCCAGCGTGACGGCGATCCCGCTCTCATGCTCGAACAGCGTCGCCTCGGACGCCGGGTAGTCGAACTCCACGCGCGGACGGCCGATCCGCTTGAGCACCGGGGCCGCGATAACCTGCCGCACCTCGCCGGTCGCCTGGCCGCTGTCGCGGTACGCGAAGCCCGGCTGGAACCCGAGCAGAATGGCCTGCCCCTTGCCCGCCGCGCGCGCGGTCGCCGCGCACAGGCCGCCGCCGTACGTCGCAGCCGGGGCCGCCCCGGCCGGCTCGATCACGAACCGCAGCCCGCCCGGGGCGAACGACGCCGAAGGGAACACGTCGGACGCCGCGATCTGGACGCGCGCGACAGAGCCGGTCTCGCTCGGCCGCACCGCGCGCGAGCGCGCTCCGAAGAGCTCGGCCGCCTCCGGGAGCGGATCGTTATACACGTCGCGCATGGCCGCCCCGGCGGAGCCGATCACCACGCCGCCCGCCTCGACCCACTGCCGCACGGCCGCCACGTGCCGGCGCTCGAGGTTGAGCCCGCCCAGCCACAGGCAGTCGTAGCGCTTCAGGTCCTCGGCGTTCAAATCCTCCTCGATGATCACGTCGACGGGAATCTGCGATGCCCGCAGCGCGATGTACGTCCACATCCAGTCGTGGTTCATGCGGCCGAGCCCACCGTTCAGGATCTCGTGGCTGCGGTTGTAGAGGATCGCGGTGCGGCGCGGCTCGCGCTTCCCGAGCGCGATGATCTCGTCCGCCGGCCCGAGCGCGTGCGCCGCGCACAGGACCTGGTAGTACTGGTCCTGGTGCTCGCTCCACGCGTTGCTGCCCTCGGCCAGCCCGTCGATGGGGCCCCACGAGTAGAGGAGCAGCCACGTCAGGCCCTGCCCCACGCATGAGAAGATCTTCACCGCGCCGCCGCCGCAGTTCACGCCGACGTAGAAGCCCGAGGGGTAGCCGCGCGCGCGCACCGCGCAGTCGACCAGCGCGGCGTAGAAGCTCGTGCACTGGTATCGCGTGCCCAGCCCCCAGCTGCCGCCCGTGGCCCAGTCCTCGGCCCAGCCGAGCGTCTGCGCGCCGTTGCGCGGCAGCACGAACCAGTCGCTCCCGTTCATCGTCGTCCCGGTGAGGAACAGCGGGTGCGGCGAGTAGTTGTTGTAGACGTGGACGTTGGGGAAGAGCTTCTCGAACCCGCGCGTGACGGACGCGTAGTAGTCACACGTCGTGAGGTGGCAGAAGCGCTGGGAGTGGTAGAAAAGCCGGCGCTCGTACCGCCCCGGATTCGCCGGCAGCTCCCCGATGCACGCGATGTCGTCCACGTTCTCGACACCCAGGAAGGCCGTGGGCTCCATCCCGACCAGGCGGGCCTGCTCGGTCAGGTACGCCCGGAACGCATCCATCTTGCCCGCGTCGCCGTTCACCGCCGACGGGTCGGTGTACGTGCCGATCTCGTCGCCGATCTTGACCTTCGTCACGCGCGCCCGATCGGCCTCGCCCATCCGGTGGGCGACGGCGCCCGGATCGGCCGTGTTGTACGCGCTCCGATCGTCGCAAAGCCCGTACTTCCTGGTCACGGACTCGGGAGCGCCCTCGATCCAGTTCAGCCCGAGCTGGGCCAGCATCTCGGCCGCCCGCTCGCGGTTGGCCGCATTCACGTTGCAGCTGGTGATCAAGCGCAGGTGGCGCGGCACGGGATGCCCGGCCGGGATGCTGAGCTTCTCGGCCGCCTCTTTCGCCCAGCGGAAGTAGCGCTCGATCACGGACTCCTGCGTCATGATGCGGGCCACGAAGTCAGGCCCCCAGACGCCCCACGCCGGAACGCCCGCCTGCGGGCGCACCGACCAGTCGCCATGCGGCACGCGCAGCATCGCCTGCCCGCCGCCGATCGCCGTGCGGCTCGAGAACGCCACGCCGGCCGGCGACGGATGCCACGCGATCTGCACGTCCAGGTCGCCGCGATCCACGCCGCGCACGCCGAGGTTGCAGGTGGACCACGGGCCGGGGCCGGGCTCGATCGCGTCGGTCGCCTCGACGAAGGCCGACCACTCTCCGACCGGCGACGCGGCGACGGATCCGATCGGCCAGCCCCATGCGTCCTCCGTCGAGCCCTCGGGCTTCCGGCCGCGCCAGTGGTAGCCGAGGGCCGCCGTGACGGCGAACGTCGCGCCGGCCTTGCGCTCGGCAGGCGCGGCACGGAAGCGCATGTAGATGCGCCCGAGCGTGCGATCCGGCCCGGCCAGGCCGAAGCTCGGACGAAAATCGCGGCTTCGGCTGAGCAGCAGAGCGGACACGCGCGTCCGCTTGTCCGCGCTCGCCAGGGCCGCCCGATAGACGCCCTTCTTCAGCGCCACGTCCCAGTGCTCCCACACCACTGTATCTCCCGACGACATGGCGATGAGCTGCGTTTCCCGCTCGAACCGGATGGGCAGCCGCTTCTCCTGCTCCTTGCCGATCAGGCTGGGCAGGAACCCCGAGCGCCCGTAGACGTTCTCCTGCGGCACGCCCGAGTCCGCGTATACGGGCGGGTTGGTCGATCCGGCCGCCGCCGGCGCAGCGGCCTGCGGCGTCAGCGAAAGAGTCACCGGGCATGGCTTGATCCCGAGCTGAAGCCGCAGGTTCACGCGATAGGTCGCGTCCTCCGGCACCGCCACGAGCGTGCTGGCGGCCCCCTCATCGACCGGTGCCACCATCCCGTCGCCCTGCTCCGCCCAGTGGACCGGGCCGGGCTCCGCCTCGCTGGCGTTCCTCCGGCGGCCGCTCGGGCGCACGCCGTCCCAGCGCGCAACGAGCGAAAGATGCGTGTTCGTCAGACGGTCAAGGTCCGACCCGTGGGCAGCCTCCAGCTGGGCCACGGCGGCTTCCGTCGCATCGTCGCCGCCCGCGTCGAGACGCAAGTCCAGCTCATCGGCCCGGCCCATGCCGGCCGCCATGAGCGCCGCCACGACCGCGGCCCGAAGCGGCGCCGAAGCCGACAGACGACACGCGGGCCGTCCCTCCAGAGTCGCGGCCCGCCCGTGGAGGGTCGGGCTCTGTCCCGACCGTCCGGCTCCGATTGCCTGCCCGCTTCTCACGCGTTCACTCCCCTTTCCGCCCGGCCGGCGTCCCGATCGGGATGATGTAGATGTAGCCTTCCTGATCGGCGGCCAGCACGGCGGGTCCCGCCGCGTCGGAATCCCCGCCGAGCAGTCCGCCTTCGGCCTCGGGCGACGCCCCCCAGCGATGGGGAAACGCCGACGCAAACACCAGCCGGCCGCTCGGCCGGGCCGGCAGCCGAACCTCCCGCTGCGGCTTGAGATCGGCGCCATCCAACACGGTGATCCGGCCGCGGATGTCCGCACACAGGATCGCGGGCCGCCCGGCGAGCGGGACCGACAGGACGTCCGTGAACCACGTCGGCCACTTCGCCTCCGCCGCTGCCGCGCCGTCCGCGGCGCCCAGCAGAAGGATGCGGCTGTTCTTGCCGACAGCCAGGATGCGTTCGCCGGCGCGCGTCGGCGGCGCCAGCAGGACGTCGCCCAGCTCGCGCCTCCAGACGGTGGAGCCGTCCGCCGGGCTCAAGGCCAGGAGCGCATCGCCCGCGCCATCGAACACCATCGCCCGGCCGTCAAGCATCCCGATTGCGCCCGCCGGCTGTCCCGCGCGGACCCGCCAGGCCTCGCGGCCGCCGTCGAGCGACAGCGCGATCACGTCGCCATCCGCCGTCCCGGCGATCGCGCGGTCGCCGGAGATCGCAGGACCGGCCGAGACCTCTGCGGCCTGCTCCGCGCGCCACTGGAGCGCCCCGCCGCGCCAGGCCTCGACCGCGCTCCCGCGGGCCAGGACGGCCAGGCCGCTCTCCGCCACGGCGAACCCGTTCGCGTCGCGCGGCGACTCTGCCGCAATCGCCTGCTCGGCCCCAGTCGCCGGGTCGATCCGCGCCAAGCCGCGCGTGTACCGGTAAAGGGCGACCCCTTCGCCGGACGCACGGGCGACGAACCGAAGCGGCGGCCCGCGGGTTTCGACCTTCTTCGTGTCCTTCGGCCAGACGCACGCTCCGGTCTGCGGATTGAAGCCGGCCGGGCCGTCACCGGAAGCCAGGCAAAGCGCGGCCGGCGCAGCTGCCAGCAGGTTCGCCGCGCCGTCCGCCACACGCGCGAAGTCGGTCACGCCGCTGGCGGGATCCAGCACGAGAAGCATGCGGCGGAGATGTCCGTGATACTGCTCCTCCGGCACGCCCTCCTTCACGCGGGATGCCCGGCCGGAGCCGGCCGGGCCGGACACCCGGAACGCGGCCGATGCGAAGGCCAGCCGGACCTGGAGCGACACGGCGTCGGGCGCAGACGCGGACGGCTGCCATCCGGCTTCGCACGCGGCGGCGAAGAATGCCGGCTCCAGGGCCTTCATCGCCACCGTCGGATCGACGGACGATGGATCCTTGGACGCCGTCATGCTCTCGAGCGCCATCTCAGCCGAACCCGCGGCGGAGGCCTTTGACTCTTCGGCCCATGACGCGGCCGAGACAGCGGCCGGTCGCCCCGATGGGCTTGACGCCCAGCCTCGCCGCACGCCGGCCACGATGCGGCCCCCCGGCACCAGCCAGACCTTCTGGCCCTGCACCCAGGAGATGCCGTAGGGCACGTGCGCGACCAAGCGGGGCGCGGCGCCAGGGCCGTCGAACCGGAATGCGTACGCGTGGGCGCGCTCGCCGAAGCCGACGATGGAGACCGACAGCCAGGCGGCGGGGTCCGCGCCGGCGGGCGGGCGGTTCCAGCGGTCGGTCTTGGCCGCGGCCGTCGCGCGGCACCAGCCGGCGTCGTTCAACGCCCGAACCAGGTCACGCGCGTCCAGATCGCCCCCGGTCGGGCCCAGCACGAACACCGACACGGCCAGTTCGGGCTTCGCCGGCTCATCCGCCGCCCCGGCCGGAATCGCCGCCGCCCGCAGCATGATCGCCACCGCCGCCCCCATCCTCAGCCAACGTGCGAGTAGGTTCATAACGCCCGCGATGCTGCGCCAACCGGGGCGGAAATGACAAGTTCTATTGCTCGTCGTCCGCGGACGGAGCCGGGCGGGGCATCCGCCCCGGGGGCCGCCTCAGACGGAGCCCTGATCCGCGCCTGGCGGGGCGCCGCCTCGTGGCATCGCGCGCTCCGCCCGCCGGCGCCCGAATCCGCCGGGCCTCGCCCGGATAGGCCGGAGCATCGTCTCGCCGCGCTTGGATCAAGCCCCCGACTGTGCTACCTAGTTGGGAGCCGACGGCGGCGGGGAGGCGTCATGAGCGAAACGATCCGGATCGGAATCAGCCGGTGCCTGCTGGGCGACCCGGTTCGCTACGACGGCATGCACAAGCGCGACGACTTTCTCGTCGAGACGCTGGGCCGCTACGTCCAGTACGTGGGCGTGTGCCCCGAGGTCGAGTGCGGCCTGCCGGTCCCGCGCGAGGCGATGCGCCTCGTGGGCACGGCCGAGGCGCCGCGCCTGCTCACCCGGCGCACCGGCCGCGATCTGACGGAGCAGATGATGACGTGGGTGAATCGGCGCCTCGACGAACTCGAGCGCGAACAGCTCTGCGGCTTCATCTTCAAGGCCAAGTCTCCCAGCAGCGGCATGGATCGCGTCAAGATCTACAGCGAGAAGGGCGCCGTCATCGCCTCCGGCTCCGGTCTCTTCGCCGGCGCCTTCATGAAGCGGTTTCCGCTGCTGCCGGTCGAGGATGAGGGCCGGCTGCACGACGAGGACCTGCGCGAGAACTTCATCGAGCGGATCTTCGCCCTGAGCCGATACCGGCAGGCGATGGAGGCGGATCCGACGATCGCGGGCCTCATGGCGTTTCACGCCCGGCACAAGCTGCTCCTCATGGCGCACGGCGACGCGCCCATGCGGGCCATGGGCCGCATGCTGGCCGTCGCGAAGAAGGGGGACGCCCCCGCGCTGCGCGCGAAGTACGAGGACGCGCTGCTCGGGGCGCTCCGGCTCGCGGCTACGCCGCGAAAGCACGTGAACGTGCTTCAGCACATGCTCGGGTACTTCAAGGCCCTGCTCTCGGCGGACGAGAAGCGGGAGGTGCTCCAGGTGATCGACCGGTTCGGCGAGGGGCTCGTGCCGCTTATCGTGCCGGTGACTCTCTTCCAGTATTTCGCCCGGAAGTTCAACGTGGAGTACCTGAAGGACCAGTGCTATCTCGATCCGCATCCCTTGGAGCTGAAGCTCCGGAACCATGCGTAGCGGCGCAAGTGGGAGGCCCATCCCGTGCAGGACTTTGAGAAACTCGGCGTGTTCTACCTCGGCCGGCCGGTTGACCCGCAGACGGGCGCGACGAAGCCCGAGCCGCTGCTTTACGACTCGCGCGACCTGACGACCCACGCGATGTGCGTTGGGATGACGGGCAGCGGCAAGACGGGCCTGTGCGTGGCGATGCTCGAGGAGGCCGCGATCGACGGAATCCCCGCCATTGCGATCGACCCGAAGGGCGACCTCGGCAACATGCTGCTCGCCTTCCCGGAGCTGCGGCCGGCGGACTTTCGCCCGTGGATCGACGAGGCAGAGGCGGCCCGCCAGGGGCTGGCGCCGGACGCGTTCGCGGCGAAGACGGCCGAGGGATGGCGCGCGGGACTGGCGGAGTGGGGCCAGGACGCGGCGCGCATCGGCCGCTTCAAGGACGCGGTCGACATGGCCATCTATACGCCGGGCAGCGTGGCCGGGCGCCCGATCACGGTGCTCCGGTCCTTTGCGGCGCCCGCGGCCGAGCTGATGGCGAACGAGGAGGCGCTCCGCGACCGCGTGCAGGGCGCCGTGTCCGGCCTGCTCGCGCTCGTGGGCGTGAACGCCGATCCGCTGCGAAGCCGCGAGCACATCCTGCTCTCGACCATACTGGACCAGGCGTGGCGGCAGGGCCGGGGCCTGGACCTCGCGGGCCTGATCCAGGCGGTCCAGAAGCCGGCGTTCGACACGGTAGGCGTGTTCGACCTCGAGACCTTCTTCCCCGCGGGCGACCGGCTGGGGCTGGCCATGGCGCTGAACAACATCCTGGCCGCACCGGGCTTCGCCGCGTGGATGCAGGGCGAGCCGCTCGATGTGCAGCGGCTCCTGTACACCCCCGAAGGCAAGCCGCGCCTCTCCGTGATCTCCCTCGCCCACCTCTCCGATCCGGAGCGCATGTTCTGCGTCACGCTGCTGCTGAACGAGATCGTGGCGTGGATGCGGACGCAGTCCGGCACTTCGAGCCTGCGCGCGCTGCTCTACATGGACGAGATCTTCGGCTACTTCCCGCCGTCCGCCATGCCGCCCTCGAAGCTGCCGATGCTCACCCTGCTCAAGCAGGCGCGGGCGTACGGCCTGGGCGTGGTCCTCGCCACGCAGAACCCCGTGGACCTCGACTACAAGGGCCTCGCGAACGCCGGCACCTGGCTGATCGGCCGCCTGCAGACCGAGCGCGACAAGGCGCGCCTGCTCGAGGGCCTCGAAGGCGCGCTGTCCGGCGCGGGCGGATTCGACCGGGCACAGGTCGAGGCGCAGCTGGCCGGATTGAGCAGCCGCACGTTCCTGATGCGGAACGTACACGAAGATCAGACGGTCCTGTTCCGCAGCCGATGGGCGCTCTCCTACCTCCGGGGCCCGATGACGCTGGCCCAGATCCAGAGGCTGACGGCCGGCCAGTCGGCTGCGTCGGCCCCGGCCGCCGCCATCCCGGCCCGGCCCGCCGGCGCCACGCCGCCGCCGGCCGCCGTAGAGCCGGCTCCGGCCGCTCGCCCCGTGCTTCCCCCGGGCGTGAGCGAGTATTTCGTGCGCCCCGCGTCGGGTGCGCCCGGCGGGGCCGCGCTCCGACCGGTGGCGGTCGGCTTGGTTCAGCTCCACTTCGTCGATGCGAAAACCGGGGTCGACGTCTGGGCGCCATACCTCAACCTGGGCCCGTTTGCGCCGGACGGCTCGAAGGTGCTGTGGGACGAGGCGGACGTCCGGCCGGGCGACGCATCGGCGCTGGACGCGCGCCCGCCGGCCGGCGCGAGCTTCGATCCGCTGCCCGCCGCCGCCGCGCGCGCCGCGAACTATGCCGATTGGCAGCGGGCGCTCAAGCTGCAGGCCTATCAAACCGTCACGCTCGACCTCCTCCAGTGCGGGGCGGTCAAGCTCACGTCCCGCGCGGGCGAGAGCGAAGGCGACTTCCGCGTGCGCGTCTCCCAGGCGCTCCGGGAGCGGCGGGACGCCGAGGTGGAGAAGATCCGCGCGAAGTATGCGCCCAAGTTGGCGGCCGCCCAGGAGCAGCTGCGCAAGGCGGATGCCCGCATCGCGGTCGAAAAGTCCCAGCTGACCCAGCAGACGGTGCAGACCGTGATCTCCGTCGGCGCCACGATCCTCGGCGCATTCTTCGGCCGCAAGGCGGTCAGCGCCGGGAATATCGGCCGCGCCACGACGGCGGCGCGCGGGGCCAGTCGGACCATACGGGAGCAAGGCGATGTGGCGCGGGCCGGAGAGACCCGCGAGGCGGTCCAGCAGCGCCTCGCGGGGGTGCAGCAGGAGCTCGAGTCGGCCGTGGCGGGCGTCCAAGCCGCCTGCGACCCGGCCTCCGCCGAGCTGGCGAGGATTCAGGTCCGCCCGCGCAAGTCGGACATCGTCGTGTCGGAGGTGGCGCTGGGGTGGATCGGGTGAACGTGCGCCGCCGAGATGTTCTTCGGTCGCACCAGCCGTTCCTGCCCGTGCGGCTGACCGCTGAACCCGATGGGGCGACGCTGTCGGCCGGCGGCGAGTCGGTCCGGTTCCGCGGCAAGCGATTCGCGGTGGAGGCGGACGGTCCGGTGACGGTTGAGCACGGGACCGCGAAGCGCGAGTTCCTCGTCCTGACGCTTCGCGTAACCGCCGACCGACCGGTTCAGGTCCGGCGCGTGAGCTGGTTCGCCGGCGGCTGGGAGCCGGGCTGCGAGCGGGCCGTGAACGCCACGGGGCTGCAGGACGCGTTCCTGTTCCTGCGGAAGGGCTCCGTATCGTTCTTCCTCTCGCTCGATTTCCCGTTCAGCCGGATCGACGCCGGGGGCATCTGGTACCCGCCTTCCGAGCGCCTGCACCCGGGGCAGCCGCTGGACTGCCACAGCCTGACGATCGGCGCCTGCCGACTGGCCGGCCGTCGCGGCGGCGATTTCGATGTCGCGGAAATCGAGGCCGCGAGCGCGTACGTCGAGCGCCGGCATCCGCCGCGCTTCGAGCGGCCGATGTTCACCTCGGCGTGCATCACGAACCGGATGACCGAATGCCGGGAGGGCCGGATCTTCTACAGCATGTGCGACAACCCCACGGTCGCGCTCAGCCCGGAACTCCTGGAGGAGGACATCCGGCTGATGGCGGAGATCGGGGTGGAGTACTTCCAGGTGTTCGAGGGGGCCTTCGACTGGCCCGACGAGCGCCGGACGGGCCGCAACATGCGGCGGCTGAGCCGCCTGGCGCGACGCCTCGGCGTCCGGCTCGGCGACTACGTCCACCCCGGCGAGCTGTACTGCCCGCACTACAACTACTCCGCCCGGCGGCTCGACCGGCCGGAGTGGCGCCAGCGCGGGCCGGACGGCGGGACGGGCCAGTTCTGCCTGGGCTGCCGCGAGTACCTTGACCATATCCGGACCGGGCTCCTCTCGCACAACCGACGCTACGGCCACGAGTTCATCTGCCTGGACATGATTCACATCGGGCCGTGCTTCGCGGAAAACCACGGACACCCGCCGGGCGATGTGTATCGGCAGGTGCGCGGGCTGGTGTCGCTCATGGACGCGCTGGCGGCGCTGAGTCCGGAGTTCCTGGTCTGGACGAACAGCGGCAACTGGCTCGAGTTCATGCCCAAGCTCGTCTGGCACAACCCGAACGTGTACCTGACCGATCCGCACGTTCGTGGATACTCCTCGACGCTCAACCAGCTCAAGCTGCTCGGCGACGGCCGGCGGGAACAGATGGTCACCGTGCACGAGCGGCGCTTCGTCCCGTACCGGGCCTTCTGCAACTGCGAGTACTACGCCTTCCCGCGCAGCCGCGTCCCGGACCGCCGCGTCTTCGAGTACAGCTTCCTGCAAGGCTTGGCCGTAACCCCCAACATCTGTCCGGCCGAGACGCGCACGTTCTTCAACCGGCTTCCCGGAAAGACGAGGAACGACTGCGCGGCGTTCATGCGGAAGTGGATGCGATTCGTCGGCCGGCATTTCGACGCGTGGAAGCATACGATCCGCGCCGGCGCGGCGCCGGGGTCCGGCGCCGCGGAGATCTACGCCCATCCTCGCCCGGATGGTGCGAGCGGCTTTGTATGCCTGGTGAACCAGAATCCGTTCCCGTGCCTGGCGCGGTGCCGCCTCGATGAGTCGATCGGTTTGACGCACGGTGCCGCATTCCATGTGCGCGAGATCTATCCGCGGCCATGTCTCGCCGCCGAGCAGGCGCTCCCGTTCGCGGCCTATGGCGACGAGTTCTGCTGCGTCGTTCCCCCGCATGGCGTGCGGTTCCTGTCGATCGAGGCGCAGCGGCCCGCCGCGGGAATCCGGGTGTTCGGGCATCCGGTCCGGGCTCGCCGGATAGCCGGCGGCTACCGGCTCACGCTCCGCGCCCCGCAGGGCGAGGTGATGCGACTCGGGCTGGTGCTGCCGGGGGGCGAAGCGCTTCGCGCCGCGACAGCCGTGCAAACGCCGACCGTGCCGATGTACACCTTCGCGGCTTCGGCCCAGACCGTCGCGCGGGCGGGGAATCTGGCGTGGATCGACGTGACCATGCCGCGCGGCCTCGCGCCGCGCGCGCTCACCCGCTGGCGAGTCGAGCCGGGTGGCGCCGAGATCACGCTTCCACGACCCGAGGAGTGCGGATTCCTGGGTGCGCTCGTGCACGGCGCGTTCTCGGAAGAGCTGGAGGTTCGAGTGGACGTGGCCGTGCGGGCCGGCCGTGGCGGCTCCGGCCGGCGACTGCCGCCGGTGACGCGGCGCGAGCCGCCGGACGGCGAGCCTGTTCCGCGCGCGCACCGGCAGACGTTTGCGACGGAGTTCGATCTGCCGTTCATCGAGCGCATGGGCTGCGAGCCCGGCACCGATGACGACGCCGTCGTGGAGCTGGCCTTCGCGGATCCCGGGAAGGTGGCCTCGGTAGCGGCACGGCTGGGCGGGACGTCCGTCCCGGTGCTCCGCTACGTCTACCCGCGCGACCGGAAGCGGCACTCGTTCTACGTCGAGCTGACCGGCCAGACCGGGCCGGGCCGGATTCCGCTGGAGCTTGACGTGGAGTGGGCTCGGTGAGACGAACGCGGGATTGACGAATCAGGAGACCGGCGAATGAAGCGAGTGCCGCTGTCGACGACGGGCGTGCGGGTGTCCCAGATGTGCTTGGGAACGATGATGTTCGGGGACCGGGCGGACGAGCGGGAGTCCGCCCGCATCGTCGATGCCGCGCTGGCGCGCGGCGTGGATTTCATCGACACGGCCACGGTGTACGCCGAGGGACGGACGGAGGAAATCCTCGGCCGGATCCTCAGGGACCGCCGCGATCGCGCCTTCCTGGCGACCAAGGTCTGGGGCAAGACGGGCGCCGAGTATCCCGAGCTAATTCCACGGAGCCTGGACGAGAGCCTGAAGCGCCTGCAGACGGACCACGTGGACCTCCTGCTCATCCACTGGCCGCGCAAGGGGATGGACATGGCAGCGATCATGACGGCGCTGGCCGCAGCCGTACGCGCCGGAAAGACGCGCTTTGTCGGCTGCAGCAACTTCCCGGCGTGGCTTGTGGCCCATGCGAACGCGGTGGGACAGCAGATTGGCGCGCCGCGCCTCGTGAACAACCAGGTTCCGTACAACCTGGTTGAGCGCGGGGTGGAGATTGAGGTGCTGCCGCAGGCCGTCGCGGATCGCGTCGCGATTACCTGCTATCGCCCGCTGCTGGCCGGCGTGCTGTCCGGCAAGTACGATCCGGACGGTCCCGCGCCAGCCGACGCCCGCGGTGCATCGGACGAGCGCATTCCGCGATGGGTGACGACCTACGCAAACGGTCTGCGCAAGCTGTCCGCGCTCGCGAAGGAGCGCGGCGTGCCCCCCGCGCAGGTGGCGATCGCCTGGCTGAAGGACCAGCCCGGCGTGACCGCGCCGCTGGTGGGCGTGAGCCGCCTGGCGCAGTTCGAGGAGGCGGTCGGCGCGTTCGACCTCGACCTGTCCGCCGAAGAGCGCGCCGGGCTGGCGGCGGCGTTCGACTCGGCGGTGAAGGAAGTGTCCGGCGGCAACTTTGGTCCCCTGCGGCGCGAGTTCGGCCTGGTGGCGGAGGCGACGCCGTGAGCGGCATCCGCGTGACTCGCGAAACCTATCTGCCGGGCCCCGTGGGCGAAGCCGTGTACGTCTTCAGCCCGACGTATGCGAGCGTAAAGGGGGCGGCCATGCTGGAGACCGTCCGCCACGAGGCGTTCCACGAGCGGGCCGACAGCGGGCGCCACTACTACTCGAGCTGGATCTGTCGGCGGCGCTCGGAGGACAACGGACGGACGTGGACGGACGAGCCCGGTGGCGTGCGCGTGACGCCGGCCGACCTGACCGGCGGGAAGACCTATCCGTTCGGCATGGTCCTGCACCCGCAGCGCGACGTGCTGATCGACTTCGAGTCGCGCTACGAGATGGACCCCGGCCAGCCGATGTTTGGCACCGGAAACCGGATCGGGCGGACCTACCGCCTGTTCTACCGGATCTCGAACGATCAGGGGCGCACGTGGACCACCTCGGCGCAGGCGATCGATTCGCGGCCGGGCTTTGACGCGGTGCGCTGGGCGCCGGGCATCGAATACGGGCGCGTGGGCGGGGTGGGAGACGGCCAGCGCCACTTCCTGCCGGACGGAACGATGGTGATGGGCTTCACCGCGGTCCATCCGGAGCCGCCGCCGGACGATGTGTCCGAGCGGTCGAAGGAGCACTACTCGACGACCTTCTACGCGCAGGCGCGGCTGTCAGGCGACGCGACGCGGCTGGAGTGGCGGTTCGGCGAGATGATCGTCGTGCCGTTCCCGCAGGCGGCCGGCGGGTGCTGCGAATCGGCGCTCGCGTGGCTGGGCGGGACGCGGTTCTACTGCACCATGCGCTGCCAGGGCGACAAGCGGTGCGGCATCTACTCCTCACGGCAGGGAGTCGTGTCGGAGGACGCCGGCATGACGTGGAGCCGGCCGAAGCCGGTCGCATACGAGGACGGGTCCCCCGTCTGGACGCCCGCGTCGGTACACCAGTTCTTCCGGTCGTCGAAGAACGGGAAGACGTACGTGCTCGCCAACATTCTGCCGGGGCCGGTGTACGGACAGGTTCCGCGCTATCCGCTGTGCATCGCCGAGTTCGACACGGAGCGCGTCTGCGTGCGCCGTGCCACGGTGCAGGTCATCCAGGACCTGCCGCCCGGCGCCCCGGTCGACCGTCGCTACACCAACTGGGGCATGTACGAGGAGCGGGGCACCGGCGACCTCATCATGCTGGTCCCCGAGATGCCGCGCGACAAGAACTACGAGGACATGAAGCCCGAAGACTACGGCGCCGATTGCATCCGCTATCGAGTCGTGCTGCCGGGATGACGGATCACTCTCGTTTCGCGACTGTGGAGCACACCATGACAACCCCCTATATCGAACAGATCGTCGAGCGCGCGATGAGCTTGAAGAGGGACTTCGCCATCGCCGCAGGCGCGGCGGACCTGAAGAACGCCCGGCGCTGGGCGGACGCCCTGACGAAGGGGCGGATCTTCTTCTACGAGCAGCAGGAGGTTGACATCGGGCTGTCGGGCGTCGACTGGAGCGGGAGCCATGTCGCACACCAGGAGTGGCCGGCGCAGCTCAACCGCTTCTTCTGGCTGCCCCATCTGGCGGCCGTGTATGAGGACACGGGCGACGAGGAGATGCCGCGGCTGGCGCGGGCCACCATCGAGGACTGGATCAACCAGCACGAATACGGGGCCGAGCGGCCGCTCGCAAAGGGCGACAACACGCTCAACCTGTCGATCCGGCTCGGCCAGAGCGTGTTCGGGGGGTGGTGGGGCACGCTTCCGGCCTTCGCGCGCAGCGCGCACTACGACGAGCCGTTCGTCCGTCGCATGGCCGCCTCCACGCTGGGCCAGCTCGACTACCTGGCCACCCACCTGGCGCCGATCGGCAACTGGCGCATCAGCCACTTGGACTGCCTGCTCTACTGCAGCCAGATCGTGCCGGGCGCGAACCGGCATCAGACGTTCGCCGTGCAGCGGCTGAACGAGGCGTTCCACCGTCAGATTGACGACGACGGCTCGCACGAGGAACACAACCCGAGCTACCACGGCTGGATGTGCCGGCTGTTTACCAACCTCTGGCGGCTGAACCGGGCGCGGCCGGAGCTCGGGCTCCGCATCGACACGGAGCGGGCGGCGCGGATGTGGGACTACGCGGTGTGCTCGGCCGCGCCGGACGGCCGGTCCGCCGGGCTGCACGACGCCGCGGCCTGGTGCGCCGGGCTGCCGGAGGGAGGCCAGTCCCCCGCCAAACCCCCGTCTTCGGCCTCCGCCGGGCTGATGCGCGAGCGACGCGGCTTCCTGAAGGCCGCCGGCTTGAGCCGCAAGCGCGGCTGGTCGCTGGACCGCCAGCCGTCGCGCTGGTTCCCGTGCGCGGGCCAGCTGTTTCTCCGGGACAGCTGGAAGCCGGACGCGACGTTCATTGCCTTCGACGCGACGCGCTGGGGCGGCGGCCACTGCCACCTCAGCCGGCTCGGCGTGAACCTCTACGCCGGCGGCCGCATGCTCCTGAACGATCCCGGTTCGTTCACCTACGAGATGAGCGATCCGTTCGCCGCCTATGGCAAGTCCACGCCGGCGCACAACACGGTCACGGTCGGCGGCGCGAGCCAGTCGGAGACCGACCCGGACACGCGCGCCGTGCACGTCGGCGAGCGCGTGGCGCTCATCGCCTCGGGGTACGGCGGGGGCTACCACGACGGACGGTACACGTGGTGGTGGGAAAACGGGCACGGGAACGCCACGTTCGGCACCCACGACCGCGTGCTGGTCTGGCTCAAAGGGCATGCCGCGCTCGTGTTCGATCTGGTCATCACGAACGGCGGCCAGCCGCTCGCCGCCCACTGGCAGCTGCCGCGGGGGCCGGTGACCGTGGACCCGGCCCGGGCGCGGGCCTGGACGGGCGGGCCCGGGAGCAACATCCTGGTGCAGCGGATCGGCGGCAACTGCGAGCCGGCCCTGGTAATCCACGAGGGAGAGAAGGAACCGTTGCTCGGATGGCTGCCGGGGGGACACGATTCCAGCCTGAACGGCTCCCGGCCCGGGCCGCACAGCTACGAGCCGGCGCCCCTGCTGGCGATGGAAACGCGGGCTGAAGGCCAGCACACGGAGCTCGCGACGCTGCTGATGCCGTTCCGAGGCGACGCGCCGCCGTCGGTCGAGATCAATCCATTCCCGCGCCTGCGGGGCGGGGCGTATGGCTTCCGATTCGGCTGGCCCGACGGAACGGAGGACCTGGTGTTCTGCACGCCGGCGCTGCGCACGGCAATCGACGCCGCGGGGCCCGTCTGGTCCGACGGAAGCCTGGCCGTGATCAGCCGAGCGCAGGCCCGCGTGACCTCCGCATTCCTGTTCGGCGGCATGGTGCTCGAACTGGACGGCCGCCGCCTGTTCGACGAGCCGGATTGCGGTCCACACGAACGCGTGTGGGATTCGGCTGCCGGACAGGCTGGATGAACTCGTCCGGACGGCAGATTGAGACTGGACCGATTCAGTTGCCGTGAGTGCGGCCAATCCGCGTCGCATCTATTCATCACTGGACTGTAACGGCGCTCACGCGCGCCTGCTACGAACCAGCGGATCTGCGTGCGGCGTGGCGTTTGTAGTAGCGGCGCACGAGCCGCGTTCTCAGGCGTGCATAGGAGACGTAGATGCACCCCAATCGGCTGGCTGAGTTTTTGGTGCTTTTCGGATAATTACTAATCTGCTATTGATTAGTAATAGATTGACACCATGAAGAAGCCCCAGATACCGCCGACAATGGAGAAGCTCGCTGACAACTTCCTGAAAACCAACAGGTTAGATCTCGTGATCCATCTCGCTTTGGAGCCGGCCGACGACTATCTTCACTG
>CAYSLU010000064.1:0-29615 GCA_964431965.1 uncultured Verrucomicrobiota bacterium
AATGATCTTTACTGTTTGAGTTGGCTCCGAAATCTGGGATAATGAGCGACTTTAAGCATGCGACGGTTGCCGCAGGCGTTATCTTCGGCGCTGCGGTGGCTGTTGACTCCAGAGGAGCTCCCGATGAATGCCTGTTCGCGCTATCGACGTTTGAGAAGACCGCTCTCCATGCTGGCGGGGTGCCTGGCGCTTGGGGCGGCATTCGCCCTCCGGGCGAGTGGCGCCACGATGGTCCACGAGTTCTACTTCCCGATGCCGGAAGACCAGATCCGCACCACCTTCACGGCGCTGGAGACAGGCGTGGGCACGAGCTCGATTCGGTCTTCTCCATCGTCCTCACCGGGGCCGGAACCATGCTCCACTACGATCAGTGGGAGGACGGGTATGAGATCGACATGAACAGCCCGACCCAGGCGACCACGCAGATCTGGGGCGACGGCAACAACGCCAACGGCAAGCCGCCCGGATATGCCAGCGACCCGCTGTCGTTCCCTGCTGGTACGGTCCTGACGCTTCGCAACATCGTTCCGTATCCGCGGGCCTCGACGACGAACGTGCTCTTCGACGCACGCGACCGCCTGGCGGGATCCAAGGCGCTGGTCGTCTCGCGGACGGCCTGGGCGCCGACGCCGGGCACGGTGCTCGCCGGGGCCTCGGAGGTGACGGCGACCATTGACTACGGGACGAACTACGTATGTCCGGTGGGCGTGGATGTCTCGGCCAGCTCCATGTTTGAGTACGTGGGGCTGTTCGTGATGGCGGAGCAGAACGGGACGCTGGTCACCATCGACACGGACGGCGTCGGCACCAACGCGCCGTTTACGGTGCCGCTGAACCGCGGGGAGTCGCATCTGGTGAACGGGGGAATCCGAAAGGGCGCCCGCGTCGTCTCCACCAAGCCCGTTCAGTCGCATCTGGTCACGGGCGACATCGGCGCGCGGTATGAGACGGACTGGTTCACGCTGTACCCGGTCGAGCAGTGGGACAGCAGCTACGTGACGCCGGTCGGCACGGCGTCCAACGGCAACGCCTGTTACGTGTTTGTCTACAACCCGAACACGAATGCGATCACGGTCAACTACTCGACGCGGACCGGCTCGGGGAGTTTCTCGGTCGCCACGAACGGCGTCTACCAGTACCTGATGCCGCAGAATTCGGGCGCGCTGTTGGCCGCGACGAACGGCGCGCGCTTCTTCGCGATCAGCACCGTGGGGGCTTCGCCGACCGCGAACAACGTGTACGACTGGGGGTTCACCCTGCTGCCGAGTTCGTACATGACCACCGAGGCCGTGGTGGGCTGGGGCCCCGGCAGCGGCGACTTGAGCGTGAACGGCAGCCCGGTGTGGGTCACTCCGGTGGCTGCGACGCGCGTCTACGTGGACTACAACGGCGACCGGCAGGGGGCGCTGACCGACCCCGCCGGCAACAAGTACGACGCCCACTACGATCTGGGCGCGCTGCAATCGAAGACGGTCTATGACCCGGACAAGGACCAGACGGCGATGCGGCTGTACACGCTGAGCGGCATCGCGCTCAGCACGGCGTGGGGTGAGGATCCCGCCGTGGCCGGGCCGGGGAATCCATACCTGGATGTGGGCACGACCGTGCTGCCGTTCCCCGTGCCGGTGCTGACGAAGACCTCCCGGCTGTATACCGACAACGCGCCCTCTGGCATCAGCACCAACGACATCCTGGAGTACACCATCTCGGTCGACAACAAGGGATTGCTGCCGCTGGGGAACACCGTGGTCATCGACCAGCTGCCCGCCCCCATCGCCTACATGACGAACACGACAACGTGGAACGGCAGCCCCATCGCCGACAACGTGGGCACCAACACGCCGTTTCCGCTCGACGAGTCCGGCTACACGATCCCGATCATTCTGCGCGGCGGCACCAGCCGGTTCGTCTTCCGCGTCCGCATCGTCGGGTCCGGAGCGGTCGTCAACTCCGGCTTCAGTGGCTCGCTCAGCGTATCAAACGAGGTCGTGGTGCCGCCGCCTTCCGGGGCACACTCGAACCTGGTCGAGTTTGTCGATGCCGCGACCAACGGGGCGTTGGTCTACACGGCGGGCGACGGCATCTACGTCAAGCTGACCGATCCCGGCGTGAACCAGTCCACGACCTCGGTCGAGACCGTGAGCGTGATCGTGCGCGACACGACCAGCGGCGACCTCGAGGTCGTCGTCCTTCGGGAAACCGGGCCGAACACGGGCATCTTCGTCAGCACCAATGCGCTGCCCACGTCGCTCACGACCGGGCTGGGGCAGCAGGATGGGACTCTGTACGTATCGGCCGGCGACGCGCTGTCGGTCTCCTTCACCGACCCGCTGTTCGGCGACGCGACCGCGGACTCGGCGACGGTCATCGCCGCCACGCGGACCAAGTACCTGTACCTGACGACTGACGGCGGAGACGGCGACTCCAGCGGAAGCCTCGACCGCATCGACCCCGTGGCCACGGGTGACTCATCCACCTCGCGCACCCGCGAACTGTCGGGGGCATCCATGATCACGCAGGTCGGCGCCCCCGCCGCATCGAACAGCACGCAGACGGCGACGAGCCACTCGTTCATCTATGACTCTGGCACCACGGGATCCAACCGCATGCTGATGGTCGGGGTCTCGTACCGCAACAACGACAGCGAGACGGTCACCTCCGCGACCTATGGTGGTCTGGCTCTGACGCAGGTGGGAACGGCGGAGATCGCATCGGGCACGCCGGACGGCCGGATTTACGTGTTCTGCCTGACCAATCCGCCAACCGGCGCCAATTCGCTCCAGGTGAACTGGAGTAGCGCCTTGAACCAAGGCGCGGTCGTGGGGGCGGTGACGTATGCCGGGGTCGCCCAGTCGACCCCCTCCGGCTTCGCCTGGGCCAACGGCACGTCGGTGGCGCCGGCCGTGACCGTGACGTCCACGACGGGGCGGCTGGTGTTCGGGGTCGTTGCGGGTCGCACCACGAGCGACTACGCGGTCACCGGCGGAGGCACCTCGCTGTGGTCGCTGCGTCCGTTCAGCGGGCAGACCTCGGGCGCCGGGCAGAGCAAGGCCGGCGCGTCCCCGACCGTCTCGCTGGGCTGGAGCGGATCCGCGAATGAGTGGGTGGCCGGCGGTGTGTCTCTGGCTCCCGCGGACGGGGCGGCCGGAGTGGCCGCGACGTTTGTCCAGGCGCCGGCCATGAGTCTCAACTTCGGCCTTCCGGCCGGCGGCGGCCTCGCCGTTCGGGCGTATGCGGAGGTCACCAACTCGCTGCTGGCGGCCAACCCGAACATCGTGGCGATCCTGGGGCGTGGAAGCGCGACGCTGGCGACGCTGACCAATGCCACCGCAACCCTGGTGAGCGGCGGTCCCTCGCCGATCGTTCCGATCTCGACGAGCGCGGCCTCTAACGCGAACGCTTCGTCCCTGACGTTCGCGCACACCGCCGGCACCGGCACCAACCGCATGCTGGTCGTGGCGGTGGCGGTTGGCGCCACCACGGGGGCGGGGAATCCTCCGACGGCTTCGGGTGTGACCTATGGCGGCACCGCGCTGACGCTCGTCGGGTCCCGGATATCGGGAACGGGTGGGGCGGCGGACGACGCCTGGGCGTACCTCTACCGGCTCGTCAATCCCGGCGCGGGCCCGTCTAACGTCATCGTCACGCTGTCCGGCGCGGGCAGCATCGCCGCCGGCGCCACCACGTTCACCGGGGTCGATCCGGTGAATCCGATGGGGACGGTCGCCAGCAACAGCGCGACCAGCGGGAATGCGAGCGTCGTCGTGTCGGCGACCGCCAACGATCTGGTGTTCGATACGGTGTCTCGCGACGAGGGGCCGACTCTGACGGCCGGGGCCGCGCAGACATCGCTCTGGTCGGTGACGAACTTGAATGCGGTCCTATCGGGTGCATCGAGCTATACGGATGGCGGGGCGGTCGTCACCAACACGTACACGTCCGGCGACACCTCGCAGGACTGGGCCATGCTGGGGGTCGCCATCAAGCCGTTCGTCGGGACAAGTATCTACCGGCTCGACTGGAGCGCCCCTCTGTCCGGCCCGACCAACGTTTCGGCCGGCGACGCCATCAGCCTCTTGGTCAGCAACGGCCAGCCCTCGGTCGGGTTCAGCGTGCTGTACGACAGCAGCAACTACCCGTCGCGGGTCAGCCTGCCCACAACGAATGTGATCGAAGTCGCAAGCCTGGCCGTCTACGACGCGCCCTACCCGGGCGGGACCAATTTGAGCGGAGCGCTCAACGGCGACACGCTCTACATTCGCGCCACGGTGACGGACCCGTTCGGCAGCTACGACATCAATCGACTGGCCCTCTCGATCGACGGGGCGGGCACGAATGCGGACGTGAGCGTGACGCTGAGCAACGCGCAGGTCGTGGCGAGCAACTCCTACTCGAAGACGTACGAGTACCCGTGGAGCACCGCCTCCGTGCAGGGGAACTATGCGATCGGCGTTACGGCCTACGAAGGAACCGAGGGCATCACGGCCTCCGCGGCCATCCCGTTCAGCCTGACGTACCTCGACTTGGGCACGCCGAGCATCACCGAGTTCACGACCGGAGCGAACGGCCCGCACACGCTGACCTACGCGACCAACGAGACCGTCTGCGTCCGGGTGACGGATCTGGACCAGAACACGAATTCGGCCGTGGTCGACACGATCACGGTGGTCATCACGAACACGCTCTCGGGCGACTGGGAGAGACGAACGCTGGCCGAGACCGGCCCGAACACGGGCGTCTTCACGGGCAGTGTGCCGGCCAGCGCCACGGCCGGGGCCGGTGGGAACAGCGGAACGCTCAACGCCCCGGGCGGATCGCCTCTGGTGGTGATGTACACCGACCCGAATGATTCGTCCGACCAGGGCAGCGACACGGCGACGATTCCGCTGGCGCTGCCGTCGCTGACCGTGCGCAAGACGCTGGTCGAACCGGCGGATGGACAGGCCGTGGTTGGCGACGCGCTGCGATTCCAAGTCGAGGTGATCAACAGCGGCAACACCACCCTCAGCACCGTGGCGGTGACCGACAACTATCCGTCCGCCACGTTCACGTATGTGTCGGCCACGCCGACGCCGTCCACCGTGGCGGCGGGCTCGCTGGCCTGGACCAACGTGGGGCCGCTGCGGCCCGGCGACAGCACGGTGATCGACGTCTACATGACGGCATCGGCCTCGTCGGCCCTGGCGACCAACCGGGCCGTAGGCAACGCGGGCGGGGGCGTGGCGGCCACCGGAACGGCGACGGTCGTCGTGACGAGGCCCGGAGTGACCGTGCGCAAGTCGGTGCTCAGCCCGATACCGGGCCCGGCCGCGATCGGCGACAACGTCCAGTTCCGGATCGTGGTCAGCAACAGCGGGGACACGGCGCTCGCGGTCGTGCCGATGCAGGATCTGTTCAGCTCGATCATCTACACCTATGTCTCGGCCACCATCGCGCCGGACGTCAGCGGGCCGGGGAGCTTGTACTGGGTCGACCTGACGGGCGCCGGCACGCTTGCAGCGGGCGCGGCGATCACGAACGACATCACGCTGAGGGCCACGGGCGGCGGCAGTCCGGCGCCCAATGCGGCCCTCATCGATTCGGCGGTGGACGTCAACGGCGACTACCCGCCGCCGGTCAACAGCTCGACCGGGGTGACGATCTCGGCGGTGACGATCTCCGGCTCGGTGTACGACGACCGGAACACCAACGGGGTCTACGATGCCGGAACGGACCTGCCGCTTGAGGGAGTGACGGTCCGGCTCTACACCGATCCGAACGGCGACGGCAATCCGGCGGACGGCACCCTCGTCGATCTCGGCGTCACGCCGGCCGGCGGCGCGTACGAGTTCCTGAGCCTGGGCACGGGACGATACGTGGTGGTGGAGACGGACCTGACCGGGTACACGAGCAGCGGCGATACGGGCGGAGCGAACGACAACCGGATCCCTGTCAATGCCGTGAGCGCGACGAGCTATGCCGGCAACAACTTCCTCGACTATCTGCCGGCGCCGGCCAGCTATGCGACGATCCGGGGCACGGTGTACAACGACGTCGACGGCAACGGGACGACCAACGAGGGCGCGGGCTCCGTGCTGAGCGATGTGGTGCTCGATCTGATCGCGGACGTCAACAGCAACGGGGTGGCGGACGCGGGTGAGCCGGTTTACGCGAGCACGACCACGGGAACAAACGGCACCTACACCTTCACCAGCATCCCGGCCGGAGCCTACGTGATCCGCGAGACGGATCCGGCCGGATTCACGAGCACGGCCGATACGGCCGGTGCCAACGATAACCGCATCGCGGTTGTCGTGGCCGCCGGGGTGACGAGCAGCGGCCACGACTTCCTCGATACGTGGCGCCGACGGACTGCGGCGCTCGGCGACCGGGTCTGGCTGGACGAGGACGGCGACGGCGTGCAGGACGCGGGCGAGGCGGGTGTTCCCAACGTGACGCTGTCCCTGCTCGATACCAACGGTTCGGTCGTCGCCACGACCGTCACCGACGGCGAAGGCCGATACCTATTCGCCGGCCTGTCCGCGTCCACCTACTCCGTGCGGGTGGAGACGAACTCCATGCCGGCCGGGTTGGTCGCCAATCAGACCTTCGATCGGGACAGCGTGACGAACCACCAGACGACCGTCACCCTGTCCGCCGGCCGGACGAGCGGCGACGCGGACTTCGGCTACAACTGGGCGCCTTCCGCCGACACGCGCAACGGAACGGGTACGGGCGCGATCGGCGACCGGGTCTGGATCGATGGCGACGGGGACGGCGTGCAGGATCCGGGCGAGCCGGGGCTGTCGAACGTGATCGTGCGGCTGTACCGGGATGCGGCCGGAAACGGGAGCTACACCACGCTGGTGGCCACGGCGGCTACCGATGCGGCGGGCCTCTACATCTTCGACGGCGTGGCGCCTGGAGCCTACGCGGTGGAGGTGAACGGAGGGGCCACGCCGGCTGGCTATACCCAGACCGGCGACCCGGACTACGGCGGCCAGGCGCTTCCGGCCGGCGCGCGGGACAACCGGACTACGAAGCCGATCATCCTCGCCCCCGGCGATGTGTTCGTGAACGCCGACTTCGGCTACTTCCCGGCCGCGGGCAGCATCATCGGCGACCGCGTCTATCTCGACCGCAACGCCGACGGCGCCTACGACGGCAGCGACCTCGGCATCGGAGGGGTCACGGTGGCGTTGCTCGACGCGGGCGGCCGGGTGGTGGCGGCGACGATGACCGACGTGCTGGGGCAGTACCTCTTCGTCGGCGTGCCGGCGGGAACCTACACGGTGTGGGTCAGCGACACGGCCGGCGTATTGAGCGGTCTGTCCCAGATAGGCGACCCCGATGGCGGGTACGACAGCCGCAGTTCCGTGACCGTGGACGGCGCGAGCGCCTATCTGAACGAGGATCACGGCTACGCGCCCGCCGGTCATACCGCCACCACCGGCCTCATCGGCGACGCCGTCTATCTCGATCGTGACGCCAACGGCTCCTTTAGCGCGGGCGAAGGCGTCGAAGGCGTTTCCGTGCGGCTGTACACCACCAGCGGGGTCCTGGTGGCCAGCACGACGACCGATCCCAACGGGAGCTATTGGTTCAGCGGCCTGAGCACCAACGACGCGAAGTACGTCGTGCGCGTGGACACGAACACGCTGCCGGGCGCGCTCGGACAGTTGACCAACACGGCCGATGCGGACGGCGGCACGCCCAACGAATCGACGGTGACGCTCACGGGGGTGACGCCCGTAGATCTGAGCCAGGACTTCGGGTACCGCGACTTGACGACGCCGAATTCGATCGGGGGAACGATCTGGAACGACCGCAACGGCGACGGACATCTCGATGGGGGCGAGACCAACGGATTCGCCGGCGTGACGGTCGCGCTGTACGACACCAACGGCAACGCGGTGGCCTCGACGGTGACCGACACCAACGGGGTGTTCTCCTTCGCCGGGCTTCCGGACGGAGCGTACCGGGTCGATGTGACCGACGCCTCCAACGTGCTCAACGGCTGCTGGCACACCGTCGGAGCGCTGCCCGGAACCGATTTCTACAGCCAGACCGATCCGTACGCGGTGGCCGTCAGCGGCGGCGCGACCAACGCGACGGCCGACTTCGGCTACTTCCTCAATGCGGCCTCGCTCGGCAACCGGATCTGGCGGGATGCCGACAGCGACGGCGTGCAGGATGCTGGCGAGGGGGGGCTGTCCAACGTGCTGGTGAAGCTGACGATCATCGAGCCCAATGGGACGACCAACGTCGTCTACACCCGCTCGGACACCAACGGCTTCTACAGCTTCGGCAACCTGATGCTGGACGAGGACTACAGCACGCCCGGCTCGACGGGCGATCTGAGCCGGCCGCGCTTCTCCCTGTCGATCCCGGCCGTCCCCTCCGGTTACTACCCGTCGCCGGCGTACGCCACCAACGTGTGGCTGGACTCCGGCCGCCTCACGGGAACGGATGCCTACCCCTACAGGGGAACCAACGACATGGCGATCCAGGCAGACCCGCAGGCTGAACCGCTCGCCGCGAGCGTGGACTTCGGCTTCTCTTCCGCCCCGACGCTCGTGCGCCTGCTCGGCTTCGGAGCGGTGGCCCGTAGCGGGCAGGTGTTCGTCCAGTGGCAGACGGCCGAGGAGAGCGGAACCGTCGGCTTCCGCCTGGAGCGCTGGACGGGCGGCGGCTACGCGGCGGTGCATCCGGGCCTCATTCCGGCGCAGCTGTATGCGGGCGATGGAGCGACTTACGAGCAGATGGATGCCGGCGCCCGGCCCGGCGGCACCTACACGTACCGGCTGATCGAGCTCGAGATGAGCGGGAACCTCCGGTACGCCGGCCCCTACACGGTGACGGTGGGTGGGCCCGGCCTCTCGTTCGACGAGTGGACGCGGCTGGTCTTCTCGCCCGCGCAGCAGACGAACGCGCTGGCGGTCGGTCCGGACGCCGATCCGGACGGCGACGGAATGAGCAACATGGCCGAGTTCCTGGCCGGGACGTCGCCGACCGATGGGAAGTCGGCTCTGCGGATCCGGGCGTGTGAGGCGCCGGGCGGTGCGGCGATTACGGTCCGTTGGGCATCGACCTCCAACCGGATCTATGCCGTCGAACGCGAGACGGACGCGGCCGCCGGATTCCAGCCGCTGGCGAGCGGCATACAGGCCACTCCGCCGGAGAACGCGCACACCGATTCGACCGCCCCCGGGCGTGCGTTCTACCGCGTGCGGATCGATCCGTGACGGCGATGGCGGGGCTGTCGCATGCGCTACCGCATCATATCGGGCCTGATCCTCTGGGGGATGGCGGGAGCGCTTCTTCCGGCCGCCGGGAGTACGCCTCCGCCGGATCCCATCCGGAGCGAGATCGCCAGCTGGCCGGAAGCGTGTCGGTTGCGCGTGCTGCTCCCCTATGACGGCGGCGTGGCCGGCTACTTCGTTGAGCGCTATGAGCCCGACCGCGCCCGATTCGTCCGGCTGAACGCGTCCGCCGTGCCGTCCCCGGCGCCCGGGGGCGAGGCGGCCTGGATCGACCTGCCCATCACTCCCGCCGGGCCCGACGCGGTGTTCCGGCTGGTGGGGCGATCGATCTCCGGAGCCGAGAGCGCGGGCTGCCCGTTCACCCCGGAGCCCTCAGTGGCCGCGCCGGGGCGGGATGCCGCAGGGCCGGACCGGCTGCCGCCGAGCGGGGCGGCATCCCCATGCTCGATCAGCATTCCCGGCGCTCGGGTGAAGGTGGCCGTGGAGCGCGAGGGGATGCGCCTGGTGTCGGCGGCGGCCATCAGCGCGTGCCTCGCCGGATCGAGCGAGGCCGAGATCCTGAACCGGATCACAGCCGGGGCGCTGCGGATGCGGCGGGGGACGAACGAGGTGGCGTGGTGCGCGAGCCCCGACGGGACCGGCGTGTGCTTCTACGCCGAGGCGATCAACAGCATCTATACGCGCTGGAACGTCTACTGGATTGAGCGAGCCCCCGGGCTGACCATGGAGGAGCGCGCCGTTGCCGGAGTCGGGCCCGTCCACGGCGCGACGTTCCGCGAGAGGCTGCATTTCGAGCAGGACCAGCGCTTCTCGTTCAACAACGTCATCTTTACGCATGCGGAAGACGATATCTGGTTCTGGGCCTACATCCGGCCTCCGCTGCCGGACAGCGCCGCCCTGGTTGTGGACGTTCCTGACCCCGTTCCGGGCGACGCGCCCGCCCAGCTGACGGTGCATATGAAGGGCTCTACCGAGTTGGCCTCGGCGCCCGAGCACCATGCCCGCGTCTACCTGAACGGCGCGCTGCTCGGCTCGGCGGACTGGGCTCATCTGGCGAACTGCGACCCGGTCTTCACGGCGACCAATCTCGTGGATGGCACCAACACGGTTCTGATCGAGGGGTTCAAGAACCCGGGGGAGCCGGAATACACTTCGTTCATCGTCGACTCGATCGACCTGGACTACACGCGCGCCTGTGCGGCTTCGAGCAACGCGCTCGCCTTCACCGGCGGCACGAACTCCGCTGTCACGGTCACGGGGTTCGACAGCACAAACGTCTGGCTGTTCGACGTGAGCGATCCGGCGCGGCCGGTCCGGCTCGTCGGGGCGCGCGTCGATGCGGACACATCGGGCGCCGGTCGGGTGAGCTTGGCCCCGGAAGCCGGCACCAACCGCTATGTGGCGCTGGCCGCATTCGTTGGCCCGGACGGCATGGCCGGTCGGGCCGAGCCCACGCTCGATTTGGCGACCAATGGGGCGGACTACGTGGTCATCGCTCCAGCCGGCTTGGCCTGTGCGGCCGAGGCGTGGGCGGAGTATCGCCGGGGCGAGGGATGGGTGTCGCGCGTTGTCGATATCGAGGACGTGTACGACGCTTTTTCCGGCGGCGTGGTCACCCCTTGGGCGATCCGCTCTCTTATCTCCCGGGCGACGACCGCATGGGAGCGCCCGCCGCGGTACGTCGTGCTGGCCGGTGCCGGAACGACCGACTACCGCGATGTGAACGGCCTGTGGGCCACGGATCCGTGCCTCATCCCTCCGGTGACGGCGGTGACTCCGTACGGGCTGTACGGCGCGGACACACCGCTGGCCGACGCGGATGGCGATCATGTTCCGGATGTGGCGCTCGGGCGCCTTCCGGTCGTCAGCACGAACGAGCTGCTGGCGCTGCTGGAGAAGACTCGGGCCTACGAGGCGGCCGTGACGAATCATCCGATTGTCGAAGTCATGGCGGACAACCTCGATGCCTCGGAGGGCATCGACTTCCCGTCGTCCAGCGACAGCCTGACCTTCTGGATCCCCTCCGCGTATTCGCGGGAATTCAACTACCTATCGACGCAGGGGGTGGCGCAGGTGCGGGCCCGGCTCTTCGCGGCGCTGGACGGCGGTTGCGCCCTGGCGACGTACGTGGGGCATGCCAACGACACGATCCTGGCGGGTGAGGGAATCCTGCGGGCTGCGGACGTCGGTGGGTTCACGAACGCCACCCGGGCGCCGGTGCTGCTGGCGATGACGTGCCTGTTCGGACGGTTCGATCGCCCCAGCAGCACGGGGGGGCTGGCCGAGAACCTGCTGCGGCGGGCGGGGGGCGGCCTGTCGGCTGTGTGGTCGTGCACGTCGCTGTCCCAGAACGACGACAACACCCGCGTCGGTGAGTGGATGATGCGGGCGCTGTTCCGGCGGCCGGGCGTTCGTCTGGGGGCGGCTGCGCGACTGGCCCTGGCGAGCTATGCGGCCTCGCCGTCCTTCCAGCCGTTTGTAGTCGACACATACACCTTGCTGGGCGATCCGCTGCTGAACATGCACGTGGAGGACGGTACGCCGGCGACGTTTGCCGAATGGAGCGGGGCGGCGTTCACCCCGGAGCAGCAGGCCGATCCGGCGGTCAGCGGAGCCGGCGCCGATCCGGATGGCGACGGGGCGCCGAACGCAGCGGAGTTCGCCGCCCGGACGCGGCCGCTGGACGGCGGGTCACGGCTGGCGATTACGTCGGCGGACCTCCCGGGCGGAGCGGAGCGGAGCATCCGTTGGTCCAGCGAGTCCAATTGTGTATACTCGCTCGAGTGCGCCGTCGGCATGGGGCAGGCGTTCGAGCCGGCTGCGCGGTGTGTATGGGGAACTCCGCCGGACAACTGCGTGACGGATCGCGTCGATCGCGGGGTCGGGCCCGTGATCTATCGGGTACGCCTCGACGAGTGAGCGAGCCCGGTGCGTGTGTGCGGCGTGGTGCAGATGCGGGAGGGATGGGAGAGATGGACGGAGATCCGCGAGTTCTGAGACGGAAGCCGGAGATCGTGACCCGTCGGGTGGCCGGGGAGTCCCTGCTGATTCCGATCCGGGGCCGGCTGGCCGATCTGCAGCGGATCTTCGCCCTGGACCCCGTGGCGGAGCACGTATGGAGCCGCTTGGACGGGGTGGCCGACCTTGACGCCATACTCCGGAGCGTGCTGGACAACTTTGACGTTGGTGAAGAGCAGGCTCGGCGCGACATCGGGGAGTTCGTCGCCGCACTCGAAGCCGGCGGCCTGGTGGAGCCCGCCTGACGCGGGCCGTGGCGAGAGGACAGCATGCCGGATGTTGGAGCAGAGTGCGCGACAGGCGCGGAGGCATTCGGGCGGATCCAGAAGCGCGCGCGTGCCGAGCGGCTGCCGGTCACGGCCAGCCTGGCCCTGACGCACCGGTGCAACCTCCGGTGCGTGCACTGCTACGCCCGGGGGGATGTTTCCGCCGAGTGCTCCGCGACCGAGTGGGTCGGCATGATCGACCAGCTGGCCGACGCCGGATGCCTCTTCCTGCTGCTGACGGGCGGCGAGCCGCTGCTGAGACCCGACTTCAGCCTGATCTACCGTCACGCCTGCGAGCGCGGACTGATCGTCACGGTGTTCACCAACGCCACGCTTGTGAGCGAGTCGATCATCTCGCTCTTCCGCGACCTGCCGCCGCGGATCGTCGATGTCTCTCTGTACGGCCTGTCGGCTGAGACCTATGGCCGGGTGACGGGATCGGCGGAGGCGATGGACCGCTGCTGGCAAGGAGTTCGGGCCCTGCACGACGCGGGCATCCGGATCGGGCTGAAGACCGTTGTACTCAGGAGCAACCGGCATGAGCTCGCGGCCATGCAGGAAGCGGCCCGCGCGCTGGGCGTGCGGTTCCGGTTGGACGTGGGGGTGTTTCCCGGGTACGGCGGCGCGCGGTCGCCTCTGGATGAGCGGCTGACGCCGGCCGAGGCGGCCGAACTGGAACTGGGCGATGCCGGCCGGGCCGCAGACTGGGCGGCTCTGTATGATCGGCATCGGCACGAGTTCGGGCCGGGGCCCCTCTACCGGTGCGGGGCCGGTCTCACGCATGCCCATGTCGACCCGCGCGGGACGCTGCATCCGTGCCTGATGGCGGCCCATGTGGAGGCGCCGCTGGTCGGTCGCGGGTTTGGGCCGGCGTGGGCGGAGATTGGCGCGAGCCTCTCCGATCGGCGAACGCCGAACGATTCCGCGTGTCTCACGTGCGATAAACACGTACTATGTGGCTACTGTCCGGGGTTCAACCACCTGGAATCTGGCGACGAGGCGCTTGCCTGCGCATTCCAGTGCGAACTGGGGCAGGAGCGGTATCGGCGGCTGGCTCGCGGAAGGGACGTGGTATCGTGAACGATCAGAATCTCGAGAAGAAGGCGTCTGCGAAGCAGGGGTACGTGAAGCCCACGCTTCGAGCCATCGAACTGGTGACGGACCAGGTGCTGGGCGTCGGCTGCAAGATGGCTTCGGTCGCCGGGCCCAACAGCGGCGAGTTCTCGTACGGGACGTGCCTCGCCCCGTCTCCCTGTTCAGCAGACGCATCGTGAGCGACGGCGCGGCATATGTCCGGATCGGGGGCGTACTGATCCGGCTGTCGTCGCGTGATCCCCTTGCACCCGGTTCTTTTTCCGCCGAGTACGGGAATTTCCGCCTGGAGACGGCCGCGGATCTCGAGCCCGACGTTTGCGTGGAGCTGAGCGCTCTCGGCCCGGCGCCGGAGGTGTGCGACGCCGGGATCGACTGCGGCACATGGGCTTACCACCGGTCGGGCGACGCCCGCCGGCTGGTGTGGCACGGCGACCGGCGCGATGCGCCCCTGTGGAGCGCCGAATACGTGCCGGGGTCCAGCCGCGTGGCCGTGTGGTGCGGCCCTCGTCTGGTCCGCGAGCGCAACGGCGCGCGGTCCGTGGTCAACCCCTTCCGCTATCCGCTCGATCAGTTGCTCCTGATGCTCATCCTGTCCGAGCGGGGCGGGTTGATCCTTCACTCCGCGGGGCTCGTGCGGGACGGGTTCACCGTCGTCGCCGCCGGCGTGTCGGGTGCCGGGAAGAGCACCCTGTCGCGCCTCTGGGCGGCGCGCTACGGCGGCGGATCCCTGCTGAGCGACGATCGCGTGATCGTCCGGCTGGACGGGTCGGATCGCCCGGGGGTGGGGCCGATGGCCTACGGGACGCCGTGGCCGGGGGAACTGGGTGCGTCCCGGGCTGCCGGCGCCCCGATTGCGGCCCTCGTCCTGCTGCGGCAGGCGCCGGAGAACGAGCTGATTCGCCTCTCACCGCGGGAGGCGGTGGAGCGCGTGCTCCCCCAGGCTTCGGTGCCGTGGTTCGATTCCGAACTGATGCCGCGGGCTCTGGGGCTGGCCGAGCGGCTGACCGGCCGACTGCCGGCGTACGAACTGCGGTTCACGCCGGACGAGGGAGCAGTCGACATACTGGAGTCGCTCGTCGCTCGAGCCTGAACGCGGCGGATTCGGCCCCGATGGGAGAGCGGCGCCTCCGCGGCTTCAGTCTTTCCTGAGTGACACATTTTGCAGTCCTGCCTCGCGGCAGCAGGTCAGCACAGCCATCACCTGAAGGTGTGTCAGGGCTTCGCCGGGCGTGACGCCCCATTGGAACCTCATCATGAAGCTCGAGTCTGCGAACGGCATAAGGGGATGTCAAGGCGGCGGAATCTTCGGGCTTGCGCGCGCACCCCTCTCCGGTATCGTGATGCGCGGACTCTCGACGGCGCCCGAATACGGGAGGAGTTGTCGGTGACTCAGAAGCGCTGCAACGTGCTGTACCTGCACTCGCACGACACGGGGCGATACGTCCAGCCGTACGGATATCCTCTGGCCACGCCACGCATCCAGCGCCTCGCGGAGCAGGGAGTGCTGTTCCGGCAGGCCTTCTGCGCCGCGCCCACGTGTTCTCCCAGTCGCGCGTCGCTTCTCACGGGAACGTGGCCGCACTGCAACGGCATGATCGGCCTTGCCCATCGTGGGGCGCGGCTGAGTGACTACGGCATGCACCTGTCGAACGTGCTCCGCCAGGCCGGCTACCACACGGCGCTCTCCGGCATCCAGCACGAGGCGTCGGGCGACGACCGGAGCCAGCTGGGCTACGACGACGTGTTCGACCTCCGGTCGCCTCCGGCTTCCGACGGCTGGGCCCTCAACGACCGGGTGTCTGAGCGCGCGTCCGAGTTCCTGGCCGCGCCCCACGATCGGCCCTTCTTTCTTTCGTGCGGGTTTTGGCTTACCCATCGGACCGGACAGGGCGTCCAGTGGCACAACGACGGGAAGTCGCCGCTCGGGGACCCGCGCTACGTTCGGCCCCCTGCGCCGCTGCCCGATACGCCCGACACGCGGCGTGACTTCGCGGACTTCGCCGCGGCCGCCGGCCGCCTCGACGCCGCGATGGGGCGGGTGCTCGACGCGCTGGAGCGCGGCGGACACGCGGACAACACGCTCGTGGTCTGCACCACGGACCACGGCATCGCCTTCCCCTTCATGAAGTGCAACCTGACGGATCACGGGATCGGCGTGATGCTCATCATGCGCGGCCCCGGCTTCGGGGGCGGCCGCGTCGTGGATGCGATGGTCAGCCATATCGATGTCGTTCCGACCATTTGCGGCGCCGCGGGAATCCCTGTTCCGGCGTGGGTGCGCGGCCGTCCGCTCCAGCCGCTCGCCGACGGGTCGGCCGATGCCGTGCATGACGCCATCTTTGCGGAGGTCACCTACCATGCCGCGGCCGAGCCGATGCGGGCGGTGCGAACGGCCCGGTGGAAGTACATCCGCCGGTTCGAGCCGCGCAAAGGGCCCGTGCTGTCGAACTGCGACGACAGCGCGAGCAAGGACGCGATGATGCGGTTCGGGTGGCCGGAGCGCCCTCAGCCTGAGGAGTGCCTCTACGACCTGGCCTTCGACCCGAACGAGGCGTGCAGCCGCGCCACCGATCCTGCGTGCGCCGGCGTCCTCGAGGAGATGCGGGCGCGCCTGTTCCGGTGGATGTCCGAGACCGGCGACCCGCTGGCCGCGGGAAAGCCGGTCGTTCCGTGGCCGGGCATGGAGAGCAACCCGGTTGAGGCTGTGTCCCCCCAGGGGCCCACCGGGCCAGCCGAGCCGACCGGCGCGCCGGTGGAGTCTGAGGTTGTATCCCGATGAACCGCCCTCCGAATATCCTGATATTCAATCCGGACCAGTGGCGGGGGGATACCCTCGGGCACATGGGGCATCCGGCGGTCGCGACGCCGAATATCGATCGCCTGGTCCGTGACGAGGCCGTCTCCTTCCGCTCCGCGTTCTGCCAGAATCCGGTATGCACGCCGTCCCGCTGCTCGTTCATGACCGGCTGGTATCCGCACGTGCGGGGGCACCGCACCATGTTCCACATGCTGCGCCCGGACGAGCCCTGCCTTCTGAAGCGGCTGAAGGACAGCGGCTACTTCGTCTGGTGGGGCGGCAAGAACGATCTCATCCCCGGCCAGATGGGCTACTCGGCGCATTGCGACGTGAAGTTCGTTCCGTCCGAGGCCGACTGGGCGCGCTGGGGGCACCGTCCTGCTCCAGACACGCACGGCGCGGACGCGTGGCGCGGCGCGCCGGGCAGCGACACCTACTATTCCTTCTTTGCCGGCCGCTTGAAGCCGCCGGATGGTGATTCGATCTACTGCAATTATGACTGGGCGATGATTCTTGGCGTCATCGACTTCATCCGCAGCGCTCCGAAGGACAAGCCGCTCTGCATCTATCTGCCGTTGGGATTCCCCCATCCGCCCTACGGCGTCGAAGACCCGTGGTACGGCATGACCGACCGCTCGCGGCTCCCGCCGCGCATCCCGGCTCCCGCGTCATGGGAGGGCAAGCCCTCGATCCTGCGCGGAATCCACGAGCGGCAGGCCATGCGGGGATGGACGGAGCCTCGCTGGACGGAGTTGCGCGCCGCCTACTGCGGCATGTGTTCGCGGGTCGACCACCAGTTCGGGCTCGTGCTGGATGCCCTTCGCGAGGCCGGCCTGTACGACGACACGGCAACGTTCGTCTTCTCCGACCACGGCGACTTCACGGGCGACTACGGCCTGGTCGAGAAGACGCAGAACACGTTCGAGGACTGCCTGACGCGCGTTCCGTTTGTCGTGAAGCCTCCGCGAGGCGTGGCGGTGAAGCCGCGCGTCAGCGACGCGCTGGTCGAACTGGTCGATTTTCCGGCGACGGTCTACGCGCTCGCGGGGATCGAGCCCGGCTACACGCAGTTCGGACGCTCGCTTCTGCCGGTTCTGGCGGGCGCGACGGACGAGCACCGTGACGCCGTGTTCTGCGAGGGTGGCCGGCTCGATGGCGAGCGGCATGCGATGGAGCTCGAGAGCGAGGCGCACACGGTTCCGACCGGTCTGTACTGGCCGCGCGTGGGGCTTCAGTCGCGCATCCCGGAGCACTCCAAGGCCGTCATGTGCCGGACCCGCCGGTTCAAGTATGTGCGGCGGCTGTACGAGGCCGACGAGTTCTACGACCTGGAGTCCGACCCCGGCGAGACGCGGAACCGGATCGCAGACCCGAGCCTGGCCGGCGAGGTGGCCCTCCTCAAAGACCGCATGCTCACGCACCTGGTCGAGACGGGTGACGTCGTCCCTCACGAAGCCGATCGGAGATGGTGATGACGCCGAGGCCCAACATCCTCTTCATCCTGATCGACGACATGGGGTGGCGCGATCTATCGTGCTACGGCAGCACGTTCTACGAGACGCCGAACCTGGACCGGCTGGCGTCCGAGGGCATGCGGTTCACGGATGCGTACGCGGCCTGCCCGGTGTGCTCGCCCACGCGCGCCAGCCTGCTGACGGGCAAGTACCCGGCCACGCTCGGACTGACGGACTGGATCGACTGGTTCGGCCGGTGCCATCCGCGTCGCGGCAAGCTTGTCGACGTCCCGTACGTGCGCCAGCTGCCGGCGTCCGAGGTCACGGTGGCATCCGCGCTGCGCGACGGCGGGTACCGGACGTGGCACGTGGGTAAGTGGCATTTGGGAGGACCGGAGTGCCGCCCCGAGCAGTTCGGGTTCGACGTCAACGTCGGCGGCTGCGAGTGGGGGAGCCCCGGCCGCGGCTACTTCAGCCCGTGGGGCATTCCCGTGCTTCCGGCCGGTCGCCACGATGGGGAGTACCTGACCGACTACCTGACGGATGAGGCCATCCGCCTGATCCGAACCCCCAGCGATCGGCCGTTCTACCTGAACCTGTGCCACTACGCGGTGCATACGCCGATCCAGGCGCCACGCGAGCTGGTCGCCAAGTACGAGGACAAGGCCCGGCGGCTCGGGCTTGACCGCGTCAAGGCCCTCGAGGACGGCGATCCGTTCCCGTTCAAGGCCAACTGGGAGGCGCGGGTGGTCCGGCGGCTGATCCAGTCGCACCCCGTCTACGCGGCGATGATCGAGAACCTCGACTCGAACGTCGGCCGGGTTCTGCAGGCCCTCGAGGAGACCGGCCAGGCGGACCACACGCTGGTGATGTTCACGTCCGACAACGGCGGGCTCGCGACCGCCGAGGGGTCGCCGACGACGAACCGGCCGCTCGCGGAGGGTAAGGGCTGGATGTACGAGGGGGGCACGCGCGAGCCGCTGATCGCGCGCTGGCGGGATCGGATACGGCCCGGCGGCATCTGCCCGGTCCCCGTGACCAGCCCGGACCTCTACCCGACGCTGTTGGACGTGGCCGGGCTGCCGCCCCGTCCGGAGCAGCACGTCGACGGGGTGAGCTTCGCGCCGCTGCTCGCGGGCGGAGACCGGCTTGATCGGGACGCCATCTTCTGGCACTACCCGCACTACGGAAACCAGGGGGGGACGCCGGGCGCTTCCGTCCGGTGCGGCGATCACAAGCTGATCGAGTTTTTCGAGGACGGGCGGCTGGAGCTGTACAACGTGCGAGAGGACATCGGCGAGACGCGGAACCTGGCCGCCGGGCAGCCGGCGCTGGCCCGCGAGTTGCACGAGCGGCTGACGGCTTGGCAGCGACGAGTCGAGGCGAAGATCCCGGGGCCGAATCCGGAGTGGCGGCCCGCTGGCGGATGACGTCGGAATGCGAGGAGCAAGGAGTACCGACCATGGAAGCGACCGTCTCGGAGAGTTTCAAGCAGCGATACCTGCGGGATGCGGAGGCGAGCCGCGCGGCCCGGATGGCGTGGTGGCAGCAGGCCCGGTTCGGCATGTTCATCCACTGGGGGCTCTACTCCCAGCTCGGGCGGAACGAGTGGGTGATGAACATGGAGCGGATCCCCGTCCCGGAGTACGAGCCGCTGGCCGATACGTGGAAGCCGAAGCCGCGCGCGGCGCGCGAGTGGGCCGCCCTCGCAAAAAAGGCCGGCATGAAGTACATGGTCCTGACGACCAAGCACCACGAGGGGTTCCTGCTGTGGGACTCGAAGATGTCGGACTTCAACGCGGTACAGCGGGGGCCCCGTCGCGACTTGGTTCGGGAGTACGTCGCCGCTGCCCGCGAGTTCGGCCTGAAGGTCGGGTTCTACTACTCGCTCATGGACTGGCACCACCCCGACGGCGCGACGTGCGCGCATGACGAGGCGGCCCGTCTCCGGTTCACCGAATACACGCAGGGCTGCGTGCGCGAGCTCATGACGAACTACGGGAAGATCGACATCCTGTGGTATGACGTGTCCTGGCCGCTATCCTCGCCCGACGCGTGGGACAGCTATCGCATGAACGCGATGGTGCGGAAGCTTCAGCCGCACATCCTCATCAACGACCGATCCCAGCTGCCGGAGGACTTCGGGACGCCGGAGGAGCATGTCACGGCGGCCGCGCCGGGCCGCGGCTGGGAGGCGTGCATGACGTTCAACGGGTCGTGGGGCTGGCAGCAGACGCCGCCCGAGGACTGGCACTCGGCCCGCAAGGTCATTGAAATGCTGAACACGTGCTCGGCGGGGCAGGGGAACCTGCTGCTCAACATCGGGCCGCACCCGGACGGCTCGGTGCCGCGCGAGGCCGTCGAGCGGCTGACCGCGGTGGGCCGCTGGCTGAAGACGTACGGCGCGGCGGCGGCCTACGGCCACGTGGACCGCGCGTCGCGCATCGTGTCGGCCCTCGGCAAGTGGTCGTGCAAAGGGCGTACCCACTACTTCTGGTGCGGCCGCTGGCCCGGATGCGAGCTGGCGATCGGCGCGCTGGACGGCGAGCTGGAGTCCGCGCGGCTCCTGCCTTCGGGCCAGAGCCTGCCGTTCGAGCAGGTGCGCGGGCGGCTGGTCATCCGTGGGTTGCCGGCTCGCTGCCCGGACGGCCTGACCGGCGTGGGCGTGATCGAGCTCACGTTCCGCACGCCGCCGAACCAGTTGTTCAGCGCGGGCTGTGTGATGCCCGATGCGGCGCCGGCTCAGGCTGGGCGCGGACGGGCGTCGCCGCCAGTCATCACGTGGATGGTTTCGAAGCTGATGCCCAAGCGCGGCACCGTGGCGTCGGCGGCGCCCCGCGGACTCGCCGATCCAATCGGCTGGCAGGCGCTGCGTGTGGCGCCGGGCGATGGCTTTGTGAACATCCACGACCGAGTCGGTTTGGTCGATGGCCTCCTGTACCTGGGCGCCCGATTCCGTGTCTCGCGCGCGGGTCGCTGGCCGATGCTCGTAGGGCACGACGGCGGCGTGCGGGTGTTCGTAGACGGGCAGACCGTGCTCACGGAGTCCGCGCTGAAGAACCCGGCGATCGCGGGCCGTTCGTCGGCGACTGTCCCTTTGGCCAAGGGGATTCACGAGGTGGTCATCGCCTTGGACACGGCAGCGGGCCTGGGGTGGGGGATCATCTTCCAGTGGGGGGCTCCGGACGCCGGCCGCAAGCCGGTCTACCCGGAATGCATCGCATAGCTCGCGCGGGCCGATGCGCGCGAAGGAAAACTCGGAATGAGCCAGAAGCAGCCCAACGTTCTCTTCATTCTATCCGATCAGCACAACGCCAAGGTGCTCGGGCACCAGGGGCATCCGGACGTTCAGACGCCGCACTTGGACCGCATGGCGGCAGAGGGCGTCCGGTTTGACCGCGCGATCACGCAGAACCCGATCTGCACGCCGAGCCGCATGTGCTACCTGTCGGGGCAGTACGGCCACAACCACGGGTACTACGGCTTGAGCGGGCCGAATCCGGGTGGCCTGCCGAACCTGCTGGGGTTCTTCCGGCAGCACGGCTACACGACGAGCGCGATGGGGAAGATCCACTGCCCCGAATACTGGATCGAGGACGACTCGGACGTTTTTCACGAGACGTGCGAGGGGAGCGCCGCGGGCCGTTCGCCGGAGTACACGCGGTTCCTCCGGGATCGCGGAAAGCTGGCGCTCGAGGACCACATCGCGATGGCGGAGTTCGGCGACCGGGGCATGCAGTCCATGGAGGGGCGGCCGTCCCCGCTGGAGTTCGACGAGTCTCAGGACGGGTGGGTGGCGAACCGGACGATCGAGTTCATGAAGCAGGCTGTGGCGGCCGGGCGCCCCTTCTTCGCCCATGCGAGCCTGCCGCGCCCGCACCAGTGCACGGCCCCGAGCGAGCCGTTCTGGTCGCTCTACGAGGGCCGGTCCCTCACGCTGCCGCCGAATGCGGACCACGACCTGGTGGGCCAGGCGCCGCACCTCGCGGCGGCGGCGCGGCACTGGCGCACGGGAAACTGGGCGCTCATTGAGCCCAGGACGTTCCAGGCCGCGCGCCGGCGCAAGCTGCGCGGCTACCTGGGCGCCGTGAGCCAGGTCGACCATGCGGTCGGCCTCATGCTGGACTACCTGCGGCAGAGCGGGCTGGCCGGTGACACGATCGTCGTATACGGCTCGGACCACGGCGACTACGCGTGCGAGCACGGGATCATGGAGAAGGCGCCGGGGATCTGCCACGACGCCATCACGCGCGTCCCGTTCATCTGGTGGGGCCCCGGGCGATTTGAAGCCGGGCACATCGGGCGGGAGATCGTTGAGACCGTCGATATGTCGACGACGCTGTGTTCGCTGGCCGGCCTGCCGAGGCTTCAGACGAGCGACGGCCGGGACATCGGCGCCATGCTGCGCGGGGAACCGGGCGATCCGACCCGCGTCGGGGTCACGGAGTTCGCGTGGTCGCGGAGCATCCGGAAGGGCGACCTGCGGTTCGTGTTCTACCCGGCTCGCATGTTCCCGAAGGAGTACCCGCAGGGATTCGGTGAACTCTACGACTTGGCGTCCGATCCGTGGGAGATGCGAAACCTCTATTTCGAACCCGAGTACCGCGGCGCCGTGGAGGAGATGCGCGCTGCCCTGCTCGACTGGCTGATCACCACCACGCGGCCGGTGAGCGTGCTGGGGGTGAACAGCCTCTCCCGGCCGGAGGCGCCCGATCCGCAGATGCGCCTGCGCTTCAAGGTGTCCGTGAATGCGGACGGCAAGATCGGCAGCGATCGCCTCGGGAGCGGCTGGGCGGTCAGCTACCTCTGATCGAAGCGACCGGAGGCTGACGGGCGGCGCGCTCCTTGGCCCACACGAGCCAGATGCAGATCTCGTAGAGTACAACCAGCGGGATCGCCATCAGGAGCTGCGAGAACACGTCCGGCGGGGTCAGCACGGTCGCGATGATGACGAGGACCACGACCATATGGCGGCGCTTGTCGCGCAGCTGGCGCGAGCTCAGGATGCCGACGTAGCCGAGCACCAGCACCACGAGCGGAAGCTCGAACGCGAGGCCAAACGCCGCGAGGAGCTGGAGTGCAAACGTGATGTAGTTGCCCAGGGTGATGAACTCGGTCTGCACCCCGATCCACTCGCCCACGCCGAGCATCAGCCGAATGGCCTGGGGCAGGGCGATCGCATAGCCCATCCACGCCCCGACGGCGAACAGGGCGGCGGCGAATCCGGAGCACCGGATCGCGATGCGCCGCTCCGCGGCGGTGAGGGCCGGAAACACGAACCCGCCGACGAAGAACAGGATCAGCGGCGCGCTCAGCAGGACGCCGGTCCACAGGATCACCTTCATGGCCACGGCCAGCCCGCCGGATATCTCGATCACGCGTACGAGTTGATCGGGGTCCACTCCGGCGCGGCGCAGCGGGTCCTTCAGGACGTTTGCCACATGCGGAGCGAGCGGGACCGCCAGCAGCATCCCGATCGCCAGCGCGCCAAGGCTCCGGACGATGGTCCGCCGCAGATCCTCGAGGTGCTCCAGGAACGGCTTTCGCGGGCCCGGCCCCGCATCCTCATCGGGCAGCGTCATGGGGCGCCTTCTTCTCCTCTTCCGGCGCCGGCGGAGCGCCGGGCGGATCCTCGTCGGGCCACTCGGTCGAGGTTCCGGGCTCAGGTCCGTCGGGCAGCTGCGCGCGGGGGTCGTCGGGCGGCGGCTCGCGGGTGATCTCGTCCGTCACATCCTGGTAGGCGCGCCGGAGGCTTTCGGCGGTCCGGCCCATCATCCGCGCGATTTCGGGCAGGCGCTTGGAGCCGAACAGAAGCAGGACGACGACCATGACGACCAGGACTTCGCCCGGCCCCACGGAGTCGATCAGGAATGCCATTGTCAGCAGCGACGTGTTCATCCGTTCTCCCCGCGGACGAGGATAGAGGATTCCGCAGGGGTGAACAAGCCGGCGCACGGCACAAAAAAAGCCCCGGGGCCGCAGGGCCCCGGGGCTGATCGCGCGCCGCGCGCTTACTGGTAGAAGCTGAACTCGATGCGGCGATTCACGCGCCACGCCTCTTCGGTGTGACCCGGATCGAGCGGCTGCTCCTTGCCGAGGCTCTTGGTCTGGACCTGCGCGCCGTCAATGCCGGCCGCGATCAGGTACGCCCGTCCGGCCAGCGCCCGCCGCTCGCCCAGCGCGATGTTGTACTCGCGGCTGCCGCGCTCGTCGCAGTGGCCATCGATCTGTACGCTTACGCCGGCGTTCGCCTTCAGGAACTCGACAACCGAGTCGATCTTGCCGATTTCCGTCGACTCGATCTGCGCGCTGTCATACGCGAAGAGCACGTTCTCAAACTGCTTGCCGGGATCGATCTTCTGGCCCATGCCGCCGCGTTCGGCCAGGCTGCCAGCGCCAATCGAGCTGTCGAGAGGCACCACGTCGGAGCCGGTGCCCGCCGCATTCTTCTTCTTCAGGTTCTTGCAGCCGCCACCGAACGCGACGGCCAGGGCGCAGAACAACGCAACGACGGGGAACAGACGACCCTTCAACATGACAACTCTCCTCCTCAGAAGGCACGGCTTACTTTGGCGACCAAGCCGGAGCATACCAATCTCCCGCTAGTGTGAGCAACGGTATAGGATTATCTCCCATGATGTCAAGCAGGTAGACCGTGGACTTGTAATTGGAGGTCCGGGCGCAGGCAATGTGCCGCCCGTCCGGGGCCCAGGAGGGGTCTTCCCAGTCGGCGTAGTCGCGGGTGATCTGCTTGTCTTCGAGCGTCTGCAGGTTGATGACGCACACGTGGAACTTGCCCTCGCGCTTGCTCGAGTAGGCGATGAGCCCGCCGGCGCTCCAGTCCGGCGCCACGTTTTCGCCGCCCCGGCTCGTCAGGCGCTTGCGCTCCCCGCCGGACCGCGACATGAGGTAGAGCTGAGGCGAGCCGCCGACGTCCGACACGTATACGATCTGGCTTCCGTCCGGCGACCAAGCGGGGCTCGCCTCGGCGGCGGGTGCCGTGCTGGTGAGGCGCGTCAGGCGTCCGCCGTCCACGCTGGCGGTGTAGATGTCCGGATTTCCGTCCTTGGAGAGAGCCAGCGCCAGCGTCCGGCCGTCCGGCGAGAATCCGCCCGCGAGGTTCATGCCCGGAAAGCTCGCGATGCACCGGCGTCGGCCGGAGGCCATGTCGATCACGTAGGCGTCGGGATAGCCGCCCCGGTACGACGTGTAGGAAAGCTGGTCTCCGACCGGACTCCAGGACGGGCCGATGCTGATCGAGCCGTCTCGGGTGAGCTGGCGGACGTTCTCGCCGTCGGCGTCGCACATATACAGCTCTTTGCGCCGTCCGGAGGCACCCACGAGGACGATTCGGGTCGAGGCGATGCCCGGATGGCCGGTCAGGGCCTTGACGATCTCGTCCGAGACCGCGTGCGCCAGCCGGCGCGCGTTGCCGCCCGCATCGCGGAACGACTTGTTCAGCTTGGCCTGCGTCGTGGCGGTATTGACGGCTTGGCACTGCACGCGCAGGTCCGCCCCGGCTTCGTCGCAGGAGCCGAGGATCGAGTAGGCTCCGCCGGGGGACAGGACGAACCACCCGGATCGGGCCAGGTCGGCCTCCAGCGTGCGGCGGAACAGCCCGGCAGACCCGGTAGCCGGCGCGCGGAACGCGGAGAGGTCCAGAGCCATCTTGCTCGCCTGGCCCTTCCGCACCCGCACGTCCACGTCATCCTGGGCCGGACTCAAGACGGCCTGGGACAGAAGGATGATCACCGCCAGTCGCGCCAACTTCATGCTGCCTCCTACATCTGCCGGTCCGTCAACTCGAATCCCACTGTAATGCTCGGATGCTTGGAAATGAAGGAGGCCGGGAGGCCGGGGATGCGGCGCACCGCTTCGACGGCCTTCATCACCGAGTCGTCCATCGTCGCGTTGCCCGAGCCGCCGGCCTTGCGGGTGCGGGTGACCGTTCCGTCCGGCCCGAGGAAGATCTCCACCTTCGTGACCAGTCCGTTCGCGGCGAGCGACGCGGGCTGCTCCCACGCCGCGAACATCGTCAAGCGCACGAGTTCCATGTACGCCATGTCCGGAGTGAGCAGCGGCCCTTTGCCGAAGCTCCCATCCAGCGCGGCAAGCCGGCGCAAGAGGTCTTCCGGCAGCGAGGGCTTGGCGGCAATGACAGCATCCTTGGCCAAGAGGCGACGAATATCCTCCGGCGAAAGCTTGGGTTTCTGGATCGGCTTGATGGTCGAGGGCGAAGTGGCGGCCTTCGGCGGCTTGTTCGGCTCCGGCTTCTTCGTGTCCTTCGGTTTGGGGGGCGGCTTGGCGTCTTTCGGCTTGGCCGTGGGCTTCGGTTCGTCTTTCAGAAAGGTCTGAGGCTTGTTCGGCTTCGGGTCGGGCTTGTCGACGGTCTTTGGTTGCGGACGAGTCGAACCCTCCTCGTATGTTCCTTTTCTGGCGGCTGGCTCGACCGCGATTTCCACCATGTACGTCGCGGGGATCTCGATGGGTTTCTGAGGGCGGAGGAGTCCGAACAGAAGCGGCACGACAAGCAGGGCCAGCACAAGAGCCGAGTGGCCGCAGGTGACGATGGCGAGCCGGCGGGTGAATCGCTCGGATCGTCCCGACGGGGGGCGTGGCGTTTCCGGGGGGGCACCCATTCCCATGAATCCGTACGTAGCTGCTCCCGTGTGCATGTGGGTCGATACGCGCTGGCTTCGCGTTCCAGACGGAGTATGTCATGTGGCCGTGAGCGAGAGAAGAGGGAAGTGGCTGGTGATGCCGCCGTGCGTCCCTCGCGTCGCAAGCGTTACAAGACAGCGCGACGGATTGGGCCGAAGGACGACACGCCAGCCCGGCCCATCTGGGCGGTTCCCGGGGGACGGCACATACAGGAGTATAGTGCCGCCCCCGGCGCCCGCCCATCTGTGCCAGTCTGACGTATCGTCCTTCGGGGGCTCGCGGGCTCGCCCGACCCAATCCGTCTCGCGGTACGCCCCGTTCCGTCGCAGACTCCGGAACGGTGGGTCAGGGGCGCGTCGGCTCATTCGATGGGTCGATGTTGAGCGTCCGGTCATGGATGAGGCCCGCGGTGGTATCGAGCGGTTCGGGTCACCCCCGTGGCGGGAGGGGCGCCGGCCCCGGCGCCCGCTGGGAACACGCCAGACCACCATGCCGCGTCCGCCCGGCTATGGTCCCGAACCGGCTTGAAGTCGGAACTGCAAACGCCCTGGAAGAGCCGGGGCTCCGACCCTCCGCCCTCTGATGCGCTGACTCCGGGTTGCTCGGCTCACTCCTCGGGCGCTTCGCCGGGCCTCTGTCGGGCCTTCCAGAGCGTCTGGCGGGCGATGCCGATCAGGATGCGGACGTCGTTCTCGCTCAGGTAGCTCCGCGCGAGCACGCGCCGCAGGCCCAGCATCATGTGCTCGGCCTTGTCGTCCTTCATGAAGCCGATCGCCATCAGCGCCTCGCGCCAGATCATGAACATGCGCTCGCGCATGGCGGATGGCGCTTCGGGGGACGGTTCCGCCGAGGGCTGGAAGGTCTGGCTGGCGACAAACACCTCGTGGCACACGACCATGACGGCCTGCGCGAGGTTCAGAGACGGGTAGTCGGGCGACGAGGGAATCTGGACGACTTGCGTGCAGATGGCCAGGTCTTCGTTGGTGAGTCCGCTGTCCTCCGGGCCGAAGACAAGCGCGACGCGAGCGGCTTCGCTGGCCTCGAGGATGCGCGGCGCCCACTCGCGCGGCGTTCGGGAGTGGCTGCGGTAGAGGCCCAGGCGGGCGCTGGAGCCCATCACCAGCCCGCAGTCGGCCACGGCCTCCGCCAGGGTGGGGAAGACCCGGCGCCCGTCCAGAATCGCGTCCGCCGCGCACGCCATCATCCGGGCTTCCTTCATGTTCAGGTCCCGGGGCGCGACCAGCGCCAGGTCCGAGAGGCCCGTGTTCGCCATGGCGCGGCACACGGAGCCCACGTTGCCCCCGTACAGCGGGTTTACCAGCACCACCCGGATGTTGCCGAGCGACATATCGCCTGCTCCCATCGGATTCGGAATTGCGTGACCGGCGGGCGACATGCTAATAGCCCCCCGCCTGTTTAAGCAAGATCCGCGCCGCCCGACGGGCGGCGACGACCGGGAGAGCACCACATGGAACCGCTGCTGAAGATGCTGCGTCAGAACGCGCTCGAGTCGCCCCGCACGCTGGCGAAGATGCTGGACCTGACCGAGGACGAGGTTCGGGCGAAGATCGACGCGTACGAGAAGAAGGGCGTCATCCGCGGCTATCAGGCCATCGTCGACGAGGAGCAGCTGAAGCTTAACGTCGTTCACGCGGTGATCGAAGTGAAGGTTACGCCCGAGCGCGAGGGCGGGTTCGACCGGGTGGCCGAGCGGATCAGCAAGTTCCCCGAAGTGGACGCGCTGTACCTGATGTCGGGCAGCTACGACCTGCTGCTCTTCGTGACCGGCCGCGACTTGCGCGAGGTGGCCGCCTTCGTCAGCGAGAAGCTCGCGACGATCGGCGGAATCCTCTCGACCGCCACCTATTTCATCCTGAAGACCTACAAGGAGAAGGGCGTGCTGATGCAGGCCCGCGAAGACCATGAACGACTCGCCGTCTCGCCGTAACCGCGTCGCCGCCCTCGTTCGCGACCTGCCGCGGTCCGGAATCCGCGACTTCTTCGAGATCGTCAGCACGCGGAAGGACGTGATCAGCCTCAGCATCGGCGAGCCCGACTTCGTCACGCCGTGGCAGATTCGCGAGGCTTCGATCTTTGCCCTCGATCACGGGGCCACCAGCTACACCCCCAACCGGGGCACGCTCAAGCTGCGGCGGGCGATCTCGGCCTACGTGGAGCGCGCGTTCGGGGTGTCCTACGACCCGGACACCGAGATTCTGGTGACCGTCGGGGTGAGCGAGGGGCTGGATCTGGCGGTTCGGGCCGTGGCCGAGCCCGGCGTGGAGATCGCCTATCACGAGCCGTGCTACGTGTCGTACCGGCCCGTGATCGCGCTGGCCCGGGCCGAGCCGGTGGCGGTGACGACCTCCTTCGAGGACGGGTTCCGGCTGACAGCCGAGCGGCTCGAGGAGCGGCTGTCGCCCCGCACGCGGGCCGTGATGCTGAACTTCCCGACCAACCCGACCGGCGGCACGCTGGACCGGTCGGACATGGAGTCGCTGGCGCGGGTGGCCTGCGAGCGGGATTTGGTCGTCATCACGGACGAGATCTATTCCGAGCTGACGTATGAAGGGGATCGCGGGAGCATCGCGGCCCTGCCGGGCATGAAGGATCGGACGATCTTCCTTCATGGACTGTCCAAGGCGTGGGCCATGACCGGGTTCCGCGTCGGCTACGCATGCGGCCCGGCGGATCTCGTGGAAGCCATGATGAAGATCCATCAGTACACCATGCTCTGCGCGCCGATCCTGAGCCAGGAGGCGGGGGCGGAGGCGTTCAACTGCATGGACCAGGCCGAGGAGATGCGGAAGTCGTATGAGATGCGCCGCAACCTCGTGTGCGCGTCGCTGGCGGAGATGGGGCTGCCGTGCGTTCGTCCGCGCGGCGCGTTCTATGCGTTCCCTCGGATCAGCGAGTTCGGGCTGACGTCGAAGGAGTTCGCCCTGCGCCTTCTCGACGAGGAGATGGTGGCCTGCGTGCCGGGCACGGCGTTCGGGGACTGCGGCGAAGGGTTTCTGCGCTGCTCGTTCGCGACGAACATCGACCGCATCCGCGAGGGCATGGGCCGCATGGCGGCGTTCGT
>CAYSLU010000064.1:29715-31408 GCA_964431965.1 uncultured Verrucomicrobiota bacterium
CCTCACGGAACGGTCGAGCGCGTGACCTTCACGAGGGCCTTCCACATCTTTTCCGGATCGTCCTCGCTCATCACTTTCTTGCGGGATTCGGCGTCCGCGAAGGTCTCCGCCAGGCCGGCGATCAGCTTCAGGTAGAACGCGCTCGCCGCGGTTGGGATGACCATGAAGAAGATCAGCCGCGTGAGGTTCTTGGACGACTCCTCGAAGCGGATCCCCTTGTGGCTGACGCCGAGCGCGAGGGTCAGCCCGCCGCCCTCGACGCCCCGGACGTGCGGGAAGGCGAGCCCGTGCTCGAAGGCCGTGCTCACGATCGCCTCGCGTCGCAGGGCAAGCTCGACCAGCCGGTCCGGACTGTCCACGAACCCCTCGGCCTGCATCACGGTGGCCAGCTCCAGGACCGCTTCATCGCGGGTGGTGGCCAGCAGCTTCGGGATCATCAGGGTGTGCGAGGAGAAGCGCGTGATGCCGATCTTCTGGGGCTCGGTCCGGCGTGCGGCCCGGACGGTGCGCCGCACGGGCGCCTCGGGATAGTAGAGGATGCGGACGCACGTCGGGCAGTGCTGCATGCTCTGGCTGGCGCGGACCGTCTGGACGAGGCTGATCGGGAGCTTCATGCCGCACCCGGCGCAGCCGCCGTTCGACACCGGCACGATCACCACGGGGTTCCTCTTGTGCAGCTTTTCGTAGAGCTGGCGCGCTTCGGCCGGCAGCTGGGCGGCGAGGCTCTCGATCGAGGCGTCGAGCATGCTGAGCTGCTCCATGCGCTTGTATGCCTTCTGCTCGTCGCGGATAAGGCATAGCTCCTGAAGCTGGATAAGGTGATTGATGATGGGATGCATGTGTCGTTTGTTCTTCAGCTATATGGCTTGTGCTTTCTTCGTTCAGTATGGTCCTGCTGCGCGCGGGATGTCAAGGCGCACGACAGGCGCACGCGCCGCGGCGCGCAGCCCCCCCGAGCTGGCGCCGTACCGGCCTGTATGTCTATAGTGCTGCCCGCGAACGAAGGAGGAGAGCCATGACGATTGAGACGATGCTGCTGACCGGGGCGAATAACCACGACTGGGCGCGTTCGGCGCCATTTTGCCGCGATCTGCTGGAGAAGACGGGGCGGTTTAGCGTGCGGCTTGTCGAGAAGCCCGCGGAGGCGCTGGTCGATCAATCCGCCGTCGCCGCCTGTCGGCTCTTCTTCGTGGACTACAACGGACCCCGGTGGGGCGATGTCGCGGAGGCGAATTTCGTCCGCGCGGTGCGGAACGGCGCCGGCGTGTGCATCTTCCACGCGGCGAACAATGCGTTCACCGGGTGGAAGGAATACGAGGAGATGTGCGCTTTGCTGTGGCGCGAGGGAACCGGGCACGGCTCGTATCACGCGTTCGACGTACGGATCACCAACCTGGAGCACCCCATCACCCGCGGCCTGCCCCCGGTGATGAAGGATCACCCGGATGAGCTCTATCACCGCCTCGTCCACATGCACGACGCGCCGTACGAGGTGATCGCCGCGGCCCACTCGTCGACGGAGTCGCGCGGAACGGGCCGCGACGAGCCGATGCTGGTGGTGCGCACGTACGGGAAAGGCCGGGTCTTTCACTGCATCCTCGGCCACGTCTGGCAGGGGGGCGGCATGGACACGTTCACCAATCCCGACTTCCAACGGATCCTCGTGCGTGGCTGCGAGTGGGCCGCGTGCGGG
>CAYSLU010000065.1:0-20822 GCA_964431965.1 uncultured Verrucomicrobiota bacterium
AGCCTGTTTCCGAGACAGCACACTAGCGAATCTGGAGCAGCGCGCCGATCTGGGACCAGCCCACGTACAGGGTCAGCAGCACGGCCGCGATGTCGAACGCGACCATCAGCGCCGGACCGGGCCGGCGCAGCGACCAGCGGAAGTAGCCCATGTCCGCGCGGGACAGCCGCCACACCAGGACGAAGCCGATCACGGGCGTAACGATGGCCAGGAACGCCGCGAAGACCAGGATCTGGTAGACGGGGTTGATGCGGATCATCAGCAGCGGGATCGACGGCACGAAGAAGAGCGCGATGATAATCCGCATCGGCTTGGAGTCCATCTTCACCGGCAAGTTGAAGATGTCGAGGAGCGCGTAGGCGCCGCCCAGCCACCACGCCACCCCGGAGGTCCAGGCCGCCACGAACAGCCCGCCCAGGAACACGTACGAGGCAAACGGGCCCGCCGCCGGCTCGAGCAGGATCGAGAGGTCGGTCGGATTCCGCGGCAGGATGCCGAACGGCCGCGCAATCGCCGCGGCCGCGGCCATGATCGGGAGCGCCACCACGGCGGCGGCCAGGATCCCCCACCCGTAGTCGAACCGCACGAAGCGCAGGATGTTCACCTTCTCCTGCATCCTCGGGCTGAACCACTTCTTCTCCATGAGCGTGTACGGGTAGATCAGAATCAGCCATGCATTGATCATGCTCCCGGCGTTCGCCATGAAGATCCCCTGCCATCCGGGGCCCGCGGCCTGAGGCACCAGCCCGGCCGGCGCCTCGCCCCACGGAGCCCGCGCCATGATGGCCGAGATGTAGAAGCACGCGATGAGCGCCACCAGAATGGCCACGAAGAACCGCTCCAGCCGCTTGAACACGCCCTGGAGGATCAGCAGCAGAGCCGCGAAGGCGGCCAGGCCGCCCGCCACCTCGAGCGGAACGGACGGAAAGAACGCCGCGATCACCATCGCGCACGCGTTCCACTGGGAGTACGAGCCGAAGAGCGCACATACGATGATGGTCACGAACATGAACACCGAAAAGGCCGGGTGAGCCTCCTTGAAGATCGACATCGGCGTGCGCCCGAAGCGAAGGAAGTACCGCACCGACATGTCGACCAGCGCCCACGCCGCCAGCCCGAGCGCGACGTACGTCCACAGCATCCGGAACCCGTACTTCGCCCCCATCGTGCTGGCGATCGAGATGTCGCCCGTCCCGATGAAGAACGCCGCCAGAACCGAGCCGCCGCCGATCCCGAGGATGCGGCGCAGGCCCAGCGGCTTCGCCCGGAGCGACCACGGCGCCGGCTCGACGGGGGCGTTGTCGGTGTCGCTCATGATCGGAACCACTCCTCGTCCGCCTGCTCCGCAAACGGCGGGCTCGGCGTCTTCCAGGCCCCCGGGCGCGAGAACCGCGGCAGCACCGCCAGCAGGACGCCGCTCCACAGCAGGGCGATCAGCGCCGGCAGCAGCACGCTCCACAGCCCGGCCTCGACCAGGCTGCCGCGGATCACCGTCAGGGGATAGTCGAACGAGTCCGAGGCGGCGCCGGCCGCCGCCTCGATCCGGAAGGCGTACGTGCCCTTCGGCGCGTTCGCCGCCGGCGTGACGCGCCCGACCAGCATCCGCACCTGCTGCCCCGCCGGGACGTTGGTTGAGACCGCCAGCGCCGATCCGATCCCGGCCGTCGCGCCCGACGCCGGCGGCGTCACGCGGATGCTCAGGTCGGCCGACGGGCCGCCCGGGTTCTCCGCCACCGCAATGATGTTCACCGCCTGGCCCTGCCAGATCCAGTCGGGCGCGTAGACGGTAACCCGGCAGCCGCCGAGTTGCATCGCGTGAGTCGCCCCGCGGCCGTTGACGGTCCCGCCGAAGAGCACAAGCACCGCCAGGATGAGCATCCGGAATGGCACGCCGCGGATTTGACCAGACCCGCCCGCTGATGTCCATCCCGCAACCGGGCGGGCGAATGTCGAACAGCAGAACAAGGAACCGCAGCAGAATGTCGAGGGTCAGACTCTCCCCTGACCCACCGTTCCGAGTCCGCGACGGAACGGGGCGTGCCGCGAGGCGGATTGGGTCGGGTGAGTCCGCGAACCCCCGAACGGGGACGCGTCAGATTGCCTCACATGCAAGGCGGCGGGGGCGGCGCTGGACTCCTGTCCGCGCCGTCCCCCGACAACGCCGCAGGTGAGGCGAGATGGCGCGCCCCCGTTCGGCCCAATCCGCCGAGCCGTCTCGTACCGCCCGGCCCGACCACACCCCACGGCCGTCCCGGCCAGACAGGCCAACCAGCAGAACTCCGATGTCGAGGTCGGACAGTACCGACGCCACTCCTCAGGCCGCGGAAAACCAGTTGCCTAGCCGCCGCATACTCGGCTACCGTTCGATCATGTGCCTCACCCGGATCCGGCTCGCGAGCCAGCGGACGGCTGGAGCGTTCCGAGGAGAACCCCCGCCATGACCATCCGCACCGCCATCCTGGGCTACGGCCGCAGCGGCAGCACGATGCACGCCGGGCCGGTCGAGAAGAACCCCGCGTTCGAGATGGCCGCGGTCTGCGACATCGACCCGGCCCGCCGCGATCAGGCCGCCGCCCGCTTCCGCTGCCCGGTCTACGCCGACTACCACGCCATGCTCCGCGAAGCCCGGCCCGACCTGGTCTGCGTCATCACGCGCACCGACCAGCACGCCGACATGGCATGCGACTGCCTCGCCGCCGGCGCGAACGTGCTCGTCACCAAGCCGTGGGCCGTCAACGCCGGCGAGGCGGAGCGGATAATCGCCGCCGCGCGCGCCGCCGGCCGGCGCCTGCTGCCGTGGCTGCCCGCGCGCTGGGGATGCGAGCTGCGCCGCCTGCGGCAGCTTGCGGCCGATCAGGCGATCGGCCGCGTGTTCCTCATCCGGCGCACGGTCACCAGCTTCGGCACGCGGTGCGACTGGCAGACCGAGCGACGCTTCGGCGGCGGCTACGTGCTCAACTGGGGCCCCCACATCGTGGATCCGCCCCTCCTGCTCGCCGGCAGCCCGGTTCGATCCGTCTACGGGCGCCTGAAGCAGGTCATCAACCCCGGCGACGCCGAAGACATGTTCCTGGCGCTCCTGACGCTCGAGAACGGCAGCCTCGTGCAGGCCGAGTACACGGTGGCGACCGAGGACATGCCCGGCTGGTTCCTGCAGGGCGATCGCGGGACCATCAGCATCCGGGGCCGCACCCTGCGCATGGTGCAGCATGCGCCGGACCGGCCGACCGACCCCACGCAGTTCGGAACCATGAAGGCCGACGCGCGCACGGTTCATGAAGAAGAGCTCTCGGGCTTTCCCTACGGGGACGAGCACGAGGTGTACGCGGAGGTTGCCGCGGCCCTGTCCGACAGCGCGCCCTTCCCCGTGAAGCCCGAGGACGCGCTGGAGCTGACCCGCATTCTCGATGCCATCCGCCTGTCCTCGGAAGCGGATCGCGCCGTGACGATCGAGCGAAAGCAGTAGCGAAAGGATCCGGCCATGAAGTATGCGTTCATGAGTTTCTCGACGCCCAAGCTGAGCCTCATCGACATGCTGGCCGCTGCCCGCCGGTTCGGGTACGACGGCATCGAGCCCCGGCTCGACGCGAAGCACGAGCACGGGGTTGAGGTCGCCGCCACCCCCGCACAGCGGGCCGAGATCCGGCGCCAAGCCGCTGACGCCGGCGTGGCCATCGCGTGCCTGGCCACGTCCATCACGTACGCCGACCCGGCAAAGACGGAGGACATGCGGCGGCAGACCCTCGAGCGGATCGACCTCGCGGCCGACGTCGGCGCCCCCGTGATCCGCGTGTTCGGCGGACAGATCCCGGCGGGCATCGCCCGCGCGAAGGCCATCGAGATCCTCGCCGGATCGCTGAGCGCCATCGCCCCGCACGCGGCTTCGCGCGGCGTGTGCGTCTGCATGGAGACCCACGACGACTGGTGCAATCCGGCCCACGTGGCCGAGGTGCTGCTCCGCGTGGATCACCCCGCGATCGCCGCAAACTGGGACATCATGCACCCGGTCCGCACGAAGTTCGCCTCGATCGACGAGTCGTTCCAGGCGCTGAAGCCCTGGATCCGGCACCTGCACGTGCACGACGGATCCGCGGGGGCCGACCTCAAGCTGGTGCCGATCGGCACCGGGATCATCGACCACCTCAAGGCCATCAAGCTGCTCAAGACGATCGGCTACGCCGGCGCGATCAGCGGCGAGTGGATCGGCTGGGAGCCGTGGGAAACCCACCTGCCCCGCGAGCTGGCGACCCTCCGCCGGTACGAGGCCGGCTGACCGGCGCACGAAGGGGTCTGCCCGTGAACGCAACCGTCCTCCCGTATCGCGGCTGGCTGGTCGGCGCCTGGTCGCTGCTGTGCGGCGCGGCGCTGGCGGCCGACTGGCCGATGTACCGGCATGACGCCCAGCGCACGGGGGCGACGGACGAGCCGCTCGCGTTCCCCCTCGCGCCGGCCTGGGTCTACACCTGCGCCCAGCCGCCGACCCCCGCGTGGCCGGAGCAGCTCGACGTCTTCAACCGGATGGACTTCGATTACGCCGCCCCTCTGGCCGTCGCGGACGGCATCGTGTGCTTCGGGTCGTCGGCCGACGATACCGTGCGCGCGCTGGATGCGCGGACCGGCGACGAGCGGTGGCGCTTCACGGCGGGCGGGCCCGTGCGGTTCGCGCCGCAGATCGCGGGCGGGCGGGTCTACTTCGGATCCGACGACGGCCGCGTCTATTGCCTGGACGCCGGAACGGGCCGCCCGATCTGGACGTTCCGGGCCGGGCTGGGGCCGGGGCAGATGCTGGCCAACGGCCGGATGGTGTCGCGCTGGCCGGTGCGGTCGGGGGTGCTGGTTGACGAGGGCGTGGTCTACAGCGTGGGCGGGATGCTGAGCTCCGAGGGTGTGTTCGCCTGGGCGCTCAAGGCGGATACGGGCGAGGTGCTCTGGTGCAATGACACGCTCAACACGGGCGGGCTGTCGCTCTCCGACTTCCGGCAGATGAACGTCACCGCCAAGTTTCAGGGCGACTACAGCGGCGACGGGAGCAGCCCGCAGGGCGCGCTCGTGCTCGGCGACGGCGTTTTGGTGATCCCGAACGGCTACGCCGGGCCCACGCCCCTCGACCGCCGGACCGGCCGGCCGCTCTTCTGGGCTCCCCTCGGCGCAGTGGGCAGCGGCGGCACGTGGATGACGATCGACGGCGGACGGCTCTACACGTTCGCCAAGCACGGGCTCAGCGGCAACCGCCTCGCCATCCAGGACTTCATCCTTACCAACGGGGCCCCCGGCGCCGGGCTCAGCTACGCCCGACTCCCCCAGCTGAACCTGTATCCCCAGCTGAAGCCCGGCGAAGCCCACTCCTCCGGCAAGGCGAGCGCCATCGTTCGCGGCGGCACGCTGCATGCGCGCGAAGCGCTGGGCCTGGCGCTGGCGGGTGACGTGCTCCTGCTCGGACAGGACGGCGCGGTGTTCGCCGAGCCCGCCGCCGAACGCCCCGCGGCCGACCTGCGCTTCCGCGTGGCGGGCGGCGATCTGGCGGTCTACGCCTCCGTAGCCGATCTGAATCCGGCCCGGGGGGCACCGACGCCGGCAGACGGGTCCGGCATCGCGCTGTTCGGCGCGGCGCCGGGAGGCACTCGGATCGGACAGCTCCTGCTGGTGCCCGCCGTGGGGGCGGAGCCGGCCGGCGCCTATCGCACGGAGACGGGCGCGCCGGTCCCGGCGCCGGAGATCCGCCTGCAGACGACCGCGACGAGCAACGGCTACGAGCTTGTCGCCCTGATTCCGCTCCAGCTGCTGGCCCTGCCCACGAACGCCGCCGACGCCCGGCTCGAGGCGCAGGTGACCGTCGGCGGGATCGACGGCCGCCCCCGCGTCGGCATGCTCTTCGGGAGCACGGCCCCCCGCACCGACGCCCGGCGGTTCGGCCCATTCAAGTTCAAGCCGGGGCCCGGAATGACCTCGCTCGGACTCGTCCGCGACAGCCTGAAGTTCTCCCGCGCCAACCCGGTCACGATCCGCGGCGCCAGCGCATTCTGGAGCGGCGCCGTGACCGGCGAGGCGCGCAACCTGGCCGTGGCTGACGGGCGCCTGTATGTCTCAACCCGGAGCGGGACGATCCACTGCTTCGAACCGGCAAAGAGCAGGTCGGCGGCCGCGGGGAGCAGGGGGCGGAAACCGGCTGGCTCCGCAGTCGACAGTCGGCACTCGGACATCGCCCGTGAGCTGCGCGCGGACCGGCTGGATCGCGGCTATGCCGTCGTGCTCGGCGATCCGGACGGCCGGCTGGCCGAGGCTCTGGCCGAGGGGACGCAGCTCCACGTGCTCTGCGTGCTGACGAACGCGGCCGCCGCCGACCGCGTGCGCGGGCGGCTGCTCGACGCCACCGCGTTCTACGGCACCCGCATCCACACGCTCGCGCTGGAGCGGATCGACCGGCTTCCGTTCCCCTCCTGGTTTGCCAACGTGGTGATCGTCGCCGGGCCCATGCCGGCTGTCCCGGCGAAGGAGCTCTACCGCGTGCTCCGCCCCTGCGGCGGCACCTTGCTGGGCCCCGGCCTGACGCCGGGCGAGGCTGAGGCGTTCGCGCGGGCTTCGGGCGCGGCGGCGGAAGAGATCCGGCCGCGGGCGGGCGCCACGCGCATCGTTCGAGGGAAACTGGAAGGCGCGCTGGACTGGGACTCCGATCCCGCGGTGCTCACGGCCGACCGGCTCGTGCGCTGGCCCCTGCAGACGCAGTGGATCGGCGGGCCCGCGACCCGCCAGGTCCGGAACTACCTCCGGGTCTTCAATCCGGGCGCGCCCGGGCCATACCTGGGCAACGGCCGCTACGCCATCGCCGGCGAGCGGACGCTGACGGGCGTGGACGCCTACAACGGCGCGGTGCTGTGGTCGCGCCCCATCCCGCAGGCCGGCGCGACCCTGCGCCTCGTCAACGGCCTGATGTATGCGGCCTCGGAGACGAACGCCATCGACCGGGGCGCGCTCGGGCGCGATCTCTGGATCAACGACGACTGCGTCGTCCTCCAGCTGGGCCCGGAGTGCCTGCGCGGCGCCGGCGCGGCCAGGATCAAGCTCGACGCACACACGGGCGAGCAGCTGGCCTTCTACGGCCCCTACAACGCGCCCACGCCGGTGTCCCTGCGGACGCCTCAGACATGGGCGCTCGGTGTGGACGACGCTCACGGAGGGACGGTGACCATGGCGGCGACCGCGACGGGGCTGGTCCTGACGCTCGCGACGCGCGACCCCGTCGTCACGCCGGTGGACTCGTGGGAGCTGTGCTTCGACTTCCGCCCGCCCGATCGGCGCTACGGGCTCTACGAGCGCGGGGCCTTCCACGCCGTGGTGACGGTTCCTCAGCCCCGCGACGCGCCCCGCTGGACGCCGGGATCGGGGCCAGCCCACCCGCGGGCGGCGGTCTCGGGCCAGCTCACAGCCGACGGCACGCGCACGGAGGTCGTCGTGCCGTGGGTCGAGCTCGAAGCGCTGGCTGGCGCTCGGCCCACGAGCTTCGGGTTCGCGGCGACGCTGAACTCGCGCGACGGCGGACCCGGCGAGCCGATCGAGCGGAGACACCTGTTCGGAGACTGGACGGCCGACACGATCAACAACGGCTGGGCGTCGGTGGCGCTCGACGGATCGGCCGCCGGCGCGGGCGCACGAGCGCCGGCCATCGTGGCGGGTCCGGCTGACGCGCTGACGGATCGGGTCAGCCGGGTGACCGGCGCCCGCTCACTCGATCCCTCGGTCTGGCAGGCGCCGCGCATGCACCCGCTCACCGGCGAGCCGGGCCTGAAACTCTACCGCGTGCCGACCGCGTGCGGCGGCGCGTTCTTCTCCGGCACGCTCATCTCGGGGCGGGCCGGCATCAACGACTTCGACGACGACAGCGGCATGCGGCTCGTCGCCGGCGTGAAGGCCCGCTGCACATCGCCCGAGGTGATCGGGAACGGCCTGCTGCTGATCTCCGAAGAGTCCGGCTTCTGCTCGTGCAACTGGCCCCTGCGGACCAGCATGGCCCTGGCGCCGGCGGCGGAGCGATCGCACGAGGACTGGGCCATCTTCCACGACCGGGCCGCGGACACCCGGGTCCGGCAGGCGTTCATCAACCTCGGCGCCCCGGGCGATCGCCGCGACGCTGCCGGCCGCCTCTGGCTCGGGTTCCCCCGCCCGCCCCCGATGGGCATGGACTACTCCCTCTCCGCCGCCGGCGTGCTCTCGGCCACCACCGCCAACGGCGTCTGGATGCGCTTCTGGCCGGCCGCGCTCCAGGTGCCGCTGACGGTGGAGACCTTCGGCGATGGCGATGCATATCGCCCTGAGGACGACTCGCAGCTCTACATGAAGTGGCTGACCCGCTGGGTGCCCAACCGGTGGCAGAAGCCGCTCGGCCCGCAGCGCATCAATGCCGACCGCGCCGCCATCACGGGCACCGACCGGCCGTGGATCTATGCCTCGCAGCATCTGGGCATCCGCCGGGCGATCATGCAGATGGACTTCATCAAGCCGCTGGCGGCCGCGGCGGCTTCGATCCCTCCGACCCTCGACGGCAACCTGTCCGATCCGGCCTGGGCGGGCGATCCGTCGGCCGAACTGCCGTTCACGAAGACGGAGCTGCGCCTGCGGTCCGACGCGGACAACCTCTACGTCGCGGCCCGGCGGCCGGCGCTGTTCGACCGGCTCGGCGCGCCCATCGCCTGGGCCGCAGCCTCCGCGGGCGAGGATGCGCCGGTCTGGCTCGACGACTCGTTCGAGCTGTTCGTCGGCGACAGCGCGCGCGTGGCGCACTTCGGGATTTCGGCCTCCGGAGCGCGCTACGACGCGCTCGCAGCCGGCACGAACACGGAGGACCGCGCGTGGGGCGCCGCGTGGCGAAGCGCGGCCGCATCGGACACGAATGGGCTGGCCTTCGAGCTGGCGATCCCCTGGAAGACGCTGGCGGAAGCCGGCGTGGACCGGGCGCGCCTCGGACTCAACGTGCAGATGAACCAGAAGGATGTCAGCGGCGAAGAGAGCAGCTACCGGGGCGGCCACGGTCGCAGCAACTCACCGCGCGAGACGAGCGGAGAGGCACTCTGCGCCCTCGGCTGGCGCGGCCGGGCGCGATGCGCGCAGTTCGCGCCGTTGGGCATCGGGGTGACGCCGCCCGTTCCGGAGCGCGCGTTCACCGTGCGGCTGCACTTCGCCGAACTGGACGTGTCCGCCAAGCCTGGCCAGCGTGTCTTCGACGTGAGGATCCAGGGCGCGCCGGCGCTGCGGGGCTTCGACATCGTCCGCGAGGCCGGCGGCGCGCGCCGGGCGCTCGTGAAGGAATTCAAGGGCATCAAGGCCGGCCAGCTTCTGGACATCGAGTTCATACCCGCAACGCCGGCCACGCCTGAGTCCGCCCCCCTCTTGAGCGGGCTGGAGCTGACGGAGGAGTAGCGGCGCATCCTCCTCACAGTCGAGGACGACGGCCGTGGGTTCGATGCCGCCAACCCCGCAGCAGAGGGCCTGGGCTTGAAGTGCATGCGATACCGCGCCTCAATCCTCGGCGGTGTGCTGCGGGTCTCATCACAGCATGGGAATCCGCAGCCGATCGAAAGCATCGGCTCCGGCTCTATCTCGTCGGCACCGGAGGGGCATTGGTCTGCGGAGGGGCTTGCTTGGCCGGCGGGAACGGAGTCTGCCGGTATTCGAGCGGGATGGGAATGCACGCCGATCCCGCGATCAGAGCCGGGGCCAGCAGGCCGCAGAGCATGCCGAGCGCCAGGGGGCGACTCGCTCGGCGGAACCGGAGCAGCGCGACGGCGCCCGCCAGGACCGCCGCCATCGCGGCCAGCGCCCAGCCCAAGGCGAGGCCCGGCACGCCCAGTGCGGCCCCCACGGCCGCCGTTGCGCCGGCCAGGCCGATGACAAAGTCCGCGATCACCCGCCCTCGGATTCGGACCTTCTCCGTCGCGGCCGACATGATCCACCTCCCGTCCGCCCAGCGCCCGTCTACAGTTGGCTCACGATCACCAGGCACGCGCCAAACGCCAGCAGCGGCACCAGCCATGCACACAGCATGCCGATGGCGATAAACCGGCGCCCCCCCGCGAAGGCAAACACGATGCACAGGATGTCCGCGACCACGCCCAGAAGGATGCCACCCGGCGGGGAGGCCGCGGCCAGCGCGCTCGCCACGGCCACGATGGCCAGCGTGACACCAAAGAAGCCGATCAGGAAATCGACGAGCTTCCGTCCGCCGGACGTGTAATAAGGCGGCTTCGCCGCCGCGCCGCTCTCGCTCATGCCGCTACCCTCCGCTCCTCGCGGAGCAACCGGACCACATCGACGCCGTAGAAGATCACCACCGCGGCCGCCACCCACTGAAAGAACGTCAGCCCCAGCCAGAATACGTCCTGCGCGCGCACAAACTCCATCAGGAACCGTTGCAGGAAGTACGCGGCCATGAACGCCTTGAACACGGCCCCGGGCGGGCGGGAGACGCGACGCACGGCCCACAGAGCGAGCGGCAGCAGCGCCGCCATGAGCAGCGCCTCATAGAGCTGTGTCGGGTGCCGCGTGATGCCATCGCCGAAATCCACGCCCCACGGCCGCGCCGTCGGGGTCCCGTAGCAGCACCCCCGCAGAAAGCACCCCAGCCGCCCCACGGCCACCCCGGCGACAATTCCCGGCACGAACAGATTCCCGCGCCGGGCGGTCATCTTCAGCCGCCGCTTCGCCAGGAACACCCCGACCGCCCCGCCGATCAACCCGCCCACGATGGACCGCCCCGTGAGCAGCAGGGTCATGTCGGGAAAGCGCGCGATGATCTCCCGCCCGTACACCAGCACCATCGGCAGCTTCGCTCCCAGCACGCCGCCGAACAGCGCCCCCAGCAGCACGTAGACCGTGCCCTCGCTCTGCTCGCGCTGACGCGCCGCCTCGCGCCAGAACAGCAGCAACCCCACCCCGACGGCCAGGAGCATGAACACCGAGTAGGACGGCACGTCGCGGCCGGCGACCGTGAACAGGGTCGGCCGCACACCCCACTCGGCGGTATGCACGTGCGGCGTCATGCGCGCTTCTTGAGGAACGTGCAGCAGTTCCCGCTCTTCATGCAGGCGTAGAGCTTGTAGACCGGGCATGCCCAGATGGCCGAGATCGTCTTCATGATGCAGTAGACCAAGGTGAGCCCCCACCCCACCGGCTCGCTGACGCCATACAGGAACACCAGGCACACCGCCGCGAAGGCCGCTCCCATCGCGTGGGCCACGCGCATGCCCGGAACGCTGAGCCGCTCGTCCGCCGATGGCCAGACGCGGTGAAGCGTCCGCGTGTACAGCCACACCAGCGGCGCCCGCCGGATCGTCAGCGCAGCCGATGCGATCATCAGCGCGCACACGACGGCCACGAGCGCTTTGATCTCAAACACGAATGCCAGCCAGATGAGCGCCGCCATCGTGTACCGGCAGAAGGCGAACGCGGCCCGGGGTATGCCCGCCTGATCGCTCTCGCAACACTCGCTCGTCATGCTACACCTCCACTCCGCGGCCGCCGCCCCTCGGGGGGAACGGCTTGTAGAAGAACATCCCGACGCGGCGCCGATACGCCGCGTACTCCGGAAACTCCCGGGCCAGCAGCGCCTCCTCCTGCCTCGCCCGGTAGTACATGAACGGCAGAAACACCAGCGAGTTGGCCAGGGCCCCCGCCGCGCTCGCATAGACCAGGCTGGCGCCGTAGAACATCCAGATCAGCGATGCGTACAGGGGATGCCGGACCGCGGCGTACACGCCCGACGTCACCAGCTGCTGATCGCTGTAGATCGTCACGTGGTTGGCCCAGTTCCGCCCCAGCCGGAACCGCCCCGCGATGTTGACCGCGCAGCCGAGCACGACGATCGCCAGGCCGGCGACGACCATCGCCACGCGGGCGCCGAACGAGGGAACGGGAACCACGCCCACCCGCAGCCCGATGAGGACGTAGAACCCGACAAAGAAGAGCGTCATGCTTCCCGTGGCTACCACGCTGCGCCGCTCGCGCTTGACCCCATCACGCCCGCCGCACGCGGCGAAGTTGATGATCACCGCCGCGAACACGGCCACCACGCAGGCGCCGATCACCGCCGCCGCGATCAGTTCGAGCATGCCGGCCGGCGTCTGAAACGCCCGCTCGATGCGTGTGGACAAGGTGCTCATGTGCTCCGGTGGAACATGTTGTAGGCCGAGAACGGTATGCGGCGCAGGTCCGGCGTGATGACGTGCACGCACTCCCGCTGCATGGACCGGAGGTCGAAGTTGTAGACGTCGACGAACGACGACACGCTGATCCGGAACATGTTGCGGTTGAAGTGCCGGACCTTCTCCCCGACCGTCCGCCCGCCGAAGTCGGCGGGGATCAGCGGGCGCATCCGGTCCAGGAACCCCCGCATGCAGTTGCACAGATCCGAGTCGCAGCCGGCCTGCGCGAGGTAGTCGTCTGCATTGAAGGCGAACGTGTTGTTGATGACCGGCAGGTGATCGAGCAGGTTGAAGCGCCGGGTGATCGGCACGAACCGGTCCCCGTCGCGGTAGCAGAACGTCAGCGCCACCCGCTCGACGTCGCACGGGAGCGGCACGAAATCTTTCACGAGGAACTCGCCGGCGGTCTGCCGCTCGATCTGCTCCAGGATTCCGGTGAGGGTGATCCGCCCGGCCCGCTCGGCCGGCGTGGCACGGCGGTAGAACGCCAGCGGCTGGTAGTTGACCCCTCGCACGCCGGGCGTCTCGATGCCGTACCGGAGAATGGCCCCGATCTCGTGATCGTTGGCGCCGCTCCGGATCGTGGCGACGAGCGTGACGGGGATGCCGACGTCGCCCAGGCGCGCAACGGCGCGCTGCTTCTGCGCCCCCAGGTCGCAGCCTCGCAGGCGGGCGTGGCTCGCCGCCTCGAGCCCGTCGAACTGCAAGTACACCTCGAACTTCGGCATGAGCCGGCTCAGGTCGCGCACGAACTCCGGATCCTCGGCGATGCGGAGGCCGTTCGTGTTGAGCAGGACGTACTTGAACTGCTTATCCTTCGCGAGCCGGAGGATGTCGAGGATTCGCGGGTGCCGGGTCGGCTCGCCGCCGCTGATCTGCAGGACCTCGGCACGCCCCGACTCGGCGTCCTGAAAGAAGTCCATCATCTTCCCGATCTGCTCCAGGCCCAGGGTCGGCGCCGCCCCTCGCGCCGTGTAGCAGTCGGGGCACGCCAGCTCACACTCGCCGTTGATCTCGAGCAGGCCGATGCAGGTGTGCTGGCCGTGCTCCGGGCAGAGCCCGCAGTCGAACGGACAGCCGTCCCGCACGGGCGTCTGCACCTTGGACGGGGTGCCGGGCTTGTCGTAGAGCGTGCGCGCCTCGTAGTAGTCGGCGTCCTGCTCCAGCAGCTCGACCTGCTCGCCGTGGACCGGACACTGCTTGACCAGGTGAACGCGGCGGCCGCGGCGCAGGATGGCGGCCGACACTCGGGTCCGGCACTCGGGACAGATGCTGACCGTGTCCTGAAGCCGGAGTTCGACGGGCTCAGCCACCGCCGCTGGAGTGCTGGGGTTCATGTGTTCGGGAGAAGGAGCATCCAGGGTTCGGGGTTCAGGGACTGGTCTTCGCTGACCCCTGCCCGTCGGCGCCGGCGTCCATGTCTTCGGTCGCGGCCTTGTTGGCGGCCCTTCTTGCCGCCTCGCGGAACGGCTTCATGTGGAGGTCGTCTTTCATGAAATCGACGCCAGTCCATCCGAGGAGGAAGTCGATGGCCTCGCCGGGGTCCACGCCCAGGCGAAGGCTTCCGAAAAGCCCAACCGCGACCTCAGCCTGTGTGTAGTAGGAGAGCGCATAGGGCCGAACCCGCGGAGGGGCAGGCACGAGCGGACCGAGACACACAGGCGGAGCCAGGCACCAGATGCGATCCATGAGACCGAAGTCCTGCATAGCCTCGAACTTCTTCTGCCGGTCGTCGCTTCCCGGTGGCGCGAAGCGCTCGTGGCCGCAGGCGAAGAACTGAACGTCGTAGCAGTACTGGCCCGGGCGTCCGGCGAACGCGCTTCCGCCCCGGACACCGGCAATGGATCCGTCGTAGAGCAGCCCCATGGACAGGAGGCTGACGCGAGCCTTGACGCCGTAGCCACGCCCGACCGAAACGGAGACGATATCGGCCGCATCCCGACCTCGATCCGCGAAATAGGCCCGGCCGGACGCGCACCCCGTCGCCAGGCCGACCAGAATGATACCCGTCGCCCCGCGCAGCACGCTGACACGGCCCTCGCTGTTCATCGCGGGGTGCATGGTGCCGCGCCGCTCGCCCCAAGTCAAACACCCCGTTGGCAGGCAGACGGGTCAGGACCGGTCTGATCGACGGCGTTCATGTCGAGCGCAAGTTCTTGACTTGTCCACCCCCTCGGCCTTATTGAAACCCACCATGTCCAGTACGCCGACCAGCTCCGCACGCCAGGACGCCGAAGGCGAGGTGTGGAACGCCATCGCCATGTTCGAGCAGCTCGTGGAGGTGATGCCGGACGATCGCACCTCGCTCGAGGCGCTCGCCCAGGCGTACGAGCAGGTCGGCGACCGCGCCCGCGCCCGGGAATACCAGATCCGGCTGGCCCGGCTCCTCGTCACCGACGGCCAGTTCGCCGATGCCGGCCCCGCGCTCGAGCGCATCCGCCAGTATGCCGACGATCCCCAGGCCCGCGAAGTGCTGGAGCTCGCCGAGCAACTCCGTCAGGCCCAGGACGCCGCCGCCGCCGAGACGACCGCGGATGCCGCCACGCCGGGCAAGCCGGCGGAGAAGAACGCAACCCCGGCGCTCAGCGAAGCGGACCTCGCCGCCAAGTCCACGTTCAACGTCGCTGAGGAAATGGCGCTGGCGTGGAACCTCCTGCAGGCAACCGAATTCACCCAGGAGGAATACGCCCGGGTCGTCCAGGATCTGACCGAGCTGTCCGCCGGGAACGCCGGAACGGTCTCCGTGCTGCACGTGCTGCAGGCACGCGCATCGCCCAAGCTCGAGCGCACGATGGTGGCGATGGCCCGCCGCTACGACACTCCGATCATCGCGCTGGGCGGCTTCGAAATCCGGCCCGAAAGCGGACTCTTGCTGCCGCTGACGTTCATGGTGCGCCGCGGAGCCGTGGTATTCGATCAGGTGGGTAAGGACCCGCTCGTCGTGGTCATGAATCCAGCCGACAAGCCGCTGCGCCGCGACGTGGCCGCGATCACCCGCCACACCTGCCATTTCTTTCTGGCACAGCCGGCGGAGTTCGACGCCGCCATGGAGAAGATCCGCCAGATGAAGAGCGAGGATGCCTGAGCCCCGGACGGCCTATTCGATCGGGGCGTTCTGTTTCAGGAATCGGCGCTCTCCCTGGTACTCCAGCTCCACGCCATCCCGGCGAACCATCAAGACGGTAACACCCTCGATCAACTCGCCGGCCTCCACGACCCGGCCGTTGATGAGAGCAGCCCCCCGACCCGCGTTCCGGGCGCCCATGAACCCGGTCAGCCGCAGCGACGGCCAAGCCACCGGCTTGACCGCCGGTTTGGCCCGGACGGAGGCGACAGCCTCGAGCTTCTTGATGAGCGGCACATCCCGGAACACTCCGGACACGCCGCCGGTTCGAGCAGCCGGCTCCGTGACCGTGGGACCACCGGTCGCCGACACGGCGCCGGTTGCCGGAGTGGCCGGAACCGGCGCGGTAACGGCGCTCACACGATCCGTTCCGACCGCGGGGAGCGCCTCGCCGGCCACCGGCTCCACGGCAGCCGGTGCGATGGCGGCCACTTCGTCCGACGCCACGTTGTCCACCGGCGGGGCCGGGACTGGCTGGGGCGGAGTGCTCGCCTGTTCGGATGCCGCATCCACCTCGCGAGCCGCCTGCCGGGCCCGATAGACAAAGAAGGCCGCGCCCGCCAACACCAGCAACAGCAGGACCAGAAGCGACACCAGGAGGACGACGCGGCGCGTATGGGCCGCCTTCGCCCCCGGCGCCGACTCGCGCGGCGGGATCTGGGGGGGCAGCGGCGGAGGCACCGGGGTCGCTGTCGGAGGCGACCCGGAGGTCGGCTTGGCATGAGGCTGATGCGCCGCGGGCGCGGGCGTGGCGGTCTTGTCGCGAGTCGCAGCGTCCTCCTGCTGCTTCCGCAGGGCTTCCTCGATCAGGCTCATCCGCCACCGCCTCCCAATTGCTCGATCGCGCGGATCACGCACGCCGAATCGATCTCGAGCGTCCCCGCCACGTAGCCCGCCAGCAGGGCGTTATCGCACACCGCGTTGATCAGACGCGGCGTGCCGACCGCGAAATCCTGCACCGCTCGAACCGCGTCGGCGCTGAACCCAACCCGCCCCCCGGCCCCGGCCACCTGCAGCCGATGCTGTATATAAGCCGCCGTTTCGGCTTCTGTCAACGGCGGCAGGCGGTACCGCACCGTGATCCGCTGCCGGAGCTGCCGCAGATCCGGCCGGGACAGCCGGGCATCCAGCTCCGGCTGACCGCAGAGCACGATCTGCATCAGCTTGTGCCGGTCGGTTTCGAGGTTGGACAGCAGCCGCACCTGCTCCATCACGGCCGGCGACAGGTCCTGCGCCTCATCGATCAGGATGGCGATGTTGTACCCCTGCCGGTTCTTCTCCAGCAGGAACCGGTTGAGCCGCTCGATGTGGGCCAGGCGATCGCGGCCCGCATCCTCGATCCCGAAGTCGTTCACGATCGCCCGCAGCAGCTGCGTTTCGGTGAGCGACGGATTGAGGATGAGCGCGGTTTCGACTTTGTGCGTCCTCAGCTCGGTCAGCACGGCCCGGCAGATGGTCGTCTTCCCGGACCCCACCTCGCCCACGAGCTCGATGAACCCCTTCCGGTGCTCGATTCCGTAGATCAGGTGCTGATACGCCGCGCGGTGATGCTCGGAAAAGTAGAGAAAGCGAGGGTCCGGAGTGATGTTGAACGGCATCTCGCTCAGCCCGAAGAAGTCAAGGTACATGGGTCAGCCCGCCCGGTTCTACGGAACCCGGGTCGCCCCTTCATGTTCGTGCTCGTGGTCGTGCCCGACATCCCCTTCCGCCTCGCCGCGATCGCACACGTGCTCCCGCTTGCGCATCATGACCTGCAGGATCCGGATGGCCGGCGCCTTGGGGTCGGGCGCACGCGCGAGCTCTTCGAGCATGTCGCGCACGCCCCTGCGGTCCGGATACGCGGACAGAAGCTCCTCCAGGTCGCGGCGCGCCTCCGCGGCCTTCCCGTCAGCGGCCGTGTTGAGCCCGCGCAGCAGCAGCAGCTCGGCCCGATCCAGACCCGCCTGGTCCGCATCGACCTGCCCGTTCGGCCAGCGCGCAAAGGCTTGGTCGAGCGCCTGTCGCGCCTGATCGCGCCGGCCGCGGCGCAGGAGCATTCGCGACTGTTCGAGCGGCACGCGGTAGTCCATCGGATTCCGAAGGGAGGCCTCGCGCAGGATTTGGTCGGCCGCGTCCGGCTGACCGGCCTCCGTGTCGGCCCAGTACGCCGCCACCAGGAAAGCCGTCACGTTGTGCGGGTTGGCACGCGTCGCCAGCCGCAGCCACGGCATGATCTCGCGCACGTCCGCACCCTCGCGGTGCACATGCGACCGGGGTGCCACGCGCCGGGCCAGCCCCTCGAACACGAGTCCGTGCGCCTCGCGCTTCCGGACGTCGCCCACGCCGCGGTGAAAGTACAGGTCGGCTTGCCGGTACAGCCCGTCGCTCAGCAGCATGCGTCCGCCGGAGAACATGGCATCCGCCACGTCGCCGCCTGCGGGAATGCCGCCTGCGGGCGAAGCCGTGAGCCGCCCGGCCAGGACGAACGCGGCCACGGCCAAGGCCGCCGCGGCCAGCCAAGGCCCCGCCGCCCGCATCTGCCCGGCGCGCCTCATTCCATCGACCCGCGCGCGAAGTGCTTGTGCCGGTAGCCCATCCACGCCAGCAGGAGAAACAGCCCGGACAGGACGGCCCCGTAGGCCAGCACGGCCACGACATCGGCCGCCCCCAGCGGGCCGAAGCCGTGGACGATCCGCCGCCGCATGTCGAACAGCTCGAAGTGCGGCAGAATATAGTAGGCGATCCACAGTCCCGCCGACGACCCGGCGGGGCCGCCCGCCAGAAACTCCGGAATCCGCGGCACAATCATCCACGCGGAGGCGGTGACAACGAAGGTCATCGTCAGGGCGGCGTCCTTGTTCAGCCGCACGGACAGGGCCATCGCCAGGGCGGACACGGCGCCCAGCGCCGCGGCGTGCAGCACGAAGGCCTGCGCCGCCACGGCCACCTCGATCCGCCCCCCGCGCGCCGCCGCCACCGCCAGCGTCAGGATGTAGAAGAGCAGCGTGGCGCCCGCCGCGGTCCCAAACGCTCCGAGCCACTTGCCCAGGATCACCTCGAAGCGCGTAACCGGCTTGGACAGCAGCACGTAAACCGTGCCCCGCGCCTCCTCCTGAGGAAGCTGGCGCGCGCTTACGGTCACCGCCAGAATCCAGGACAGCAACCAGGACAGCAGCAGGCCGACGTCGGCCACATACCCGGACGCCCCCGCAAACCCGAAGACGTCGATCGACAGCAGGCACCCGAGCAGGGCGACGAGCAGGACGACCAGGACGTACAGATCCTTTCGGCGGAGCATCTCCAGCCACACCATGCCGGCAATCGTCAAAGCGCGCATCATGTCACCGTCCGAAGGAAGTACTGTTCCAAGCTCTCGCCCGGCCGGACCAGATCCCGCGCCGGACCGCTGGCCACGACCCGCCCCCGGGCGATGATCGCCACCGCGTCGCAAACGAGCTCGACTTCCGACAGCTCATGCGACGAGAAGAACACCGTCTTTCCGCGCTCGCGCAGCCCGGCAATCACGCGCCGGATGCGCATCCGGCCGAGGGGATCCATGCCGCTCGTCGGCTCGTCCAGGATCACGAGCCCGGGGTCGTTCACGAGCGCCTGCGCCAGCCCGATCCGCTGGAGCATCCCGCGCGAGTAGGTGCCGATTCGCCGGTCCGCGGCCTCCGCCAGGTCCACCTCGGCGAGCAGTGCCTCCACGCGCGCGTCCAGCGCCCGGCCGCTCATCCGGAACAGGCGGCCGGTGACGCGCAGCAACTCGCGTCCCGTGAGAAACCGATACGTGTCAGGCAGCTCCGGCAGATAGCCGATCCGCTCGCGCGCGATGGACTCCCGGACATCGACGCCGAAGATCCGGGCCTCGCCCGACGTCGGGGCGACAAAGCCGAGCAGCACGTGCATGGCGGTCGTCTTCCCGGCGCCGTTCGGACCGAGGAATCCGAAGACGCGCCCCTCCTCGACGGCCAGCGACAGCCGGTCCAGTGCGGTCACCGACCCCTGCCGGGTCCGAAAGACCACGGAAAGATCCCGAATATCGACAGCGGCTCCCATCCGCAGAACCTCCTGAGCGTGCAACGACGGAACGTCGCGGATACTACGGTTTTTCGGGTTGCACTGGCAAGGGATTGCGTCTAGAAGACCTCCCCGGTACTGATATGGCCAAACCCCTGAATATCGGCGTTTCCTGCGGCGGGACGGGCGGCCACATCTTCCCCGGCCTGGTTACCGCCCGAGCGCTCCAGGCGCGCGGCCATGCGGTCACGCTCTGGCTTGCCGGGAAGGGTGTGGAGGGCGCGTCCGTGACCGGCTGGTCGGGCCGGGTGATCACCGTCCGGGCCGAGGGCCTCCCGGCGACGCTGTCGCTCGCGGGAGCCGGTGCCACGTTCCGCCTGCTGGGGGCGATCCTCGGCTGCCGAAGGCTCATGGCGAGGGATCGCCCCGACGTGCTCCTGGCCATGGGCAGCTACGCGTCGGTCGGCCCCGTGCTGGCGGCGCGCTGGCACGGAGTGCCGGTCGTGCTCCACGAGGCGAACGTGGTGCCGGGCCGCGCCATCGCCTTTCTGGCCCGATTCGCAGCGCAGGTCGCCACCGGGTTTCCAGAGACAGCCGCGCACCTTCCGCGCCGCCGCTCGGCGCGGGACGGGGCGGGCGCGATCGTCTGCACGGGCATGCCCATCCGGGCCCCGGATGACCAGGCGCTCCCCGGTGAGCCGCTGGATCCCGCGCGGTTCACGGTGCTCGTCGTAGGCGGCAGCCAGGGAGCCCACGCGCTGAACGACTGCGCCACGGAGTCGATCGTCCGGCTCCACCGGGACGGCATGCCGATCCAAGTCGTCCACCTCACGGGACAGGCCGACCAGGAAGAAGTGGCCTCGAGGTACCGCGCCGCCGGCGTACCCCACCGCGCCTTCGGCTTCCTGCACGAGATGGACGCTGCATACCGGGCGGTCCAGCTGGCGGTGAGCCGCTCCGGTGCATCCACCTGCGCGGAACTCTCCGCGCACGGCCTGCCGGCCATACTCGTCCCCTATCCCACCGCCATCCACGGTCACCAGCTGGCCAACGCCCGGGCGCTCCAGGCAGCCGGCGCCGCCCGGGTTCTGGAGCAGAGCGACCTGGACGCCGACCGGCTTTCCGCCCGGATCCGCGCGCTCGCCGGCGACCCCGCCGCCCGCGCCGCCATGTCGGCCGCCGCCCGCGCCCGCGCCACGCCGGATGCGGCGGACCGGCTGGCCCAACTCGTCGAATCCGCCGCCTTGCCATTCGGCCGCACATAAGCGATAATGAGTAGAATCAGCGGTATGGAGTGCAAACGGTGAACTACGCCACACAGATTCTCACGTATCTCAGCACAGCGTCCCCGTTCAGCGAGGTCATCCTGGCGCCCAGTGCACCGCCGGTCGATCGCTCGGAGAAGGGGCTGCACGTGGTCCTCAACGTCATCCTGACCCCCCAGGATATCCGCGAGGCCCTGACGACGTTCCGAAGCCACACGCCCTCGCTGGGATCGGCGGCGCCCG
>CAYSLU010000065.1:20922-31169 GCA_964431965.1 uncultured Verrucomicrobiota bacterium
GAGGCCCTGACGACGTTCCGAAGCCACACGCCCTCGCTGGGATCGGCGGCGCCCGGGCGGTCGGGCGTGTTCTCGTTCGGGCTCCAGAATCTGGGCCGGTTCAAGATCGGCTACTTCACCCAGCGGGGCACCAACGTGGTAACCGTGCGCCGAGTCGCCATGGAGATCCCGAGCTTGGACACCCTGGTGCCGAGCCAGGAAACCACCGCCAAGCTGGACGCCCTGATAGCCGGCAGGGGGGCGGGCATCATCCTGGTTACCGGCCCCAGCAACAACCACAACAGCGCCTTCTGCTACTCGCTTATCCAGCGTGTCTGCCGGACGCAGGACCGCGTGATCTATACGATCGAGCGAACCCTGTCCTACCTGCTCCGCCACGACCGCTCCCTCGTGCTGCAGAGCGAGATGGAGACCGACATTGCGTCCTTCGACGAGGGCTTCCAGCATGCGATCAACCTCCAGCCGGACATCCTGTACGTGCGCGACTCCCGCCCCCCACCCCGCCCGGGCGAGCTCCCGCGCCTGATGGAAGTGTCGTCGGCCAATATCCTGACCATGCTCAACATCGCGGCCGTGGACGAGGTCATGCTGCTTCGGGATATCGCGAGCGAACTGAAGGAGCTCGACGAGAACTTCCACCGCCTGCTTCGGGGCATCATCCGCATCACGCCCGAGCCGGAAAGCCGGATGCAGGTGACCGTCATCCCGCCCGCCTGATCCAGCCCCTTCCGAGTTGCCAACGCGGGGTGTTGCTGACAGTATCTCTCACGGTCTTCCGCGCCGGGGTATTCGCTCCGCCCGGAAGCCCGCGACATCAATCGAAGTGGAGAATCCATGATCTCGAAGAACGCCGACGCCACCATCGCCCGCCGCAACGCCCGGCCCCGCCGCTTCGCGCCGTCCGGACGCCCGCTGGTCGGCCACATCCCCACGATCGCCGTCACGCCGGTCGCGGACGGCCGAACCGGGGCCTACGAGTCGAACGCCGCCGGCACGTGGCTCATGGTCCAGCGCGTGCGCGACCTGCTGACGCGCCAGGTCCGCCTCCCGGACGGGACCGCCCCCCGGATCGTCGTCGCCCCCGAAATCGTCTACGGCGCCCGAACCGGCGCCCTCGCGCAGGCCTACTACGCGACCGAAGGCGTCAGCGCCAACATCTGGGTCAGCCGCTCGTGGGCCTACAGCGACGAACTGATGAGCGCCTGCGCCGGCGTCGGCAGCAGCGAGTGGCAGCAGGCGGCCTACGGGCTCAACCAGACGGACCGCCCCGGCGCCGTGTGGCTGAAGGCGTTCACCGCCGCGATGGACGAGAAGAAGCGCCCCATCTTCTCCATCTACAACCCGGACCTCGAAGACGAGGCCGGCGAAATCGCCCCCTACGTGGCCGAGCGCCTCGTCCGGTTCGCGCGCGCGGCCGTCGCCGTCGCCGAGATGCGCGGCAAGAACTACCTCTCCGTCGGCAGCGTCTCCATGGGCATCATCGGGTCCGATGTGCGCCGCAACCTGATGCTCGACTACCTCGGCATGGGCACGGTGTCGGTCGACATGGTCGCCGTCAAGGGCCGCATGGAGCGGGGCTTCTACGACCACGAGGAACTGGAGCGGGCCTTCCGCTTCATGAAGCAGCGCTTCTCGATCAGCTACGGAAAGGGCCGCCGCCCCCTGCCCGCCGACAAGCTGCTGCGCGAGTGCATCAAGATGACGATGATCGTGCGCGACCTCATGGTCGGCAACGCGAAGCTGGCCGATCCGGCGCTCGGCCGGAAGTACGGCTTCAAGGCCGACGTCGAGCACGCCCAGGGCCACAACGCGATCGCCTCCGGCACGCAGGGCCAGCGCGCGTGGACGGATCTCTACCCGAACTTCGACCTGACGGAGTCGCTGCTCTGCAGCTCGTTCGACTGGAACGGCTACCGCGCCCCGATGATCGTGGCGACGGAGAACGACAGCAAGAACGCGATCGGCATGCTCGTCGCCAACCTCCTCTCCGGCATGCCGCAGCTCTTCGCCGACATCCGGACCAACTGGACGGCCGAGAGCTTGCGCAAGGCCACCGGCTGCGACGTCAGCCACATCGCGCCCGAGGGCCTGATCGATAAGCGCAATTCCGGCGCCGGCTCCCTCGACTACGCGGTCGATGTGGCCGCCTTGGTGGACGGCGGGCAGACGATGTCGATCCAGGAGGTTGCGGAGGCGATCCGCTCCGACCGCCGCCTGCAGCGCCAGCTGATCGACGCAGCCATCTCCGGCACGACGTACATGGCCGCAAGCCTGGAGTATTTCCCGGGCGACGGGCTGTCGAGCCACTACCGGACGCCCGGCGGAGTCCCCATGACCGCATACCGCTACAACGTCGTCGGCGACCTGCTCACGTGCTCGGTGGTCGAAGGCGAGACTGTCGCGCTGCCCGACGAGGTGGCGGATCATGTCAGCAGGGTGACGGACCCCACCTGGCCGGAGAGCTTCTGGGTGCCGCGCGGGATGTCCTCGTTCGAGTACATGTCCCGCATCGGGCCGAACCACGACGCCAACTCGTTCGGCCTCATCGGCGCTGACATGCTCACGCTCAACGCCATGCTGCGTGTGCCGGTGGACATGCACAACGTCGACCGCGCGCAAATCTTCCGCCCGACCCTGTGGGACCGCTTCGGCGGCGACGACTTCCGCGCCTGCGAGATGCTCGGTCCGCTGTATGCGTGAGCGGTAGCACCAGTTCAACGGCCTCGGCCAAGTTCTTGCGGACTTCTGCCAAGGTTCGGCCTTGCGTGTTGGCGCCGGGGAGTTCCTCGACGAACCCGACATACCCGCCCGCAACCTTTTTGAAACACTGCAGTCAGCTTCATACGCATCTCCATCTGCAATCACTGTACGCCTGTCCCCCCCTCGCTCCGCAATCCTTGGAGGGCACGAGGGCGCCAATCCTTTGGCGCCGGATCGTCACTCCAGCTAGTTCGGCCGCAAGGGATTGCGGCCCTCCAGCAGAGCGCAGGCGGCCCGAATACGCCCGCCCCGTTCCCCGGCTCGTCCGCCGCCCTCGCGAGAGGCTTTACCGTCAGCAATGCTTACACATTCCATCAACCGGCATCCCGGCGCCCCTGTTTCCGGAACCGATGCAACCCGCTCCTGGCAGGGATGTTGGCGGCACAAGGATGCCACCGTGTCATGATGGCACAGCAAATGCTACTTCTTCAGTCGCATACGAAACGACGGGGGTCTGGACTGAAGAAAGGTCGATGGCATGATCACCAAGTTGGCGGCTTTCGCGTTGGCGGCACTGATCGCTTCTGGGGCGTCGGCAAACATCATCTATGACAATGGCGCGCCCAATTTCGTGGACGGCCTGACATTCAACTACCCGGGCAGCGGGAACTACCTGGCGGAGGATTTTGTCCTGGCTCAGGACGCCAGTCTGACCGACATCCACTTCTGGGCTTTTGAGGATCCGCGCGGCGTGTGGGATGGCACGGTGTCATATTTCCTGCATGCCGATGGCGGGGGCAGTCCCAGTGCCGTGGCGTTCGCGTCAGGCTTCGGGCAGAGTATCACGAAGACGCCGCTCGGCGTTTGGGGCAGCTCCTACAACATGTACGAGTATTCGCTCAACCTGCAAGCACCGATCAACCTCACGGCGGGGACCACCTATTGGCTGGGGCTTCAGGTTCCGCACAGTCAGACCGAGATCTTCTCGTACTGGACCACGACTGGGGCGGGCTATGGACAGGTGAGTCAGTTCCATAACGAGAGCTATGCAGGCGGTTTGCATCAGGCCTTCTACCTGACCGGCGACCCGATCACGCATGGGGTGCCGGATGGTGGACAGACCTCCATTCTGCTGGGCTTGGGAGTGGCCGTACTGTCCTTGATCCGGCGCTCGGTCTCCGTGGTCTGCTCCTGAGAGCACTCTGGATCCTGGCGTGGCCGCCGTCACGACCCTGACGGCGGCCATTCCATCGCGTGGACTCCGTGATCCAGCGAATCTCCGCGCCGGGTGTCGTTCGTAGTAGCGGCGCATGAGCCGCGTTCTGGTGGGTGCATAGAAACCGGCGCCGGATCGCCCACGCGAGCCGATCGGACGCAAGGGATTGCGGCCGTCCAAACCACCGTGTGCACCCGCACCCAGGCCCCTCCGCCTCGCGTCATCCTGATCGTGAGCCTGATCTTACTCGTAACTGGTTCCGGACGGAGACGGGAGATTATGATTAGGAGCAGGATTACGAATAGGAACTGAGCCGAGCCCTACGACGGCCCGACGGGGGTCTTGATCCAGATGGCGCCCGGGCGGATGCCGATGTCGAAGCGGCTTGCGGCCGGGAGCTCCTCGCCGTCGAGCTGGGCCGCCTCGGGGTTTGCCAGCTCAAGCCGGATGACGCGCCCCTGAATGTGGTTGGCCACGCGGCTCAGGCGCTCCGACAGGTCGCGGATCCGCTCCGGGTTGTGGCGCAGCGCCAGCAGGTACCGGCTCAGGTAGTCCGTGCGACCGGTGAACAGCACCACGTCCAGGAGGCCGTCGTTCGCGTACGCGTGGGCCGAGAAATCGAACCCGCCGGCGTAGATCCGCGTGTTGTTCACCACGAGGTTCAGGATGGGGCCCTCGTACCAGTCGCGGCCGTCCACCTCGACCCGGGCGCGGAGGGAGGGATGGCTCCAGAAGATCGGCCCCAGGCACCACGCGTACAGCGTGCGCCCGCGCATCATCCACCGCAGCAGGCGGCTGCGCGCCATGCTCGCGCGCCGGACGTTGCGCTCGTGCAGGATGCGGGAGTCGACGCCGATGGTGACCGCGTCGGCGAAGTAGGTGCCGTTCAGCGTTCCGAGGTCCAGGCGGAGATCGGCCCCGTAGCGGATGGTCGCCACGGCCCGGCGCAAGTCGGATGCGAGGAACACCTCGCGCGCATTCAGTCCAAACGACTTCGCAAGGTCGTTCCCGGTCCCGAGCGGAATGAACGCGTACGGAGGCAGGGGGCGGGTGGGGTCGGCATCGGCATGGTGCATCAGGGCGTTGAGGATCGCCGAGTGCGTCCCGTCGCCGCCGATCCCGGCGATGGCATCGTACGCGCCCGGCGGCGCGGCCTTGAGACGCGCCACGACTTCGTCGCCGAGCGGGGCATTGGGCGTCGCGACCAGGTCGTGCTCGATGCCGAACTCGCCGAGCAGTCCCGCCACCAGCGGCCAGCGCTGCATGGCGGCCCCGTCGGCGGAGCGCGGATTCAGCACGCACAGAACCTTCACGGGAGACTCCTCCTCCCTCCGGGCCTCGCGAAAAGGAAAAGACCCATCCCGCCACGCCCGTCGAACGAGGGCCGCCGCCATCGGCGAGCCCGGGATTACGGAGGAGCGGAATGGGTCCTGGTTCGAACGCGGGCGGCTACGCCTTCTTAACGAGGGCCGGCCGCTTGAGCAGAGTCCGAATCTGCTTCGTGTTCATCTTCCCGACCTTGGCTTCCGAAACCCCGAGCGCGACCAAGCGCTTGCTCTGGTTCTTCTGACGGCGGCGCCGCGCGGCTCCGGCCTTCTTCGGCCGGCGAACCGGCTTCGTTTGTTCCCGCATCCCCATGGCAGTTCTCCTGTTCGGTTGATCGACGGCCGATAAAATGCCCGTAACCCCGGTCTGTGTCAAGAAAGACGGCGGTTTCCGGTCACATGCTGACTCGGACTTGGTGAGACCGGCTCCTTGACGGGGTTGACGGGATTCAACATGACTGCTTCAGCCGCGCGGACCGGATCGGCGTTTGGAGCCGGCGGTCCTCCGCCGGTCTGCTCCATGGCGCGACCGATGAACGGACGGCGCCGGCGCGGGGCGGGGCTCCGGCCGCCGGGCCTCGCCGGGTCGATCCGCCCGCTCCGCGAGGGCGAAATCGATCCGACGCTTGTCGAAGTCCACCCGGCTCACCCGGACGCGCACCGGCGTCCCGACCTGATAGGTCCGGTTTCCGGCGCGCAGCACCTCCCGAACGGAATCGAAGTGCACGAACTCGCTCGAGATGGCGGATACGTGCACGAGCCCCTGAACCTGCAGGTCGATCAGCTCCACGAACATCCCGAAGTTCCGGACGTTCACCGCCACCGCGTCGTACACGACGAGCTTCCCATCCGCCAGCTGCTGCTCGAGGAACCGGTACTTCTTGATCTCCACCAGGAACCGCTCGGCCTCGTCGGCCACCTGCTCGGTCCACGAGCAGTGCGTGCCGAGCACCGCCAGATCCTCCGCCGCGTACGGATTCGCCCCGCCGGCCAGCGCCGTCGCCAGGATGCGGTGGACGACCAGGTCCGGATACCGGCGGATCGGCGACGTGAAGTGCGCGTAGTAGCGCTTCGCCAGGCCGAAGTGCCCCTTCGGCAGCGGCGAGTAGACCGCGCGCTTGAGGCTGCGCAGCACGGCGGAGTGAATGTGGTGCGCCATGGGGTCGGACCGCGTCGCCGCGAGGAATCCCGCCAGCTGCTTCCGCTGGCGAAGGTCGCCGGGGGTGTACCCGAGCCGCGCCAGGGCGGCGGTGAGGTCGGCAATCCGCTCGGGCGACGGCGGCTCGTGCACGCGGTGCAGGATCTGCAGGCCGCGGTCGCTCAGGTGGTGGTCCACGGCCTCGTTCGCCGCTACCATGCACTCCTCCACGAGCTGGTGCGAGATGTCGTTCGGCACCACCCGGACGTCCGATATCATCCCGTCCGGGCCCAGCACGACATCGCACTCCGGCATGTCGATGTTGAGCGCATGCTGCGCAAACCGCCGCTGCCGGAGCTGCTGCGCCAGCTCGTTGAGGCGGCGGAGCAAGACCAGGGCGTCCGGACTGACGGGCGACTCCGGCGGGAGCGCATCCCCTTCGGCCGACAGGGCCGCCATCGCCTGCTCGTAGGTCAGCCTCAGGCCGGAGCGGATGACGCTGCGCGCGAACTCGGCGCCAACGGGGTTCGCGTGCGCGTCGAACGTGATGAACACCGAGAACGTAAGCCGGTCCTGTCCCGGCTTCAGGCTGCACAGGCCGTTCGACAGCTGCTCCGGAAGCATCGGAATCACCTTGTCCGGCAGGTACACGCTGTTGCCGCGCGACTGGGCCTCGCGGTCGGTCGGCGAGCCGCGGGGCACGAAGTGCGACACGTCGGCAATGTGCACGCCGAGGACGCGCCGTCCCTCCGGGTCAAAGCGCAGCGACAGCGCATCGTCGAAGTCCTTCGCCGTGGCCGGGTCGATGGTGATGATGAACGGGTCGCGCAGATCGAGCCGCTCGCCGGGCCGGTCCATGCGCGCGGCCGCCTCCTCCACGTCACGCAAGACCTCGGGAGGAAACGATTCGGGCAGCCCGTAGTGGCGAAGGGTGGCAATGGTGTCGAGGGACGGATTCTCCGCCGGGCCGATCACGTCGATGATCTCGGCCTCGGGGTTCACGTGGCGGTTCTCCCACGCCGAGAACTGGATCACGACCCGATCGTCGACCTTCGCACGGCCGGGGTCGGAAACGTAGAAGTCATGGTCGTAGGCCGGGTCCAGAGGCACGACGTAGTAGAAGCGCTCGGTCGTCTTGAGCGTGCCGACGATCACGCGCTTGCCGCGCTCCAGCACGCGGATGACCTTGCCGGGCCGAAAGGCCGCGGCGGAGGCCGTACCGCGCCCCGGGGCGCGCGGCTCCAGGCGGACCGTAACCTGATCGCCCGGCAGCGCCGTCCCCATGTTCGCCTTCGGGATGACCACATCGGAGCGGCCCTTCTCGGTCACCAGGAAGCCGTCTCCCGAGCGCGAGATCTCCAGCCGGCCGGTCGCGAGGTCGGCCGGTTCGCCGAGCGAATAGCGATTCGTACGGATAACGACGATCTGGCCGTCCATGACCATCCGGTGCAGGACCTTGGCGATCATCTTGCGCCCCTTGCCCCGGAGCTTGAGCGCAACGGCTATCTCGCCCTGGTTCATGGGCGTATAGCCCGGCTGGTGCAGCACGTGCAGCACGTCCGCGGCGCTCACTTTGCACGGGGACGTGGTCTTCAGGTAGTCTGAGCCCGACATAGCGAACTGAACTCCTTGACATTCCACTGAACCGGAAAGCTCCGGCATTGCCGCGGCTTCACGGCCTGGATGGTGCAGCGGTCGCCACCCTCCAGAAACACGCACGCGCCGTCAGCCCGCTCGGTCAGCCCGAGTCGCCGCCGATCCGGGGCGAGCCGCGAATACCGGTCAGCGAACTCGCGCGGATCGAGTCCCAGATGGGCCGCAATGGCGTCCGCCTCATCGTCTTCGATGAATACCCATCCGGCCCACCGGCAGCAGTTCCCGCAGCGCCTGCAACGGAACGTCGCACCGGGGGTCGCGCTCGCCTGGCCAGCCGTGCTCATGGGCGCAGGGAGTCCCCTATCGGACGTCGATGGCGCTCGGGTCGTAGTCGGCCGGCGGAACAAACCCGAGCAGCGTGAGGCACGTGGCCGCCAGGCTGCTGATCCCGAGGCCGCCCTTGCCCGACAGCGCGAGGGGCGCCGTGCCGGCGGGATCGTAGACGAAGAGCGGGACGGGGTTCAGCGAATGACTGGTCTTCACCTTGATCCGCCCGCTGGCCTTGTCAGCCCGGACCTTGCCGTCCTTCTCGTGCTCGTACATGTCGTCCGCATTGCCGTGGTCGGCCGAGATCACGAGGATGGCCCCGGCCTCGCGAGCGGCCTCCATCAGGCGGCCCAGGCACAGGTCGACCGTCTCGACGGCAATCTGCGCCGCGGCGTACACGCCCGTGTGTCCCACCATGTCGCCGTTCGGGTAGTTGAGGCGCATGAACCGGTGCGTGTTCCCCCGGATCGCGGCCGCCACGCGGTCGGTGATTTCCGCGCATTTCATCCACGGACGCTGCTCGAAGGGGAGGATGTCGGACGGGATGTTGATGTACTCCTCGAGCCGCTCGTCGAACTTGCCGGATCGGTTGCCGTTGAAGAAGTAGGTCACGTGGCCGAATTTCTGGGTCTCGCTGATCGCGAGCTGGCTGACGCCGCTGAGGGAGAGGTACTCGCCCACCGTGCGGTCGATGCTCGGCGGCTCCACGAGGAACTGCTTCGGGATCATCAGGTCGCCGTCGTACCGCATCATGCCGGCGTACTGCACGCGCGGGCGCGGCCCCCGATCGAACTCGCTGAAGTCCTCCTCCTCGAACGCGCGGCTGATCTCGATCGCTCGGTCGCCGCGGAAGTTGAAGACGATCACGCTGTCGCCGTCGACCACCGGGCCGATCGGCTTCCCGCCGTCCGCAATGACGAACGCGGGCAGATCCTGATCGATGACGCCCGGCTTCTCGCGGCGGAAGGTCTCGATCGCGTCGCGGGCCGTGGCGAACGTCCGGCCCGCGCCCCGCACGTGCGTATCCCAGCCGCGACGAACGATTTCCCAGTTCGCATTGTAGCGGTCCATGGTGATGAACATGCGGCCGCCGCCCGAGGCGATGCGGTAGTCCACCCGCCGCCCGGCGTTGAGCTGCTTCAGGAACGCCTCGAACGGATCGACGTAGTCGAGCGCGCTGGTCTCCCCCACATCGCGGCCGTCGAGCAGGATGTGGACGCGCGCCGTCTGCACGCCGACGGCAGCGGCTTCCTCCAGCATGGCCTTCAGGTGGTCGATGTGGCTGTGGACGTAGCCGTCGGAGAAGAGACCGATGAAGTGAAGGGTCGAGCGGTTCTTCAGGCAGTTCCCGACCATGTTCCGCCAGGCTTCGCCGTTGAACAGGGACCGCTCGGCGATGGCCTTGTTTACGAGCTTGGCGCCCTGCTCGTAGACGCGTCCGCAGCCGATCGCGTTATGGCCGACCTCGCTGTTGCCCATGTCCTCGTCGCTCGGCAGACCGACAGCCGTTCCGTGGGCGCGGAGCTGGCTGTACAGCGCATGGGCCTTGAGCCAGTCGAGATTCGGCTTGATCGCCGTCCGGACGGCATCGCCCTCCGGGTACTGGCCGATCCCCACCCCGTCCATGATCACCAGCACGACCGGCCCCTTCGGGCCGGGATAGTCAGACTTCTTCAGCGGCTCCATGAGTCTCCCCTGTCCTGCGAAGGGCCGGATAGACCGGCCCAGGATCACCATGCATTCGCGGGCGCCGGGCCCGCCTTGACCGCGCTATTCTCCGCGCCACGCGGCCCGAGGGCAACTGCAAATGCGCCTGGAGCCGACGCGGGCCGTCCGTGGGAACACGCGATCACCCGGCATCGGCGATGACGCACGTGCATTCGCCACCAGCCGTGTCTACGACGACGTCCGGCGACACGGGCACAGCCGCGCGCTCGAGCGCGGC
>CAYSLU010000066.1:0-5820 GCA_964431965.1 uncultured Verrucomicrobiota bacterium
TGCGGTTGTAGCAGGCGACCGTGAAGCCCTTGCTTTCCATGTTCAGGATCAGGTTCTCGCCCATCACCGCCAAGCCGACCAGTCCGATGTCTGCATTCTGCATGGTATTCGCTCCTTGCGCGTTCACGCGCCGACCCGTCGCCCGCTATCCGTTATCCGTGAGCCCCAACCGCCGCCGTTCCGCTACACGCCGCTGAACGACGAGAATCCGCCGTCCACCGGGATGACGGTCCCCGTCACGAAGCCCGCGGCCTCGTCCGACACGAGCCAAAGCAGCGTGCCGGTCAGATCCTCGGCCTCCCCGAACCGGCCCATCGGAGTCTGCCGCATGATCGTGGTCGCGCGGGGGGTCAGCGATCCGTCCGGATTCGTGAGCAGCGAGCGGTTCTGATCCGTCAGGAAGAACCCCGGGGCGATCGCATTGACGCGGATGCCCACCTTGGACATGTGAACCGCCAGCCACTGTGTGAAGTTGCTCACGGCCGCCTTGGCCGCGCTGTAGGCCGGGATCTTGGTGAGCGGCCGCAGCGAGTTCATGGAGGAGATGTTGATGATGCAGCCATGCTTGCGGCTCGCCATCCCCCGCGCGAAAACCTGGGTTGGTATGAGCGTGCCGAGGAAGTTCAGGCCGAACACGAACTCGATGCCCTTAGGGTCGAGGTCGAAGAAGGTCGTAACGCCCTCCGTCTTCTCGACCAGGTCCTCGGGGAATAGGTATTCCTTGCTCGTCGTACCCTTTGGGTGGTTGCCGCCGGCCCCGTTGATGAGGATGTCGACGGGACCGAACTTTTCCTCGATGACCGCGTTGGCGGCCTCGATGCTGGCGCGCTCGAGCACGTTGCAGGCTACGCCGATCGCGCGGCCCCGGCCCTTCTCAATTTTTACGGCCACGGCGTCGGCCGCCTCCTTGCGAAGGTCGAGGATCGCGACCCGCGCCCCGCACTCCGCCAGCGCCGTCGCCATCGTGCCGCACAGCACGCCGCCGCCGCCGGTGATGGCCACCGTCTTGCCCGAGAGATCGACCTTGAACGGAACCGTCATATTCGTGCGCCTTTCTGCTATCGCTTCGCCCTGCCGCCCAACTCCGGCGGCGCGTCGGTCCACCGGTAGAGAATCTCGCCGGCCTTCGGGACGCACAGGACGCCCTCGGCTTCGCGGCCCTCGTACGCGGCCTTGTCGATCGTTCGGTAATCCATGTAGCCGAGGTTCACCTGCCGGCAGTCCGCCTCCGGGATGCCCGTGGCCAGCACCACCTCGACGCGCGGCTTCTCGACGCCGCTCTCGAAGGATCCGATCCCCTTCACGTGCGTCGAGTGGGCGACGACGCCCCACGGATAGTGCCGGTAACGGTCCCACTGCTTGACGAAGAAATCGCGTGTGTGGTAGCCGATCTCGTGCAGGATGCGGCCGTGCACCGAGGAGACCTCCGTGATGTGCGGGGCGTAGATGATCACGCGCCCGCCGTCGGCCACCACGGGCTCGATCTTGTACATGCACTTGCCGCCGGTCCAGAGGTCGTCGTACATCTTCGGCGCGCACGACAGCACCGTGTGGAACGGCTTCGGCTTGTACTCGATGTGGACGTCTCGGGAGGCGTCCGCGGCGGCGCTCCACGCGTCTTCCGAGCTCCCGACGAAGAGGCCCGACAGGCCCGAGCCCTGGACCACCATGCAGACGGCCTTGCGTTCCACCGGCAGCAGCGCGGCGGCGCGGTCCACGACTTTGCGCACTGGCGTCCACTTGTTGCCGATGATGACCGGGTTCGTGATGATGGCGCCGAGCCAGTGGAAGAAGTCGATGATCTCCTGGCCCGCGATGCCGGGGAACAGGTACTTGTTGCCGCCCGAGAACCCGACCACCTCGTGCGGGAAGACCGGGCCGCAGATCAAGATCAGGTCGTGCGTCACGGCCATCCGATTGCACGTGATGGACACATCCATCTCGAACAGCCCGCCCGTGATGTCGCTGATCTCCTGGCGCGACAGGCGGCCGACCTCGATCAGGGCATCCGGATCCTTCCACATGTGGTTGTGGAACTGGGCCTTCGGATAGCGGGTCCGGTGCTCCGCGGCGGTGATGCCGACGCGCTCGTAGATCTGCGCCTCCGTCATGGGCGGATGGGTGCCCAGGGCGACCAGCACGTCGAACTGCGAGACGCGGGGCGCCAGCAGGTCGTAGAGCACCCGGAAGAGCATGTCCATCGGGCAGCTGCGCGTGTGGTCGGGAATGACCAGCAGCAGCTTGCGTCCGTCCGCCGCCCACCCCGCGATCGTGGACGCGCACAGGGAGCGCACTTCAGTCTCGGACAAGACGCCGCCGGGACGGCTGAGGCCGTTTGCTTTCATGGTCCGCCTTTCACCAGTTCGATTGTCGGCGAGTATATGCGGGGGATACCGGTGGATCAAGGTGCAAGGGGGAAGACCTGACCGGACGCGGAGACCGTGGACTATGGATTACAGACTACAGACTACGGACCACGGACGACCGACATATTCTGCTGTCCTGTCCCTTTCGGGCGTCGTAGGCTCCCTGTGCTCGGGCTGGACGTGTGTGCGAGGATCTGTTCGACCAACCGCCGGGCGAAAAGGGCACGGATATGTCGGATCTTACGGTCTATCTCGGTGACAATCTGCCGATCTTGCGGGGGCTGCCCTCCGGATCGGCGGATCTGATCTACATCGACCCACCGTTCAACACGGGCAAGGTGCAGAGCCGGACTCAGCTGTCCACGACCCGGGATGAGAACGGCGACCGGACGGGGTTTCAAGGGAAGCGCTACCGGACCGTGACGCTCGGCACGAAGGCATACGCGGACTTCTTTGGCGACTACCTGGGTTTTCTGGAACCGCGCCTGGTCGAGGCGCGCCGGACTCTCACGAGCAACGGCAGCCTGTTCTTTCACATCGACTATCGCGAAGCGCACTATTGCAAGGTGCTGCTCGACTCGATCTTCGGGCGTGAGTCCTTCCTGAACGAGATCATCTGGGCCTACGACTACGGCGCCCGGTCCAGGACGAAGTGGCCAGCCAAGCACGACACGATCCTCTGGTACGCCAGGAACCCGCGGGACTACCAGTTCCATGTCGAGGAGTGCGATCGCATCCCGTACATGGCGCCGGATCTTGTCGGTCCGGAGAAAGCAGCCAGGGGCAAGACGCCGACCGACACGTGGTGGCACACGATCGTCTCGCCCAGCGGGCGCGAGAAGACGGGATATCCGACCCAGAAGCCCCGCGGCATCCTCGACCGGATCGTAAAGGTCCATTCGCGGCCGGGCGACCGGTTGCTGGATTTCTTCGCCGGCAGCGGCTCGTTCGGCGAGTCGGCTCTCGCCCTCGGCCGGAAGTGCACCCTGATCGACAACAACCGGCAGGCGCTGCGCGTCATGGCCAAACGCTTCGCGGGGCTAAACGTGGAGTGGAAGGGATGGAAGCCGGCAGTCAGAGGTCAGGAGGGCAGGGCGAGGCGCGGTCCGCATCCGGGGTAGGTCGCGTCTGCCGGACGCGACACCGTGTTCAGGAAGGTGGCCCTTGACCTCCGGGCGAGGGCAGCGCCAGAGCGGCGCGTGTCCAGCCCGCTCGCACTCGGGCTCGCGAGCCTCCGCGAGATCGCCATGCATGGGCTCTGCGATGGATTCCCTCAGCATTGCCTCCGGGTTCCCTCCGTAATACGCTCCAACCGAGCAGTCTGGATCACTCTGGCTCCGGTCTGTTGTTGCGGCGGCAGCGCGGCACTTGCGGAGTCAGCTGCGGGAATGCAGTAGTTGGCACGGAGAAGATGAGACGGTTCATCCAGATAGTCGGCGGGACGGCGCTCGGGGCTGTCACAGGATGTGCTGCAACGGTGGCCTTGGGTGCGGCCGCTGCGGCCGTGTTCTATGCAATGGACGGGGGCACAGGCAAGTACTCGGCAGGGAACGGGATTCTGTACGTGCTCATCTTCCTGGCTGTAGTTCTCTGTGGTGTGTGTGGCGGCAGTGTGGGAGGTTGTGTAGGCATCTACTGGAAGAAGACGTTGCGCGCGGCTGCGCTCGCAGGCTCATGCTGTGCCGGTGTCTTCTTCCTCATCTTTCTCGTTCAGTTGTGCCAGGGGTTGTAGTTTGGCGCCAGACTGGGAAATGGTAAGCAGAGGGTGTTACGGTCTGAGCGGAGCGATCCGCCCGCTAATCGGAATCAGGATGTGGGGCGCATTGCGGGGAGAATAGAACGTGGACCCTGGTGATCTTTTTGGGACCGTTGTTGACGTACTCCTACTGATCGTGGCAGGGGTCTTCTCCTTTCGTTGGTTTGTTCGTGCGAAGAATCGCCGGCAGGGGTTGCTTCGCGGTGGGATTGCGGGTGCAGTTGTGGGGCTGATCATGGCGTTCACGATTGGCGTTTCATCCGCACTACTGCACCCGGAGGACGCCAGCGCCGGCAGTGTTGCGATTGTCGGGATCGTGACGTTTCCGGTTGGATTTGTTGTGGGTGCCTTGATTGGGGTTCTACGCCGAACCGGTGAGCCACAATCCGATTCGGGCTGACTGTACCGGCAGTCCTGCACCGGCTGTTGGCGGAAGGGAGTTCAGGAGATGATCAGCATGAACTGGCGACTGGCGACATCGCTTGCGAGCCTGATGGTCTGCACGGGGTGTGGCACGGGGGTCTACTGGCACGAGATCGATCTGACAGTTCTCTCAGAACCGGGCGGGCACCCTGTGACAACGTTCAAAACAGGGATATGTGAGGAGGGCCTCCGGAAAGAAGCCGCCGACGAGATTCAGATGCATTCTGCCGACAGCAACGGCGTCATCCGTATCACTCATCGCTCAACGCAGAGTTCGTGGGTTTGGCAACAGCGCCCCGCCTACCATTCATTCGACCTCTTCATCCCAGACGTGTCCACCAACGGCTACTTCTACTTCTCTCTCGACGAGGCTAGCAGGTTACCGTGGCGCGGCCTCAGGCGAGGGACGGTCACCGTCCGCAGCAATTACAAAGAGTTTGACACCTGGTACAAAGGGAGCCGTCCACTTCCGGCTTTGAGCGCAGAGGTCATGCCTTCGACGAGCGGCGGATATCACGTGAAGATGGCCCTTCCAATCAGGAGTCTCCGTGCTGCGGCAGCCGCTGAACTCGTTCCATATCAACCCGATGCGGGCAAGGGGCGCTGAATGAGAGAACAGCCGACCAGAAGGTGCACGATGCGCGCAGGCAAAGTTGATGAATGCAGCCCGAGATTCGATATGAACAGCATGACATTGATGCTGTTTGTCCTACACACGAGCCTCATTTGTGTTGGATGCGGCACGGGGGTCTACTGGCATGAGATTGATGTGACATGGAGTTCGACCGGCGCCGGAAGGACGATAGCGTCGCCCAGCCTGGCGATTAGTGAGGTGATCAGCAAGAGAGAAGACGTCGCGCGGATGCAGTTGAATCATGCCGACAGCAACGGAGTGATCCGCATCGAACATAGATCGACGTCCGGCATATGGATCTGGGAGCAACGACCGGCCCAACTTCACTTCAACTTGTACATTCCGGACGTGTCTACCAACGGGTATTTCTACTTCGCCTTCCGGGATGGAGTGAAGGGCATGGTGCCCGTTGGCGTGACTTACGAGGACTTCGACACATGGCACAAAGGCAATCGCCCTCTCCCACCTCTGAGCGCTCAGGTCATGCCGTCGGCACGGGGCGGATACCATGTGAAGATGAACCTTGCCATGGAGACGTTCCAGGCCGGGGTGACCGGCGAGTTCGTTCCACGTCAACCGTACAGGGGGAAGTAGGGAGTCACCAAAGGTCGGCCCGTGGCAAGACGACGATGAATGACACG
>CAYSLU010000066.1:5920-30831 GCA_964431965.1 uncultured Verrucomicrobiota bacterium
CGAAAGAACTGGAGTCTGGTGTCCGTGCGGCAGCCTCAATGCTGACGCTGGCCGCAGTGGGTGCCTATCGCCGCTCGCGCAACTCAGGCTGAACGGCAGAGCTTGGCAAAGGGATTCTGGATGAGAAGCAGGACAATCGCAATCGGCTACAGCGTCATCGCTGCGTGGACATTGTGGCCGGTTTGTGTGGCTCTATTGACTGGCGCGGTGGGTTTCGTATGTTTTGGCGTTGTTTTGGACGAAAGCAATCCCAAGCCGTGTCTTGTTCTTGGGTGCGACGTTGGCGGACTGTTGTACGCAATGGGCATGATGGGGTGGTTCAGCCTCCTGACATTTCCCACTGGGTTCATTGGCCTGGTCGTCTTTACGATTGTGGTGGTGCTACAGAAGTGGCGGGAGCGTCGAAACCGGAGATCGGAATGCCAACAAGAGGTGCCACCATACCGTTGACCCGCGGCGGGCCAACGTCTGGTGCACCTCGGCGTTCTGCTGAAGGATATGAATCCCATACGCCCCATGTTCTGGGCAAGACTGCTATTCCTGCCGACTGCGCTTCTGGTGATGCTCATCGTATTGCCCTTCGGTTGCGCATGGTTCAAGGACTTTGCATCCCGCAGTTGCGCACTCGAATACTGGTATTGGGAGCCCTTCTGGTTCGATGTGAGTGTTGCCATGGCGTGCGCCATGGCATGGATACTGATTGCGTTCATCATCGCTCCCGCTAGTCGCCTATTGACGGCAAGCCTCTCTCTGCTTCCGGGTGCCTGGCTCGCGTGGTTCATCATTGGCGAAAGCACCTTCCGGGTTGATGGGATCGGCGTAGGTTCATCCTGCCCAACACGGGTGCCAACCTATCTGGCGTGGTGGATAGCTCTAGCCACACTCGCTGCGCTTTGGTTGGTGACCAAGCGCCGCACCAGACAGCCATCTTCCAGCAAGCCCGCTTCACGAGTCTTGGGACTCAGTGCGCTTGCTATCGCAATCGCACTGTTTGTCTCCATTGTGTTGCCGGCCACATTCATCTTCGGCCAGTTCGCTGTGTATTGCGGGACACAACGCATGATTGAGGACGGAAACGACGAGAAGACGATCAAGCGGGTCGTCCGCCTGCATCATTCGCCGCTGTATGATCTGGATTGGACGCTGCCACGCGCTATCGCGCGTGTGCCCTTTGCCCTCAGTGTCTACTCGACGCTGGTGGGTTGCCCCACGTGCAAAGGTCACTGGCATACGCCGTTTCTCCTTGCCGCACGGCACGGCAGGTTGCAGCTTCTTGGCAAGATCATCGACCTGCGTGGCTCCGTAGAGTGCGGTAATGACAAAGGGGCAGCCGTGCTACATGAGGCACTCATATCGAAGAACGCATCTGTAGTGCGGCTCCTCCTTTCAGAGGGTGCCGACGTGAATGCTCGGATTCAACTCCCGATGGGATCAGCAATTCATCGCGCTGTTCTCATGGACTCCCCTCCCGCTGTGATCGAGGTCATGCTGGGCGCGGGGAGCGAGATCAATGGGACGGATGCACGCGGCTGGACGCCCTTGGATTGGGCGCGGGTGTGGAACACGAACGCGATACCATTCCTGACGACATTGGGTGCGCAGGGCGGAACGAATCACACCCAGGAGCTGCCCATCCGGAACAGGGAAGAAGATGTGGCCGATAACCCTCAGCGACCATCGGCAGGGGCCAGCGTCACGAATGAAGTATCGAAGTGAACTGGGGCGAATCTCCGGTGTGCATGGCTGGCTCGCCACCATGACGCCGGGCAGGCGAGATCCCTGTCGGCCCTCAGCGGGACGGCGGAGGCGGTTGTCGACTGACTTCCGGCCAGTCCTCGGGCAGACGAAAGCGCTCCGTGATCTGCTCCTCCAGATCTTTCTGGCGTGCCGCGAGAATCGGGTCCGTGGTGCGGATCGACGCTTCGATGAAGTCGACGTACTCGTCCATCGACAGCCGTGGTGGGAAGATCGTCTTCTTCGGCTGGGTGGGCTCTGTCACGTGCGCATCGCCTCAATCAACGCTGCCATTCGGGCCGCGGGCCGATGCCGGTGAGGTCGATCGGGATGAATCCGATGCGTGACGCCGGGGAGCCCTTGCGGAGGCGGAAGTCGGCCTTCTTTGCATCGACGAAGCCCGGGTCGGCCACGAGGCTGCCCGCGTCCAGGCCCAGCCGGTCCTGCCAGTCGGCGAGGCGCACGCGGCCGTCGCCTTCGCCGGCAATGACGAGCGCGCGCCGGCTTGGGCGCTTGCCCCGGAAGCGCGTGTCCCAATAGAGGTTGCTCCGCAGCACGGCGTGCGCTTCTTTCCAGTTGCCCTTCCAGAACAGGCCCTCGCCGATCAGCACGATGTTCCGTTCGAACGTGAAGCTGCTGTGCGGCTCCAGCCGCGAGCGCGCGAGCTGGTTCTCGCGGCTCCACGCGAAGATGTTGTTCCGGACGATGTTTTCCAACCCGTAGTGCTGGTGGAAGCCGCCGCACTTCGTGTTGTAGGCGATGTTGTTCTCGATGAGGATGTCCGTCGAGCCCTCGTCGGTGTAGATGCCCCAGCCGCCGTACGTGCGGCTGTCCACATCGTGGAAGCTGTTGAACCGGATGCGCGTGCCGGGCTGCGGGCCGAGCGTGTAGATGCCGCCCATGTCGGACAGCAGTCCGTGGCCGAGGTCGTGGACGTGGTTGTACTCGACCACGTTCCCGTAGCACTTCCCCTCCGCGTAGCCCCAGCGCCAGCCGAGCGAGATGCCCGTGTAGTGGAAATCGTGGATGTGATTGTGGACGATGACCACGCCGCTCGACTGCCCGACGAGGATCCCGCACGCCTGCCCGTGGATCCGGCCGCCGTGCGCGAGCTCGTTGTCCGCGATCGTGATCCGCGAGTTGCCGTGCCACACCTTCACGCCGCCCGCCGCCAGGTCCGTGATGGAGCAGCCGCGGATCGCGACGTCGTAGCAGCCCGTCGCGCACTCGATCCCGTAGTTCCCCACGTGCGTCACGGCGCACCGCGTGAACGACACCTGCCGCGCGTTCTTCAGGACCACCGCTCCGGTCACCGCGTTGGCGGCCTGGTTCGACGCCGCGTAGGTCGCCGGCGCCGCCCACTCGCAGTGCGCGAACGTCAGCCCCTCGAAGCGCAGGAGCTCGACCGCCTTCTTCTCCGCGTCCGCACCTTCGATGCGGAGAATCTCCGTCAGCGCCGGCGCGATGGCCTCGATCCTGCCGATCCGTTCGCCGGCTCGCGGCCGGTAATAGACGCGGCCCGCGCGGCGGTCCATGCACCACTCGCCCGGTCGCTCGAGGTGTTCGAGCGCGCCTTCGACCCGATAGCAGGCTCCGCCCTTGCCCCACTCCGCGCGCAGGTGCGTCTGCGAGTGGCGGTCGAGCTCCACGAGCCGTTTCGCCGGATCGAAGCCGGCGATGCGCATCCGCGAATCGATCCAGTAGTTGTACACAACCACTTCGACGTCCGTCAGGTTCGACCACGGCCTGATATCGCCTTCTGCGCAGATGAAAGCCTTGTGGCCGCCGGCCCAGCCCCAGCCGCTGAGGGGCTCACCATGTGGCGCCTCCAGGGTATAGAACCCCTTGTGCGGTCGAACGGGCTTCAACGCGCGCCGGCCGTTGACCCAGAGCTCGCGGAAATACCAGCGGCCGGCCTTCAGGTCCGGGATGCGCGCCGACCAGACGCGCCGGCCGTTCACGGTAGCCTCGCGCCAGCCGTCGATGCGGCGACCGCCGGAGATGACGGGCGCCTCATCCTTCCACGCGGCGTACGTGACCGGCTGCGCCTCGCTGGCGGCCCACGGATTCTTCGGATCCTTGAGCCGGTGCGATGGCGTGCCGCCGTCGCGGTGGTCGAAGACCAGCGGCCGGTCCAGCGTGTAGGTGCCGCCGTGCACGTACACGGAGAGGGGCTCCGTCAGCCCCGTGCGCCCCTTCAGCCGGCGCACCGCCCGCTGGGCCGCCCCGATCGTCGCCAGCGGGCCGTCGGTCCGCTTCCGGTTCGGAGCCGAGAGTGAACCGGACCAGCGATCATTGCCCAGGGTCGAAACGTGCAGTGTCTTCATGGTGTGCTCCTATCGAACGGTGACGCGGAACGGAGTGTGGATCATTCCCTTCTTCGACGGAAGGTCGGTTCGAACCGGCCACCGCTTGTCGGTGCGGCGGTCGATCAGCCCGAGACCGAGCCGGTACTCGCCCGGAGGCGTTCCCGCCGGAACGATCACCGTGCGGTCTTCGACGAAGACCTCCGGGAACGGCTGGAAGGTGATGTCCGCTTCAGGCGTGTCGGACAGGAGCACCCGGTCGTCCTGGAACCGGGCTCCGCCCTGGAAGTGCGCGAACACGCCGATCTGGTTCCGAGGCGCATTCGACGGAATGCGCCAGTAGTAGCGGACTTCGAACGTGCCGCCGGCGGGCGCCTCGGCGCGGGCCGGCCGGATGCCCAGAAGCTGGACGCCATGCGGGAAGCGTGCCGGGGCGGCCACGTCCGGACGAGTCAGCGCCAGACGTCGCTGCGCGGCGGAGTCGGCTTCCCCGCTTCGTCCGTCCGCGCGAAGCCGGCGTTCGAGCTCGGCCGCTGCGGGCTCGAGGCCCGGGTATTCGTCGAGCGCGGACCGGCATAGCGCAATGGCCTCCGATGCCGGCGGGTTCGTCGTCGCGATCCGGGCGGCTTCGCGGAACGTCTCCCATGCCCGCCGCTTGGCGACCAGCCGGCGATCCGAGCCGAGCGCCGTCGGCCCGACCCAGTAGAGCGCCGTCGGCCCCGCGTAGCGGAATCGCCAGTCGCCGGGTCCGAAGTCGAAGAGGGCCCAGGGCCCCACCCGCGTCTCGCTCATGCGGATACGGCGATCCGCGAGCAGGCTGCGGCACATCTCCGCGTCCTCGGCGCGCGCCAGGAGGGCGGTGAGCGGGGTGAGGCGAACCGGCGGGTATTCGGGGTCCCGGCCGGTCGGCAACTCATCGACCTTGCGGGTGAAGCGGGGATCGACCGGGGCTTCGATGCGTCCGCCGGTCCGGACGTGGACCTGCTCGCAGACCCAGCGATCGGCGTAGAGCCGTCGCGTGCCGCGCCGCGCGAGCTGCTCCAGCAGCTCGGCCAGCGCCTCGGGCTCGGCCGTCGCGGGCGGAGCGGCGGCCATGAGCTCGACGAGCGAGATGTCCGTCAACTGGACCCGGTCGTGCGGAGCGAAGAGGATGCGGACAGCCGTCAAGGCCCGCTCAGGGAAGCGCAGTTCCAGACGGTAGAAGAGGCCGGCCCAGTAGACCCGGGGCCCCGACCAGAAGTAGCGGGTGTTCGTCATGGCCGTTCCGAGCGGCTCCCAGCGATCGGACTGCGGAGTCCGGCCTTGGATGGCGACGGCTGCCGGATAGCCCCCGTTTCCGCTCCAGATGCGGATGCCGGCCAGGGGCATGGGCTCCCGCAGGACGAGCGTGATCGAGCGGCCGGACCGGTCGATGCGCCGATCCATTCGCCACCCGTCGTCTATGTTCCGCGAACGAAACAGAGGGAGCAGGGAATGTCCCCTGTCGTCGCTGGCCTCGGCCAGCGCGTCAGACGGTATCGGCCGAAGCGGCGGCGGGGGGCGCAGGTCGTAGTCGAGGCGGAACCAGGAGACATGATCCGTGCGCGCCGATCCGCCGCTGTCGGCCAGGAAGGATCGGATCCCGCCGCAGTTCTGGACAAAGGCGTAGCACGCGCCGGTGGCGGCGGCCCGATCGTACGGGGCATATCGCTCGACGTCCACCCCGCAGAACGGGATGCCCTCGCCGCTGGCGAAATTGACCCAGGACAGCCCGTAGTCGCCGTAGAGCGCGGAGATCCCGCGCTGGCGGGCGCCGGCCGAGAGTTCGGCCGCTGCCCGCCAGCCGGCGTCAAACTCCGGCACCCGGCGGAGTTCGCGCGGGACGTTCGGGGTCTGCCACACGAGCACGAGCGCGGCCGGAGCCCAGGCGAGAGGGGCGGCCCACCGGCGCCCGAGCGCGATTCCGGTTGCGCCGGCCAGGACGGCGAGCGCGGGCCAGAGCGGAAGCAGATAGCGCGGGTGGGCGATCTGGACGAAGCGCGAGGGCGCGGCCAGGGCGGCGGAGACCGCGATGAGCAGGCCGGCGGCGAGCACGTATGCGTCGGCGGCCGAGGCCCGGCGCCGGACGAGGCGCGCGAGCGACACGGCGAGGGCCGGCGCCGTCGCGGCCAGCAGCGCCGCCAAGCCGATGGCGTCCCACCAGCCCGGGACATTGGGAAGGTCGTTGAGCTTGGCGAAGCTGTCCCAGAAGAAGAGCTTGAGCCCTTCGAGCAGGCGGGTTTCGCCCATGGCATCCCGGAAGCTCAGCGAGTCCCAGCCGTTGCGGGCATTCCAGAGCCACCAGGGCAGGCTGCCCAGGGCGAACGCGCCGGCGGCCGCGAAGGCGCGGGCGCGGAACACGCGCAGGCGGAGCGCCGCCGCGAGCGTGATCGCCGCCGTCGCCAGCCCGGGCGTGACGAGTTGATTGGTCCACCATGCGATTCCGCCCGCAAGGCCGAGGATCGCATACGGGGCCATCCCGGGGGGGCGCTGGGAGCGTTCCATGAGTCCGATCCGCACGGCCAGCCAGACGATCAGCGTGTTCAGCACGAGCGTGAGCGCGTAGCCGCCATGCGGCGAGGCCATGAAGTCGAAGTAGATGGACGGCCCGATGGCGCAGAGCAGGGCGGCCGCCGCGCCGCCCGTCGCGCGTCCGCCGGCCGCGGCGCGTCCCCAGGTGAAGGCGAGCGGCAGGATCAGCGCGGCGATCAGGGCGGTGCCCAGGCAGATGACGAACGGCGACGGGCCGAAGAGCCAGCCGAGCAATCCGCCGAACGCGGGCTCGAGGCTCCCCATGTAGGACTGGCCGTAGTAGAAGGTCGGGAAATCCCGTCCCTCGGCGATGTGCTTGGACAGAATCGCCGCGAGCCCGTAGTCCGCGCTGGTGGCGTGCCGGAGGGCCCACGCGCCGAAGACGCGGGCGGCCACGCCGAGCGCGAGCGCGCCGAGCAGAAAACAAGCGGTCCGGCGTGTCTCTCTCGTCATCGCTCTCGGTTCTCTTGAGGCCGACCCCAGCGGGCAGGGGCCATGGCTCTGGGTTCCTGGCTGAACACGGGCTCCGATCCGGCGGCAAGTAATAGCGGATGGCCACCGGATCGGGAAAGCACTGTTTTCTGCGGGTTTGCTTGACCCGTTCGAAATGGCTTGGTAATTGGCACACACCGTGTCAGAGGGAGCGTCTCGGGTTGTGCTCCGTGGAACTGACCGGGAGCCCGGGAAGTGCAGCGGGCGTTGATCGATCCTGTCCCATGAGTATTCTGCCGTACGTTCGGATTGCCCGCCCCGATCACTGGCTCAAGAACATCTTCGTTCTGCCGGGTGTGCTGCTGGCGCTCTTCTTCGAGCCGGTGTCCCTCGCCTCCTCGCTGTGGGGCATCGCGGCGGGCTTGGCGGCCACGTGCCTGATCGCGTCGAGCAACTACGTGTTGAACGAGATCCTGGACGCCCGCTTCGACCTGTTTCATCCGGAGAAGAAGAGCCGTCCGATTCCGAGCGGGCAGGTCCATCTTCCCGCCGCCTACGCGCTGTGGCTGGCGCTGGCGGCCGCCGGCATCGGGCTGGGCTTTGCGATCAGCGTGCCGTTCGGCCTGTCGGGCGGGCTGCTGTGGGTGATGGGCGTCCTCTACAACGTGCCGCCGATCCGGCTGAAGGACGCGCCCTACTTCGACGTGCTGAGCGAATCGGTCAACAACCCCATCCGGCTGGCCATGGGCTGGTATGCGGTCGGCGCCCAGCAGCCACCGCCGCTGTCGGTGATTGTCGCCTACTGGATGTTCGGGGCCTTCCTGATGGCGGCCAAGCGGTTCTCGGAGTACCGGCGGATCGCGGATGTGCAGGCGGCCGGCTGCTACCGCCGATCCTTCCGTTGGTACACGGAGGAGCGGCTGCTCGTCAGCATTCTCTTCTACGTCGGCTTCTTCGGCATGATGTCGGGCGTGTTCATCAGCCGGTACCGCATCGAGCTGGTGCTGGCCACGCCGGTGGTCGTGTATGCCATGGCATACTACCTGCACATGGCCTTCAAGCCGGACAGCGCGGCCCAGCACCCGGAGGGCCTGTACCGCGAGCGCGGGCTCATGGCCGTGCTCACGCTCGCGTTCGGGCTGTGCGGGCTCCTGCTCTTCTGGGATATCCCCCTCCTCGAGCATGCGTTCCCCCCGCTGATCGACCAGGGTACGACCGCGCTCGGCGGGAACTGAGCGGACGGCCCGGCGGCATTACGGCGTGGCTGTCAGGCGCAACTGGTAGAACCGCACGGTTCCGCGGCCGAGGTAGCGTACGCGCGGCTCAATCTCCGTGGGGTGGGCGAGCTGCAGGCGGAGGGGGATCCACACGCGTCCCGACGTTCCGGTGACGGCTGCGGAGCAGATCACAGCGTCGGATCCTGCCCGCGCGATGTCCAGGCGCGCCGACGGCTTCGAGCTTCGCCCGGCGGCGACTTCACACTCGAATTCCATTTGGTAGCGCCCGGCGGGCAGCGCGATCGGCACGCCGAAGGCCAGCCATTCCTCGGCGTGCTGACCCTCTTCCGCGAAGCGACAGCCCGGGCCTCCGGACTCGTCCGCGAACGATCCCGTCCGGGCGTGCATGCGTTCAGCGGCGCGGACGTACGTGCCGTCCGTCCGGGGCCAGTCCATCGGTTCGAGAGCCGGAGCACCGCTCGCCCGGAGCCGCATCGGCCGCCGGTCGGTCAGGAAGGTGGCGAGGAATCGATCCTGCATGGCATCGACCGAGCGGACGACCAGCGGCCGGCTCTGAAGCCCCTTCGGGTTGAAGACGAGGACCCCGTGCGATCCGCGGGTGTATGGGCCGGGGGTTGCGAACAGGAGCGCCTCGGGCGGCGCGGACCGGACCACCCGGATGGCTGCGGCCAGAGGAGCCAGCGTCCGGCGCAGGGCAGCGCCTTCGGCGAACACGTGGAGAGCGGCCGCGGCGGCCGCGGCGAGCACGAGCGCCGCGACCGCCGTGCGGGCCGCCGGCGGCGGCAGGTGCGCGGATCGGACGAGGCGGGTGAGGCCGCGGCCGGCCACCAGCAGGACGAACGGCAGCGACTCGAACAGATAGCCCGGACCGGTCTCGGTCGGTCCCGGGTACCAGAAGCAGACGAGGCTGACGGCTGCCGCCAGAAAGCAGCCGCCATAGAGCATCGCCCATCGGTCGCGTAGCCAGAGCGCGAGCGCGGCGACGGCGGCCAGCCCACCGCCGAAGCCCCACAGCCACCGGTCGTAGAGCCGCAGGTTGTCCGCCAGGTTCTGAAGCCCGACGGAGGGGGTGTGCTGGATCACGACGCCGGACGTGTGTCGGGGCCCGAAGCCGGGGTTCTCGGACGGATCGTAGAACAGGTATGACATGGTGAGCGGATCGCCGACGGCGAGCCAGTTATACAGCAGCAGGGCGACGATGCCGGCCGTCGCGGCGCAGGCGAAGGCGATCGTGCCCCGCCAGGCCGGACCGCGCCCGGGTCCGCGCGCGCGCCAGAGCGCCGCGAGCGCCTCGGCGCCCAGAGGGATGGCGAGCGCGCCGGCGGTGTAGGTCCGGTTCATGGCCAGCCAGCCCCATGCGAGCCCGGCAGCGGCGGCCCAGGCGACCGCGCCGCCGGACCGCCACCGCACATGGCACCAGAGCATGAGCGCGACAGAGAGGAATCCCGTCGTGTGGCTCAGCAGCGTGCCGTGCGTCAGCAGGAAGAACGGCGACGCCAGGGCGAGAAAGGCGATGAGGGCGGGGTGGACGCCGAGCCGGGCTCCGGTGGCCATGAGCAGGAGTAGTGAGAGGCCGGCGCCGGCGGCCACCATGAGATGGGGGCGGTCCACCAGGCAGCCGGGCATGAGCCAGATCGCATGTCCGGGGGGGTAGCGCGAAAGCCATCCCACGGCCGGATTCTGGATGATCATCTCGTGGAAGAACGCGCCCGGCGAGGGCGGCACGGGGCGGGATACTCGCCCTTCGAGGAGGGTATACGCCTGGAAGACATAGCTGTTCTCGTCCGTCGTGATGGGGGCGTCCTGGAAGACGGCGGAGCGGACGGCCCACACCGCTGCTGCCGCGAGCGCGAACGCCAGGATGGCGCCTGCTTTTCCCCACCGGGTCACGGCGTGCTTTCGCCCGGGGGCGGCTGGCCGCCGGCCGTGCCGCCCGCGGCGCGCCGGCCGAACGCGAGTCCGCCGGGGCCGAGCGTGAACGCCGCGCCGGGAAGCATCGCGGCAAAAATGAGCACGTACGTGATGAACGAAACCGTGAGGCAGTCGGGGCCGGGCACCCCGGCCTGGCCGAAGAAGTAGAGGAAGCCGCCCTCCTTGACCCCCAGCCCGAAGTAGGAGATCGGCAGGAGGCTGAGCATCACGATCATCGGCACGAACGCGAGCGCCTGGATGAGCGGCACCGGCCGGCCCACCGCATGGAACAGGAAGACGATGCCGACCGTGCGCAGGATCTGGATGACGACGTTCAGCAGAAGCACCGGCGCCAGCGTGCCGGGCATGGAGCGGAAGGACACCAGGGAGTCGTGCACCTCCTCCACGCGGCCCGCGATGCGGGCGGGCAGGCTCCCGTCCCGCAGTCGGCGACGAACCAGGCGCAGGAAGAGGCCCGGCAGGGGAGAGACCAGGACGACCACCATCGCCAGAACGAGCGCCGCGACGATGGCGACCGAGACCAGCACCCGGCGGTCCGGCAGGGACGACCAGGTCAGGGCCGTGCCCACCGCGGCCGTGCCAACGAGCGCGATGATACCCAGGACCCGGTCCGCCACGAGCGAGCCGGCGGAGTGGGTTCCGCTCTGCTGCTCGCCCTTGAGCATCAGGATGCGCAGCGCGTCCGCGCCGACGCTGACCGGCACCAGCAGGCTGAGGAAATTGCTCGTGAAGACGATGCGCACGAGGCGGGCGATGGGGATGTTGATTTGCTTCTTTCGAAGCAGTAGATTCCACTTCGCCGCGAGCACGACGGGCTCCAGCAGGACGGTGACCAGCGAGGCCAGCATCAGCGGTACCGAGGCGCCGGCCAGCCGCTCCGCCACATCGTGCAGATTGACGCGCGTGAGGATCACCCGGAAGCAGACGGCGATGACGGCGATCTTGAGCAGGACGAGCAGGGGTCTTTTCATGGGCAGCCGCCCGAGCGGAACCGGCTCGGCAACGGGAGATTATTAGCGGACGGCCCCGGCGATATACAGCACATTCGCCCGTCTTCTGCCGGCACGCATGAAACGATCGCTCCACCTGTGGATGCTGGGCCTCATCTGCCTTGCCGCGCTGCTCCTCCGGTGCGAGGGGGTCCGCTGGCCGGCCTATCATCCGGACGAGTATCCCATCGCCCGGTGGATCGACTGGACCCGTGAGCATGCGTACGTCGGCGAGCGCTTCTACGCGAACGGGTTCTTCGTGCTGGCGCGGCCGGCGCGGGCCGCGACGGAGGGTGTCTGGGCGGCCGCGGACTGGGCGTCGCAACACATGGGCGCGCCGAGTCGCGAGCTCGGTCTCCCCACTTGGATTCTCTGGGCGCGAGGGTTCAACGTGGGCCTGGGCGTCCTGACCTGCCTCCTCGTGTTCGGCATGGCCCGGCGCATCACCGGCTCGTCCGGCTCCGGCCTCTTGGCCGCCGCGCTGCTGGCGGTTTCGCAGTATCCCGTGGAGCACAGCCACTACGGCGAAACGGACATCGCCATGCTGGCGACGCTGATCGCGGCCATGTGGCTGCTGGCGGCCGCGCGCGACCGGGGCGGGCCGTGGCGCCTGGCGGGAGCGGCGCTCGCGTGCGGCTATGCGGCGGGAACGAAGCTCACGCTGATGGCCCTGCTGCCGTCGCTGGCTGCCGTCGTGCTGCTGGCGCCCCGCTCCGCCGGCGGGCGAGCCTGGGTCCAGCTTCCGCTGCGGCTCGCAGGCGCGCTGCTGGCCGGGCTTGCGGGTTTCTACCTGGCGCATCCGGGCGTGGCGCATTGGACCTGGTTCGTCGAAGCCGTGCGCGTCGCGGGTGAGAAGGTCTACCAGGAAACGTCGCTCAACATGGGGCCGCTGGCCGGCGATGCGCACGTCCGGCATCTGGCGCACCTCAAGCAGCTGGCGGAGTATGCCGGCTCGGTGGGATGGGGTGTTCTCGTACTGGCGGCGGCCGGTGTGCCGCTGGCGCTCGGCTCTCGGTTCCGCCGGTTCTGGCCGGTCGTCCTGCTCTTCCCGGCGGTGTTCCTCTTCTACTGGGTGTTCAAGGCGCCATGGGTGCGCAGCCAGGAGTCCATGGCGTTCCTGCCGGGCCTGCTCGTGCTGGCCTCGCTGCCCCTGCTGGCGCTGTGGAGCCGCCCGCGCGTCGGCATCCGGCTGGCGGCGGTCGTGCTGGGCGCCTGGGCGGTCGGTAGCGCCGGCTGGCGCGGCGCGCAGGTGGCGTCGGTCTTCGGGTGGGACGACACGCGGGACCTGGCGCGCGAGTGGCTCGAGCGGCACCTGCCGTACGAGTCCGTGCTGGCGGCCGAGCGGTACTCCGGACAGGCGTGCCCTGAGACTCGATCGGCTCCGCTGGACATCGCCAAGATTGAGCGTACCGGCCTGGCCGCGCTCCGGCAGGCGAACGGAGCTTTCTTCCTGCGCACGTCGACCTACGCCGGGCGCGGAATCGAGCATCCGCTTACCGGCCTGCGGTATCCGGCCCCGGAACGGGTGTTCCAGGAATTCCAGGACGGGTCCGAGCTCCTGGGCACGTGGGCGCCGATGCCGCCGCACGGACAGGCGACCTTCTGTTCGCCCAACATCGAGCTGTACGGACTGAGGCGGTTCGAGCAGTCCCGCCCGCTCGATGTCCTGCTGCCGCAGCCGGTCTGGGCGAGCGACCGTGAGCGCGAGACGGTGTTTCCGGATCTCGCCGATCTGGGCGCGGCCACGGCGCTGCGCATCGATCGCCGGCCCCGGTGTCTGGCGCTGGCCGGGCCCGGCGAGCCGACACGGCCCGTCTTCCTCGTGGCGTGGACGCGGGAACGGGCGGCGGATGTCCGCGGAAGCGGCTTCGGGCGCCGTTTCCGGGCGCATCTGGAGCCGTACGATGTGACGGTGGTTCGCCTGGATCGGCCGTGGTGGCGGCCGCGGCTGCGTCACTTTGAAGCGGTCACCGTCAGCACCGAGCCTGAGAAGAACACCCTGCTGGTGCCGTGCTACGTCCGGCTGGCTACCAGCCCGGCCGAGGTCGTGCAGGCGCTGGCCGTCGTGGGTCAGGAGGAGCGCGCGCAGGAGTTCCTGAGCGAGGCCGAAATGCGGCGGTCGCTCCCTCCGGTGACGCAATACATGCTGGCTGTGAACGGCGGGCGATGGGCGCAGGCGGATCCGTTGCGCGCCGCCGCCCGCCGGGAGTTCGAAGCGCTTGACGCGGCCCGGGCTGAGCCGCCGGATGCGCTGCGGATCCGGGGGCGAAGTGCGCACTACATCGACGCGTTCGCGCGGGTGCACCTCGCGCCCCCCCGGCAGGTCAAGTCGGAGGTCCTGGCGCGGAAGAAGGATGACGACGGTCGCCCGGTTGAGCCGCCGGTCTATGAGATGGAAATCGAGGTGCCCGTGGCGCTCGGCATGGGCCGCTTTGACGTGGGCGTGGATCTGCGCCTGGGTGATTCCGTGCCCGGAACGAATGTGCCGGTCACCATGGAGCTGATCGAGGAGTTGCGGGACACCGGCCGGAGCATGGAGCTGCCGAGCCTGAGCGCGGACCGGTATGAGCGGGTTTCGTTCGAGCTGGCGGCGCGCCAGGATCACGGGTTTCGTCTGCGCATCCGGTCGCCGGCGCCCCTGACGCTGTACAGCCGGGACCTGGCGGTGCGGTGGGCCTCCCGGGATGCCGTGGAGTCGGTGCGGGACCGCCTGGGAGCGGCGCTGGTTGCCGATGCGTTGCACGCGGGAGACCGGGAGGCGGCGTCCGTGTTTCTGAGGCGGATATCCGAGGAGCGATGGAACGAGCTGGAGTTGCGCGAGCTGGCTTTTTCGCTCGATCCGACCGGCGCCGAATCTGCGGCTCGCCTGCTGGCCGTGGCGCCTGATCACTACGGCGCGCTTCGCGTGCTGGCGGTCGCCCGCGGCGATGCGGCGATGGTGGAGCGGGTGACGGGGCTCCGCGAAACGCTTGCGCATCCGGTGATCTTCGGCCGGTTCGTCCGCCTGGTCTCTGTCGAGGAGCGGGCCGACGGCGGGTTTCGCTGCGTGTTCGAGGCGCTTCGAAACGATACGCCGCCGCTGGCCGCCGTCCTGTGGGATCCCGCGTTCGGGTCGCGGAAGTGGAAGAGTCTGGCCGTCGCGCCCCTGAGCCAGCGTCCGCTGGCCCGGGGGGAGCGGGTGGCCGTCACGATCACCCTGCCGCCCGGCAAGAGCGGGCGGCTGGCCGACCTGGCCATGGGCGTTCGCTCCAACGTGCGATGGCAGCCTGGCGTGCTGAAGCCGGAGGGCGATGAAGAGCGCGGCGTGCGCTTGGGAACCCTGCTGGGGCGCTGATGCGTGGAAGTGGTTGATGGGGAGCGGCGGATGGTTGAATATGGGAACATGAGTCCTCGAGTGACACGCGCCAGCCGACGCATTCTCCCTGCCCTGCTTGTGCTGGCGGCGATCGGCCTGGGGGGCGGCTGCAGCCGGCAAGAGGCCAAACCGTTCACTGCGGATTACGGCTCGCTGATCCATTTCGTTCCGTCAACCGGGATGGTCGTGGCGCTGACCTTCGACGACGGGCCGAACGACCCGTATACGAGCCGCATCCTCGATGTCCTGGACCGGGAGCACGTTCCGGCGACCTTCTTCCTGGTGGGAACGAACGTGGAGGCGTCGCCCGCCACGGCCCGGCGGATTGTCGCGGCCGGCCATGCGGTGGGAAATCACTCCTACAGCCATCCCCGGTTCGACCGCCTGCGCGCTCCAGAGATCGAGCGGGAGATCGAGCGGGGCGCCAATGTGCTGGGCCGGGTGCTCGGGGTGAAGACGCGACTGGTTCGCCCGCCCTACGGCCTGTACGGGCCCGGGCTGGACGGCATCTGTCACCGGCGGGGCGAGTGGATTGCCGGCTGGTCAGCCCAGGCGTCGGACTGGAATCCGCGCGTGCCGGAGGAGATTGCGGAGCGGATCGAGGAACTGGTCCGGCCCGGCGTCATCATCCTGCTGCACGATGGCAAGGAAACCGAGCGGGGCACGGACCGCGAGGGGACCGTTCAGGCTCTGGCGAGACTCGTGCCGGAGCTGAAGGCCCGGGGCTACCGCTTCGTCACCCTGCCGGATCTGATCGACCGGGCGGCGCCGCCGCTCGTCCGCTTTTCAAATGGTGTCAACCTGCTTGGCGTGCAGATTCCGGACGGTCCGGTGGTCGCGGGGGAGCGCGCGGCGTTCCGGTGTTTCTGGCAGATTCCGCCCGAGATCGCGCGGCATCGGCTTTCGGGTCTCGTTCACATCCGGTCGGGCGACCTCCGCGTGGCCCAGGCGGACCGCCCGCTGCCGCCCCGCGAGGACATGTGGCATCAGGCCGACGAGCTCGACGCGTTGATTCCCGCCGATGCGGCACCGGGGTTCTGTGAAATCGCCGTCGGGCTGTATGCGGCCGGCCGATCGGACTGGCGCGGTCGCATCGCGCTGTCCACCCGCCTGCCGCACAGCCGGCGGACGGCCATCCTGCCGGAGCGGCTGCAGATCGCGTCGCCTACACCCCCATCGCCGCCTTCCGGAGCAGCGCCTTGAACGGGAGGGACTCCATGCCGACATCCACCGTGACCTTGAAGACGAAGACGGAATCGCTCGCATTCGACGTCCGGACCGGCCGGCTGGTCTCGCTTCGCAGCCGGTTCGCGCCCGGCCGGGAGTTCCTGGCATCCGCGCCGGAGCATCCGGCGTTCGCGCTTCAGTATCTGGACCGGAGCGGGGCGTATCGGCGGCTGACGTCCTTTGATGCCCGATCGGTCCGGGTGGGGTGCGCTCGGAGCGGCGGCTCGGACGTGCTGACGGCGCGCTTCGACCGGCTGGCGGGGGCGGATCTCTCGGTCACGCTCACGGTCCGCGCCAGGGGCGGCGAACCGGGCAGCCGGTGGAGCCTTTCTTTGCGCAACGGGGCCGGTCTGAACGTGGTGGATGTCCAGTACCCGTTCGTTGTCGTGCGGTACGATTTGCGCGGCTCCGTGCTGCTTCCGCACTATGCCGGCCGGCTGATTCCGAACCCGGCGCCGGAGGCGCTGGGGCCCGACGCTCCGGAGGCCTGGCGATTCTCGCCGGAGAACGGCGACTCGGCGCACTACCCCGGCGGGCTGTTCGCTCAGTTCATCGCATTCATTACCGATCAGGCCGGCCTGTATCTCGCGTGTGAGGACGCGGCGGCGAACGTCAAGCTCATCAAGGCGCTGCACTGTGCGCCGGGCATCCGGCTGGGGATCGCGCATGTGGGGGACTGGCCCCGGCGCGGCGCGCGGACGCTGGAATACGACGTGGTGCTGCGCAGCTTCACGGGGGACTGGCATGCCGCTGCCGATCTCTACCGCGATTGGACGCTGCGCCAGGCGTGGGGCACGCCGCTGCATCGCCGGGCCGACGTGCCGGAGTGGCTGCTCGACTCGCCCGCCTACATCACGCTTCGCCTGCAGGGCGAGCTGGACATCGGGCCGGTCTTCCCCGTGAAGCCGTTCCTGCCGTACGAGAAGGCCATGCCGTTGCTCGACCGGCTGGCCCGGCGGCTCGATGCTCCCCTGGCGGCTGTGCTGATGTCCTGGGAGCGGGGCGGCCCGTGGGTGTACCCCGACTGCTTCCCTCCGGTCGGCGGAGAAGCGTCGATCAAGCGCTTCACGGCGCTCGCCCGGCGGCGGGGCTGGCGGGTGGGTTCGTTCTGCAACGGCACGCGCTGGGTGACGGGCCATCTCTGGAATGGGTACGACGGGCGCGACTACTATCGGAAGCAGCGCGGCCGGGCCGGGGTCTGCCGGACGCCGGGCGGCGACCCGTGGCAGGAGGCGTGGGATCGGAGCTGGCGTCCCAGCTATGCATGCTGCCTTGGCTCGGCGCAGACGCGCCGGATCGCCACGGAGTTCGTGGAGCGGCTGATCGGCTGGGGCATGGAGTCGATCCAGTTCTTTGACCAGAACATGGGGGCCGCGACGTTCCCGTGCTTTGCGGCCGACCACGGGCATCCGTCTGTTCCGGGCAAGTGGATGGCGGCGCAGATGGGGGAGGTCATGGCCGCGTTCCGGCGGGCGGCCCGCCGGGCTGGCGAGGACCAGGTGATCCACTCCACCGAGGCGCCGTGCAACGAGACGTGCCTGCCGTTCTTCCACGAGTGCGATGTGCGCGTCATCCCGCCGGGCCACGTTTCGAACTACGACTTCATGCCGCTCTATCACTACCTGTATCACGAGTGCATCACGATGCAGGGCGGGATGGGCATGGGCCCCGAGCCGCATCACCTTCCGACCCGGAATGCGTGCAACGCTGTGCTGGGCGAGATCCCGGGCGCCGTGATGATCGGCGACGGCACGCTCCTCAACAAGGACACGGGCAACTGGGCCCCGTGGGAGCCGCGCGTGGGTTCGGACGACCAGGCGGTCGCGATGATGCGCAGCACGATCGCCCTGCGGAGGGGCCCGGGCCGGGGCTTTCTGACGCTGGGCCGGATGCTTCGGCCCGCCGACGTCGCTGAATGCGAGCCGGTGGTCTGGGAGGGCGCGTCTCGCATGAACCGCATCCCGCCCGTGTTCCATGCCGCCTGGCGAGCGCCGGACGGTCGGGCTGGAGTGGTGCTGGCGAACTGGACCGATCGGCCCCGTACGGTGGGGCTGGGAGACGAGCGGCTGGGGCGGCGGCTGGAGGAGCACGCCGCTGGAAGCCGGCTTTCCGCCCGGCCGCGTCAGCTGCGCCGCGCGGGCGCGAGGCTGGACGTCACGGTTCCGGCTCTCGGCTGCGTGCTGCTGGCCGGCGAATCGGAGGCGGCCCATGCATTCTGAGCGGCTTGACCTGTGGCCCGAAGCAATTCCGCTTTCCGAGGGGCGGCCCGCGACGGCCGTCCCCGCGCTTACGGTCTACCAGCCGGAGCAGCCCGCCGGCGCGGCGATCGTGATCTGCCCCGGCGGCGGCTACGGATCTCTGGCGATCGAGCCGGAGGGGCACGGGATCGCGCGCTGGCTGGCGCCGCACGGCATCGCGGGAATCGTGCTCGAGTACCGGTTCCCCCGGGGCGACTTCCGCGTCCCGCTCCTGGATGCGCAGCGGGCCATCCGGACCGTTCGCGCGAATGCCTCACGGTGGCGCTGCGACCCGGCGCGGATCGGGATCATGGGGTTCTCTGCGGGCGGGCACCTGGCTTCGACTGCCGGTACGCAGTTCGATGGCGGCATCCCTGCCGCCTCGGATCCGATCGAGCGGTTCAGTTGCCGGCCTGACTTCATGGTGCTCATCTATCCGGTGATCACGATGGGCGAGGGCACCCACGCGGGGACGCGCGCGAACCTGTTGGGGTCAGACCCGTCGCCCGAGGCGATCGGTCGCTTCTCGGGCGAGCGGCAGGTTACGGCGCGGACGCCACCCGCTTTCCTCGCGCATGCCCGCGACGATGTCGCGGTCCCGTTGGCGAACAGTCGGGCTTTTCACGACTCGCTCGCCGCGCACGGCGTGGCGTCCGAGCTCCTTGAGCTGCCGTCGGGCGGGCATGGGCTCAACGGCTACAAGGGGCCGATGTGGGATGCCTGGCAGGCGCAGTCCCTGGCGTGGATGGCCGCGCGGGGGCTCATCCCTGGAAATCGGGCGAGCACTTCTTCGGCCGGAGCTCCACCTCCGCTGCGATGATGGTGTCGGCCGTGTCGGTCTCCGCCCGGATCTCGCCGGTGGAGTCGACGATGGCGGCGCGATTGTCGTCGGCGTAGATGACGATGCTCTGCGTGTCGCGCGCCCGCACGATCACGAAGCTCCGCCACATCTTCCCGATGAACCCGCACCCGGGGATCAGGAGCACCTCCATGCCGAGGCGGCCCATTGCCAGCGGCAGGCCGGGATCATACGTGCAGTCGGAGCACACCGTGATGCCGACGGTGGCGACGCCCGTCTCGAAGACGCGAGCGGCCGTACCGAACGGCCACCCGTCGGGCGGGGGGATCCGCCGCGGGTGCTTGGCGTGAACGGCGGCCAGCCGGCCTTCGACATCGGTCAGGATTCCGGTCTGGACCACGTGCCCGCCGTGATCCGCCTCGTACGAGCAGCAGAGCGCCGCGCCGTGCGCCCGGGATATCGCGCCCATGCGCCTCGATGTCGCCCCGTCGGGCGGCTCGACGAGCGCGTGATGGTTCTCCGGCGTGGTGGTGAACATCTCGGAGCCGCGGAAGTACTCCGGCCCGACCACGATGCGGGCGCCGTCCGCCGCCGCGCGCTCCATGCGCGCGAGGTTGGCGCCGGTATACTCCCGGACATAGCGGGCGGCCACGCCGGGATCGAAGGCCTCGCGGCTGCATGTCTGCCGATAGGCCCACGCCAGGCTACCCGTCACGGCGGCCACGCGGATGGTTCGATGGTCGCTCATGCGGCGGCTCGCTCCGCCGCGCGGATGGCCTCGCGGAGGTGGTCTGCCGTGTGGACCCCGACAATCGCGGAGACGATGTCGGGCTGGTTCAGAGCCCAGGCGATCGCATACTCCGCCATCGGGATCCCCGCCGCCCGGGCTTCGGCTTCGAGGCGCTCCAGCGCGGCGTACAGCTCGCCGGTGAACTCGCACATCCAGTCGGCGCGGTCAAACTTGCGGGATCCGGCCGGCGCCGGCATTCCGCGTCGGTACTTGCCGGTCAGCAGCCCGCTCTGTAGCACCTGGTATGGCGTCACGGCGATGCCCTCGCGCCGGCACAGCGGGAGCAGATCGCTTTCGATTCCGCGCTTGATCAGGCTGTAGGGGGGCTGGGTCACGAGCGGGCGAAGCAGGCGGTTCACGTCACAGATGCGGAGCATCTCCTCGACCTGAGTCGCGTCGAAGTTGGAGAAGCCGTAGTGGCGCGCCTTGCCGGCGACGATGAGCTCGTTGAATGCGGCCAGGGAGTCGGCCAGCGGCGTTGCCGGGTCCGGCTTGTGGAGGTAGTAGACGTCGACATGGTCCGTGCGCAGCCGTCGAAGGCTCTTGTCGATCTCGCGGCGCACATGCGCCGGGCTCAGGCCCTTGTCGCCCTCGCCGGGTCCGACCGGATTGGCGACCTTGGTGACCAATACGGCGCGGTCGCGGCGCCCGAGCAGGGCCTGACCCAGGATCTCCTCGGCGCGGCCGCCGGGGTTGCCGATCACCCGCGTGTAGCCCTCGTAGATATTGGCGGTGTCGAAGAAGTTGATCCCGCGGTCCAGGGCCTCGTGGACGAGGCGGACGGCGTCGGGCTCTTCAACGGGGCTGCCGAAGGTCATCGTGCCCAGGCAGACGACCGATACGTCGAGGTCGCTGCGACCCAGCCGGCGATAGCGCATAGTCCGTCCTTCCGAAGATCGATGCGCCCCTATGCTACCGACAGGGCCTTGGCTGTCGAGCGGCTTCTCGCGAGCGGCAGCGGGGGGCGGGGCGCCGGTGGAGCCTCTACGCCCCGTCGCGGAGGCGGCGGACCGCGGAAGGCGATGCGCCGCGGCTGAACTCGACGGCATGCCGCGCAAGCGCGAAGTCGTTCGAGCCGAGAACGATGTGCCCGCTGTCGTCGCGGGCCACGCGCAGGAACGCATTCACGTTCGAGCACGGCCGCGAATCGCCGATGTACGCATCCCGCGTGCTGGTCAGGTGGATGAGGGCGTCCGTGTCCGGGCTGCAGTCGGCGCGCAGGCCGACCACGTCAAGCCCGTCCACGTCGTCGGCGACAACGGCCGGCCGCGCGTCCGGGGCCGCCAGCTCAAAGCGGACGTTGTGCAGCGTGATGTTGCGCGCGTGCCGCGCATACAGCCCGTACGCCGGCAGCACGCCGAACATGAACATCTCCGGATACTGCCGGGGCCGCTCCGGTATGTCCCGGCGCTCGGCATCCTCAATCGTCCCGCCGCCGGGGAAGGTGATGCTGACGTTGCTGAATGTGATTCCGTCCGGCCGCGCCTCGGGAGTGCCGGCGATCGAGATGCATGACCGCTCGGTGCCGGCCATTTCCTGGGCGTGCGGCGTTCCGGCCATGTAGCCGGCGGACACGCGCGCGCGGATGTTGTCGAACAGGATATGGCGGAGCGTTCCCTGTTCCCATCCGGCGTCGTCCAGATCGGCGGACAGCGTGCCGTTCGCATCCCACCCGCCCAGGCGGATCGAGATCGGGCCGGTGACGTTGTCCATCGCGACGTTCGAGAACACGATGTCGCGCATGGCCGCGCCGTGCGCCATCTGGAGCTTGATCCCGTTGAGGCCCGTGTCGCGGATCGTGCAGTTGGAGACGGCGATCCGCTCGAAGCTCGCTTTCGACTCCGGGCCGAACCGGATGCCGGCGCATCCGGAGCTGAGGATGCAGTTTGTGACGACCACGTCGCGGCACGGCCACTCGCGGTCGACGGTCTTGAGGGCGATGCTGTCGTCGCCGCTGCAGATGGCGCAGTTGGAGATCAAGACCCGCTCGCAGCCTTCGAGGTCGATGCCGTCGTTGTTGGCGTTCACGTAGCTGTCGATCGTCACGCCGTCCACGCGGACATCGCGGCATTGCAGGAAGTGGGCGCCCCAGGCGGCGTAGTCCCGGAACTGGACATCCCGGAGGACCGCGCGCGTGCACCGGCGGAACCGGAGCAGCACCGGGCGGGGCTTGGAGGCCGCGAAATGGGCTCCGCTCCCGACGATCGCGCCCGGCCCGATGATCCCGGTGGACTCGCATTCTTCCGCGTAGATGAACGCGTGGCTGAGCCGGCCCCCGAGGTATGCGTACTTCCGGTCGAGGTAGTAGTCTGCGATGTCGGTGCTCGCCAGCAGCGTGGCGGAGGACGACAGGCTCAGCGTGACGTGGCTCTTGAGGATCAGGCTGCCGCAGCGGAAGGTGCCGGCGTGCAGAAGGACGCTGCCGCCCCCGCGCTCCGCGCATGTGTCGATGGCGCGCTGGACGGCCGCCGTGTCGCATGCGGCGCCATCGCCCGCCGCTCCGAAATCGCGGACGGGGAAGACCGGGCCCGGTGTCGTGGAGATGTCGGCCATGCGCGTTGGGCGGTATGGTTGCTGCGGCGTCAGCGAACGGTCAGCGTCGCCGTTGCGCTGGTGATCGAGCCGAGCGCGTTCGAGACGACAACGGTGTACTTCCCGGCTTTGGCGCGCTGGACGTTCGTCAGCTTGAGGGACGCGGAGGTCGCTCCGGCGATGGCCGTCCCGTTGAACCGCCACTGATAGCGCAGGGGAGCGGTTCCCGACGCGCTGACGGAGAATGTCACAGTCGCTCCGCGGGAGACCGTCTGGCTCTTCGGCTGCGACGTGATCGACGGGACGATGCCCACGGTCAGCGTCGCGCTCGCGCTCTGTGCGGAGCCGAAGGCGTTTGAAACGGCCGCCCGGTAGGTGCCCGCGTTGGCGAGTTGCACGCTGGCGATCCGGAACGTGGTGCCCGTGGCGCCGGGGATGACCGCTCCGTTGAAGAGCCACCGGATCGACACCGGCGCCGTGCCGGCCACGGCGACGGAGAACACGGCGGTGGCGCCGGCCTTGTTTGTCTGGCTCTGCGGCTGCGAGACGATGGAGGCCGGAATGCCGACGACGAGCGGGGCGGCTACGCTGAGCGCGCTGCCGAAGGGGTTGGAGACCAGGACGGTGTACTGGCCCGCGTCGGTGGTCCGCACGCTGGCGATGGCGTAGACGTCGCCGGTGGCGCCCGTGATGGCCGTCCCGTTCCGCCGCCACTCGTAGGCGAGCGGCGAGTCCCCGGATGCCACGACGGCGAACGAGGCCGCCGTGCCCACGGCGTTTGTGCGCCCGACGGGCGGGGTGACGATCGAAGGCGGAACGGGAAGGGCGAGAACGGTCAGGGTGGCGCCGGAGCTGGTCACGGATCCGAAGTCGTTCGACACGACGACGGAATAGACCCCGGCATCCGCCGCCTGGACGTTCGCGAGCGCGAGCGCGGGGGCGTTGGCGCCGGCCAAGTCGAGCCCGCCGTGCCGCCACTGGTAGCTGAGCGGGGGAGTGCCCGACGCCGTCACGGCGAACCCGGCTGTGCCGCCCGCGTTCGCCGTCGCATTTGTCGGGCCGCTGATCACGGCCGGAGCATCCGCCGAGAATCCGACATACGTATAGCCGAGCGCCTGGACGCCCTGCACGAGGACCTGGAGATTGGTGAGGCTGAAGAACGGGTGGAAGTAGCCGGAGGCCCAGCCGTCCCGGACGACCAGGTTCTTGCGGGCGGCGCGGATCATGTCGGCGGCGGAGCGGGCGGGGTAGTTGGCCCAGGGCTGCGGCTCGATGTTGCCCAGGTTCTCGGGGATGAGGCGCTGGCCGTACGCATCGCGGTGTATGGAGTACGGGAAGAACTGGCCCGCTATGTGCCCGGCCTCATCGAAGTAGAGCACGCGGTGCATCGCGTAGGGAAACGCGGCGGCGAAGACCGGGTAGTCCACGGCGGATGCGGCGTAATGAGGCGCCTCAAAGGCGAAGGCGGTGAGCCCCGCCTGGGCGAGTTCCTGCTTGGCTGCGTTGACGCGGCCCAGCGCCCAAGCGGCGGAGTCTTCCGGGACCGGCGCGTAGAGGTCCAAGTCATAGGGGTCGAGGGTGTTCGTGTTGAAGCTTTCCCGCCAGAACTCGAAGTCGTCGCCGCTGCATCCGTTGTAGGGGTTGGCGACGGACGAGTACTGGTGCGTGTAGCCGTGCGCGATAATCTGTCCCCCGTGCGCCACCATGTAGCGGATGGCCGCCAGGAAGGCAACAGACTGCGCGTCCGAGGCGTCCGACAGGCGGTGGGTTTCGGGCGTGCCGCCGCTGTTGGCCCCCAGCGGATCCGTGTAGACCGGGACCAGCGCGATCGAGAAGGGAACGTGCAGAGACTCGAGCAGGTTCGCCACGGCCTTCAGCGTGGCCGGGGTGTATGTCGTGGGGGCGACGTCTTCGATGCGAATGGCGGCGGAGCGGCTGGCGGGGTGATCGATCCCCAGGACATCGTGCAGCAGATCGGCGAATGCGATGTACCGATCCTCCTCGCTGATGTACCCGAAGGGAATGTCGGCGAAATACCAGAATCGCCCGCCGTGGACGGCGTAGGGGATGGCCGCCCCGTCCTCGCGGGTCGCGACCGCCGGGGTTGCGGCGACGTTCGTATCGAGTACGGTCACATACCCGAGTTCGGGATCGAGCTGGTTCTTGAGGAAAGTCTCGCCCTTGTAGACGACGTTGCTGTAGCCGGTCCAGTCGAGCCAGTTGAAGCGGAACCCGGTCCTGGCTTCGAATGGCGCGCCTCCGACTTGCCAGATGTTGTACTTGAACCAGCACACGGCGTTGGAGGTGGCCAGGACGTCCTGCTTGAACGCCTCCGGCAGCGGGTTATCGTAGACCGAGCCGAGGTAGAAGGTCGCGCGCGCGCGATTCACGTCGCCCGGGCGGTAGCTCTCGACCGGCATCGCCTCGAACGCGACTTCCGGGAAATGCCCCAGCAGGTTGCCGAGCATCTTGGCATAGAGCCCGCCCAGCCAGCCGTAGTCGCCGGTGGAGTCGTACACGATCAGCGCGCTTCCCGGCGCGAGTTGCTGCGCGCTCATGGGAGCGATGGCGGATAGCAGAACCGTCAAAGCAATAACGATTGTCTTCATCTCTGTTGCGCCTCAGGCGCCCAAGCCCGCCTGATTGTCTTGATGATGATCGCTTGGGAAGAACCGCCGGACCTCGAATCCGAGTATGTGAAGTGAAAACCGGACGTGGGGTTGGCTGCGTCCATACATAGGATGGAATCAACCACCCCAAAGCACAAGCCAAAATTGCATGGAATGGGGC
>CAYSLU010000067.1:0-1094 GCA_964431965.1 uncultured Verrucomicrobiota bacterium
GAGGATGAGGCCCTGCGACTCGCGAACGACTGCATCGACGGTGGCCCGTTGCTCAAGCCGCAGGATGAGCTTGCTCGCCGCGGAGAAGTCCAGTCCGCCCGCCTGCTCGCCGGCTTCGCGGAGCGTCAGGCCGCAGAGACGCCGCACCCCCCACAGGAAGAGTGCGCACCCCCAGTCCCCGTGTCGATCGGCGAAAGTCGCCCACTTCGCGCCCTTTACCTGCTCGACCGCCCGCCGTACATCCTCGACGGATGCCCGGCGACGCAACTCGCGCTTCCCGCTCACGCCCCGCAGGTCGCATTCCGTTCCCGTCTCCCGTACGCGCCGCGCGAATTCCGCGCTGCCGATGGCCACCGCATCTCGCAGTCGCTCCAACTGCGACGGCTCGATCCCGCGGCTCAGCCGTTCCCGCGCCGCCTCGCGATAGGCCCGCCGCCTCTGCTTCGGCGTGCGATGCGCTCGACTCAGCAGGTCCCCGGTGGTCAGCCACTCCGGCGTCCGATCATATCCCGCATACGCCCGGTACGAACTCCACCGATACTCCCGCAGCTTGGCCAGCCGCTCCCCCACCTGCTCGGGGGTCGGGGTCCGCCAGCCCTGCGCTTCCGCCACCCGCCCTTGTTTGTCCAACCCCAACCCCGTGATCCGCAGCGGGTTCAGGTGCACATAGAGGCTCAGCGCATATCCCCACGCCGCGTTCTCGACCGGCACCGCCCGAAACCGCCCTTGGAACAGCGACCCCACCCGATCGTGTCGCGCGTTGTACCAGGCGCTGTAGCTCCCGTGAAACCACTGCATCCCCTGGCTCAGGTTCGCGTCCGGGGTTTGGACAATCGCGTGATAATGGTTGTCCATCAGGACATAGGCGTGAATCCGGATGCGATACCGCTCGTGCAATCCTGCTGCCAAGTCAAGGAAGTGATCCCGGTCGGCGTCCTCCGCGAAGATATCACGGCGTTCGAGCCCACGACCGAACACGTGGTACCTCCCGTCCTCCACCACCATCCTCAAAGGTCTAACCATGGTCGTATTCCACCAGATCCCTCCCGGCGGGTCAACCATATATCGAAAGTCCAGCCCTGACCCCTAGCGTA
>CAYSLU010000067.1:1194-30700 GCA_964431965.1 uncultured Verrucomicrobiota bacterium
CGCAAGAACGTCTCATCCACACGGCCGTTCGAGTTCAAAGTCATCGCAAACGCGCATGAATTACCGAAGGGCATTGCCCCTAGCCATAGCGAGAGCTCGCCCTCACGGGGTCGGATTGCCGCCTGAAGAAGCGCGGATTCGCGCGATCTCGGCGGAGCCCAGCCCAAGGGACACGAGGAACTCCTGATGCCCCTGCGGCGCCCGCCGCTCGAACTCGCTGTGCCACCGCTTCATCGACTCCTCGCTCACGCCGGCCGCCCGCAGCATCGAGACCCACAGCTCCTTGTTCACGGTGGCCGGGCGCCCCTTGCCCGTGATCCGCTGCAGCATCTGAGTCAGGAGTTGCCGCTGGGCCCGCAAAGCGCCCATCTCCTCGCTCATCGACTGCAGCCTGTTCTCAAGGAGGCGCGCGCCATTCCTGCCTCGCGCTTCAAGCAGCCTGGCGACATCCGCGAGCGCCAACCCCGCCGCGCGGTACTGGCAGATCTGACCAAGCCGCTTTCGGTCCTTCTCGTCATAGACGCGGTACCCGGCCGCGGTCCGGCCGGAAGGCGAGAGCAGTCCGATGCGGTCGTAGTGCAGCAGCGTGCTTCGCGACAGCCCCGCCATGCGGGCCAACTGAGATATTCGGTAGTGCTTCATCGCAACCGGGCGGCAGGGCTGACGGGGCCTGGCCCCGCCAGCCCGACACGTCCATCATGCACGGCTTGCCGTGCGGACCCTCTCGATCTGCTCCTGGCTCAGCCCCAGCCACGCCAGGAAGCTCTGGTGGCTGTCGGGGTGCCGCTTCTCGAACACGGCATGCCACTTCTTCATCGCCGCCTCATCCAGCCCGACATCCCGGAACATCGCCTTGAACTCCTCAACCGTCACCTTCCGTTCCATGCTTGCTCTCCTGTTCGGGGTTGCTTCACTCCGCCGCCGGCCGCCTTGACCAGCGAAACGGACAGGAGGCTAAACCGTGAAGTCGTAGACGGGTCAACCGGCATTTTCGCCCCTCCTCCTTTTTGGCCCTTCCGTCAATGGCAGGGGGGACATTTGATCGACGCTGATGAGGGAATACGAGTTCAATCTGAAAGCCAGGAAGACAGGAAGGCTGGATGGCGAGGGCAAAGGAACGGCCGGGCAAGGAACTGACGGCTGGTGCTGTCAGCGCGGCCATCGGGGGGCACAGGGCGCTCGGTCCGGGGTTTCTGGAGTCGATCTACAAGGAGGCTCTCTGCGTGGAGCTGGCCGCCAGGAACCCGCCACTGGACTGCTCCTCAGTCTCACGGCCATGCCGTCGATGATCAAGCACGTGGGCAACGAGCGCCTCCTCCCTTCCTGATTTCCAGATTGGTTCAGAATGTCCCGCCTTTCCCTGAAGGACCAGCTTTCCATGGTCAGAGCGACGCCTCAGGATGCCCCCCTTCAGGTGCAGTTTCCGGTCAGCTTGGACGCAGTCCCGAAGATCTTGGTTGATGAGGTTCTGGCAGGGAATGCCGTAAGCGTCCGGCCAACCGCCTGAACTCGCTCGACTCTGCGGGCGTGGAGGAAGCGCCCGAAGTCCCGCACAGCCTGCCCATAGACCTCGACCGTACGCGGGCTGTACCGCCGACTGCGGATGTCCGCCAGGAATTCCCTGGCCAGTGCCGCTATGGCGCGTCCACTATGACCCGACTTGTCGTCCATTCTCATGATCTCCGCTAGAACCGAACAGGTCTCGCATAACCATCGCGCCGGCAACTGAATGCCCTTGATCGGGCTGGTGAAAAGGTGCTGAAAAGGCGGTGAGTAGGTCCGAATAGGTCGAACAGGCTCATGCGGTGGTTCAACCGGAGGAACCATCGGGGCGTGAGATGCCGTCGGACGAAGCACCCGCGGTCGCATCCAAGCGATAGTGGAAGCGACAGCCGTTCCGGCCGCGAGTGGCAATCACGAGATCGAGATCGAGATCGACGAGCGACCGCTCACACGAGAAAGACGAGGATGCTCATCATGGCGATGGACCAGACGACGTCGGGGGCGAGTTGATCGCTGACGGAGGCGTCGAACATGATGCCGGAGCGGGGGCCGAACTCGTCGTCGCCGCGCCAGAGAACCACGACGACGGGCACGCGGGCGAACGGGCGGATCCGGACGGCCGCGTCGCCGTAGGGCTGACGCTCGCCACCCAGGTCTCGGCCGATTGAGAGAAACCGCTCGACGTCGGCATCGAACGCGGCGGCCAGGCGGTCGCACGGCAGCACGTGGGAGCCTCGGAAATACAGCTGGGCCGCGGAAAGCTCGCTGGGCGCCACCAGGCGGCCCCACTCCGGGATCGCCTTCGCGTGCAGCAGGTACTGCAGGGTGCTGAGCCTCGAGAAGTAGCCCAGCCGGCCGAGCAGCTTATCCGCAACCGGCGTGCCGCCGGAAAATGTGCGGCTGTCCAGGTCGAGCCCGATCGACTGGCCGAAGCACGTGCACGTGTAGCGCCGGGCCGCGGCATCGAAGGAGACCGCCGCGCGCTCGGACACCGACGTCGGCGAAAGAGCAGCCAGCGCATCCCACATCCCGCGTTCGGCCTCTTCCGCTCCCTTGCCCATGGTACTCCTCACACGCGCGGGCGCATGTGCCGCAACTCCATCGCGATCTTGCGGCCGGACGCCGTGCGGCACTTCTCGGCCAGCGCCATGGGCGCCAGCGCTTCGGGTCCCCCGAGGCAGCGCTCCTGGGTCGCCAGCGCCGCCGCATCGTGCACGATCGCGTACTCCACCCGCTCCGCCAGCTTGCCGGACGCGGAACCGCTTTGGATCGCCGCCAGGATATCGCCGGCGTCCGCGATGAACGAGGCGGCGTACCCGAGCGGGTGCAGCATGGCCGAGAGGCCCTCGCGCCATGGCTCGCCCCCGGCCCCCGCGTCGGCGCCCGTTACGATGCCGACCATGATCGCCGCGGCGACGACCAGCGTGGGGTCGGCCGATGCCGTCTCCGAGCAGATCATCTCCGCATACCGGAGCGTCGCGTGGCTCACGGCGATCTCCGGCGATTCCGGCCCCAGCCGCTCCGCCACCGCCTGGAGCAGAGTGGCCTTGCGCATGGCCACCTTCATCTGCCCGTACTCCTTGAACTTCTGGTCGCCGAGACAGTTCCTGGCGAAGCGGCACCAGTCCACGCACGACTGCGTTTCCGTCCGGATCACCACCCGGCTGCACGTCGCGCACTGGCCTGTCGCCTCGTCGCTCCAGATCTCGACATCCGATCCGCACCCGGGGCAGGCCACGACATCGGGCTTCGGCTGCGTGAACGAACCACTTCCCGGACAGGGTCGAAATGACATCGCGCGCTCCTCAGGACGATCGCGCCACGGCCGCGCCGGCCGGCGGCTGGCTTCGGAGCAGGCGGCGCACGACCGCGCACTTCATGCACGGCAGCAGCTCCCGGTCCGCCCGGCGCCGGCCCGGTCCCGACATGCAGCGGCACTTGCCGCCGCCGGCACAGACCAGCCAGCACAGCTGGCCGTCGCCGAACGTGAAGCTCGGGCAGCCCTTTCGCAGCTCCGGACTGCACCGCTGGATATCCCAGCAGGGCGCCGCGTCCACCTGCCGGCGGCGGCGGATTGCGAGCAGCACGAGCAGCTGCAGCAGCGCCCGGGTGGGAACGTTCCGCCAGCCCTGCTCGTAGCTCTGGATCGCCTTGACGGACGTGCCCATGGCCGTGGCCAGCTGGGCCTGGGTGGCGCCGAACTCGCCGCGGATATGCCGGACCATCCCCGCCCGCGACCCGCCGCCCATGCCGACACCCGCCGTGGCGCGATGCGCCGCCCGCCTGCCTGTCGCCGCATTCGCCATCGATCGCCCTCCCGACGACCACCCCCGGCGGCCGAGGCCCACTATATCCCCCCGCCCCGCCGACCGGCCTCAACAATCGCTACCGCGCTCCTTGACATGCTGATAGCATGTCCATATTGTATAGTGATGTGCCACAATGTGGTAGACATTTCCGGCGACCCATCATGAAGCTAGCCGTGACCGGAAAAGGCGGCGTGGGCAAGACGACCGTGACCGCCCTCATCGCCCGCAAGCTGGCGGAGAGCCACCGCCAGGTGGTGGCCATTGACGCCGACCCGAACACCACGCTCGCCGCCTGCCTCGGCCATCCGCATCCCGAGACCATCCGCCCCCTGGTGGAACTCAAGGAGCTGATCGAGGAGCGCACCGGCGTCAAGCCCGGCAGCATCGGGGGCATGTTCCGCCTCAACCCGTTCGTGGCCGACATACCCGCGCAGTACGCGGTCGAAGTCGCCGGCGTCCGCGTCCTGGTGGCCGGCGGCATCAAGCCGGGCGGATCGGGCTGCTACTGCCCGGAGAACGCGCTGATCCGCGCGCTCGTTTCGCACCTGCTCCTGGAGCCCGACGTGGCGCTCATCATCGACATGGAGGCCGGCATCGAGCACCTGAGCCGGGGCACGATCGGCAGCGTCGACCACGGCCTGATCGTGGTCGAGCCGTCCCGCGCCAGCGTGGAGACCGCGCACCGCATCCGCCGCATGGCCGCCGAGATCGGCCTGAAGCGCGTCCTGGCCGTCGGCAACAAGGTCCGCAGCGGCGACGACGAGCGGTTCCTCTCGGCCGCCCTCGGGGACATTCCCCTCGCCGGCTTCATCCCCTTTGACCCCCGGCTCGGCGAGGCCGAGCGGGCGGGCCGGCCGGCCGCAACCGCCGGCACGCCGGTGGACGACGCCATTCGGCGCATCATTTCGGAGCTTGAATCGCAACGCAACGGAGCACCGGCTCGGTGAGGAATCAGCCATGAGCAATGCAGGCAAGGACCAGAAGCAGGTAACGGCCGATCCCGCGGCGCAGGAGATGCTGTCGCACGCGAGCGGGTGCGGCATCGGAACGGCGTACTCCCGCCACGCGATCCAGGAGCCCCGCTGCGGGTTCGGCGAGCTCGGCGTCTGCTGCCGCATCTGCGAGATGGGCCCCTGCCGCGTCAACCCCTTCCACGACGGCGAGCCCACCCGCGGCGTCTGCGGCGCGGACGCGGACACGATCGTGGCGCGCCACCTGATCCGCCAGGTCGCGGCCGGGGCCGCCGCGCACTCCGACCACGGGCACGATATCGTCAAGACGCTGCTGCTGACCGCCAAAGGCGAGGCGCAGGGATACGTCATCCAGAACGAGGCGCGCCTGCGCGAGCTGGCCATCGAGTGGGGCATCAAGACCGACGGCCGAACGGTCAACGCGATCGCCCAGGAACTGGCCGAGAAGACGATGGCCGAGTTCAACCGCCAGGAAGGCGAGATTTCCTACCCCGCGCTCCGCGCGCCGGAGGCGACGGTCAAGAACTGGCGCAAGCTGGGGATCGTCCCCGTCGGCGTCGAGCACGAGATCGTCGAGACGCTCCACCGCACGCACGAGGGCGTGGATGCGGACTACAAGAACCTGATCATGCACGGCATGCGGACGTCGCTGGGCGACGGCTGGGCCGGGGCCATGATCGCAACGGACCTCGGCGACGTGCTCTTCGGGACGCCCGAGCCGGTGCGCAGCCAGGTAAACCTCGGGGTGCTGCGGAAGGACCAGGTCAACATCGTCGTCCACGGCCACGAGCCGACCCTCTCCGAGATGATCGTCGCGGCCAGCCGCGATCCCGAGCTGGTGGCCTACGCGAAGCAGAAGGGCGCCACGGGCATCCTGGTGGGCGGCATCTGCTGCACGGCGAACGAGATCCTGATGCGGCAGGGCGCGCCGGTGGTGGGGAACTTCCTGCACCAGGAGCTGGCGATCGCGACGGGAGCCGTGGACCTGATGCTCGTCGATGTCCAGTGCATCATGCCCTCGGTCGTGGAGCACGCCGCCCGCTTCCACACAAAGGTCGTAACCACGAGCAAGAAGGCCAAGATTCCGGGCGCCGAGCACATCGAGTTCCACGAGACCGAGGCGCTCGAGATCGCCAAGCGGATCGTTCGCCTGGCCGTCGACAGCTATCCGAAGCGCGGCCCGGTCCAGATCCCGGAGCACAAGACCGACCTCGTGGCGGGATTCACGGTGCGCAACACGTTCACGCACCTGGGCGGGCGCTACCGCGCCTCGTTCCGGCCGCTGAACGACGGGATCATCACCGGCCGCCTGCGCGGCGTCGCGGCGGTGATCGGCTGCAACACGGTTAAGAAGACGCAGGACGAGAGCCACCTGGCGATGGTCCGCGAGCTCATCGCGAACGACGTGCTCGTCGTGATGACCGGCTGCGCGGCCACGGCGTGCGCAAAAGCCGGACTGCTGCAGCCCGAGGCCGCCGCGAAGTGGGCCGGCAAGGGCCTGCAGGAAATCTGCGAGGCCGTCGGCATCCCGCCGGTCCTGCACTTCGGATCCTGCGTCGACAACAGCCGGATCCTGGTCGCCCTCTGCGAGATGAGCCGGGAAGGCGGGCTCGGGACGAAGCTCTCCGACCTGCCGATCGCCGGCGCGGCGCCGGAGGCGATGTGCGAGAAGGCGATCGCCATCGGGTTCTACTGCGTGGCGTCGGGCGCCTACGTGAACTTCAGCCCGGCCATGCGCGTGCTGGGCAGCCCGGCGGTCACGAAGTTCCTCACCGAGGGCGTCGAGGAACTCGTCGGCGGCAAGTTCACCTTCGAGGACGATCCAGTCAAGGCCGCCCACCTCATGATGGCGCACATGGACCGGAAGCGGGCCGCGCTGAAGCTGAAGCCGCTCATGTACGCCCAGTCGTTCCTGGCTGCGGCCGAAGCGCCGACGGCCGAGGTGCCGGCCGCGGAAGCCGCCGTCCCCCTGGAGAGCACAACCGGCCCGCGGCGCGGATGCGCGGGGAAGAGGGTTTGACCATGAAAGGCGTTCTGGTTGTTCGGGCCGACCGCTGCACGGGCTGCAAGAGCTGCGAGGTCGCTTGCGCCATCGAGCACTCCCGGTCCAAGACGCTGGTCGGGGCGATCGCCGAGAATCCCGCGCCCTGCTCGCGCGTGACGGTCGTCCGGCGAGCCGGGCTGTCCGTGCCCCACCAGTGCCGGCAGTGCATGAACGCCAAGTGCATGGCCGCCTGCCCGCCGAAGGCCCTGTATCGGAAGGATAACGACAGCCCGGTGCTGCTCGACGAGGCGCTGTGCGACCGGTGCGGAAAGTGCGTGCCGGCGTGCCCGTTCAAGGCAATCCGGCTCGACGCGCCGTCCAACCGGATCGTCAAGTGCGACCAGTGCGCGCACCGGCTCGACCGAGGCGAGCGGCCGGCCTGCGTGGAGGCCTGCCCGGTACAGGCGCTGGCATTCAAACCGATGAGCGAAGTGGAGCCGGACAGGAAACGATCCTTCCTGGTAGTCAACGAACGTGGAATAGCGAAGTAGGACGCGAGGCGGGCCGCCTGACGCGGGCCCGGCAGAATCACGGTCAGTCCAGCAGCGAGGCTTGAGTCATGTCCAAAATCATCGCCGATGCCGCAATCCGAGGGGCCCACGAGATCGTCGCGCAGGCGGAAGCCTACATGAGCAAGGCGCGCGAGGAGAAGGGCGAGGACACGAAGGTCGGGTTTCCGGACACGGCCTACTTCCTCCCGATGGCCCACGCCCTCATGGGGCTGAACATCGAGACGCTGGGCCAGATGAAGCCGGTCCTGGCGCACGCCAAGGAGCTGCTCGGCCCGCCGCCCACCGACGCGCTCTGGTTCCCGTACCTGGGCACCGCGCTCGACGCGGGGGTGGCGACGCTGCTGGCCGAGGAGATCATCGTCGTGCTCCGCTACCTCTACAACGAGGAGCCGCAGAAGGGGTGCAACGGGTTCTTCAGCGACACGATCCTCCGGACGCTGGGCATCCAGCTCGTGGACGGACGCATGCCCGGCTTCGCCGCCATCCTGGGCGCCGCGCCCGACACCGAGACCGCCGTGCACATCGTGCGCGAGCTACAGAAGCGCCAGATCATGGTCTTCGCCGGATCGTCCACGAACGGGGTCAGCATCATCGACCAGCTCGCCGAGGCGAAGGTGGAGATGGGCTGGGACACGTACATCGTCCCCTACGGCCGCGACACGATCAGCGCGATCTACCCGCTCAACTGGGCCATCCGAGCGGCCATGACGTTCGGCGGACTCAAGCCCGGGCAGCCGCGCGCGTGCCTCGAGTACTGCAAGAACCGCGTCTTCGCCTTCGGCCTCACGCTGGGCGAGGTCGACCGGTTCAAGTACGCCACCGGCGCCGGCGCGATCAACATGGGGTTCCCGATCATCGCCGACACGAGCATCCCGGAGATCCTGCCGACCGGCATCTGCACGTACGAGCACGTCGTGCGCGAGCTCGACCACAAGCAGATCGTCCCCCGCTGCATCGAGGTGCGCGGCGTGAAGGTCAAGGTCTCGCAGGTCGACATCCCGGTCCCCTTCTCGGCCGCGTTCGAGGGCGAGCGCGTCCGGCGCGAGGACATGCACTGCGAGTTCGGCAGCAAGTACTCCACGGCCTTCGAGTTCGTCCACATGCGCGCGATGGACGAGATCGAGGACGGGAAGATCGAGCTGATCGGCCCCGACATCGACACGGTGGCGGAGGGCGGATCCATCCCGCTGGCGATCTTCGTGGAGGTGGCGGGGCGGGCGATGCAGAAGGACTTCGAGTCCATCGTCGAGCGCCAGGTCCACCACTACCTCAACTACGCGATGGGCATCTTCCACATGGGCCAGCGGGACATCATCTGGGTCCGCGTGAGCAAGGGCGCCTACGCGAGCGGGTTCCGGCTCAAGCACTTCGGCGAGATCCTGCACGCCCGCATCCTGGACGTGTACGGCAAGATCGTGGACAAGGTGCAGGTCACCATCATCACGGAAGCCGTCCGGGTCAAGGCCCTGCTGCAGGACGCCCGCAAGGCGTACGCGGAGCGCGACGCGCGCATCGCCGGCATGACCGACGAGAGCGTCGAGGAGTTCTACTCCTGCACGCTCTGCCAGTCGTTCGCGCCGAACCATGTGTGCGTGATCAGCCCCGAGCGCCTGGGCCTGTGCGGCGCCTACAACTGGCTGGACGGCAAGGCGGCGTTCGAGATCGACCCGAGCGGCGGCAACCGCCCGATCCGCAAGGGCCGCGTGGTCGACCTGAAAACCGGCGAGTGGGAGGGCGTGAACGACTTCGTACTCGCGTCCTCGAACCGCAAGATCGAGTCCATCAGCCTCTACTCGCTGATGAACAAGCCGATGACCTCGTGCGGCTGCTTCGAGTGCATCCTGGCGATCGTCCCGGAGGCGAACGGGTTCATGATCGTGAACCGGGAGTTCTCGGGCATGACGCCGTGCGGCATGAAGTTCTCCACGCTGGCGGGCAGCGTGGGCGGCGGAAACCAGACGCCGGGCTTCCTCGGCGTGGGCCGGCTCTACGTGCTCAGCCGCAAGTTCATCCCAGCCGACGGCGGGCTCCGCCGGCTGGTCTGGATGCCCAAGGAGCTGAAGGAGTTCTACGGCGAGCGGCTGAAGGCCCGCGCCGCCGACGAAGGGTGTCCGGACCTGGTGGACCAGATCGGCGATGAGACGGTGGCGACGACCGGCGAGGAACTGCTGGAATACCTGACGAAGGTCGGGCATCCTGCCGTCGCGATGGAATCCTTACTCTGACGGAATCGAACGACAACTGCGGAGGCAGACCATGGCACTGAAGGCGCTCGACATATTCAAACTCCTGCCCAAGACGAACTGCAAGAAGTGCGGGTGTCCCACCTGCCTCGCGTTCGCCATGAAGATGGCCCAGAACCAGGCCAGCCTCGACGCATGCCCGGACGTCTCGGCCGCGTCCAAGGCCGCACTGGCCGGCGCGGCGGCGCCGCCGATCCGGCTGGTGACCGTCGGCGCCGGCGACCGGCGCCTGGAGATCGGCAACGAGACCGTCATGTTCCGCCATGACGAGTCGTTCTACCGCCAGCCCGGGGTCGGCGTGATCATCCCCGACACCCTGACGGGCGCCGCGCTCGAGGCGAAGCTCGCGAAGGTGCGCGCGCTCTCGTTCCACCGCGTCGGCATGACGATGAACTCCATGATCGTCGCCGTCGACAACGCCAGCGGCAAGCCCGACGCGTTCGCCTCCGCCGCCAAGGCTGTCGGCGCGCTGGGCCTGCCGGTGGTGCTGATGACCGCCGAGCCCGCACACGCGGAGGCGGCCATCGCCGCCGCCGGGCTTTCGAGGCCCCTCCTCCACGCCGCCACCGCGGCCAACGTCGATGCATTCGCCGCGCTCGCCAAGGCGAAGTCGTGCCCGCTGGCCGTGGCGGGCCCTGACCTCGACGCCGCCGTGGCGACGGCCGTCAAGGCGCGCCAGGCCGGCGCGGAGGACATTGTCCTCGACCTCGGCGCCGGGGCGCTCGTGCGCACCATCGAGGCGCTCACGGCCGACCGACGCCTCGCGCTCAAGCGCAAGGCCGACGGCGCCGGCTACCCCTGCATGGTCTGCTGCCGGGAGGCCGACCCGCAGCAGAACGCGCTGGCGTGCGCCGCCTACGTCTCCAAGTTCGCCTCCATCGTGCTGACCACGCTGGACGAGCCCGCGCAGATCGGGTCGATCCTCACGGTCAGCCAGAACATCTACACGGACCCGCGAAAGCCCATCCAGGTCGAGCCCAAGCTCTACTCGGTCGGCGCCGTGACGCCGCAGTCCCCGCTGCTGATCACGACCAACTTCTCGCTGACCTACTACACGGTCCAGTCGGAGGTGGAGTCCAGCCGCGTGCCGGCCTACATCGCGGTGCTCGACACGGAGGGCACGTCGGTGCTGACCGCGTTCGCATCCGACAAGCTGACGTCCGAGAAGGTGGCCGCCTTCCTCAACTCGGAGGCCGTCACGAAGGTGATCGCCCACCGGAAGGTCGTGCTGCCGGGCTACATCGCCGCCATGAGCGGAGCCCTCAAGGAGGACTCCGGGTGGGAGGTGGTGGTCGGCCCGCGCGAGGCCAGCGGCATCCCGAAGTTCCTGAAGACCGTCTGGCAGGCCGGATGAAGACCTTCACCGTCACGTTTCTGCCCGAGGGCAAGACGGTCCAGGCTGCGGCCGGCCGTTCGCTGCTGGATGCGGCGAAGGCGGCCGGGGTCTCGATCAACTGCTTCTGCGGGGGTGACGGCGTCTGCGGAAAGTGCCGGGTCATCGCCAAGTCCGGCAAGGTGACGGCCCGGGCGAACATGTTCCTGGACCGCCACGACATCCAGCGCGGGGTGGCGCTCGCGTGCCAGACCTACGTGGCCGGAGACGTGGTGGTGGAGATCCCGCCGGAATCCATGTCCGGCGGCATCCCGCAGCTCACGCGCGAGGATGCCATCCGCTACGGCCAGGTGAGCCTCGAGGTGCAAGGTCAGCACCGATTCCCGCCAGCGCCCCTCGTGCGTAAGGTCCCCCTCAGCCTGGAGCCGCCCAGCCTGGCGGACAGCACGCCGGATCAGGAGCGGCTGTTCCGGGCCCTGCGCATGCAGCAGGAGATCCCGGTCATGCAGGCCGGCCTCTCCGTCCTGCGCCGCCTTCCCGATGTGCTGCGCCGGAGCAACTGGCAGGTGACGGCGGTGCTCGGCGTCCGCGGCGGCACCGTCGAGGTCGTCGACGTGGAGCCCGGGAACACGCCGAGCCGGATACTCGGCGTGGCCGTCGACATCGGCACCACGACCGTCGTCGCCCATCTGGTCGATCTCTCATCGACCGACACCCTCGGGGTGCGGGCGTGCTACAACGCCCAGGCGAAGTTCGGCGAGGATGTGATCGCCCGCATCATGTACGCCGCAACGCCGAGCGGGCTCCGCGAGCTGCAGGAAGCCGTCCTCGGCGATATCAACGGCCTGATCGCCGCCCTGATCGTCGACAGCGGCGCGCGGCTCTCCGACGTGATGGGCATCGTGTGCGCCGGCAACACCACCATGATGCACCTGCTGTTCGGGCTCGACCCGTCCAACATCCGGCGCGACCCCTATATTCCGGCGGCGATGAACCTTCCCGTCATCCGCGCGGCCGAGGTGGGCATCTCCATCAACGCCCGCGGGCTGCTGACCGCCCTGCCCTGCGTCTCGTCCTACGTCGGCGGCGACGTGCTGGCCGACGTGCTGGTGGCGGGCATGACCGAGACCGAGGATGTGTCGCTGCTCGTCGACCTCGGGACGAACGGCGAACTGGTGCTCGGGAACTCGGAGTGGCTGATGTGCTGCTCCGCATCCGCCGGGCCGGCGTTCGAGGGCGGCGGCATTTCCTGCGGCATGCGGGCGACCACCGGCGCCCTCGAGCGGGTGGACCTCGGCGAGGGCGGGCGCGTGATCGACTGCGGCGTTGTGGGCGGCGGCCGGCCCCTCGGCATCTGCGGATCCGGGCTGATCGATGCCGTCGCCAACCTGCTCATGGTGGGCTGCATCGACCGGGCCGGCCGATTCGTCGCCTCGCGCTGCGGCCGCCGGCTGCAGGAGACGGAGTCCGGCGAGAAGGCATTCGTGCTGTTCCCGGGCGAGGAGACGTCACTCGGCCGGGACATCACCCTGACCGAGTCCGACATCCGCAACCTGATCCACACCAAGGGCTCGATCTACATGGCGGCCAGCTGCCTGCTGGACCACGTCGGCCTGACGTTTGCCGACCTGAAGCGGATCTACATTGCGGGCGGATTCGGCAACCACCTGCGGGTGGACCGGGCCATCCAGATCGGGCTGCTCCCCGACCTGCCGCCCGACACGTTCCACATTATCGGCAACGGCTCGGTCGAGGGGGCTCGGGCCGTGCTGCTTTCGGAGCACGCCCTGCGGTACGTGCAGACCCGAATCGCGGCGACGACGACATCCGTCGAGCTGAGCTCCTCGCACAAGTACATGAACGAGTACACATCCTGCCTGTTTCTTCCGCACACGGACATCGAGCGGTTTCCGTCGGCGCGGAAGCTGCTGTGCGGGGCTCCGGCTTAGAGGAGATGGACATGGCGCTGCGCATCGCTATCGCGGGGAAAGGCGGGTCGGGCAAGACGACGCTCTCGGCCCTCCTCTGCCGCTGCCTGGTGGAGCGCAACCTCACCCCTGTGCTCGCCGTGGACGCGGACCCCAACAGCTGCCTCCCGGGCCGCCTGGGCGTCGCGGTCCCGCAGACGATCGGAGACATGCGCGAGGACATCCGGAACGACCCGGAGCGCGTGCCCCAGGGGATGTCCAAGCACCAGTGGATCCGCCAGCTGATCCAGCAGGACATCGCGGAGTCGGCGGGCTTCGACATGCTGGTGATGGGCCGCCAGGAAGGCCCCGGCTGCTACTGCTACATCAACAACGTGCTCCGCGAGAGCATGGAGCAGCTCGGTCAGCAGTACCGCGCGCTCGTCATCGACAACGAGGCCGGCCTCGAGCACCTCAGCCGGCGCATGAACGGAGCCGTCGAGATCATGCTGGTCGTCTGCCCCCCCACCCATACCGGGGTTCAGACGGCGGAGCGGATCGTCGGCATCGTCCGGGCGCTCAAGCTCAAGGTCGGACAGACGTTTCTAGTCCTCAACCCGTGCGATGCGCCTCTTTCCCTCGAGCTGGCGGAGGCATTCGGACGGATCGGCGCGGAAATCCTGGGGTCGATTCCACTCGATCCCCAGGTGGGCGCCTTCGATGTCGCGGGTCGGTCGCTGCTGGAACTCCCCGGGGAATCGCCCGCGGCCCGGGCGGTCCGGGGATTGGTCGATGTGCTTGCTGAGAGGAGGCTCGTATGACGCTGCTCGAAACGGCGAAAGAGAAGTGGGTCGGAACGGTCGGAACGGTCACCATCGGAGCCGATGCGGCCGCGGGCGGCACCCGCACGTCGGTCGTCACGGTGGGCGGAGAGAGCGGCCTGCCGTTCATGAGGTTCGACGGGCAGACGCCGAACCGCCCCGTGGTGGCCATGGAGATCTGGGACCGGCTTCCCGATGACTGGCCCGATCCGCTCATGTCGGCCCTGGGCAGCGCCGTCAAGAGCCCGGTCGACTGGGCGCGCGCATGCGTCGAGCAGCACGGCGCCGAGATGCTGTGCCTCCGCCTGATGAGCACGCACCCGGACCTGGGCGACACCGGCCCCACGCAGGCCGCGGACACCGTGAAGGCGATCCTCAAGGCGACCGGCGTTCCGCTCATCGTCTGGGGCTGCGACCAGCCGGAGAAGGACAACGCGGTCCTGCCGGTGTGCAGCCAGGCGGCGGCCGGCGAGCGGTGCCTGTTCGGCGTCGTGACCGAGGATAACTACAAGACGCTCGTCGTCTCCTGCCTCGCGGACGGACACTGCATCATCGCGCTCAGCCCGATCGACATCAACATCGCCAAGCAGGTGAACGTCCTGGTGACCGACATGGGCTTCCCGCTCGATCGCCTGGTGATGTACCAGACCACGGGTGCCCTGGGCTACGGGCTCGAATACACCTACTCGATCCAGGAGCGCGGACGCCTGGCGGCGCTCGGCGGAGATCGGCTCATGTCGCCGCCCGTGATCTGCATGGTGGGCCAGGAGGCCTGGCGCACGAAGGAGGCTCGGGCCACGGCCGAGGAGCTGCCCGGCTGGGGCAGCGAGAAGGATCGCGGGCTATACTGGGAGCTTGCGACGGCCGCCCCGCTGCTGCAGGCCGGCAGCGACATCATGGTGATGCGCCACCCGGCCGCCGTATCGGCGCTCAAGGCGCATATCAAGCAGTTGATGAGCTAGGCAGTCAGCACACACGGAGGATCTATGTACGTCATCGGGGAACGAATCAACGGCATGTTTCAGGCCATCGGCGATGCCATCACGGCCAAGGATAAGAAGCCGGTCCAGGAAATGGCGGAGCGCCAGCTCGCGGCCGGCGCCGACGCGCTCGACATCAATGTCGGCACCCGCGTCCCGAAGGCCGAGCGCGGCGCCGCGATGGAGTGGCTCGTGGACACGGTCCGCGAAGTCACCACCGCAACCCTGTCGATCGACACCCCGAGCCTGGCGACCATGCGCACCGGCCTGGCCCGGGCGTCGGCCAAGGGCCGCGGCATCATCAACTCGACGACCGGCCAGGCCGACAAGCTGGACGGATTCATGAAGCTGGCGCACGAGTTCCACGCCGGCATCGTCGGGCTCTCGATCGACGAGAACGGCGTGGCGTCCACGCCGGAGGCCAAGCTCGAGATCGGCATGCGGACGCTCGCGTCCGCCGCGGAGAACGGGGTTTCGGCCGACGACGTCTACCTCGATCCCATCATCCTCCCGCTCAACTGCGCGCAGGCGGCGCCCGCGATCGTCCTGCAGACGATCGCGCAGTTCAAGATGCTCTCGGATCCGGCTCCGCACGTGGTCATCGGACTCAGCAACCTGAGCCAGGGAGCCAGCGAGCGATCGCTGATCAATCGGATCTTCCTGGCGATGGGCATCGCCGCCGGGCTGGACGCCTCGATCCACGACCCGCTTGACGAGGAGCTGACGAACAGCATGATCACGGCGGAGCTGCTGCTGAACAAGACGATCTACAGCGACTCCTACCTGTCCGCCTACCGGAAGAGCAAGACGGTCCGCTAACGGGCCTGCGCTCCCCGGGGGCCGGTCCCGGGCTCTCCACCGGCCACGGCGGCGCGCGCCGCCGTGGCCGGCTCGCATCCGCCCCGGACGGAGCCGCTACTCCTTCAGGACGTCCAGGATGCGCGCCACGTTCACATGCCGGGGAATCAGGTCTACCGCACAGTCGATGCGGTCCTGGTCGGTCGGCGTGATCTTGTACACGCGCGCGCGCAGCAGTGAGGCCACGCTGTATGTATCTCCGCCCACGGCCAGGGTCGGCAGGTGGAACTCGCGGATCAGCTTCAGCGTCTCCTCGTCCGGCCGGTGGCCGCCGGTGAGCACCAGCCCGGACACCGTCAGGCTGTCCTTGCCGCCGATCATGTGCGCGCGCAGACACGCCTTGATCACGTCGCTGCGATCCCCGGGCGTGATGACCAGCGTGCGGCCGGTGATGTAGCGGATCATGTTCACCGCCTGCATGGCGCCGATGATCGTGGACGTCACGCGGTGGTGCAGGTGCTCCGCCCCGCCGAGCATCTCCCCGTCCATCCCGGTGAAGACCTGCTCGGCCGTGGGGCAGGACAGCTCCTCCTGGTACGGCACAATGCCGAAGATCTCGACGCCGCGGGGCGGCAGGCTCTTGTGCAGAGCGGCCGATATCCGGTCGTACTTGGCCGGCCGGGTCTTGCTCACCACGATCCCGATCATCCGGGCCTGCTGCGCCCGGATGAACGTGGAGCACAGGATCGTCTCGTCGATCGTCCGCCCGATGCCGGCCTCGACCACCAGCAGCACCCGCGCATCGACGTGCCGCGCGACATCGGCGGCCGACAGGTTCAGGCACGCCCCCATGGCGACATTTCCCATCCCCTCGAGGACGATCACATCGTGGCCTGAGGACAGGCGCTCGACATCCTGCGCGATCTGCGCCAGCAGCTCCTCGCTGCGCGGGGCCCCGACCTCCTTCTCCACGTGCCCCCGGCCCACCGCCACGGCCAGCGCCGCCGTGTCGTTGACCGAGTCGCCCAGCACGCGCGCCACGACCCGCGCGTCGTCGTGCAGGAGACCGTCGTCGTCCTTCGAAAAATGCTGCCCCAGCGGCTTCAGATAGGCGGTGCGCAGCCCGATCCGGCGCATCTCGTGGAGCAGCCCCAGCGCCAGCGTCGTCTTGCCCACGTTCCGTTCGGTCCCCACGATGTACAGCGGCTTCACGGTGTGTCGATTCCCTTCTCGGTCTCGGGCCGTCGTTCGGTTCGTTCCGCGCACCAGCTTGGGCCAAGATACCAGAACGCCCATGCCAATCAAAGACGGTTCGCGCCCCGGCTCTATGCGCTTGCCTCGGCGCCGGCACGGGACTAAGGTGGCGCCAGCAAACACCGGAGGAATGAGCATGCACGTGGTGATGGTACATGTGAAGGTGAAGCCCGAGCGGATACCGGAGTTCATCTCTGCAACCCGCGCGAATCGCGAGCAGTCCGTCAAGGAGCCCGGCAACCGCCGCTTCGATATCCTGCAGTCGCCGGCGGACCCGGCCACCTTCTTCCTGTACGAGGCCTACGCCACGCCGGAAGACTCGGCCGCGCACAAGAAGACCGCCCACTACCAGGTGTGGCGGGACGCAGTCGCCAGCTGCATGGCGGAGCCGCGACGAGCCGTTCCGTACCACGACGTGTGCCCGTGAGCAGGCCGTGCCGCGGCCTTCCTCCGCCCGAACCCCAAACCAGACGGTGAATCGCATGAAGATCGTCATCATCGGCGGAGTCGCGGCCGGTGCGTCGGCGGCCGCGCGCGCCCGACGCCTCAACGAGCAGGCCCGGATCGTCATCCTCGAGCGCGGCCCGCATATCTCATACGCCAGCTGCGGCCTGCCCTATCACATCGGCGGGGTCATCGAGGACCGCGGCGACCTCCTGGTTCAGACGCCGGAGAGCCTGAAGGCATCCCTGGCCATTGAGGCCCGGGTCGGACACGAAGCGACCGACATCCGCCGCACGGAGCGGGTCGTCCGCGTCAGGCAGGCCGACACCGGCGCCGAGTACGATGAGCCGTACGACTACGTGATCCTCTGCCCGGGCGCCACGCCGATCCGGCCGCCGCTTCCCGGGATCGACCTCCCCCTCGTCCACGTCTTGAGGGACGTCCGCGACATGGACGCCATCATCGCCGCCGTCCGGGGTGGCGCACGACGCGCCGCTGTGATCGGGGCCGGCTACATCGGAGTCGAGGTGGCCGAGAACCTGCGCCACCGCGGTCTCGACGTCGATCTTGTCGAGATGGCCGACCAGGTCATGCCGCCGCTCGACCGCGAGATGGCCGCCTGCCTCGAGAGCCACCTGGCCGAGCACGGAGTCCGGCTTCACCTGGGCCGCGCGGCAACCGGGTTCCGGGCATGTGACGGACGAATCGTCGTCGAACTCGGAGGCGCCGATCCCATCACGGCCGACCTGGCGATCCTGTCCGTCGGCGTGCGGCCCGATACGGCGCTGGCGCGCCGGGCGGGGCTCGACGTGGGCGCGCTCGGCGGCATCACGGTCGACCGCCACATGCGGACGTCCGATCCCCGGATCTACGCGGCTGGCGACGCCGTGGAGGTCCCGGACGCCGTGACCGGTCACCCAGCGCTCCTCCCGCTCGCCGGACCCGCCAGCCGCCAGGGCCGGATCGCAGCCGAGAACGTCTGCGGCCGGGACACGACCTACGCCGGGACGCAGGGAACGGCGATCGTGAAGATCTTCGACATGACCGCCGCCATGACCGGCGCGTCGGAGAAGGCGCTCTGTCGGCGCGGGATTCCCTTCCGGAAAGTCTACGTGCACCCCGCGGGACACGCCGGCTACTACCCGGGCACGGCGCAGATGCACCTCAAGCTGATCTTCGCTCCGGAGCAAGGCCTGTTGCTCGGCGCTCAAGCCGTCGGCTACGACGGCGTGGACAAGCGCATCGACGTACTCGCCACGGCCATCCGGGCGAAGCTCACCGTGTACGACCTCGAGCAGCTCGAGCTCGCTTACGCGCCGCCCTACGGCTCGGCCAAGGATCCCGTCAACATGGCTGGCTTCGTGGCGGCCAACCTGTTGCGAGGCGACGTCGCGTTCTGGCACTCCGAGGACTATCCCGCCTGCACGGCGAACGGACTCGTGGTGGACGTCCGCGGCCCGGCGGAGTTCGCCTCATGGCACATACCAGAGGCTCGGAACATTCCGCTCGGCAAGCTGCGCGCCGAGCTGGGCAGCCTGCCCCGTGACAAGCCGGTGTACCTTTACTGCAAGGTGGGGTTCCGCAGCTACCTGGCCTATCGGATTCTCAGACAATCGGGCTTCGAGGCTGTGGCGACGCTGGCCGGCGGGCTCACCACGTTCCAGGGGTTTCACCGCCGTACCGCCTGACGTCGGGGCGGAGCCCTGCGCTACAGGCGCCCCAGGTCCCGATACGCCCGGAGCAGCTCGATCACGCTCCCGTACGGCGTATCGGCCTGGATGTTGTGAGCCGTGCAGAAGATGTAGCCAGCCCGGCCGCGCACCGCCTCGACGACCCGACCGACCTCCGCGCGGATCTCCGCGGCACTCCCCTTCGGCATGGTGTGCTGGATGGAGATGCCGCCCTGGAAGCAGAGGCGGTCGCCATACCGACGGACGAGCGTGTGCAGGTCCATTCCCGGAGCCTCCGGCTGCAGCGACTGGAGGATGTCGAGCCCGGCGTCGGCCATATCGGGCACGATCTCCGATACCGCCCCGCAGGTGTGGTGCATGCTCCGCGCGCCGGCGGACCGCACGAGCGATACATACTCCCGGAATCCCGGCAGCAGGAAGCGCCGCCACATGTCCGCGGAGACCAGCAGCCCGCGCTGCGATCCGAAGTCGTCACCCGTCAACACGATGTCAATGGCGCCGTGCGCCGCATCGAGGATCCGCTCGAGGTAGCCGGCGTAGAACCGGCGGATCCGCGCGAATAGGGCGTCCGCCAGCGCCGGCTCCAGCGCGAGGTCGGTCAGTACGTTCTCCATCCCCCGCAGATACATGGCCGGCTTCAGCTGTGCCACGCGGTTGAGCCGGTCGCCCATGAAGACCACCACCCGCCCCGCCGATCGGACCGCCTCGCACTGGCGCGCGATCCCGGAGTAGTCGAACCAGTCCGGGGACGGCCAGCCGGCGTATGCATCCACCTCCTCGGGCGACCGGGCGTCAGCCAGCGGCGACTCGAGCACTTCCTCGTACGACTCCACGCCCTCCGCCGCCGGAACCGCGACGGCGATCCGCCTCACCCCCCAGGTATCGCGATCATCCGGCAGCCGCGGGCCCACGTAGCCGGGCCCCGCGATGTACCGAAAATCGACATCCCACTCATCGAGAAAGCGGGCTACGGGCGCGCCGGTTCGGGCCTCGATGGCGGCGATCATCCCCTTCGAGGCCCAGAAGTCCGCGGGGATGCGATCCGCCGGCTCCCGGCGCAGAGTCCGGAAGACGCGCTCGCGCGAGTCCATCGCGCTCATGGGGTGGCCCCTCGTGCGGCCAGCGCCGGCTGGGCCTTCTCGGTGCCGCCGCTGCGCACGACGAGGACCGGAACCTGAACCGCGTGCCGGACGCGCGAGACCGTCTGGCCGAACACGATATCCCCAAGCCCGCGATGTCCGTGAGATCCCATGACCAGCAGGTCGAAGCCGGCCTCTTCCGCGCACTGCACGATCCCAGCCGCCGGGTCGCCGTGCCGGAGCATGGTCTCCACCGGCCGGTCCGCGTCCTCGATCTCCCGCGCGAGCTGCTCGAGATAGGCCGCGTCCTCCGTGCCGTGCTGGCTCTGGCTGTCGCTGCCGAACAGCATCGCCCCGGGCGTCACCACCACGTGCACCAGCGTGAGCTTCGCCTGGCCGCGGCCGGCGAGGGCGAGCGCGGCCGACACGATCTCGGAGTCGCCCTCGGCGTGCTGAAGCGCCACGCCGATGTTCCGGAACTGGACCGGGCGAATGCCGGCGGCCACCGTGCGGCCGGCCGTCATGACGCCGCTCTCCCACGTGGGTCCGGGCCGGAACAGCGGCTTGAACATCACGACCGCCATCACGGACCCCACGCCGGCGATGCCGGCCAGCGCCAGCGCCCACACCCAGAGCGGTCGCCCCGCCATGGCGCCCGTGAGCGTCTCGCCCACCAGGTACACGTTCAGCGAGACGATGACCGCCGCCGCCAGCCAGGCCAGCGCCTTCACCCACAGCGGATTCGCGAACAGCCCCATCTTGCGCCGGTCCGATGTAAAGTGGATCAGCGGAACCACGGCAAACGGCAGCTGAAGGCTGAGCACCACCTGTGACAGAATCAGCAGCTTATAGATCCCCTTGTCTCCGGCCAGGACAATGGCAATCACAGCCGGCGTCAGGGCCACGCTGCGCGTGACGAGTCGACGGAGCCACGGGCGCAGGCGGATGTTGAGGAACCCCTCCATGACGACCTGCCCCGATATCGTGCCTGTCAGCGTGGAGCTCTGTCCCGACGCCAGCAGCGCAATGCCGAACGCCACCGGCGCGACCTGGCTCCCCAGGATGCGGCTCAGCATCTGGCTGGCCTCCCCGATCTCCGTGACCACAATCCCGTTGGCCCAGAAGTCCGCTGCCGCCATGATCACGATGGATGCGTTCACGAGGAAGGCCCCGTTCAGCGCGATGACCGTGTCCAGCAGGTTGAACTTGCACGCTTCGCGCTTGCCGGTGAGCGTGTTTGCCACGGCCCGCGACTGCACGAGCGACGAGTGCAGGTACAGGTTGTGCGGCATCACGGTCGCCCCGATGATGCCGATCGCGATGTAGACGGCGCCGGACGGCAGGCTCGGCACCAGGCCGCCGACCACGCCGCCCCAGTCCGGCTTCGCCAGGAAGACCTCGATGAAGAAGCACGCCCCGATGGTCCCGACCATCATCACGATGAACGCTTCCATCTTCTGGACCCCGAAGCGCTGGATCACCAGGAGGAGGAACGTGTCCAGGGCGGCGATGGCGCAGCCCCACAGCAGGGGCAGACCGAACAGCAGCTGGAGCCCGATGATGGTGCCCAGAACCTCAGCGAGATCGGTGGCGGCAATGGCGATTTCGGCGAAGAGCCAGAGAAGCCCGTTGAGCGCCCGGGGGTACTCTCTCCGGCAGCCTTGCGCCAGGTCGTAGCCGGTCACAATGCCCAGGCGCGACGCCAGCGTCTGCAGCAGCAGCGCCATCAGGTTGGACATCACGAGCACCCAGAGCAGCGCGTATCCGAACCGGGCGCCGCCCTCGATGTCCGTCGCCCAGTTCCCCGGGTCCATGTACCCGATGCTTACCAGGTACGCCGGCCCGACGAATGCCATGAAGCGCCGGAACCATCCCCGGCGCTGCACGTTGACCTTGGCTCCGCCCGCCCCCCGCTCTTCCGCTTGCATGAACCGCTGCTCCTCGTAGCGCCCGCCGGCCGGCACCCATTGATCGCATCGCGAACGCGGGATACTATACGGGCCGCATGGAGCTTTGGCCAGCCGCGGCCCAACCGCACAGGGAGGATGGCATGTCGTTCCGAAACTTGAGCCCGCAGCAGATGTTCCAGAAGTGGGCGCTCGCCCACACGCCGGAGTTCCGTTTCGCCGGGAAGACCCGCTCCGACTTCCTCCGATGGAAAAAGGCCGCCCGCCCCCGCGTGCTCGCCACGCTCGGCGATTTCCCCGGGCGCGTCCCGCTCAAGCCTCAGCTGCTCGCCGAGTGGGATCACGACGGGCTGCACAAGCAGCGCTGGCTCATCGACGTCGGGCCGGACATCTCCGCCGTCTTCCTGATGAACATCCCCCGCGGCCTCGGGCCGCGGGAGAAGAGGCCGGCCATCCTCTGCTGGCACGGGCACGGGCCGTTCGGCAAGGAGCCGGTCATGGGCAACGACAGCTCGCCCGAGCTGCGCGCCTCGATCGCCGCCGGAAACTACAGCTACGGGCACCAGATGGCCAAGGCCGGCTTCGTGACCTTCGCGATCGACTGGATCGGATGCGGCGAGCGCAACGACAGCCAGAAGCCGAACTTCCTGAATCACAACGGCGGCCGCGACTGGTGCAACCTGTACTACCTGCACGCCACCATGTTCGGCATGACGTCGCTGTCGATCAACGTCACGCACGGCATGGCCGCGACGGACTTCGCCTGCACCCGCCCCGAGGTCGATCCCGACCGCCTGGGCGTGATGGGCCTGAGCGGCGGCGGCACGATGACGCTGTGGAGCTCGCTGTGCGACCCCCGCTTCAAGGCCACCGAGATCATCTGCTACAGCGACCTCTGGGCCTTCTTCGGAATCCGCGACCTGAACTACTGCGGCGCGCAGGTGGCGCCCGGCCTCTACAAGCTGGTCGACCTGCCGGATGCACAGGGGCTGATCGCACCCAAGCCGCTCCTGGTCGACATCGGGGCCTACGACAGCTGCTTCAAGGTGGACACCGCGATGGCGTGCTATCGCCAGGTGGAGCGCATCTACGCAGCGGCCGGCGCCTCGAAGAACCTCGACCTCGACCTGGCGCCGCGCGAGCACGGCTGGTGCGGAAACAAGTCGGTCGGGTTCTTCCGGACGCACCTCAGCTGACGGCACCGCCGGCCGGCGCCGGCGGCGCCGCGTGCTTCAGGTGGTCGGCCAGAAGGGCGTTCAGGCATTGCGGGCAGAGGCCGTGGGTGAAGTCCATGGCCATGTTGCGGGTCAGGTACTCGTCCACCTGGTGCCAGTAGTCCTGGTCGTCACGGATCTTCTTGCAGCTGGCGCAGATGGGAATGAGGCTCCGCAGCTGGATCAGCTCCGTGATGTCCTCCAGGATCAGCAGCGCCAGGCGCCGGCCGGCGATGTCCAGCGGCGCCGCGCTGACCAGCAGCTGCACGACATCCACGCCCTTCCCGCTCGCCAGCTCCAGGCGCGAGCGCCGGCGACTCAGCTTCTGGCCGGACAGCGCTTCCGCCACGGACGATCGGATCACGCAGTCGCTGCAGCCCGCTCCCGCACCGCAGCCGCCCGGCTGGTTATGGGCATGCACGCACGACATGACCATCCCGCCGCGCTTCCGCAGCACAAGCTCCGGATCGTCGCCGACCAGTTTCGCGGCGGCGCTGTTCCATTCGAGGACCCGAACGTCCTCGTCCACCACCATCACCGGCGACGGCATGGCATCAAGAATGCGACGATAGTAATCCAACGTCCGGGCAGGGCCCCCGCCTGATGACGCGCGCCCCGCGCCCCCTGTCATCTCCGTCTGGCTCGTTTGCATAGGGCCGTCATTATACCAGACGCGATGCGCCCTCGTGCAATGCCGTTGGCGGACCGGGCGCCAGGGGGCAGGGTCTCTTGTTTTGGCCTGATCTCGGTCAACGGACGACACGGAGGTCGTCCCTCCATGTCCGGAACGGGCTGTTCTACGCGTCTTGGCCAGGCTCCGTCCCGGCCGGACCGAAAAGAGTCAAAGCCAGAGACCCGGCCGCCAAGGGGGAAGCCTGGGAGCCGGCCCGACCGGAAGCCGCGCGGCTCGCGCTATCGCACCGGCGCCGGAGCGGCGAACACCCGGATCGGCACGGCCACATCCTGGGCCTCGCCGTCTCCCGGGTCCACCCGGAGCACGATATTGGACCCGCTCAGGCGTCCGTCGAGCGGAAGGTGGCCGACCTGCACGCGCCACGAGCCCCGATCAAGCGGCTGAGCATCCGCCCACATCCCGGGGTCGGGCAGCGTCACGCCCAGCACGCGCAGTTCCCCGCCGCGGCGAGTCCGGACCAGAATCGCTCGCTGAACGTGCGCGCCCAGGCCGGCATCCTGCGGCAGCAGCAGCTCAGCCGGGGCCACCGTCACATCGCCCTGCACAACCCCCCGGACCGGCACCTCCAGGCGCTCTGCGCCCGGACAGTCCGTCCGGACCACCAGGCGGCCGATCACGGGCCCCGCGACAGACGAAGCCTGCCCCGTCACGGTGATCACGTACGCACCCTCCACCGGACCAGCCGCAGCGGCGGACAGGAACCCGCCGTCCGCCTCGACCCCCTCGATTCGAAAGCGGCGTCCGGTCGGCGAGCCGATGCGGACCTCGCGCGCGACATGCTCATGAACCCGCATCACGCCGAGCGACACCTCACGGGGCCATGCCTCCAGATCGCGAACGGCGCACCCGCGCACCTCCAAGCCGAGGCGGGGTACGGCCGGGTCGTTCGACTCCACGTACACGAACTTGCGCTGGAATCCCTGCCAGTCCTCAAGCCGCACGCGCACCTCCACGCCCGTGGAGGCGCCCGGCGCGAGCACGAACTGTGAGGCCCCGGCCACGGCGCAGCTGCACCCGGATCGGACGTCGCGCACCGCAAGCTCCGCGCCGCCGGCATTCGACAGCACAAACCGGTGCGACACCTCCAGCGCGTTCGTCACCACGGCGAAATCGAAGACCGGATCGTCGCAGACCAGCCGGGGCTGAGTCTGAGCCCGGCCCGCCGGGGATAGCAGCACGGCCGCCACACCCAGCCATCCGCCCCACCCCCGCCACCGTCTGTTCTCCAGCGCTTTCATGCAATCCTCAGGGCGAGCCTAGCATGCCCGGCCCGGGTCAAAAAGCGCTTTGCCTGTCACGCCTCTTTCCGTAGCATACCCCCACGCGCATGGCGGAACCCCCAGTCAACCGACGAACGTTCATCCGGACCTGCCTCCACTTCATCGGCCGGCCCGTGCTGTTTTCCCTGGCGCTCATCCTCATGCTGTTCGCCGGAGGGTACACCTGGCTTGCCATCGTGGGGTTTCCTCAGGGCACGCTCGATCGGCTGCTCCGAGGCGTTCGCGCACGCGGCATCCGCATTGAGGCCGATCGGCTCCGCCTGAACTCGATCAACTCCGTTGCGGTGGACGGCGTGCGGATCTTCGAGTCGGCGACGGCCGGCCGGCCGCTGGCCGAAGCGCCGCGCATCGTCGTGGGCTGGAGCCTGATGAACTGGACGGGCGGCCGCCCCACGCTCGACGTGGTGGCCCTGGAGTCTGCCCGCATCCAGATCCAGCTTCAGTCCGCCGGCCCCACCGCGGCCCCGCCGCCGGCTCTGCGCGTGGACCGGATCGCCCTCATGTACAAGGCCGGAGACCCCGACGCCGAATGGGTCCGCTTCCGCGCCGCCTGCCTGGGGATCGACTTCTCCGGCGATGCCCGCATCGCCCGCGCCGAGGCCCGCGCCGCCCCCCCGGGCGCCACCAACGGCGCCGCGGCGGCGGCCCAGCCGCTCAGTCTGGACATGCTGAGCAACCTGCCGCGCTGGGTCCCCACCGTCGTCGCGCAGATCCGCGGCACGCGGTTCGCACGGGCGCCCGAAGCCTACGTGCGGCTGAACGTCTACCCCTCCGATCCGGCACGCACCGAGGCCATCGTCTCCGTGCGCGGGTTCGGGACGCTGAAGGGCGACGTCGCCATCGAGGACTGGTCCGTGGCGGGCCGCTGGGAGCGCGGTCTGATCACCATCCTGTCGGCTCATGTTCGCCAGGGCAATGAAAGCATCCACGCATGGGGCTGGGCTGACCTCCGGCACGCCTCCACCGAGGCACACGTTCTGGGCCGGATCAATCCGGCGCACTGGATGAACGTCCTTCCGGCGCGCCTGCAGTCCGTGCTGGGCCAGCAGAGGATCGACCTCCGGGGCTCGGTGGAGTTCGACCTGACCGTCGGCCCGTGCGCCTTCGCGGAAGCCCCGTGCCGAACCGTCGGGCGCCTGTCGGTCGAGAAGGGCTCCGTGCGCGGCCTCACCGTCGAGAACGCCAAGGCGGCGTTCGAGCTTCAGGGCTCGAAGATCGAGCTAACCGACCTGCGCGCGAATCTCGGCAGCGACGCGGATCGCGGCGTCGTCCGGGGCGGCGTGACGTATGACTTCTCGACCCTGGAGTACGAGGCCCGGATCGAAGCCATGATCAACCCGCATGCGGTCATCGATCATTTCATCGAAGGCCCCGGCTACCTGCCGCCGATCGACCTGTACGGTTCCCCCCCGCGCATCGATCTGGTGGTCCACGGCCGCCCGGGCCGCCGCGACGCGTTCTCCTTCCGATGCCATGCGCAGGCCGCGGACTTCGGCTACAACGACGTTCCGATCGCCTACTTCGACTCCGTGATCGCCATCAGCAACGACGTCATCCGGATGGATCCCCTGTTCATGGTGCGGGACGAAGGCAAGGTCGAAGGCTGGCTGCGCGTCGATTTTGCGCACCGGCTGGTGGACCTCGACATCTATAGCTCGGCATCGCCCTATGCGGTGGCCCGCATCGCGGCCCCGGCCGCCGAGCAGATGGCGCTGCAGTACCGCTTCGATGGTCCGACGTACGTGACCGCCAACGGCACGATCGACTACGGGTCCAACCGCCTGACCGACGTCGAGGCTGCCGTGGAGGGCGAGCGCATCGGGTTCGGCTGGCTGGAGGCGGACCGCGCGTCGTTCACGCTGAGGGCCAAGGGCTCGCAGGTGTACCTCGACGGGCTCGAAGGGGCTTGGTGCGGCGGGCAGTTCACGGGCGGCGCCGCGTTCTGGAACATCGGCGTGCCCGGCACCAGCGTCGCCTACAGCGTCTCGGCCGCCGCCGAAAGCGTTGACCTCATGCGCCTCGCCAGCATCTTCAACCGCGAGAACGCCGCCCTCTACGAAGGCCGGCTTTCGGCCGCGAGCGTGACGGAAGGGCTCGTCGGTGTCGGCATGGCGCGCTCGGCGACCGGATACGGGCAGGTGGACATCGAGAAGGGGAACTTGCTTCAGCTCCCGCTGTTCGGCGGACTGTCGAAGTCCCTCTCCCGGCTGTACCCCGGCCTCGGGTACACGTACCAGCGCAACTTCCGGGCCAGCTACCAGCTGAAAGACGGGCGGATTCGCACGGAGGACGCCGAGCTGCAGGGCCGCCTGCTCTCCATCTTTGCGAAGGGCGAGTACCAGCTCGATCAGCGCCTCAACTTCCGCGTGAGCTTCAAGCCGCTCCAGGAGGGCATTGTGGCGGAGGCCATCCGCCTGGTCATCTCGCCCGCCACCAAGCTGTTTGAGTTCGACCTCGGCGGCACCGTCGCCTCCCCGGAGTGGCAGATCGTCAACCTGCCCAAGGAACTGCTGGGGTTCTTCTCCGACCTGACGAGCGGAAAAGGCAGCGAGTGAGCCGACTGGCGCCGGCCGCTGCGCCGCCCGTCTGGCGAGAGGCGGCAGTCGGGATCGCGCTCTGCGTCCTTTCCGGCTACTGCGGCGCAGGCCTGCCTGTCTTCCGGGACACCCTCCGCGATCACTTCGGGGTCACCGATCGCCTGCTGGGCCTCCTGTTCAGCATTGGCCTGATCCCCGGGGCCCTCGCCGCTTTCGCCGCGGGGCTGGCCACCTCGCGGTGGGGGGCGGGGCGGCTGATCGCGCCCGCCGCAGCCAGCCTCGCCCTCGCCTACCTCATCGCCGCTATCGTCCCGCGCTACTCCGGCCTGCTGCTGGCGTGCGTGATCGCCGCCGTCGCGTCCCAGTTCATCTTCCTCACCGTCCAGTCGCGCGTGGTGGATCTCTTCCCCGGTCGCGGGCGGCGCACGATGTCCCTCTTCCTGGCGGGAACGACCCTGGGCTGCGCCCTCTTTCCCCTCGCCGCCGAAGCGCTCCTCCAGCTGAGCCGCCGCGCGGGCGGCGTGCCGTTCGCGTGGGTGCTCCACGCCCCCTTCGGCATCCTCGCCGTCCTCACCATCCTGGTCGCGCTGCCCCTGCGGCGCGTCGCCGCGACGCGGCCGGCCGCTCCCCGAGTTCCCGGGCCGCAGGGCCGTCACGCGCTCTCGTTCACGCCGGCCGGGCTCGCCCTGATCCTGCTGATGACGCTCCACACCACGGCGGACAACCTCTACGTCATGTGGCTGCCGCGAGTCCTGGATAGCTCCAGCTTTCCGGTCCGCCCCCTGTCGCCCGGGCCGGTTCTGGCCGCCGCCTCCTTCGTCTACGTGGCGGCTCGCCTGCTCCTGGCATTCGCTCCCGAGCATCGGGGCCGCCGCACCGCGCTCGTCGCACCTTACCTGATCGGCAGCGCGCTCCTCCTGGCCGCCGTCGTCGGCCGGTCCCAGGCCGCCGCTGGCGCGGCCTACGTGTTCGGCAGCCTGCTCTGGTCGGCCGGCTATCCGACCCAGCTCGCGCTGCTGGTCGAGGTGGAGCGCGGCCGGTTCGCCGCCGCAGCGGCAGCGGCCCTCCTCATCATGGGGGTGCTGACCACCATCCTGTCGTGCGCCATGGGCGCACTCGCGGACGCCGTGGGCGAGAGCCGCCTCTGGCTCATCCTGCTGGTGCCGGTCACCGTCACGCTCCTCACCGGCCTGGGCAACGCCGCGTGGATACGGGTCGCCGGGCGCGGCATGAACTGGCGCGGCCCCGCGCGGCCCGGATGATGTCGCGCCGCCCCCCCCGCCCGCGCCCCGCGTGCCGTCCGGAATCTGTTTGCCTTTGCACGTGGAAGCCTCTTTAATCCGGACCGACTGCGGCTTGGACCGGAGTAGACCGGCCGCGCGGATCGCGTTGAACCACAGATCAGGGAGGATGATCGTATGCCGAGACCAGTCACGCTGTTCACCGGACAGTGGGCGGACCTGCCCTTGGAAACCCTCGCGAAGAAGGCCGCCGGCTGGGGCTACGATGGCCTTGAGCTCGCCTGCTGGGGAGACCATGTCGACGTGGCGCGGGCCGCCAAGGACAAGAAGTACGCCAAGACGCGCTCCGAGATCCTCGCCAAGAACGGCCTGAAGGTGTTCGCGATCAGCCACCACCTGGCCGGCCAGCTCGTGTGCGATCCCAACGACGATTCCCGCTCCGACATGTTCGCCCCCAAGGAGTGCGCGGGCGATGCGGAGGCGAAGCGCAAGTGGGCGGTACAGACCATGAAGGACACGGCGCGCGCCGCCCGGAACATCGGCGTCGATGTCGTCAACGGATTCACCGGGTCGCCGATCTGGCACATGATCTACAGCTTCCCGCCCGTCAGCGACCAGATGGTCGAGCAGGGATTCCAGCGGTTCGCGGACCTCTGGAACCCGATCCTCGATGTCTTCGATGAATGCGGCGTGAAGTTCGCCCTCGAGGTGCATCCGACCGAGATCGCCTTCGACATCGCCTCG
>CAYSLU010000068.1:0-30606 GCA_964431965.1 uncultured Verrucomicrobiota bacterium
TCGAGGATGTGGACCTTGCCGACGATGAGGCGCGTCTGCGCGTCCTCGTAGTCCTCGCCCGTCTGATTGGTCACCCGCACGTACCCCTCGATCCGCATCGTCCGCTCGTCCCCGCTCAGCGTCCCCATGTAGAACGCGTACCACGAGAACCCGCTTGTCAGGTACGTGATCTCCACCGGAATCTTCCCGCTCACCCGGCTGCGGATCTCCCACTCGCCCAGGTTCTGCACCCGCGGCGGGTATTGCAGCGACAGGATGTCGATCTGGTCCGACTGCGCCTTCGCCACCAGCTCCAGGCTCGTCGGGTCGATCAGCGTGTTCGCCCACGAGAACTGCAGCCGGTTCACGCCCTTCTTCAGCGTCAGCGCCCGGCTCTCCCGCACCAGCGTCAGATCCGCCGAATTGTAGATCGTCAGCTGCACCGCATCCCGCGCCGGAAGCGTCACCAGGTCCATCTTCCCCTGCGCCGAAAGAGACAGCGCGAGGCCGAGCGCCAGGCTGAGGCGCGGCCATGGACACCGGGAAGTGCGCCGCCGAAGCTCTGTTCTGTGCATCGCGAAACTCCTCAGGATGCCTACGCCCCGCCATGCCGGCCCGTTCATCGCTATAGACGCTCACCACGCCAGGCGTCTTGGAGAAAAGTCACTCTTGCGAACGGCGCCGCCATGCGCATGACATGCCCGCAGCACATTGGCCGATGATACGCCGCGCCCATAGCCACTGCAACAGTCTGGAGTCGACCGTGCGCGGGTGCTAGCCTGTCTGCCCTGACTGCCTGATCAGCCGACGGAGGGAGCCTCGCGATCTATGACCTCAACACCCCTCGACATCGGATCCGAGCGACAGCTGCTATTCGATGATCGTTACTTCGAAAAGGCGCGCGGGATCGTGCGGCGCATGAACCCGCCCAGCCAGGACGACTCGCCGGTGTTCACGCCCGGGCGCCCGTGGGAGTCCATGGGCTTCGCCGGGTACAACACCGTCCGACGCGAGGAGGACGGCACGTTCCGGCTGTGGTACGGCGCCATGATGAAGATCGGCCTGCCGCAGGAGGGCGCCATCCGCCTCTGCTATGCCGAGTCGGGCGACGGCGCACACTGGGAACGGCCCGAGCTGGGACTGATCCCGTTTCAGGGATCGACGAGAAACAACATCGTTGCGCCCCAGCTTGAGCGCCAAAGCATGCAGGGCGCCACGGTCTACCGCGACGACCGCGCGCCGGCCCCCGAACGCTACAAACTCTGGAGCAAGCTCCGGCCCACGGACGACGAGCTGGCGGCCGGCGCCCTGCAGGGCCTGTTCGCCATGCACTCGCCGGACGGCATCCGCTGGAGCGTCTACCCGGGCCAGCCGAATCCCCCGGACCAGCAATGCGACACGCAGAACGTCTTCTTCTGGGATGATCGGGTCGGCGCATACGTCGGCTACACCCGGCTGCGCGAGACCCAGCACGCCGACGAGGCCGCCGCCGCGACCCGCGGCCGGTACCGCGGGGTCGGACGGATCACATCGCACGACTTCCGCACCTGGTCTGCCACGCAGCGGATACTGGAGCCCGACGACACCGACCGCGAAATCCCCGTCCCCGTCCGCAACACCAATCCGGTCTTGGACTACTACACGAACTGCGCCATGAAGTACCCGTGGGCACAGGACGCCTACCTGATGTTCCCTTCCGTCTTCTATCACTGGGAGAAGCAGGACGGCTTCCCGGCCACCATGGACGTCCAGTTGCTCACCAGCCGCGATGGCATCGCCTGGGACCGCGCCGGAGACCGCGATCCATTCCTTCGCCCGGGCCCGGACGGCTCCGTCTCCTCGGGCATGATCTTCGCCAATCCGTGGCTCGTTCCGGATGGCGATGCGCTCTGGCTCTACTACACCGGCATGAGCCGCCGACACGACCAGAGTCCCAGCGCCCCCGCGCCGTCGGCCATCTACCGCTCGCGAATCCGTCGCGACGGATTTGTCTCGGCTGATGCCGGCTATGGCGGAGGCGAGTTCACCACCCCACCCCTCGTGCACGCGGCCGGAACGCTTGAGGTGAACTGCGACGGCAGCGCCGGCGGCTGGCTGTCCGTCGAGGTGCAGGACGCATCCGGTCGTCCCCTGCCCGGCTACACCATCGCCGACGCCCGCCCCGTCACCGGCAACGCTATCCGCAAGCGGGTCACTTGGCGCGCACACACGAACGCCCCGGAGCACCCGGCCTCCCCGCACCGCCTGCGTTTCGTCATGCGAGGCATGAAGCTCTATGCCTTCGGGATCGGCCTTGGAGTCTGCGCACCCTGAGCCGCCCACCATCCCTCTTTGGAGAAGAGCAGGCGGCGGCCGAAACTCCACGCGCTGGCCCGACCACGGTCGCTCTTGGGGGGCGAGGCTGTGCCGAGCCGTAGGCGTGAAGTGAGTCGCTCCCGCCGTAAGTGCCTCGGCCGCCTCACCCGTGCATCGACCGAGATCCATCACTCGCTGAAGTACACTGAGTCGCTTGCGTGGAGCCCATCGCGCTCTGCGCTGTGGCACAACTCGCGACCGAGTGCGCGCAGCAGCTGCCGGACCGTTCGGCTCTGGTTCTCCTGGGACAGCGTGTGCTCCCAGAGCCTGCCTTGATCAGCGCGGAATCCCCCGCAAACCCGGAAGAGCCTTACACTGCGGGTTCATTCGGCACGCGGAACCGCCCTCTCCAGAACGCACCGCACAACAAGGGGCTTCTGGCGGTACTCGCGCAACGAGACGCTGCTCTGTCCGACAAGCTCCGAAAGAGACCGATCGACCGTGCGGTAGCCTTCGGCCTGGATCAGGATGGCTCCCTCAGGCCTGAACCGGCCATTGTCCCAGAAGAGAAAACGCGTACCGCCCGCAGGAAAAACGCCGCTGAATGTGAAACTCCCCTCCGCGTCCGTAGAGCCAGACGAGTAGCGCAGTCCCTGCATCAGGCAGTTTCTCATTTCCTCCTCGGTCAGCCGGTCGACAGCATTCGATCGCGCCATCCACGCCACCCACCAGTCATAGTCCCTGTCTCGGAATGTGACTTCGCTTCCGAGGATCGGGGTGCCGCCTCCTGTTTGGACGATCACTTTGACCTGACGAACGGCCGAACCATCCCATTGAATCGCTGGCACCAAGTAGACAGAGGCGATGACCAGCACAGCAACCACACCAAGGATCGCTGGCACCATCTTTCGCATAGCGCGGGATTCCAAGACTGCCAGTCAAAACCGTCAACGGGGACTCAATGTGACATCGCGTACGTGACGAGATCAATCGCGACGCGCAGGGCGTCGTCGGAGGTCAGGCCCTTGGCGTAGGCGTTCGACTCGCGGTTGACTCCGCTGTTGAGGTCGAACGGCGTGTAGATAACGGCCAGGCGCCCGTCCAGAAAGAGCCCGTGGAACTCGGGACGATCCAGGCTCGGATCGTCGCGCAAAGCGCTGGCCGTGTATTCCACCCGATCGACCGGGGCCAGGCCGCCCGAGAACAGCGGATGAGAGGGTGGAAGGCGGATCAGCTCGTTGTCCGGAAACACTTTCCGCAGCTCACGCCGGAATGCGGCGTCGAAGGGCTTCAGCCCGGCCGCGGCGCTGGCCGTCAGCATGCCCCCGCGCGACAGATAGGTCCGCAGGTTCTCCACCTCCGCCGGCGAAAGCTCGAAATCGTAGTGTCCCGTCATGATCGCCAGCGGATAGTTCATCAGGTCCGGGCTGTCGAGGTCCACGGCATGCGGCGCATAGTCGACGTCGATCGACGTATTCTCCTTGAGCCCCTGCTGCCAGCTGTTCTGAAGCGCCGGGTTCACGTCCCAGCTGCCCCGGTAGCGGAGCAGCGCAAAGCGGAACACATCGCCGGGCCGGCTCGCGCCCTCGAAGACCGGGAACTTCTGGGCCAGGAACCGGCCGTACTCCGTGCTGCCCAGCACGTAGGCCACCACGTTGACGCCGAGCCGGACCGCGGACTCGCCCACGATGTGCTTGCCCGCCGGGTGATACGCGGCGCTCGCCAGCGACGCGCCCAGTCCGTCCGGAATCAGGATCGCCGCCGAGCGCGTGCCGATGTCCATCGCGTAGACGTCCGGCGGCCGCATGAACTGGACGCCGTTGATCATCGTCATAACCTGCTGCAGGCGGTACCGGGTGTTGAACACCGGGTGATCCGGCGGCAGCTTCATGAACGCCTTCCGCGGAAACACGCGGCGCATCTCGCGCGCCACGGACTGCGAGAAATCATCCCGCCCCCGCGCGGCGTTGAAGACGATCGTCCCTCCGTCGAGGATGAACCGCCGCAGGTGCTCCACCTCCGAGTCCTTCAGCGTGAAGTCGTAGTCGCCCGTCATGTAGAGCAGCGGGATGTCCACCGGATCGAAGCCCGCGCTCGCCAGCGGCTTGGTCGCGTACTGGTAGTTGTTCCCGTCCGCCAGCCGGGCGTTCGCCTGCGCCATGATCTGGTAGCCGTCATTCTCGTAGCTCTTCCACTGCTGGAAGGTCTGCGCCGTCCCGTCGGGGTGTACGTACTTCAGCGTCTCGCCGTACTCGACCTTGTACATGACCGTCAGCATCGTGGGCGGCGGCGGCTGGCGCTCCTGCGTCTTGCGCTGCGTGGGGCCGAAGTCCGGAAGCAGGCTCGTGTCCTCCCCGCTGGCCTGCGTGCGGGGCGGCGTCTTCATCGGTGGCGGCGGCCGGCTGTCGGGCGGCGGAAAATTCACGACTCGCTGGGCCGACGCCGCCCCGGCGATCAGCGCCACCAGCGCCATGGCCGCCAGGCGCGCCGCCGACCCGGCCCGCCCCGCTGTTGTCCGACTCGTCATGTCACCGTCCGTTCCGCCGCTCGTCACGGCACATCCACGGCCACCGTCGGAGCGCCCCCGTTCGGGTCAGGCCGGAACCACTCGGCCTTCGGCTCCACCACCATCCGCTTCCGCTCCTTCGGCGCCGCCCCGTCGGCGGCGCGCGTGCTCACGATGAGATCGTAGAATGGCGCCTCACGCGGTCTTCCGTTGGCGTCGATGCTCCACGCTCGGACAATGAGCGGGCTGAGGCTGCGTGGCAGCGGCGTGAGCCCGGCGGGCGACACCCGCGCCGGGGAGTTCCGCACGTTCAGATCCGCCGCGCCCGCCGGAGGCCCGCCCGAGGCCGCCGCCGTGCGAAGCTCCACCTCGGCCCGCGCCGCACCGGCGCCCCGGAGCTGCACGATCACGTAGGCCATGGACTGAACCCATGGCTGACCCGGCGGCGGAGCCCCCCGTCCGATCCGCACCTGGCCGGGCTCCACATTGGCGTTGAGCAGCGTGACGGAGCTCCCCTCGAGCTTCAGGAACGGCGTGTTCGTCGGCACGTCGCGCAGCGCCAGGTCCGTGAACTGAACGGCGGAGCGCCCGATGGTGACGCCGCCCGTGCAGCCGGTCACGCGCAGTCCTTCGATCCCGCCACCCATCGACTCCAGCCACGCCACCGCCCCCCCGCCCAGCACCGTGTTCTGCCGGATCATCGCGTTCTGCCCCTGCCAGCAAAAGGCGCAGGCGACGTTCGAGAACACGTTCCCCATCAGAGAGGAGTCCACGTCGTTCGCCGCCTGCACCCCGTAGCCGTATGCCCCCACGAACCGGTTGTCGCGCACATCGGCCAGCTTGCAGGCGTTCAGCCAGAGGCCGATCGGAACGGGGGACGGGCCGCACGCGAGCACGTTGCGCTGAAACGCCGGCGTGTCGCATGCCATCAGGCGCACGCGGCTGCCCCCTGCGAACCGGCAGCCGGCGATGTTGATCCGCTCGTCAATCTTGAACCCGGTATTGTCGAGCCCCGTGGCCTGCACCGCCACGTCCGTGAACCGGATGCCGTGCAGGTCCAGCATGACCTGGCCGTCCGCCACGATCTCCGCGAGCTGCCCCGCCCGACCGCTGGCGATCGTGACGTTCGGCTCCTCCCGCGCCCCAGACGCGCCGTACACCAGCATCGCCGCCCCCCGCATCAGGCGCACCGTCCGCTGCCCGTCCGCCGCGCCGGACAGCCGCAGCTCCGGCGCCGCGCCCGGCAGGCGGGCCGCATCGATCCGGATCGAGCCGTATGCCTCGATGCCTCCTCCGACGTTCAGCGTGTGCGGCGCCTCGTCGATCTTGAACGTGAGGACCCCGGACGGATCGATCAGGATGCGCCGGCAGGACGGGTGCTCCGGATCGTGGCCGTCGAATGCCACCGTGTCGCCGCTCGCGATCACCACCACGTCTCCCGGCGCGGGCACGATGCGCTCCTTCCACGTCGCCGGGTCCATCCAAAGCCCCCCGCCCGAGCCGTTCGAGTGATACTCGCCGGCGTGCGTCAGATCGACGCTCACCACATCGAGAGCTCCGCCGGGATCCGCAACCAGCGTCGCCGTCCGCCGCGGCTCGCCCGGCGTCGGCGGGCCCGCCGAGATGGCGACGTTGGGCCGCCCGTCCGGCAGGCCGCCCGACACGCCCGCCGCCAGGAACGCACCGTTGCTGTACACGTGCACCGTACGCTCCGCCTCCTCGGCGGCCGTCAGCCATAGCTCGCACAGCCCTCGCGGAGCCGCCCGCCCGTCCGCGCGCAACGCGCCCCGCACATGGATCGGCCCGGCCACGTTCAGCACCCTCCGGGCGTCGCCGGTTGCGAATGCGAGCGCGCCGGCCGCATCGATCACCAGGCTCCGGCAGCAAACCCGGCCCGTCGCCGCCACGTCGAACGTCACCACGTCATTGGACGCGACGATCACCGCGTCCGCCGGGCCCGGCACGCCGCTCGCGCGCCACGTGCCCGCGGCGGACCACGGCCCGCCGCCGCGCCCGTTGGAGCGCACTTCGGCGGCCTGCAGCGCCACGCCCGCCGCCAGCACGGCGGCGAGCCCCAGCCACCCGGCCTTCATAGTCGTCGTCATGGCGGTGTCGATCCCTCGATGAACGTCCGGAGCGCCTCGCTCTGCCGGTCCGATACCGGCTGCACGCTGAAGCCGTCGACCTCAACCAGCCCCTGAACATTGAAGAAGGAGAAGGTGGCCCGACCGTCCTGCGTCACCGGCAACCTCAGGGCGGCCCCCAGCTTCCGCCACTCGCCGTACGTGGGATCGAGGAGGATCGTCTGGGTCGCGCCGCCCGGACCGGCAGGGCTCCGCAGTTCGATCTGAGCCTGCGGGACGCCGGGAGCGCCCCACAGCAGCGTGTCCCGGTACCAGCACTCCAGCCAGAACAGCCCCTCGCTCCGCACGTTCTTCATGTCAATCGTGACGTACCCGACGGCCACGGCCTTCGGAAACCCGTCCATCACGGCAACGGTCGACCCCCGAATGCCGGTCGACGGCGCGAGCCGCACCGGCGCCAGGTTCGTGAACAGCGCCACCCCGCCCGATTCGAAGCCGGTTTCGGCACCGCGGAACGGCAGGGCGGCCGCCGCTTCCGCCGTCGATGTGGCCGCCGTCCGGATCCGCAGCAAACGAGCCTCGATCATCGCCTGGTACGGCCCGAGCGCCCGCTCGGCATAGTACTCCGGATACGAGTTCGTCAAACCATCGATCCACACGAGCGCGTTGGTCAGATCGCCGAGCCGGTAGCAGCTGTCCGCCAGCCCGTGGAACGCCATCGGCCGGTACCCGGCCCACTGGCGCAGATCCAGCAGCACCTCGTAGTTGCGGATCGCCTCCTCGTACCGGCCGATCGTCCGGTCGGCCTCCGCCCTCAGGTACCGGTAGAGGCCCTCCATCTTCTGCTCCGGATACTCGCGCTCGATCCGCTGCAGCAGGCGCCGGCTCTGCCTCACGTCGCCCTTGCGCAGTTGCTGCTCGGCCACGCGGAGCAGCGCGCCGCGGGTCGTGACATCGCCCTGCGACTCGCCGACCCCGGCGGGCCGGCCCAGTGCCTCGGCCTGCCGGTAGGACTGCCCCGCGCGCGCCACGTCGCCCAGGTCGAGAAACATGTCGCCCCGCGCGATCAGCGCCTGGCGGACCGCCGGGTGGTTCATCCGCCGGCTCTCCTCCACCACCTGCTGGTAGAGCGAGTCGGCGGCCCGGTAGTCCCGCAGGCTCCCGCGCTGGATATCGGCGGCCGCCAGCGTGACCGCCGCCCGGAGCGAGCGCAGCTTCGCAAACTCCTCGGCCGCTTTCGGAAACAGATTGAGCGCCTCCCCCGCCCGGCCCTGCCGCGCGAGCGACTCCATCAGCGCCGTGTGCAGGAACATCCGGTACTGGGGATCTTGCCCCGGCCTGGCCAGCAGCGCCCGCGCGAGCCGCTCCAGGACGGGCCACCGGTTCGTCTGCTCGCAGATCAGCAGGAACTCGAACGAGGCCTTCTGCCGCGACTCGTCCAGCCGGGCCGGATCCATCGCGACGAGCGCGTCCACCGCGCGCCCCAGCCCCAGCGGGCTGGTGGGCACCGGCGCGGTCCACACGTTGATCCGGCGCCGGAACGGCGGCAGGGCGTCGCTCGAGCGCAACGTCACGTCGAAATCGCCCTCGCGGAAGTAGACGTGAGCGGCCGACGCGCCGGCGCCCGTCGTGCCGTCTCCGAAGTCCCACGCCAGCCGCCCCGGGTTCGGCGCACGCCCGCTCGCCTCGAACCGCGCCAGGCGCAGCGACACGCCGTCCGAGCTGAGCGTATCGTCCATGCCGAACTCGATCGCGCACGCCCCGCCGCCGCCCGCCTCCTCCACGCCGGCCACGACCGCGGGCAGGGCCGCCGGAAACGCGGAGGGCGGCACCATCGCCCAGTCCTTCGCGCCCGGCAGGAGCCACAGCAGCGAGCACAGCCCCGCCGCGCCGGGCGTGTTGCCCACCACGCTGTGCACTTCGACCGCGTGCACGCCGGCCTCCAGCTCGATGTCCGAGCCCACGGACAGGACCGGCACCTTCCCCCGTACCGGCCGGTTCGACCCCGTCCGCGAATACACCTTGAACCCGTCGATGAAGACGAACGAGGCATCGTCCCCGTTGGCGAAGAAGCGGTACACGCCCGCCCGGTCGATGCGCAGGAAGCCGCGGTACGACGCGGCGAAGTTCCGCGGATCGCTCCGTCGCGCGGGGTTCCCGGAGTTCAGGACGGCGGGCACGATGGCATTCCCCAGCACGGCCTCGCTCCGGTGCAGCCCCTCCCACACCGCCGCCCAATCGGAAAGCTCGTCTCCTGCCCACGCGCGAAGCTCCAGCGTGAGCCCCTCCTTCCGCGACCGCGGGTCCGTGTCCGCCGCCAGCGCCGAGTACTCCGACTCGCGAGCCGCCGCAACGGCAGCCGCCTGCGCAGCCGCCGCGCGGGCGGCATCCACGGCGGCGCTCAGCTCGGCCACGCGCGGCGCCAGCTCGCCCGCGGTCCGCCCGGATGCCGCCCGCAGTTCCGCCGCCGCCGCCTGCGCGCTACGCGCCTGCGCCACCGCGTCCGCCCCCGAGCGGGCCGCACCCAGAATCCGCGCCAGCTCCTGGTCCGCCCGCTCCTTCTCCGTCCGCGCCTTGGCTGCGGCCATCCGCACGTTCACATCCTGGCTTCCGGCGGCCTTCGCCTCCTGGTCGCGGACGGCGGCAGCCGCGCGATCGGCTACCGCACGCGCTTCGTTCGTCTTGGCCGCGGCCGCCTGCGCCGCCGCCAGCCGCTCCGGAATCAGCTTATCCCACTGAGCGATCTCGGCCTCGGCTTTCCGCAGGGTCTCCTGGGCACGCGCAATCCGGTCCGCAAGGTCGCGCAGCTCGCCCGAGCGCTCTGCCGCCGCCTTCTGGGCCAGCATCTTGGTGTCATTCGCGACGCGGGCCTGCTCAGTTGCGCGCGCGACCGCGGCCGCGCGCCGCCGGTCGGCCGGCGCCGGGGCCGGATTCACCGCATACGCCCAGTACGACGTCTCCGAACCGCTCCGGTTGAACTGGATGATCGTGCAGCCGCGCGGGTCGTGCGAGAGCACCGCCACCGGGAGCAGCGCGCCGGAGCCGGACTGCACCACGATGTCCGAGGCGTCCGGCTTCACCCACCCGCCGGTCGGAAGCCGCGCCATGACCGTGGCGTTGGACGCGCTGGACGGATCGACCGCCAGCCGCAACGGGTAGCGAATGCGATAGCCCGGCACCCACTCGGCGGCCTGAGCCGACGCGAGCGCCAGCAGCGCCGCCGCAATCCGCACGCCATGCCTCATGTCACTCCGGTTCATATGTCACCCGAAGCCGCCACGACTGAAGCCCGTCCCAGGCCGGGGACGGAAACCGGACGAACGCCCCGGGGTCCTCAACGGTAATCAGCCACCCATGGTTCGGCGCCGCTCCCGCCTGCCACAGCTCAAGGTCGTCGGTGACGTTCACCACCAGATCGCCGGCGGCGGATAGCCGCGGCACGGCCGTCGGCCGGATCGAGCGGTCGGATGCGCCGCCCCGGGCGCCCGGCATCGCCCACGCGACCCGCTCCGGGCGAGTCTGCCGGTACAGGTGACACACCCCGGGGCCCCAGGCCGCGAGCAGGCGCCAGACGTAGAACCTCGGATCGGTTCCGCCATATGTCGCCACCGGAAGGATCAGCTCGGCATTCGTAATCCGCATGCCCTTCGGGATCGCCGTGAGCCGGAATCGAACGAGCGCGCTGTGGCCGGGAGCGACTTCCAGGGCCGACGCCGCAAACACGGACGGGGCCGACTCGATGCCGGCCAGGCTCAGCCGCGGCCCCGACTCCGTCATCGCCGCGATCCGGTCCACATCCGATCCGTCGATCACGATGGTCCGCGCATCGGCCGTGGCGATCGCCACGACCCATACGGCCGGCACCACCCACAGGAATCGCCAGTTCATGCGCACCCGACTAACCTCCCCCTTCTCACGGAACCCGATTCACCGCCACATACAGCCGATCGAACCGCTCCGCATACGCCATGGCCCGAACAAACGCCGCATCCGCCGCCACGCGCTCCGGCGCGCCGGCGAACCGCCCCTCCGCGTCAGTCGGAATCAGGTAGACGCCTCCCGCCCCGCCCACGGCCACCCGGGCCGGCGCGGCGCTCATGACGACCGGCGGCGAGCTGAACGACGCACCCGGCACCGAGATCGTCTGGGGCATCAGCGTGAGATACCCGTCCGCGTGCTCCATGCGGTAGGCGAAGTCCGCCGCGGCTCCGTAGACCGAGGTGCCGCCCGGAACGCCGCCCACCAGGCAGTCGACTGGCGCGCCCCGGATGCTCACGGTGTTGCAGCCGGCCCGCCGGTTGCCGGTGTCCCACAGCGCTGGTCCGCCCCATCCGGCCATCAGCAGCACGCCGTTCGTAAGCGCCACAAACCCCAGCCCGGTGCTCCCGCGCACATCGGCCACATCCACGGTCACCGGCATAACGGCGCCATCGACCGGACGCGGCAGCCCGTTCGTGTCGAGCCGCAGGTAGCCGACGGAACTGCGCGGCGTAGCCAGGTTCGGGAGGTAGATCCGACGTCCGAGGTCGTCCACGGCAATCCGGCCGCTCGCCTGCCCGTACGCGTACGTCCAGTCGCGTGCGTACGTCGGGCCGACCTCGGCCCGGCCCCCGGGCGCCACTCGCACCACGACCAGATGGTCGAACTCCGGATGGGTCGCGCCCGTCTTCGCCTTTCCGGACGAAGCCGGATACGCGATGTCCCGCCACACGTACAGCAGCGGCAGGCGCGGGTGAAAGGCCAGCCCGAGCGCGTATGTCGCGTACGCCTTCAGCGAGTCGGCCACCGGCAGCACCAGCCGCTGCGGGGCGCCGGTCGGGGCGCCGCGCGCGTCCAGCCCGAACAGCGCAACCTGGTAGTCGTTGGTTCCGCGAACCCCGACGGCGAGCGTCGCGAGCCGATCCGAAACCGCGGCCACCGTCGCCGCCGGCTCCGCCACGCGAATCACGCGATCCGTAATCCCCTGCGCCGGCGCCGAAGCCGCGAGAAGCGCCGACGCCAGAACCACCAACGCACAGAGATTGACCGGATGATCCCTCACGGCCGGGCCAGCCTTTCGTAGTAGCGTTTGACGGCGTCCTCGTAGCCCGGAAGCGTCTGCCGGGCCGGCTCATCGAGAATCTCGCCCTTGACCGCCTGGTCCCGACCGAGGCTGGGCTGGAAGCCGTCCGGCGGCCGGTTGAAGACAACCACGATGCTCTTCAGCTTGTCGAGCGTCTCGACCTGCAGGCGGTACACATCCGCGTCCGGATTCTCGTTCAGACGGTCCAGGTTCCCCGTCAGCTGGCGCATCACTTCGTCGAGGTGGTCCGTCGGCAGGTAGAGCCGGTCGAGCTCCTTCTTGATGGTCTTGATGCGCTCGAGCACCTGCTCCTGCGTGCTGTTCAGATCCCGAAGCTGCTCGGCCACCTCCGCGCTGATGGGCTTGCCCTTGTGCTCGACCATCTTGTTCACGTTCTGCGGGGGCTGCATGCGCTTGGCCATCTCGTCCTTCCACTCCCCCTCGTCCTTGGTGCTGAAGGAGTTCGGCTCGTCGCCTTTGACCAGCTTGCCGCCCACCCCGGTGGAGGCGTCCTTCTGCGGGTCGTCGGACTTGACCGATCGGATCTCGCCGGGCTGATCCGGAACCTCCTCCTGGCCCTGCTGCGCCTCGTCCCGGCCGCGCCGGTTCACCGACTCCTCGCCTGCGACCATGCCGTGGGACCGCGCGCCCTGGCGCCCGGACCGCGATACGCCACCGAAGTCGTGCGTCGGCTGCTTCTGGTTCCCCGTCGCGGCCGCCGCCGACATCGAGTTGAGGTCGCCCGCCTGCTTGCCGACCTCGCCGGGCTCGACCATCTGGCCGGTCTTGTTCACGTTGTAGGTGTCGTACTTCTCGCGCAGGTCGTCCGCCTCCTCGAGGAGGTCGCCGACGATGTCCTCGTACGTCTCGTCCGGCAGGAGCTTGGCCTTCATCTCGTTGCCCTTGAGGTCCGACGAGCCCGGAAAGCTCATCTGCGCGCCCGGTTTCTGGGCCAGCTTCATGATGCTGAAGTCCGCCGACGCGGGCCGCCCGGCATCGAGCTGGCTGCGCATCCAGTCGGCGAACTCGTAGCCCGGGTAGGTCTTCTCCTCCGGCACGCCGTCCGCTCGCCGCTTGAGCGCGTCCGCCGTCCGCTGCAGGTGGATGATCTCGGCCGTCTCGAGCTTTTCGAGCGACGCGTCCACCAGGTTCTCCGCGCTGCCCGCCCGAAGCTGCTCGATCTCCTTCTGCGCCTCCACGCTGCTCTTGCCCAGCTCCTGCAGATCGGCCAGCGCGCGCCGCCCGGCCTCGACCTGCGCGCGGACCAGATCCGCGTGGATCGACGCCAGCGCGACGGCCGCCCGCTGCTGGTTGGTCGCCGCGTCCAACCAGCGGGCCTGGGCCAGCCGGGCGGACGCCTCGCGCATATCGGGCTTGAGCCCGCTCGACTCGATCCGGCCCGCGGCCCCGACGAATGCGTCGGCCACCACGCGCGGGATGTCGCCCGTGGCCTGGCCCAGCCCGCGGTACGCGGCCTGCGCGAGGCCGGCCAGCTCGAGAACCTTGGCCTGGCGCCGGCTCATGGCAGCCGGCAGACGGCTCTCCGGCCCGCCATCCGGAAGCGCCGCGTACGCGAGGGACTCGCCCCGCATCCGCTCCTGCCGGTCCGCCAGCATCTTGGTGAACGGAACCATGTTCGCCAGCTCCCACTCGCGACGGAATGCCGTGAACCGGTCCCGGATCTCGATCAGGCTCCGGCGCACCCGCTCCTGCGTGAGCCGGGCCTCGGCGAGCGCCCCGCGCTTGCCATCCACCGTGTCCCGCCCGGACACCTGCTCCAGCGTCTTGACGCTCCGCACCATCTCCGTATCGGCCAGCATGCCCGCCGAGACGCGGAGGCTGCCGCACTCGCCGGGCATGTTGCGCGCGATCCCGGCCGCGGACTCGCGCAGCGCGACCTGAGCAGCCGACTGGGCTTTGGTCGCGGACGCGAGCTCGGCCTGCACGCCCCGGTCGTCCCACCGCAGGCCCGACGACGGGTCCAGCTTCCGCAGCCACGCAGAGGCCGCCTCGATGGCCCGATCCTCGCCCGCAATCAGAACCGAAAGGCCGGACTCCACGCTCAGAATCTGCTCGTAGCGGCGCTGCAGTTCGGAGCCGGTGCCGCCGATCGACAGCGCATAGCGCCGGCCGGTCGTCCATGCCCCGCCCTTCAGCGGATCGGTGTCGCGCGCCCGGAGCGCGATCTCGACGGACTCGCCCTCGGCCGCGCCGAGCGCGGCGATCGCCAGGACGTGATTGGTCTCCAGCGCGGCCGCCCCGCCCGCCGACCACACCCGGACCGCGGTCCACGTGTCGTTCGACGTCGCCGCCTCCGCCGACTCGGGCGCCCCCGCACCGGCGGCGCGCGGGCGGCAAAACAGGCCGACATCCCCGATTCCGTAGTCATCCTTCGCGACCACCGTAAGCGGCGCAACCGAGTCCACGGCGATCTCGGTCTGCTGGTCCAGGCCGCCGAGCTGGAGATCCGGGGCCAGGTCCGCCGACACGCGCAGCTCGTAGCGCCGGCTCAGCCGCACGGGGCGCCCGTCCACCCGTGTCTCCAGCTGGTAGCCGTCTGCCGTCTCGAACGCGATCTCGCCCGAAAAGCCGGCCGCCGACCGCTTGAGCGGAATCCGCCCGCCGCCCGGGCCGACGAGCATGAGCGCCGCCTCCTGCACCGGCTGGGTGAAGGTGAACGCCACGGACGCCCGCGTGCCCCGGACCGCCTCCAGATCGCCCCCCGGCCCCTCCTGCCGGCGCTCGGGCAGCCGCGTGTAAGCGGGATACCGGAAGCGCGCCGCGAGCAGCTTCAGCTCGGCCTGCGCCGGGATGTGGATGCGGTAGAACGGCGACACGAAGTCCCCGCCGCGAACGGCATACGAGATCGTCTGGGACACGGCCCGGAAGGTATAGGCCACGCGGTTCGTCCCCGCGGGCACGCGAAGCTCGACCGACGACCGCTCGTCGGCCGTGTTCCGGAGCAGCACCAGGGAGCGCGGGACGCGGCCCTCGATCCGGACGCGCAGCACCACGTCGTCGCCCGCCGCGATCTCGACGTTGCCGGGCTCGATCGCGAGCGTCGTGCGGTACACCGGCGCCACGTCGGCGAACGGCATGAAAATCCGGGCGGCCGCCGTCGTGAAGCGCTCGCGCTGGACGGCCCAGAAGACCAGCCCCAGCACCGCCAGTGCGGCGGCCACGCCGACGCGCACGAGCGCGGGCTGCACGCGCGTCGCCTGCTGCAGGCGGACGTGCTGCAGGTGGCGGTAGTTCTCCTCCACCACCGCGTCGCCCAGCGCGCCGCCGGCTTCCGTGCGCGCGAGCTGCATCGAGTTGATCAGGCGGTTGTCGAGATGGTCGGGCGAGCGCCGCTCGATCGCGAGCGCGACTTGGTCTTCCGTGTAGCTCGCCTCCCGCCACGCCCGCGCCAGCCTCCGCCCCATCCACCAGACGGCGGACGCGAACACGAGCGCGGCCAGCAGCCGGCCCCAGGTCGGCAGGTGCACCGCGGTGTCGATGCCGAAGACCAGCCACAGGTACGCCATCGGAACAGCCGCCGCGAAGCCCGCCGCCTCGAGGATGGTCAGCCGCCGCCAGCGCCGGTTCCCCTGTCGCACCAGCGCCCGCAGTTCCTCGACCCGCGGGCGCACCGCATCGGCCCCGCCGGGACCGGCTCCGCCGCCTGAATCAATCGGCTTCTCGCTCATGGTGTTCGACTCATACATACCCGCGCATCAGCCGGATCAGCCAGTCCAGCCCCAGCACCGCCACCAGGGCGGAAATGATCCAGAACCCGCCCCAGAGGTCCACCGTCCGAGCCCGCCGCACCACGACCTGCTCGTCCGCGCCCGGCGCGGCCGGCCAGGTTCCCGGCTCGCCCGGATCGATCGCCCGTCCGCCGGTTCCCGACGCCACCTGCGCCAGCGTGGCCGACCGGATCCCCGAGTCGTCGCGCTCCGATTCCAGCGGCCGAACCTGGAGCACCGCCATGCTTTCCGCAGCCGGCTTGCCGTCCGCCGTCAGCGTCGCCGCCACGCGGTACGCCCCGGCCGCGGCCGGCTCGAATACGGCGTGGAACAGCCCCGGCTGCGCCGCGTCCCGCTGCATGGCCAGCGGAAGGGCGCGACCGTCCGGGAGCGTCACGGCCGCCTCGACCGCCGCGCGCTCGATCGGCTGATCCGACCGCGCCTCGGCGCTCACCGTCACGGCCTGCCCGCTCCGGTACATGGTGCGGTCGGTCTGAACGCTCAGGCTCACGGCTCCCGCCGACAGCCGCGCGGGCGCCAGCGCGCGCAGGGCCTGCTGCCAGAACACCGTGTACGGCGTGTTCCCATCCGCATCCGCCGCCGCCGCCGTCTGCCACTTCCACAGCGCGTCGGTTCCGACGAACAGCACCCGGCCTCGTCCCACCGCCTGCTCCGCCAGCACGATCACCGGCCCGTAGTCGTTCGCGCGCCCGACCGCCTCGGCCAGAATCGTGGCCGCCGCGCGCTTGCGCAGCGGGGCATAGACCTGGTCGACGGGCGGCAGATCGGACCAGCGCCGCCCGGCCGGCCCGCCCGGCCGGTAGAACACGGCGGACGCCGCGCCCTCGGGCGTGATGCGCAGGTCGACCGGCCCATCGAGCGGACGCCCCGTCTCCGGCGTCACCTCCACGGGAAGCAACGCAGCGATCTCCGGGACCCGGGCCATCCGGGGAAGCCGGGGCCCGGCGATCACAACCAGCGACCGCCCCTCCTCCGCCACGAGCTCATAGAGCGCCGGCGCGAACGCGCGCGGCCACCGCCCGGGGTCCAGGTCGCCGATCACCACCGTGTCGAACGCCCCCAGCTCCGCCCGCGTCTGCGGCAGCCCCGCCAGGTTCGCTCTCCGGTCCGGCTCGCCGTACTGCATGTAGACGCCCGTCCCGGCGGCGACGAACCCGCTGAAGGAGAAGCTCGGGTCGGACTCCAGCACGCGACGCAGGAACTTGAACTCCCATCGCCATGCGTCCTCGATCACGAGCACCTCGTTGCGCTTGCCCTCGACGCGCACGGACACCTCGTACGGCGCGCCGGTCCGCAGCGCCGGATCCGGGCCCTTCGGCGCCACGCGCACGGCGTAGCGCTTCACCCCGGCGCTGGCCGGGCGGCTCGTGAGCATGACCGGACGCTCGGACTCGCCCGCGGCGAACGTGAACTCGTGCCGCACGACCACCCGGCCATCCTCCGCCAGCGTGAGCACGAGCGCCGACGCCGGCGGGCCCTCGCGCCGCACCGTGGCCAGAAAGCGCACCTCGGAGCCGAGCAGCACGCGGCCGGGGTGCTGGATTCCCTCGACTTCCACCAATGCCGGACGCGCCTCCGCCGCCGCCTCGGGCGGGGCGATCGTGTCCACGATCAGCCCCAGCTGCCGCGCGGCCTCCGCGGCGTCGCGCGACCCGCGGTCGTGCCCGTCGCTCACGAGCAGCACGCGGGCCGCCGGAGCCCCGCCGGCCACCGTGCCCTCCGGACGGTAGAGCGCCCACGCGGTCTCGATGCCCTCGGCGAACCGCGTCGTCCTCCCGGCCGGCGCGGTGCGCGCGAGCACGTCCGGGTCGGACGCATACGCGCCGGAGTCGAATCCGTACCAGCGGGTGCGGTAGCGCGCCAGGTACTCGCTCCCGAAGCGCCCCGATGTCAGGGCGCCCATGGCGCGGCGCAGCCGGGTGCCCCCGGGCCGCGCGCCCCCGATCGCCATGCTCTCCGACGTATCGACGAGCACGATCAAGTCACGCCCCTGCCGCACCTCGCGGACCCACGTCGCCTGCGGCCGGAGCAGCGCCAGCAGGAAGAGCCCGATCGCCACGGCCCGCAGCAGCCCGAGGCCCAGCACCCAGCGCCGCTGCAGGTGTTTCTCCGTGCGCAGCAGGCGCGACCCCGCCACGAGCGCGGCGGCGAGCGCCACGCCCGCAAGCGCCACCCCCCACAAGGGGAACACCGGATTGAAGGTAACGGTCATGCCTCTGCTACCACTTGCGACCGGAGCCGAAGAAGCCGTGCCGCGCGACCAGCGGCTCGGACACGATCCGCGGATCGGACCGCGGACACAGCGTATGCACCAGAACCATCTCCGCCAGGAACGCAAGAAGCGCGCCGAGCATCATCCACGGGTCCAGCGGCAGGCGCGTCTCGACCGGCCCCAGGCGCCGCGTGGCGGCGTCCGGCCGCAGCACGTCGCACTCCGACGGAGCCCACCACCGCTTGAGCATGCGCCCGCTCATGGGCGCCAGCGCGCTGTCCCGGCGGCCGGCCTGCACCACGAACGGCCGGGTCTCCGCGCCGCCCGGGCCGCGGGTTTCGACGCGGTAGACGCCGGGCGCGTCCAGCGGCCCCAGCGCCGCCACCGCGCGGCCGCCCACCCGCCGCAGGTCGGGCTGGAGCCGGGCGCCCGAAGGCGTGACCACCGATACGGCCAGCCCCGGTTCGTCGCGCGGGATCGAAAGCGTCACCGCCTCACCCGCCTCAAACGCGCCGCGCCAGGCACCGCCCGCGAGGAGGCCCAGCGCGCGGTCGATCAGGGGAACGAAGCTCGAGCGGCGCGGCAGATCGCTCCAGGCATCGTTGGCCGTCGTGTTGAACCAGAGGACGCGCCCCTCGCCCAGCCGCCGCTCCACGAGCGCCGGAGCCTGGCGGTCGATCCGCGCCAGCACCGTGACGCCCGGCGACTCCGGCGGAATGTCGATCCGCGCATACGCCTGGTACCGGATCTGGGCGAAGTCGCCGTACGTCGGGTCGAAGAACTCGCGGAGCAGCGGGTGGGACCAGTCCACGTCGGATATCCGGCCCAGCTCCCCACCCGCCCGCCGGTCAATCACCCCTCCCAGGGCGCCCGGCAGCAGGCTGCTCCCGGGGCGGAGCGGATCGTAGAGCTTCGTTCCGTAGAACGTCCGGTCCGCATTCGGCCCGCTGAAGACCGCCAGGCCGCCCCCGGCCTTAACGCGCTCTTCAAGGGCGGCCAGCACCTCGCCCTCGAGCGTCGGCACGTCCGCAAGGAACACCACATCGGCATCCGCCACGTCGCCGGCCCGCACAGACCGGTCCGACCGGCCCGTCACGCGCAGGGCGGTCCCGCCCTCGGATAGCGAGGCCAGCGCCGCCCGCAGGTGGTGCCCCGGCTGCAGCTCGGGAACCTGCGTGGTCTCCGGCTCCACGACCAGCACGCGCATGCTGCCGCGCGCGTCGAGTGCCACCCACCACGTGTCGTCATCCGCCAGGCCATCCGCCGGCTCCAGCGTCAGCCGGGCCACCTTGCCGTTCAGGTCAAGCCCGGCCGGCAGGTCGAACTCGCCCGGCGCCAGCCGGCCCGGATCGATCGTGATGCGGCGCGCGTCGTCGGGCGCGCCCGGGATGCTCAGCCGCAGCGTCCGCTCCAGCGGCTCGCCCGCGACGGCGGTCACGCGCGCGCGGATCGCGCGGCGCCCGTCCGCGCCGGCGCCCGTCAGACGCGCGTCCGCAATCCATGCGTTCTGCGGCCGCTCCGGCCCCACGTCGATCACCCGGACGCGAACGGGCACGCCCGCCTCGGACAGGAACCGCGCGACCGCCCCCTGCGCCCACGCGTGCGCCTCGTTGTCGGTGACGCAGAACAGATCGATCATGGCCCCGGACCGCTTCGAGGCGAGCAGCGGCGGCACGAGCGCGAGGGCGGCGCCCAGGTCGGCGTCGGCCGTTCCGGCCGACACGCCGCGCAGGCGAGCGAGGGCGGCCGAGGGCGCGTCCAGCAGCGGGCTGGCCACCTCGGCCGATCGGCCGGCCAGGATAAGCGCGGTCCGATCGCCGGCCAGCCCCTGCGTGAGCAGGTCGGCCGCGATGGCCCGTCCCGTCTCCACGGGCGAGGGCTTCCCCGGAAGCCGGTAGGCCATGCTCCGGCTCAGGTCCAGCACCACGAACCGCTCGGCCCGCCCCTGCGCGCGGCCGCCCGAAAAGATGGGCCGGGCCAGGGCGAGCGCCAGGAACACGATCAGCGCCGCGCGCAGCATGAACAGCAGCACCTGGTGCCACTGGATCCGCCGCGACAGGCGGTGCTGGCTGGCCCGGAGCCAGCGCAGGCTGCTGAACGGCACGACGCGCACCCGACGCGGCTTGAAGAGATGCAGGATCACCGGAATGGCCAGAAAGGCCAGTCCGGCGAGCGCAGCGGGTACAAGCAACGTCAACATGCAGCCTCCCGGTCAGCCTCTCATTCCCGCGCGCCGCCGGAGGTACGCCGAGAAAGCCCGGTCGTACGGATGGCGCGTGCTGACGGCCTGGTAGTCGATCCCCGACTCGCTCAGGCCCTTCTGGAAGAACGACGAAACGGCGCGGACCTGCTCCGCGTAGGCCTCCCGGACCGAGGCCGGATCGACCTCCAGTTCCTCGCCGGTCTCCAGGTCCCGAAATCGCGCGGCGCCCTCGAACGAGAACTCCTCCTCCGCCGGGTCCGACACGTGAAACACCACCACGTCGTGCCGGTGGCTCGCGAGCAGGCGGATCGCCTTCAGCGACTGCTCCGGCTCATCGATCAGGTCGCTGATCACCACGACCAGGCTGCGGCGCTTGATGCGCCGGACGATCGACTGGAGGCTGGCGGCCACATTCGTGTTCCCGGACGGCGGGTTCTGAACCATGACGCGCATGAGCTGGTGCAGATGCGCCGTGCGGCAGCGGGGCGGAACCATCACGCCGGGCGCCGCCCCGAACAGGGCCATCCCGACGGCGTCCTGCTGCTTCACCATCAGGTACGCCAGGCACGTGGCGAGGAAGCAGGAGTAGTCCCACTTGGTCAGGCCCCGCGTGCCGAACGCCATCGACGCCGAGCGATCGAGCAGGATGAAGCACCGGACGTTCGTCTCCTCCTCGCTGCGCTTGATGTAGTAGTGATCCGTCCGCGCGTACAGCAGCCAGTCGAGGAACTTGAGATCGTCGCCGGGCACATACTCGCGGTGGTCGGCGAACTCCGCCGAGAACCCGCGGAACGGACTGCGGTGGAGCCCGCTGATGAAGCCCTCGACCACGCGGCGGGCCAGCATGGGCGAGTACCCGAAGCGCGCGATGACGGCCGGATCCAGGTAGCGGCGCGGGTCGGGCGATGCGAGCACGTCGGTGATGACCTCCGGGCCGGCGCGGCCGAGCGCTCGGCGGAGCTCGCGGTCCATCCGTCGGACCGTCGGGCGGAGTCGCTCCCGCCACGAGGGTCGGGCGGGTGTCGCCTGCTGGCTGGAGGAGCTCGCGTTCACCGGTTTCAGCGGGGGCGGCCAGAGTCTCAGCTAAACCGAGGTCCGCTCCGGAATCGCTTCGAGCAGGCGCCGGATGATCATGTCCGCCGTGATGCCCTCGGCCTCGGCGACGAAACTCGGGGCGATGCGGTGCCGGAGAACCGGCAGCGCGAGGTGCCGCACGTCGGCGCACGACACGTTGACCCGCCCTTCCATGGCGGCGCGGCACTTGGCGCAGAGGATCAGCGCCTGGCTCGCGCGGGGCCCCCCGCCCCATGCGACCTGCTCCTTGATGAACGCCGGCGCCGAAGGGTCGGACGGCCGCGTGGCGCGGGCCAGGTCCACGGCGTAGCCCGCCACGTGGCGGGACACCGGAATCCGGCGGACGAGATGCTGGAACGCCAGGACCGACTCGCGGTCGCACACGCGGTTCACCTGCGGGTCCTCGTTCGCCGTCGTGCGGAGCACGATGTCCTCCTCCTCGCTTGTGGCGGGGTAGCCGATGAACGTGTTGAGGAGGAAGCGGTCCTTCTGCGCCTCGGGCAGCGGGTAGGTCCCCTCCTGGTCGATCGGGTTCTGCGTGGCGAGCACGAAGAAGGGGGGGGCGAGCGGATAGGTCTTGCCGCCGGCGGTGACTTCCTTCTCCTGCATCGCCTGCAGGAGCGCGGACTGGGTCTTGGGCGGCGTGCGGTTGATCTCGTCCGCCAGCAGCACGTTCGTGAAGATCGGGCCGGAGATGAAGACCGTCACGCGGCGGCCGGTCGCGTGGTCCTCCTCGATCACGTTCGTGCCCGTGATGTCCGACGGCATGAGGTCGGTCGTGAACTGAATCCGCCGGAACTCCAGGTGAAGCAGGCGGGCCAGCGTGTTGATCATCAGCGTCTTCGCCAGGCCGGGGACGCCCTCGAGGAGGTTGTGCCCGCCGGCGAAAACCGTGATGAGCAGCTCCTCCAGGACGTCCCGCTGGCCGACGATGACCTTTCCGAACTCGGCGATCATCGCGTCGTGGCACTGGTGCAGCCGCCCGATCTCCTGCTCGATATCCATGCTCATGCGCATTCCTTCTCGGCCAGTCGGCCCGCGAGGTGAGAACAACGGCCCGGAGTCTAACAAACAAGGGGGGCGAGTCAACGAGGGGCCGCATCTCGCGGCAGCCCTGCCCGGACAGAAGCGCCCCCTCCTGACCCAACCCCCTGCCGTCCCTCCACGCCGTCCTGTTATCCAAGAGCGCGGCGGCGAAGCCTTTTCGTACAACGCCGCGAAGCAGCACGGGGCGGGCCGCTCCGGAGGGGGGGACGGGGCAGCGGATCGCGCCGCGCCTTGCGCCACGGACAGCGCGCAACAGATGGGTCGGCGCGGAGCCCAGGCCATGCTACCATCCACCAACTGGAGATAACTATGAGCGGAAAGACCATCCTATGCATTGGGGCGGGCTATGTCGGCGGACCGACCATGGCCATGATCGCGCGGAAGTGCCCGGAGTACCGGGTCCTGGTCGTGGACCTCGACGCCGAGCGGATTCGCGCGTGGCACTCCGACCGGCTCCCCATCTACGAGCCCGGGCTCGACGCGATCGTCCGCGAGACGCGCAACCGGAACCTGTTCTTCTCCACCGACGTCGCCGGCGGCATCGCCCAGGCGGACGTCATCTTCGTCAGCGTCAACACCCCGACGAAGACGTTCGGCGAAGGCGTCGGGCGCGCGTCCGACCTCCAGCATGTCGAGCGCACGGCCCGGGAGATCCTGCAGCACGCCCGGTCGGACAAGATCGTCGTGGAGAAGAGCACCGTTCCGGTCCGCACGGCCGAGGCGATGGAGCGCATCCTGCGGTCGGGCGGCGGCAGCGCGCAGTTCGACGTCGTCTCGAACCCGGAGTTCCTGGCCGAGGGCTCTGCCATGGGGGACCTCGAGCAGCCCGACCGCATCCTGGTCGGAGGGCGCGACACGCCCCGAGGCCGCGCCGCCGTACAGGCCGTGGCGGACATCTACGCGCACTGGGTGCCGCGCGAGCGCATCCTGATGACCAGCGTGTGGTCGAGCGAGCTCTCGAAGCTGGCCGCCAACGCGTTCCTGGCGCAGCGCATCAGCTCGATCAACAGCCTCTCGGCCCTGTGCGAAAGCACGGAAGCCGACATCTCGGACGTGGCCCGGGCCGTTGGCATGGACCGGCGAATCGGCCCCCGGTTCCTCAATGCCAGCGTGGGCTTCGGCGGATCGTGCTTCAAGAAGGACATTCTCAACCTGGTCTACCTCTGCGAGCACTACGGCCTGCGCGAGGTGGCGGCCTACTGGGAGCAGGTCATCCGGATGAACGAGTACCAGGAGGACCGGTTCGTCCACCGCATGATCACGGCGCTCTTCAACACCGTCGCGGGCAAGCGGATCGCCATCCTCGGGTTCGCCTTCAAGGCGGATACGGGCGACACGCGCGAGAGCCCGGCCATCCGCGTGTGCCGCCGGCTGCTCGACGAGCACGCCGAGGTGGTCGTCACGGACCCGGAGGCGCTGGACAACGCCCGGCGCGAGCTGGCGGATGTCGCATCCGGGGTCAGCTTCGAGCCCGACCCGTACAAAGCCGCGGAAGGCGCCCACGCGCTGGCCCTGCTCACGGAGTGGAAGCAGTTCGAGACGCTCGACTACCCCCGGATCTTCAGCGGCATGCGCAAGCCCGCCTTCATCTTCGACGGCCGCAATCGCCTCGACCACGCGAAGCTGTTCGAGCTGGGGTTCAACGTCTATCCCGTCGGCAAGGGACCGATGACGCACCTCTGAGCCAGATCCTGGGCGGTCCCCGCGTTACCGGTTCGATGGCGCCTCCGCCCGCGACGCGCCGGCAGGCAAGAGCGTCTTGTAGTGCCACGCCTCTCGATCCGAGAGCACCCCCTCCCGGATCATCAGCCGAAGCTTCGGCATATCGACATCGCGCATGCGTCCGCCCGCCGCCCCCATCGCGCGGGACTCCCCTCCGCGAGCCACGCGCAGTGTCAGCGCGGCCTGGGCCAGCACCAGTACCGCCGCCGCCGCCACGCAGGCCACAAACATAACCGTCCGTCTCCGCTCGCCAGTGGCCGGCAGTCGGGCCGCCCCCGGGGCGCCCGGGCCCCGCCACCGGCACCGGTCACAGCACAGGCAGTCCGGATCACGCTCGGACGTCACGCCGAACGCGCAGCGGGCTGGAACAACGGGCGGGCGAAGCCGCGCCAGCAGGCGCGCCCCGCTCAGCAGCGACAGGAAGGTCCCGGCCGGACAGATGGTGCGGCACCAGAAACGCGGGTAGAAGAACGACAGCCCGAGCAGCGCGGCGGCTAGCGCGGCCAGCGCCCCGGAGCGGCCGCGGCTGAACACGGCCACAAGCGGATCGTTCGAAGCCAGCCGGAGCTCCCGTGTCAGAGCGAACAGCACGAGCAGGACGACCAGAACCACGTACTTCACCAGCCGCGTCCGGCGCCAGGTTGCTCGGTCGGGCTCCGTCCGGATCGAGGCCGGACGCAACGCCCCCATCATCTCCTGCAGCAGGCCGAACGGGCACAAATGCCCGCAGTAGACGTTTCCGGCGAGCAGCACGAGCAGCGGGACTCCGACGACCAGGACGAACGCAACGTTCCAGCCAGCCGGAGGAACGACGCCGCCCAGGAGCGCCAGCACATGGGAGAGGGAATACTGGATGTTGAGGAGGAAGCCGGCCACAGGAACGACGGCCAGCGCCATGGCCCAGCGGACGCGCGGGGAAGGGAAACGCCGGGCGACCAGGGCCACGGAGGCCAGCGCGATCAGCACCCCCACACGCGGATCCACCGCACGCGGGGACGGCGGAACCGCGGGCGCCGCCACGTCCCGTCGCAGCACGTCCCGCGCGAACAACGGGCCCGACTGCCTGAGTGCCGACCGAATCGCAACGGACGACACGGTCGCCCCGGACACCGCGTCGATGCCGGCCAACGCATCCGATTCGAACAGGCTCTGCCCGACGAGCGACCGGAACCATTCGGAGAGCGTGTCCACGTAAGCCGGCGTCTCGCTCGTCCGAATGAGCCGAAGATCCAACAGGGCTCCGTTCTGATCCACCATGACCGCCAGGACCACCGGGCCACCGTACCCCGGAACGTCAGGCGCCAGGTGCTCCGTGCTGAACACATACGAAGGGGTACTCCCCGCCGCGGCGGCCGCCGAGAAGTACTCAATCGTCGTCCCGTCGGCGCGCACGTGCCGCTGCTCGGTGAGAGTCGAATCGCCAGCCATGGTCGCGGCCGCGCGAGCGAACGCCGGACGGAGACCGCCAGCCCCCGGTCGATGCAGCGCCAGCGACGAGGCCAGCAGAAAGGCCGCCACGCCGAACAGCGCGTAGCCGGCCGGCCGCACGGCCGAGGCAACCCAATCGGCGGGTACCTCAGGCGATCGCCCCCCGCGACCGCCCCGGATCAGCGGGAGCAGATTGATCACGAGCAGGGCGGCCAGGATGGCGAGCGCATAGCTGACCCCGAACACCGGAATCAGCAGGAGGCCCACGACCAGGCTGCCGATACACCCGCCCAGGTGATCGGCCAGCTCGATGAACGCCCCCGCGGTCCGATCCCCCACTCCGGCGCACCGCAGGGACGCCGCGGCGGCGGGCACATAGATCCCCGAAAGCAATCCGTTGAGCGCGCAGAGCAGGACGAAGACGGACCGCGACGTGTCGGCCGGCAACCACCGGAGCGCGACCAGCCCGGCCGCTTGCGCGATCAACCCGCCCGCCACCAGGAGCATGGCGCCCCGATAGCTCCGCACACCGACGGACGCGCAGATTATGCTGCCGCCCGCCAGCCCCAGCATGAACACCGACGACATGAGCCCCATGTGCAGGAAGAGACTGCCAAACTCAGACTGGTACATCAGCATCAGGGCCAGCCCAGCCGACATGGCAACCGCGCCCGTCGAGAGCACCAGCACGTAGTCCTCAAACACGCGGTCCGCCGGACCGGACACCGCCCCGCGCGCCCCGGGTGCGCGGCTCCGGTACGCCAGCCGGAGCAGGGCGTAGAGCGCAATCCCCATCGGTACAATTGGCATGCCGGCGGCGGCATACTGACGGAGCCACCCCGCGAGCCGGCGCGTGCCGCCGGCCTCCCGAGCCGCCAGCAGCAGGCTGTGCACCAGCGCCCTTGGCTGTCGGTCCGTATTGAGCAGGAGGCCCGCAGGCGCTGAGTCAACAGCGGCCCGGTAGGAGGCCCGCTGGAACTCAATGCGGTCCGGAGGATACTGCGACATCAGCCCCTCGGGAGGGTACAGCGCTGCCCCCCCCGGCACCGCCTTCCATCGATCGCGCAGCACGGCTGGCGCCTCGCTCATCCGATCCCCGTCCGATCCGATGATCCACGTTTCGTCTCCGGGCTTGATCGCCAGGTGCCGGAACACCGAACCGAGCGTGTGGAAGGCCGATGCGCCCACATTCACACGCTCATCGCCCATGACGTTCTCGCCCCCGGCGACGCGCACGCCGAGCACGCCGGACGGGGCCAGCCGCCGCCGCACCAGCTCGTAGAACTCACGCGTCATATAGCGGTTCAGCGCCAGGGTCGCGGCGGACGGCAGGTTCAGAACCACAAGGTCGTAGGCGTCCGGCGCTTCCTGCAAGTGCCGGCGGACATCGCCGTGCGGCATCTTCAGACGACGCGCGTCGCCCGCCAGATCCCGGGGCAGGGCGCGCAGCAGCTCCCGCGGATAGTCGGGATCCGGGTCTATCCACGTGACCGACTCCGCCTGTGGCAACCCCAGGAGTCGCATGCAGATCGCATACGAGCCCGGCCCGACCACCAGGAACCGCCGCGCCTCCGGATTCTGGGCCATGAGCGAGGCCAGGATCTGCGACGAAGCAGCCGCGCTCGGCACACTGTCTGCAACGGACTGCCACGCCAGCACGTTGAACTGCCCGTCGTACTCCCCGTACAGATACTTGGCCTGCGGCGTCGTGAAGCTCCCCTGATAGCTCTCGGCCGGCAGGATTCGCTTCCACGTCTGGCGGTTGACCGCATCCTCCCAGGCCCGGTCGACGCCGAGGACCAGCGGCGCCGCGGCGGCCAGGGGGATCAGGGCCGCGCCAAGCCGATCGCGCAGGGACAGCCGGTACAGCCCGATCACGCACGCAAGCACGAGCGCGGCGAGCAGGACAGCCGTCTCTTCGCAGACCCCGTCCGCCAGCAGAAGCGTCACCCCTGCCCCGCCCGCGAAACCACCGGCTGATTCCCACATGAACACCCGAGCCACAGGGATCCGCCCCGGCCGGGAAGCCCACACGCACGCCACGGGAAACAGAAAGCCGGTACAGAGGCTCACCGGCGCGTTCGCCAGGAGTGCCACAGGCAGCATCCGGAGAAGCGGAAACAGCTCGTACGGCCGGACGCCCGCCAACGCCCGCGAATGGTCGATGAGCGCGATCTGGGCGACATACGCCGGGATGTAGAGCAGGCAGATCCACTCGAAGCGCCGGATCCAGGCGCTCCGCCAGCCCGAATCGCCGCGCGCCAGCCACGCCCCCACCCCGACCCAGAACAGCCACGTTCCGAAGAACCAGGCCACCCCGAGTTCATGGCCCTCGAAAATCCCCAGGAAGCGCCTGAACAGGAGCGTCTGAGCGGCCAGAGAGAAGACCCCGACGGCGAATATCACGCCGCCTGCCGTGCCTGTCGCGCCCGCGCTGTTCGCCTTCACCCGTGCACGCTCCGCCGGCGTCAGCCCGCCGGATCACCCGAGCCACTTGCCGGTCCGGGCGACCTGCGCCGGATCGATCGGGACCACCCGGCCCGGGAACACAGCGCCCCCGATGGCCCGGGTCACCCGCGCGACGACGGGCGAGCCCGCCACGCGCCACGCCCCGGCCAGACACCCCGCCGCCGCGACCAGCAACCGCCGTCCGAACTGGCGCCGCGTCAGTTCCATATCCCGTAGATCTCCGTCTGGCAGGCGGCGCACTTGCCGCCGACCAGGTCATTCTTCAGGACCGTATGCTGGGTGCGCCGGATCAGCAGCCGCTGACACGCCGGGCACCGGGTGTTCTGGGCATCTTCGGCGAGCAGGTTGCCGATGTAGACGAAGTGCAGCCCGGCGGCCTGCGCGATTTCGCGCGCCCGGTCGAGCGTCGGCGCCGGAGTCGGCGGCAGGTGCCGCATCTGATACTGGGGGAAGAACCCAAGGAAATGCATCGGAGTCTCGCGGCCCAGATTCTCGACGATCCAGCGGCACAGCGGGGCGATGTCCCGCTCCGTATCGTTCAGCGTCGGAATCACGAGGTTGGACACCTCCACAAGCACGCCCATGGACTTGGCGGCCACCAGGCAGTCCAGCACCGGCTTCAGGCTCGTGCCGCAGATCTCCCGGTAGAACTGCTCCGTGAAGGCCTTCACATCGATCGTCACGGCATCGACGTGCTGGCACAGCTCCCGCCACGGCTTCAGGTTCATGTAGGCCGCCGTCACCAGAACGTTCCGGAGCCCCGCCTCATGAGCGCGTACGCAGCTGTCGAACGCATACTCGTAGTACACGGACGGATCGGTGTACGTGTAGGCCACGGACTGGCAGCCGCTCTGACGGGCCGCCGCCGGGATCGCCTCCGGCGGCAGCTTCATCGCCGTTGCGTCCTCCGGGTTGCATTGCGAGATCTCCCAGTTCTGGCAGTTCTTGCAGTGCATGTTGCAGCCGACGGTGGCGATGGAGAAGATTTTCGTGCCGGGCAGGAAATGGTTCACCGGCTTCTTCTCGACCGGGTCCACGTGTATGGCCGACGGGTAGCCATACGTCACCGCGCGCAGCTTCCCGTCCACATTCACCCGGATCCGGCAGTCCCCGCTCTGCCCGGGCTGGACGACGCAGTTCCTGGGACACAGCTCGCACTGCACGATCATGTCGGCTCTCCCGCGATCCACGTTCCTTACTCTACCCCATTTCCCCCTGTCGCGGCAGGTTTTCGGAACGGATACGGTGCGCCGGCGCCGCATCATCGCACGGAGACTCCCGCCGGAGGGGAAACGCCGGGGCACGCCGCGCGCTCACCCGAACAGGTCCGCCCTCGAGTGCTCCGTGATCGCGATGGCGGCGGGGTGTTTCAGACGGCGCTCCGCGGTGATGGCGTAGTACTGATGCGAGCACGTCTCGGTGCTGCCGAACGCCTTCAGTCCGTAGTGCCGCAGTGTCTCCCGAGCGATGACCGACGGCGCGACGACAAACCCGAGCCCCTCCGCGGCCATGACCATCATGAACGCCGGATCCTCGAACTCGGCAACAGCGAGGGGCCTGACGCCGAGCGTGTGGAACCACTCCTCCAGCGCCATTCGCAGCGGCGTCGTCTCGACCGGGAGCAGCGCGGGCGCGCCATGCAGAGACTGCGGAAACCCGCTGCGAAGCCCGGCGGCCATCCGTGGCACGGCGCAGAAGACGGACCCGCACTTGCCCAGGAGGTGGTTGAAGGTCTTCACATGGAGCCCCCGCGCGGCGGGCTCATCGGCCAGGACGAGATCGAGCCGGTACCCCGCCAGCTCCAGCAGCAGCGCGTCAATGGGCCCCTCCCGGCACAGCATGTGCATGGGCTGGGACAGCTTGAAGGCGGGACGAAGCATCCGGCTGGCGACGAGCTTCGGCACCGAGTCGGTCACGCCCACCTGGCACCGCATCGGACGATAGCCGGGCCTGTCCCTGACGGCATCCAGGAGGTCTTGGCCCGTCGAGAAAATGTCCTCCGCGTAACCGAAGGCCAGGTGCCCCATGTCGGTCAGCGCGAGACGGCGGCCGCTCCGGCGGAAGAGCCGTGCGCCCAGCGACTCTTCCAGCAAGTGGATCTGCGCGCTGATGGACGGCTGCGAGACCGCCATCTTCGCGGCCGCCTGTCGCAGGGTACCTTCCCTGGCGACCACCCAGAAGTACCGCAGGTGATGGTAATTGAGCCACTCCATGGGAAGCATACTCTTAGCTTGCACCTAAGCTTTCAATCAATATCTCGTATTTGTCGAAGGTTGCCCCTCGTCCCATCCTACTCGTCAGCAAGCCGTTGTCGGACCGACAGGCAAAGGAGGAGATTCGGCACGGTTCACTCCGCTCTCAAGCGGGCGGCGCCTGAACGGCGGGCGGACCGGCGCGCCGCGGAGCTGGGCGAAACAATCCGGATCCTGACCGCGATCGGGGTGACGGAGCATCCGGTCGAAAGGCGCGCCGGCGTGATCGGCGGGCGGAGGTGAATCGATGAGGTCGAGTTCGCGGATCGTACACGTGTTCGCATCGGTCATCGTGGCAAGCCAGTGGCTGCAGGCGCCGTTGTACTTCGGACTGATCGTGGCGCAGGGCGTCTACGTCTTTCAGTTCTGCGTCGAGCTGTACCATCTGGTATGCGGGCTTGCCGGGTTCAAGGCGCAGGACATCATGCTCATGGTCCTCGGGCTCATCGATGTCGTCATGATCTCCAACCTGCTGATCATGGTGATCATCGGCGGGTACCATACGTTTGTGGCCAAGATCCACT
>CAYSLU010000069.1:0-11094 GCA_964431965.1 uncultured Verrucomicrobiota bacterium
CATTGATATCCGCGATGTTGATCTTGTGCCGTGCGATTGCCTTCCGGTCCACCGCGATCTCCACCTGCGGGAACCCCGAGACTTGCTCGACTTTTACGTCCTCGGCTCCCTCGAGGCCTTGCATGAGGGCGGCCGCCCGGTTCGCGTTCTGGCGCAGGGTCTCCAGGTCTGGCCCGAAGAACTTGATGGCCAGGTCGCTCTTGATCCCGGAAATCAGCTCATTCACGCGCAACGCAATGGGCTGGGAGAACGACATGCGGATTCCGGGTATGGCTGCCAGCTCCTCCTGCATCGCGGCCACGAGCTCCGGCTTGGACCGCTTGGTTGTCCACTCTGACTTCGGATGCAACATGGCAAACACGTCATTCTGCTCGGGCCCCATGGGATCCTCGGATATTTCGGCCCGGCCGGTCTTGGTGACCACCGTCCGGACCTCCGGGAAGCGCGCGCGGAGGCGGCGCTCGATCTCCGTTCCCACGGCGATCGAGCCTTCCAGAGACGCGGACGGCAGCCGCACCACGTTGATCGCGATTGCGCCCTCGTCCAATTGGGGCAGGAACTCCGTGCCGACCCGAGGAACCAGCAACAGCGACACGGCCAGCGCACCCACTGCAGAAAGAACCACGGTCTTCGGACGGCGCAAGGCGAAGCGGAGGGCGGGCAGGTACCCTCGCTTGACGATTCGGATGGCAACGTTGTCCCGCTCCTCCTTGCGGCCGCGCAGGAAGATGGACGACAGCACCGGCACGATCGTGAGTGACACCAGCAGGGACCCCGCCATGGCGAAGACCATCGTGAAGGCGAGCGGACGGAACATCTTGCCTTCCATTTGCTCGAGCGAGAAGAGCGGCAGGAAGACAATGACAATGATCAGAATCGCGAAGACAACCGGCCGCGCCACTTCGCGCACCGCTTCGTAGGCGATTTCCAGTCGGGACAGGCCGCTGTCGGCCTTTTCGGACAGGTGCCGTGCGATGTTCTCACAGATCACGATGGAGGCATCGACAATCATTCCCAACGCGATGGCCAGGCCACCCAGACTCATCAAGTTGGCCGTGATGCCCTGCCAGCCCATCAGGATAAACGCAATGAACGCCGTGAATGGCAAGGACAACGCCACGATCAACGACGCTCGGACGTTCCCCAGAAACAGGAACAGCACCACGACGACGAAGATGCTGCCCTCCAGCAGAGCCTGGCCCACCGTGTGGATGCAGGCCTGTATCAGAGCCGTCCGGTCGTAGAAGGAGTCAATCTTCACCCCTTTGGGCAGCCCGGCCTGAATCTTGGGGATCGCCTTCTTCACGGCCTCCACCACCAGCTTCGAGTTCTGATCCTTGAGCATGATGGCCATGCCGGCCACGGCTTCGCCCTTGCCGTCGCGCGTTACGCCGCCTTGCCGGGTCTCTGGCCCGATCTTCACGGCAGCCACATCGCGAAGGAAGACCGGCGCACCGTCCTTGGCTTCGAGGACGATGTTTTCTATGTCCTCGATGCTTTGGATGAGTCCCAGGCTCCGCACGTAGGCTTGCTCCCAGCCCCGCACCAGGAAATTGCCGCCCGCATTGGCGTTGTTCCGTTCGATCGCCTCCAGCACGTCCGTCAGCGCCATGCCGTACTTCTGCAGACGATTCTGGTCTACGAGGACGTGGTACTGCTTGACGAAGCCCCCGAAGCTGTTGACTTCGTTGACGCCGGAAATCGCCCGCAGTTGCGGGGCGATGTACCAATCCTGAATGGTGCGCAACTCCATCGGCGTGTGCGATGCGCTTTCCAGGGTGTACTGGTAGATCTCTCCCAGCCCCGTGCTGATCGGCCCCATTTCCGGCTCGGCCCAGTCGGGCAGTTGCTCCCTGGCGGTCTGCAGCCGCTGGAACACCAGCTGCCTGGCGAAGTAGAGGTCCACGCCATCTTCGAGCACGATGATGACTTGCGAGAGCGCCGCCTTCGACAAGGACCGCACCTGGGAAACGCCCGGCAGGCCCTGCATGGCCAGTTCGATCGGGGCGGTGACTTGCTGCTCCACGTCGAGCGGCGCCAGACCGGGAGCGTCGGTGAGGATCATCACCTGAACGTTCGTGACGTCCGGGAACGCATCGACCGGCAGCGTCTTCCAGGCGAATAGCCCGGCGCCAGTCACAATGGTCGTTCCGAGGATGACCAGCAATCGCTGGTGCAGAACATAGCGTATGAGTCTGTCGAACATGGCCGAATCCTCCCGGTCAATCGGCGCAGCCGGCGCCCATTTTCTCGCGCAACACGTCCGACTTCAGGAGGAAGGCGCCCTCGGTCGCGACCGTCTCGCCGGCCTTCAATCCCTCGAGGATCTCCACCATGCCGAAGAGATCCCTCCCCCTCCGAACGTCTTGCCGGACGAAGCAGTCGTCATTCCAGTGCTTGAAGACGAACGACTGGCCCTCGTCCGCGAGCACGGCGGCTCGCGGCACCGCCAAGAACTCCTCCGCTTGTCCATTGCCCAGCGCGATGGCCACTTCACAGAACATCCCTGGCCGCAGCTCCAGATCGGCGTTCCTGACCGTTGCGCGCACTTTCACCGTACGGGTCTGCTCGTTCATGGTCGCGCCCACGTAGTCAAGCGCCCCCTTGAACTGGCGGTCGGGAAAGGCGGCCACGACAATCTCGACGGCGACCGGTCCGTGCCTCTCGGCTGCCAGCAGCCGGGCCAGATCCCGCGAGTGTACGTTTGCCCATACCCATACCGTGGTCAGATCGGAAAGCAGCATCAGGTCCTTCCCGGGTTCAGCCATTTCGCCAGCCACCGCGTGCTTCTCGATGATGGTTCCGGAGACGGGCGCGCGAACGGGCAGCCGGCCGGCACCCACGCCGTGCGGAGGCTCGCGCATTCCGGCCAGATCGTCCTCCGTCAGGCCCAGCACATGAAGGGTCTGCTCCGACGCCTTCAAGTCGGTCCGATGCTGCTCGAACGTCATCTGAGCCTCGATCACATCCTGCTCCGAGCCCACCTTCTGCTCTCTGAGCTTCGCTTCGCGTGTGAGAATCCGCTCGGAGAGCTCGGTCAGTGTTCGGTTGCGTTCGTACTCGGCCATGGCTTTGCCCAGTTCCACGCTGGCCAGGGTGAGCAACGTGTCGCCGGCCTTGACGCGCGCTCCGATATCCGCCGAGACGGAGTCGATGATGCCGGCGATGCGGGGGCTGATATGGACCGCCGCGTTCTCGTTCAGGGCCACTTCGCCGGTGGCCGGCAAGGACACCGTCGCCACGGTCTTGGCTACCGACTGCGTTCGAACCAGACCGCCGCCGGATTCCCTCTTGAGCAGGCTGGCGTCCAGCTTGACGACGCCGACCTCGTACCGGCACTCGGCGCACTGATACGTCGGCACGCCGCACTCGCACTTCGCCGACACACGCTCCTCGATGGATGCGGCTGGCGCCGGGGCTGGCCCCCCCGCGTGTCCGTGGCCATCGTCCGCCCCGTGCTCCTCGCGGCTCGCCTCCACGGCTGGCGTGACCGGTTTGGCGGTCTTTTCCCTTCCGCATCCGCTCGACACCATCAAGAGTGCCAACAGGGCGCAGAGACCGCCTGCGCTCATCCATTTTCCTTCATTCATCTTCATCGTTCTCCTCCGTATCTCGCTCTATTGAATTGTGTTCAGCGGTGTTCCCGTCAGTCGTTCCACGTCCGCCGCCGCCTTGTGATAGGCGGCCAGGACGTCCAGGTAGCGGGCCTTCGCTTCGCTGAGCGTCCGCTGAGTGTCGAGCACCTCCAAGTGCCCGAACTTGCCTTCGCGATAGCCTGTCTGTGCCGCATCGAACGCTTGCTGGGCACCGGGAATCAGTTCCGCCTTGATGGTCAGCGCTTCCGCCCGCGCCGTTTCGAGCCGGCTGTGTGCCTCGATCAGATCGGTTGTCGCGCGCAGACGGGCGGCGCGATGTCCGTATTCCGCGCGGGCCGCCTGATGCTTCGCCGCGAGAAGCCCGCCGGCATTGCGGTCGAACACGGGCAGCGGAACCGAAAGGCCCACGGTTCCGGCGTGGGTGCCGTCTTCCTCGAAGCGGCTGATACCGGCACTGACGCCGATCGTGGGAATGCGCTCTGCCTTTGCCAGGGCGAGGGACTCCTTCAGCAAGGCCACTTCCTCGTTCCATCGCGCGACCTCCGGCATCTCGTCCAGCAGCCCGGACAACTGCTCGACGGCAGGGACATCCCTGACGGCGTCCAAGCTGCCGCCGGCCTCCTTGAACACGGGCGACGTGCCGCCCCATGAGGCGGCCAGGCGTTTCCGGGTCGTGTCCAGATCCCGCTTCGCCCGATCGCGCGCTATTCGGGCGGCGGCCACTTCGACGCCCGCCCTCGTCTCCTCCAGGAGCGGGACCTTTCCGGCCTTCACCCGTTCTGCCGCGGCCTTGCGCACGTCCTCGGCGAGGATCAGCAGCGACTCCGAGAGGGCAAGCTGCCCCTGCGCGAGGAGGGCGTCTACGAACGCTCCCTTGGTCTGAGTGAGCACGTCCAGTCGTTTCGCCTCATAGTCCCAGCCGGCCAGCCGTGCTTCGGACTGAGCGATGCGTTGACGTTTGCTCCGCTTGCCGCCCAGTTCCACGGCCTGGCTCAGCCTCACGGACGTTTCAGCGCCGTCGTACCCCTTGCGGGCCCCCGATCCGCCGAACTCCCCAGCCTCCAGTTCGAGTTCCGGGTTGGGCAGGACGCCTGCTTGCCGCGCGTTCCCCTCCGCCGCCAGAACCCCGCGCGCGGATCCCCCCAACTCCGGGCTGTGCATCAGCGCCAGCTCAAGGGCCCGCTGCAGAGTCAGAACACCGTCCGGTTCATGCTGCGGCTGGGTGTGGGTTGTTGGTGTTTCCGGTGCGGATTCGCCCCGAGCGGTCGGGATGCCCCGACCCAGCGGCCGCATGGCGGGCCATGCGCTGCCGCCATTAGTCTCCGTACGCTCCGCATGTGCCCGCAGTCCCATGCCCATGACGGCAAGGGTGAGCACAACGCGGAGTCCTGCGCGTGGATAGTCCGTTATCTGCTTCATGAGTCCTCCGATTGGCCGACACGAAAGTGATGTCGGCATCCTTGAGGATGCGCGACAAGAGAGAAACCGCCATTGGCGCCGGCACGTGAGGCAGGCACGACCGAATGACGGAAAAAGGGCGGGGACGCCCTTGGTTAGGAGGAGATCGGCGGACGGAAGATGTCGGTGGCCAACAGTCTTCCCATGCAGAGGATTTCAGTGGAACAGGCGCGTTCCGATCGGATTGCCGCCATCGCGCTCGCGTGTTCGCGGCCTGCAAAGGCCAGCACGGAACAACACGCGCAGGCGCAGTCGGTCTGGCACTCAGCCTCGTGATCACCCGCGCAGTGTGCCGTCGCGGCCAGCGGCGCGATGAACGCGAAGACCAAGAGAACGAGCGCCAACGATCTGAACACCAACTTCATGTGGTTGATTGTAGGACATGGGCGCAACGGGAGTCAAGATTTACCCCGATGTGGGGACGACGCGCACCCAAATCCTCGCCTAAGCCTTCGGTCGTTCAGGGGCGAGGCGGTTGTCTGCCCATGAACACGGCTCGGCGCAGCCTCGCCCTCCAGGAATCGTCATCGAGTGAGTCTATGGATAGTCGCGTGAAGGGCGAGGCTGCGCCGAGCCGCGTGGGTGTTGAGTCATGCTCGAGCCGGAGACGCGACGGAACGTTCTTAGGCGAGGATTTGGGGCGCACGCCGCCCGTTGACCGAGTGGCCTCTCGGGTGTACAGTTCGTCGTGTGACGAAATATAGGAAGGACAGTAGCGATGAAACTGGACGTGTTTGATCCGCCCATGTGTTGTTCAAGCGGCGTGTGTGGCCCGAAGGTGGACCCGGCCCTCTCGCGTTTCGCGGCCGATCTGGAGTGGATGAAGCGGCGTGGCGCCGTCGTCGCGCGGCACAACCTGGCGCAGGAGCCAGCCGCATTCGCGGAGCACCCGGTCGTGAAGGCTGCGCTGGCCGAGGATGAGAACTGTCTCCCGCTGGTTCTGGTTGACGGGCAAATCGTATGCCGGGGGCGGTATCCCAAGCGGCCCGAGATGGCCGGATTCCTGACGGGCGCGACGGCCGAAGTGCCCGGCTCGTGCGGGAAGCTGGTCGGGTGCTGCCGCGGCGCGGAAGGCAAAGGGACAAAGTGCTGCGGGTGAAGGCGCCGGATTCCATGCCGTTCCTGAGCGAGGCCACGCGGTTCCTGCTCTTCACGGGGAAGGGCGGGGTCGGCAAGACCTCGCTGGCGTGCGCGACGGCTCTCGCCTTGGGCGATCAGGGGAGAAGCGTCCTGTTGGTCAGCACCGATCCGGCCTCGAACCTCGATGAAGTGCTGGGGCAGACGCTCTCGTCGTCGCCCACGGCCATTCCGGGTGCACCCGGTGTTTCTGCTCTCAACATCGACCCCGAGGAAGCGGCCCGTCTGTACCGCGAAAAGGTGGTCGGGCCATACCGCGGCAAGCTCCCGGACGCGACCTTGCGCAGCATGGAGGAGCAACTCTCGGGCGCCTGCACGATGGAGATCGCCGCCTTCGACGAGTTCGCCCGGTTGCTCGGCGATGCCAGCGCTACAGAAGCATTTGACCACGTTGTCTTCGATACCGCGCCTACCGGTCACACCCTGCGACTACTGACCTTGCCGAAAGCCTGGACCGGATTCCTCAATGCCAACACCAGCGGGGCTTCGTGTTTGGGCCCGCTGGCCGGCCTGGAGAGGCAGCGGACGGTCTATGCGGCCACCCTGGCGGCGCTTGCCGACGGAAGTCGGACCACGCTGGCACTGGTCAGCCGGCCCCAGAAGGCGGCCCTGAGAGAGGCTCAGCGCACCAGCCTCGAGCTCAGACTTCTGGGCATCGCCAACCAACGGCTGATACTGAACGGGCTGTTCCAGCCCCGGAACCGGAACGATCGGCTTGCCCTGGCGCTGGAACAGCGGGATCAGGCGGCGCTTCTGGAGTCAGGCGACTGGCTGTCCAGCTTGCCGGTCAGCCGAGTCCAACTGCAGACGCACAACGTTCTCGGAATCGATCGGCTGAGAGGACTGCTCCATGCCCCGGCGGAGCCGCATGGCTCCGTTGAGGTTTCCGGCGAAGCGTCTGCCGCGGGTGCTGCAGTGGGAGCGCTGTCGGGACTGGTGGACGATCTGGCGAAAGCCGGCCGAGGGGTCATTATGACCATGGGCAAGGGCGGCGTGGGGAAGACGACGATCGCCGCCGCCATTGCCGGCGAGCTGGCTCGGCGCGGCTTCCCGGTACACCTGAGCACCACAGATCCGGCGGCGCACGTGCACGCCGTGGCGGGGACAGGGGCGCCCGGGCTGCGAGTCACTCGGATCGACCCGCCGGCCGAGGTGCTCGCGTATTCCGCCCAGGTGGTGGCCGATGCAGGAAAGGACCTGGATCCCGAGGGCGTGGCGCTGTTGGAGGAGGATCTTCGGTCGCCCTGCACGGAGGAGATCGCCGTCTTCCGCGCCTTTGCGCGCACGGTGGCCGACGGCGAGAAAGGGTTTGTCGTCCTCGATACGGCGCCGACGGGCCATACCCTCCTCCTCCTGGACGCGACGGAAGCCTATCACCGCGAGGTCATGAGGCACGGCAGCCACATGCCGGAGGAAGTCTGCGAGCTGTTGCCGCGACTGCGGGATGGGGATTTCACCCGCGTCCTGATCGTCACGCTGCCGGAAGCAACGCCGGTTCATGAGGCGGCCTATCTGCAGGAGGATCTGCGGCGGGCCGGGATTGAGGCGTTCGCGTGGGTGGTGAACCAGACCTTCGCGCAGAGCGGCTCGCGCGATCCGCTTCTAGCCGCACGCGCCCGGAGCGAGTGGCCCCATATCAACGAGGTGGCGGAGCGGCATGCGCGACGTCTGGTCATGGTCCCATGGGCACCGCAGGAGCCGGTGGGCTTCGAGCGGCTCGGCCAGTTGTTCGCGGCGCCGTTGAACCGAAGGAAGGTCGAAGCGAGATGAACAGCGAAGCCATGCGGACCACCTTGCGCATTACGAAGGCGCTGTCCGACCGCCAGCGGGTGCGCATCCTGATGATGCTGGCGCCAGGCGAACTGTGCGTGTGTCAGATCGTGGAGGTGCTGGCCCTCGCGCCGTCCACGGTTTCCAAGCACCTGTCCATTCTGAGCGCGGCCCGCTTGGTCGATTCGCGCAAAGACGGCCGGTGGGCGTACTACCGCCTGCCGGGCGGCGAGGCTCGAGCCTTTGCCCGCCCGCTGCTGAGGTGGCTGGGCGATGCGTTGGAGAAAGACGAGACGCTCAAAGAGGACAGGAAGAAGCTCAGGGCCGCTGTCGCTTGCCAGCCGGAGAGTCTGTGTCGGCGACAGAGGGAACGCGAGTAGGATCCAAGACGATGAATGAACAGAACGATGGTCAGAAACGAGAGGCGGGGCATGTGGCCCGGGGTGCAACTGCGGAAGGACGGGCGTTCGTGCACGGACGAAATGGATGATCTGCGGGATCGTGGCTGTGGCGGCTGTGGCGACTGTGGCGGCCCACGCGTCGCGCACGCGCGCGGCGGTTACCCAGGCCAAGCCGAAGGGCTATGCGGTGTTGACCCCGGCGGCTGCCGCGGGTGGCACGTCCGAGCCGTCCCCTTCGGCTGAGCCTGATGCATGGGCCGCACCATTGGCGGGTCTGGCGGAACTCAATCTGATCGCGACGAATACGGATGCGGTGTTTGTCGTGCTGCCATCGACCAACGAGGTGCGGACGGCAGCGGTACAGAAGGCGGTCGCGGCGGCGGCGGCTACGATTGTCGCTCGCGGGCCGCGCATCGGCAAATTTCTGCTCAGTCGGGAATCGTCGGAGTATGCCGCCCTGGAGCAGAAGATCGGAACGCCGGCTGTTTTGACCCTGTGCAAGGGCCTCGGCAGTGCGGCTGTGCCGGACAAGGATGTGACGGTGGGGAACCTCGTAAAGGCCTTTGTCGCCGCCTCGCGCCCGTCGATGTGTGGGGCGTCCGGATGTGGACCTGGCGCGATCGGCTGCCAATGAGGGACAGCACCGAATGGATGTGCTTCGATCCATGTTGGAGGGCGTGGGCGCCGCGTTTGACCGCACGGGCGCGGGTCCATTGGCCATGCCCCTCGCGTTTCTGCTCGGCCTTCTGAGCGCCATCGTGAGCGCCTGCTGCACGCTGCCGGTTCTGAGTGTCGTGGTGGGCTATGCGGGGACGCGCTCGGATCGTGGCGCGCGGGCGAAGGGACTCGCGGCCGGCGTTTTCATGGTGGGTGCGGGGCTGGCCCTTGTGATCCTGGGGGCGTCGCGGCCTCCATCGGGCAGGTGGCGCAGAGCACGCTCGGTCGCTACTGGAAACTGTTCGCGGGAATTCTCGCCATCGTCACGGGGCTGGGGGCGCTCAGTCTGTTGCCGGTCAACTCACTTGGCGTCGGCCGAATGATGAGCATGGGGTGGGCCAGGCGCGGATGGCTGGGCGCTCTGGCGTTCGGACTGGTGGGAGGTGGCGCGGTGAGCGTGTGCTCGCTCGCCTGCAATCCCGGAATCTACATCATTCTGGGAGCGGCCATGTTGCAGGGGTTCACGCTCTGGATGGTCAAGATTCTCGTGGCCTACGCGCTGGGATTCGCCCTGCCGCTGGGCGCGCTCATGCTGGGGGTTTCGTGCGCCGCGGCCACCGCGAAATTCAAAGGGTTGGAATCGGCTGTTAGGCGGGTGTCAGGCGGGTGTCGGGCGTGGTGTTGCTTGGCGTGGGGTTCTATTTCCTGTGGACGTTCTGAGGGGAGGCGAACATCAGTGACGGGATCACCAAGCGGCTGTCGTTCCTGGACCGATATCTGACGCTATGGATCTTCCTGGCGCTGGGGTGCTGATCGCCGTGCCGCTCCTGATCTACTTCGTGGTGATGTTCCTGGTCAGTTTCTGGATGAGCGCGAAGGCCGGGGCCGATTACGAGAAGTCGGCCACTCTGTCGTTCACGGCGGCCAGCAACAACTTCGAGCTGGCCATCGCGGTGGCGGTCGGTGTCTTCGGCATCAAGCACGGCGCCGCGTTTGCCGCAGTGATCGGGCCGCTGGTTGAAGTGCCAGCCCTGATTGGCCTGGTGAACGTGTCACTGCTCTTTCGGCGGAAATACTTCAACGCCGCGGATAGCAGCGGCCGCCTCGGGGGATGACGGGTATGGCTGTTGTCACGACGTTCCCGCGGACGGAGGAATTCGAGAAGGCGAAGTCCTGCCTGGACGCCAGAGGACTGCCGCACCGGGTCCTTTCCCCTCAACCCGCTTATGCCCGGGTGGGTGTGGCCGGTCTCGTGGTCAATGAAGACGTGCGAGCCGCACTCTGCGGCCAGGACTCGGGGCGCTTTGTCTGTTCCGGTTGGGTCGAGTTCGGCGCCGCGGACGTCACCGTTCCCGACGCCCCGCCAAAGGCCTACGCCGAGGACCTGTTTGGCGACAGCGCGATCATGGTGTTGGCGCCCTGCGTGGCAGACACGACGAAGATCCGGCTGATCGCGCACCTGTCGAACGACATAGCCGCCGTTTTTCCGTACCTGAATTCGGCGATGCCCAGCTGCTCATTCAACCCGTACAGTTCCATTGTGACGTTCATGGACGGCTACCGCATGGTCTCCCTGTATGCGTGGCGGCTGACCATCGCCAAGGCCGACGACTTGGTGGACGCCTGGCGAGTCTTGGAGCGGATTCGATGCCTCGTGAACGATACGTGGGCGAGCCGGGATTCCATTGTCCCATCGCACGAGCTCAGGCGGAAGCCTCCTGCTCTGGAGCTGTTCAAGCGACTGCCGCGGACCAACTGCAGGCAATGCGGGGAGGCGAGTTGCATGGCCTTTGCCATCCGGCTGTGGAGCTGAGAGGTGGCACCCTCGCGCTGCGCGCTCGTATTTGAGGGTGAGCACCAGCATCTGAAAGAGCCGCTGCTGCAGATCTGTTCCGGGCTTGGGCTGACGGCAGAGCGTACGTGAGGCGCGGGCAGGGACAGCGACAAGAGCCGATGATGCAAATGAAGAGAGACACGCGCGAAGGGGTGCGGAGGGGGTACGCGGCGATTGCCACGGGCGTCGGGGGCCGCCTCGTCTGTGGCCAAGGTCATAGGATACACCAAGGCGGAGCTGG
>CAYSLU010000069.1:11194-29763 GCA_964431965.1 uncultured Verrucomicrobiota bacterium
TCGGGGGCCGCCTCGTCTGTGGCCAAGGTCATAGGATACACCAAGGCGGAGCTGGCGCCCCTGCCCGAAGGGGCCAACATGGGGCTCTCATGCGGGAATCCCGGGGCGATCGCAGCGCTCCGGCCCGGCGAAGTGGTCCTGGACCTGGGCAGCGGCGGCGGATTCGATGTGTTCCTGGTGGCGCAGAAGGTCGGACCGAAGGGACGCGCAATCGGGGGCGACATGACACCCGAGATGCTGAGCAAGGCCCGGCAGAATGCAGCGGGCTTTCGCGCACGCACACGACTGGCGAACGTTGAGTTCCGGCTGGGTGAGAACGAGCACCTGCCGGTGGCCGACAGCAGCGTGGACGTGGTGATCTCCAACTGCGTGATCAACCTATCGCCCGACAAGCATCAGGTGTGGCGGGAGATTGGGCGCGTGCTCAGCCCGGCGGACGAGTGGCGGCCCCGGACTTGGCGCTGGTAGAGCCCCTGCCCAAGAGGGTGCGGCAATCGGTGACCGCCCTCGTGGGCTGCGTTTCCGGGGCAGTCCTGATGGACGAAACACGCGCCATGGCGAAAGCCGCCGGCCTGTCGGAAATCGCCCTGACGCCCAAGCCCGGCTATGTCGAAGGCATGGCGGACTGGAATGATCCGCTTTACCGGGGCATAATCAAGAACCGGCCAGAGGGCAAAGAGCTTGGCGACTATGTGACCAGCTTGTATGTTTCGGCGAAGAAGCACGCCGCGCGACGACGGGTGTGATGCCGCCGGGATCTCGATGCGCGGCGAGGGAGGAAGGCGAATGAAGACTCTGGTCGTTGTCGATGCGGGGATCTGTGGCTTCCAGACGCGGATCCACGCACAGAGCGAGGACGCGCAGAACGTCACGTTCCGGATCAGCAGCGGGTGCGGGAAGGTGCGGACGTTTGCGGAGTCACTGAAGGCCCGTGAGCCCATCGACGCCTACGCCGAATTCGGCTCGGGCGACTCCGGGGTGGTGCTGGGCGCCGGCATAGCCGGGATGAAGGAGTGCTGCAAGGGGTGCGTGGTGCCGGCCGGCGCATTCAAGGCCATGCAGGTTGCGGCCGGCCTCGCCTTGCCCAAGGACGTGACGCTGACGGTTGCCTGGGAGTAATTCCGATGGAGCGGAGACTGAAGATTCTGTTCTTGTGCACGGGCAATTCCTGTCGGAGCCAGATGGCCGTCATGGAGCGACGCCGCCGGATGTGGTGTGACCTCAACGACGGGCGCCCCGGCGCGCGCCCTGCGTTTGTCGTGGATCCGTGGACGCGCATCTGGGCGAGGATCGGTGGGCTGCCCACATCCGCGAGACGCTTGAGGCCACGCGCGGCATGCTCGTCGAGTTCATCATGGGCGATGTCTACACGGTCCACGGGAAATCTGGAGAAGCCGCGGCGGGCCGTGCAGACGGCGAGGCGAGCGATCGATCGGCTCTTTGGCGCGTAGCGGAGCCGCAGGTACGGGAGGCGCACCATGCGCGCGATCACAAACGTTCCGGTCGAGCTGAGCTTCGAGGCGGCCCTGCCTCATGCGGATCCGTTCCATGAGGTCGATGTGGACCTGGTGGTCACCGGCCCGGGCGGGCGACAGTGGCGGGTGCCGGCCTTCTGGGCTGGCGGCGGGGCGTTCCGGGCTCGGTTCGCGGCACCCGACCCGGGGGCCTACCAGTGGGAGACGGCGTGCAGCCGGACGGAGGACTCCGGGCTGCACGGGCGGCGCGGCGAGCTGGAGGCGACCGCGTACACGGGAGACAATCCGCTGCTGCGCCACGGACGGCTGCGTGTGGCGGACGGCGGGCGAGGCCTGGTCCACGCCGACGGAACGCCTTTCCTTTGGCTGGCGGATACGTGGTGGTTCGGGCTGGTGAAGCGGTTCCGCTACCCGGACGACTTCGCCGAGCTGGCTCGGGACCGGCGCGCCAAGGGCTTCAGCGTCGTTCAGATCGTGTGCGGCCCGCTGCCGGACTTCGACTGCGAGAGCAACCCGTGGGATCCCCAGCAGGAGAATGAAGCCGGCTTGTCCTGGGAGCGCGGGTGGACGCGCATGAACCCGGCGTTCTTCGACCGGGCGGACCAGAGGATCGCCCACCTTGTGGCCTTGGGCCTGATGCCCTGCATCGTGGGCATGTGGGGCTACTTCCTCCGGGCGATGGGAGTCGATCGGGCCAAGCGGCACTGGCGCTATCTCGTCGCCCGCTATGGCGCGTATCCGGTGACGTGGTGCGTCGCCGGCGAGACGACGATGACGACCTATTCGCGGATGGGCGCGCCGGCCGAGGATCAGAAAGCGGACGAGCGGGAGCTTCGGGCGGGCTGGAGCGAGGTCGCGCTCGCGCTGCGCCGGTTGGATCCGTGGGGAACGCTGATGACCACCCATCCCCGGTCTCCGCTGTTCAGCCGGGCGGAGCTGCGGGATCCCGGGGTGCTGGACTTCGAGATGCTGCAGGTCACGCACATGGGCGCCAGCGGGATCCGCCGGTGCGTGGAGAGCCTGCTCGCGCGCGGCGCGGCTGAGCCCGCCATGCCCGTGTTCAATGCCGAGTCAAACTATGAGGGCATCCTCGGCACGTGCGGGCCGGACGTCCAGCGGTTCATGTTCTGGTCGCACCTGACCGCGGGCGCGTGCGGTCACACGTACGGAGCTCAGGGGATCTGGGCCATGAGCGCGCCGCAGTCCCCGCACCGGGGCGACACCGGCGACTGGGGCAGCGGCTTCTGGCGGGATGCGATGCGGTACCGCGGATCCAGCCAGGTCGGGATGGCGGCGCGGTTCCTGCGGGCGTACCCGACGCACCGGTTCGTGGCGCGCCGGGAGCCTGAGGCCGATCGGGCGGGCCGGCTGTGCAGCTTCGCGACGGGCATCCCGGGCGAGCTGGCCCTGTTTTATCTGCCCTGGCCGGTGGAGGAAGCGCTGCTGGGCATGCGACGCGTCACGTGGCAGCGCGAGGTTCTGCCGGTCTGCCTGGGCGACGGCGTCGAGTATCGCGCCTTCTACTGGAACCCGCAGGACGGCAGCCGGGTGGAGGCGGGTTTGGCGCGAGGCGGCGGCGACGGGATGTGGGCGCCGCCGGCGCTGCCGTCGCGCGCCGACTGGGTTCTGGTGCTCGAGAGCGGATCCTACGGCGCCACGGCGATGCGACAGAGGTAGGCCGGGCTGGTCCAGTCGCCAGCCGCCCGCGAGAAGGGGCGGCTCATGTGCAGCAGGATGTCGCCGGTCTCGCGGTCCTCGTGCGCCACGAAGTTGGACAGCATGATTGGGACGGGCTCGGAGGCGGCACGGTCGTCGAGCGGCGTCACGCTCTCCTTCACGAGCTGCCCCGTCTGCGGGTCGACGAGCGCCGCGACAAGCGGATAGCGCGGCGAGTTCCCGGTCGGGTTGCGGGGTACGATGTTGCCGATCCAGTAGATGCGTCCGCTCGAGTGCGGGATCAGCTGAGAGCAGCTGCTGGGCGAGTAGAAGTGCGTCCCGTCGTCATAGGTCCATGGCCGGATCGGACTCCAGGAGAGCCCTCCGTCGGCGGACATGCTGCACCACTTGTAGCCGGGGCTGTTCTTCAGCCCTTGGTTGCTGCCCCGCATGACCATCATGATCCGCCCGTCCGGGAGCTCCGCGACCGTGGGCTCGAACGCGCCGCGCGATGAAACGGCTGGCTGGTTGGCCACCCGCTGGGACAGCTCCCAGTCGATCTCGCACCCGTTCGTCCACGTGCCGATCAGCACCGCGGACTCCATGTAGGTAAAGGAGCCCAGGGGGTTGTAGCGCTCGCCGTCGTCCCCGACGGGCGATATCTGGATCGGCTGGAGTATGTGGCCGCGTCGCGTGCGGATGGGACGGCCGACCCGGTCTCCGTAGCTGGCGGAGTTCCTGCCCCCCCAGACCCCTTCCATCGGATGGTCGAGATCGTACTCGCCGCGCTGGATGACCGGCCGCGGATCGGTGAAGGAGCGCCCGCCGTTGGTCGAGACCATGTACATCAGGTTGCCGCGATTATTGGGGTCGGTTGGCTTGTCGGCCGGCCAGAGGCCCTGACCGCACATGACGAGCAGATGCCCGGTGACGGGATCCACCCACCCGGACTTGAAGCCGCGTCGGACGGTCCCCTCGGCCGCTCTGCGGAGGACCCAGAGGGACTCGGGAGCCGACCAGGTGCGGCCGTTGTCCTCGGACCGGCTGACTTCCAGCGCGTCGTTCTTGTCGCTCTGGGTCTGCTCCGCCCGGTAGCGCATCTTCTCGCGCCCGTCGCGGGTGGTGTAGAAGGACTCCGCGCGCACGCACACTCCGGATCTCGCATCCAGAAACACGTCTCGGCTGCGAAGACGGATCGGCGGGGCGTTGGAGCCCGGTGAGTCAGCGGCCCCCGAGGCGGCGGCAGTCATCATGATGAGGGTCCCGAGAGCGGCCCTGCGCCCGGCGTGTCTGGTCGGCTTCGTGTCGCCCATCGTTGACCTCCGGTGAATGATGAGTGAACCATAGGCGGATACCCGGGCAGGCACAAGGCGAAAGGGGGGGGCGTGTTCCGTCCACGCCGCGCGGCGAAGGGGCGCTCATCCCGGGCCCGACTGGTCTTGCCTGGGCTCAGTCCGCGCGCGCCGGCGCGCCCAGGGCCCGCTTGCTGCGCGTGGTCTGCAGCGGATTGTCCGGCATCCGGCGGTTTAGAAAGTCGAGCGACAGGGTGATGACCTCCTTCGCCTCGTCGGGCGTCGTCGTGCCGACGGTCACCATGTCGCAGTCCCGGATGGTGTTCCACACGAACGCGAGCCCAACCGGCGGCAGCAGCCGGCCGGCTGCGAGCGGCTTGATCGTCATGACCGGCTTGCGCGCGTTCCGGATGACTCGCATGACCCAGTCCGCCTCAACCTGCATGAGGAAGCCGGCGGCGTTGTAGAGCTGGATGTAGGTCTCGACGTCTGCGCCGGTCTCGTCCGCAATGACGACGGACTCGGGCGTGTGTGTCGAGAGCCCGGGGAGCATCCCGCGCTCCCGGATCATGTGCGCGTAGCGATCGTAGTCGCGGATCCGGCGGTGCATCCGGTCGAGCAGGGCGTCGGTCACGCACTGGTGGGGGAAGCAGAACGTCGCACCCAGCTCGCGGCACCGGTCGAACACCCGTTCGGGCTCCATCTCCGCCGGCCCGCCCGGCACGATGTTGAAGTGCGGCGTGAAGATGCGGTGCATGCGGCGGCCCACGCGGTCTTCCGCGTCCTTCACGGCGTCGCGAAGGAGCGGCTCCGGCATGCCCATCACGACGTCGATTCCGCGCTCCAGAAACACGGTCAGCACGTCCGCCACGCGGGCGCGGGTCTGGTACTCCTTGATGAAGCGATCCTTGGCGGCGCTGGTGTGCGACCATCCGAGGAACCAGTTCGTCCCCACGATCATTCGAGAGAGAGAGACGCCGCCAACCGTCGTGCGAGGAAAGTCGTTCATCTCGATCCTCCATGTGCCCCGGAGTGTAGCGGCCCGCGGCAGCGACTGTCTACGATCCCGCGCCCCGGCAATGAGACGCCAAGCGGCAGCGGCCTACTCGCTCCGTCCGGCGTGCAGGTCGTAGACAGCGCCCGCCGCGGTCGGGAACACGACGTCGCGGCCGTCGCGACGTGCCGGAACGGCGTCCGAGCCGCAGCCGATGCGCGGGAGGTCGCCCGCGGGGCAGCGGATTCTGCACGGCCTGCCCGCCAGGCTGCGAATCGACGCCGCAAGCCCGGCCTCCGGATCCCAAGAGGCGTCAACGACGAATCCGCCTCGCGCCGACAACCCCCTGAAGCGGGCCGCCCGATCTTTGGGCCAAGCAGGAAAGATCCGCAGCACCTCGCCCTGGCTCTGAAGCAGCATCTCGGTGGTGGCCGCCACGCCCAGGTAGTTGTCTTCGGGGCAGCGCCAGGCGTCCGGATGCATGTTGATCCAGTGCGTCGTGCGCGCGTGGCCGGCCGGGAACCGCTCGCGAAGGATGACGGTGCGCGCGAGCTCGAACGCATGGGGCAGCCCCATCCGCAGGGCCGGGATGGCGCACCACCAGTGGTGGATCCAGATGATGGCGGGGTGAAGCTCGTGCCAGCGCGTCCGCTGCATGGTATCGCGCGCCACGGCTGCGAAGCCGTCGGGCTCGTCGCCCTCGATGTACTCGCCCGGAAAGACGCTCCACGCGGCCGCCAGCGCCTGCGCCTCGCGGTGGCGACGCTCCTCCCACCACGGCTTGCCGGGCGCCGCCGGGGGAGGGCCGTCATTCTTGTCCGCCCGGATCCACGAGCTTCCGTCCTCCAGATGGTCGACCGTCAGCGGCCGAACGCGCGCGAGCGCGGCGCGCCAGCGCTCGCGCCACTCGGCATCGACGCCGAGGATTTCAGAGGCGGCGATGGCTTCCATGAACGTCTGCCGGAAGAGGATCAGGTCGATGAAGCAGTCCCGGTTGTGCTCGAAGTGGCGCGTCCAAGGCGGCGCTTCCAGGTTGAGCGACGGGTAGATGTCGCCGCTCTCGTCCATATACTTCTCGAAGTAGCGCCAGTAGAACGCCGCGGCGTCGCGGATGTACGGGTACGCCCGCCGCGCCAGGAACTCGCGGTCCTGCGTGTGCTCCCAGCGCCACCAGAGCGGCTGGCCGTGCCAGCCGGTCATGCCCAGCGCCCGCCCGGCCTCGTTGCTGTTGGCCTGCCGGTGCGGCGGGACATATGGCATCACCATGTGCGGGGAGTAGACGCCTTCAAGCCCGAACAGCGTGCGGGCCAGATGCTCGAAGCTGGGCCGCATGTGGTCGATCCATCCGGCATAGCAGTCGATCCATTCCGGATGGTTCGCGGGCAGGCTCGAGAGGAACATCTTCTGGATGTTCATGTTCACCGTGTACCCGCCGTGCCAGGGAGACTCCTCGTGGGGCACGACGTTCGCGCACAGCCCGGGGGCCTGGGCCTTGGGCCCGATGTGCGCGGCGAGCGCAAACAGGTTCCGGTACCAGGTCTGCTCCAACTCGCGGTCGTCGAGGGAGATGCCGGAGCGCGACCAGAATGCCCGCCAGTCCTCGGCATGGGCCGCGAAGGTCCGGTCATATGCGTCGGGCGTGGCCGGACCGGCCAGCCCGACGGCGCGCGAAGCCGCGTCACCCCCGCCGTCCCGGTCCGTCGCCACGCCGACCATGAACTCGAGCGCAGCGCCGTCATCGAGCGTCACAACCTGGCGTACGTGGCAGGGGCGGGACTCCGGGCGGCGGGCGCGGATGCCCGCCCGGGTCTCTGGGAAGGCAGCCGCAAGACTCCAGGCGAACTCCGGAACGTCGAAGCCGGCGGGTATCCGCTGGGTGACGATTCCGGCCGAGGGCCCGGCCAGCCGGGACTCGGGCCAGGGGATCGACGGATCGACCGAATCGGGCCGCTTCTCGACGCACAGGTGGAACTCGCCCACGTTCCCTTGGCGGCGGATGCGCAGGCGCACGGCGTTGGCGAGTCGGTCCACGAACGCCTCGATCACCAGGCGGCCCGGCGCATGCCAGACGTTGTCGTAGTCAAAGGTGCTGCAGACCACGCCCCGTGCGATATCGACGGTCGTCTCGATCCGCGTCGAGCTGATCCCCGAATGCAGCACCCGTATCCAGCCAGCGGGTTTGGGGCAGGGGTACGGATTGAACCAACCCGGCGGGGTGAGGGGATAGCGAATATCGGCCGGTTCCCGATCCCACGCGGGCGAAGCCCGGTAATTCGCGCCCTCGAGCCGGAACCCGTAGTCGCGCGATGCGCGGATCAGGTCGCCTTGCGTGATGGCGTGATCAGCCGTGATGTGGTCGAAGCGCGCGTCCCAGATGTCGTTCTTGCCCAGGTGCAGGCGGAACTCGTTGTGGAACACCTGAACGAGGGCCGCGAGATCGCCGTTCCCGATCGCCGGCGCCTCGTGGATGTTGGTGACCGGTCCCGCGAAGCGCAGGAAATGCTCCGGCCCGGGCAGGGCGGGCACGGCGGGCGGCGAGTTGGGCGGCACCATGGCGACGGATCCTCCGGCGGCCGGCACGCGAGTCACAAGCTCCCGGATCCCAGCCGCCGTCGTGTGTATCAGAGCGTACCCCGTCGGGCAATGCTGGGAGACGTGCCCCCTACTCGTGAAGGCGGGCTTCCTGATCGCATAGCTCGGTGCGCGCTATCACGCTGCCTGGTTCGAGCAGCGCCCCCGGGGCGACCACCGCGTTGGCTCCAACTCTTGAACGGTCGCCAACCAGCGCGCCGAACTTCTGGCTTCCGGTTGGATGAAGCTCCGAGCCAAGGCGGACAAGGACTTCTTTGTCTGGCCGCTCGTTTCGACAGTTGCAGATGATGCTTCCGGCTTCGAGGTTTACGCCAGAGCCGAGAAGCGAATCTCCAACGAAGTTGAAATGGGCGAGCGTTGTGCCCGAGAACACAAATGAAGACTTCAGCTCCGAGCCAGGGCCCAGTATGCAGTCCTTGCCGACCCAGCACCCCCCGCGCAGATAGGCGCCGGCCGCCACGAAGCACCTGGCACCGACCACCAACGGGCCTTTCAGAATGGCGCCTGGCTCAATGCTTGCGGTGTCATGGATCGCTATTCCGTCTGCGATCCTGAACTCACCGCTGGGGAGGCCCTCCAGAACGGATCGAACGATCTCGATGGACTTTGTCGTGAGCTCCCAAGGTGCGAGCACCCCCCAACGCGAGACGACCGAGTTTGCGAACTCGAAAATGTAGTTTGAAATGGTGATTGGTGATGCCATGGCGCCCACAGACGTCTAACGCTCCAGTTCAAAAGAAGGGCCAGAGTGGTTGTCTCGGGCTGCCATATAGGCGAGGAGGATTCCGGGAGACTGTGGCCCGCGGTGCGCGCTTTCTCTTGCGGTACACCAACCAGAGCCAGACGGCGAGCCCGGCCACCCCCAGCAGGAGCAGGAACTCGGAGACGTCGAGAACAAGAAGAACATCGTCGGCATGAAGGGCCAGCATCAGCTCCATATAGACGTGCAGTTCGAAAATGCCGGGAACGGCCGGCCCGACGGGAGGAGTTCACCAAGGCCCCCCTGCACTTCCTGCATGCCGGCGAGTACGGCAATCGCCAGCATGGAGGTGATTATGCGGCGGGAGGCGGAGCGCACAAGCGAAAAGACGCGGAGGGGCGGTCAGTGATCAGAGGGCGGTGATCATCGTTTGGCGAGCGGGGAGGCACGGTCGTGTTGTAACCCTGCGGGTGGGGCGGAGGGATGGGACCTGAGCCTTCGCAGCTGGTCGATGACGCCGATGGCACGGTCCCCGAAGGAGGAAGAGACCGTGGTCCGACTACTCGGCGCCGTGCCGGGCCATTGACAGCGGGGGCGGGGGACGGCAGCATTCGGGCATTGGGCTGCTGCACGGATGGAGGCACTTCATGAGCGATGCCAGCGTGTACCCGGGCGATCTGCGTGTGCAACGGGACTCGGACCGGGTCACCGTTCGCACGCCCTACTACGAGATCGAACACAGCTTGGAGGCGGGGGGCGGGATCCGGAGCATCCGGTTTCCGGCAGCGGGCGTGGCGAACATCGTCCAGCGGACGTTCTCGAGCCAGCTGCACGTGGAGGGCGAGCCCAAGCGGTTCCAGCCGGGCGGGCGCACGACGGTCGAACTCGACACGCTGGAGGGTGGCGTAACCGCCGCATTCCGGGCGGCGCTGGTGGATGACACCGGCCGCGACTCCGGCGTCCGGCTGCGGACCACGTACCGGCATCGCTGGGGATACGTCCGGATCCGACAGGAGCTGGAGTTTCCCGCGTCGGGCCTTCGCGTGAAGGCGCTGATGCTCCAGGACTGGGCGCTTGCCCCGGAGCTCACGCATTACGGCGTTCGTCCGGGCGCCCCGGCCGAGACCTCGTCGTCCCCGCGCGGATTCGGAGTCTGCCAGTGGGGCCGCTTCCGGCCAGGGCGCTCGTTCGATTCGATCCATGAGAGCCGGTTCGTTCCCCGGTATGTCAGCTTTGCCAATCCCGGACGCTGCGGCATCGAGTGGTTCGCAGGATCGGATCTGGCGCAGTGGGACTACCAGGCAGCCGGGCGGGCGGGAGCGGGCAGCCTGTGCGTGGCATCGGAGCCCATGCCAGCCGCCGTCGTCCTGCGGGTGTGCCCCGTGGACATCCCCATGGGCGGCGTGCGAATGGCGGGGCGCTATGTGTTCGATTCGACGATCGGCGTGCCGGTGCTTACCGGCCGGGCACGGCCGCCGTTCCTGCACGCCAGTTTCAACCGGCGGAACTGGCCGGCCGACGCGGACGTGGCCCGCTGGGCCCGCACCGGAATCCGCACGGCGCACTTCCACCACGACGGCGATTCGTTCGGCGACGGCGTGTTCTGGCGCGACGGCCGCTATCCGCCGTTCTCCCCCGCGGACATGAAGGAGTTCGACCGCGTGATTGCCGCCTGTCACCGGAGCGGCATCCGCGTGGCCACGTACTTCTCCAACAAGGAGCTGCACCCCAGCACGGCGGCGTTCAAGCAACACGGCGCCGAATGGGCGCGGCTGCCCGACGACCGGGGGCAGATGCTGCACAACCCGCATGGGAACGACGAGTTCGGCGCCCAGATGTGTCTCCGATCGGGCTGGGCGGACGCCTTCAAGAGCTATGTCGATACGGTGCTGTCCCATCACGACTTGGACGGCACCTACTACGACTGGAACGTCGGGCTCTACTGCCACAACACGCGACATGTCGAAGGCGCGTCACCCATCCGCGCAGGGCTGGGCATGCAAGCCGAATCGCCGGCGGGCCACTGGGATGTCGACGAGCTGCTCGACCTCATGGAATGGACGCGCCGACGCGTCGGCCCGGACGGACTGATGATCGCGCACACCACTATGGTGCCGATGGCGGCAACCGAGAACTTCGCCGACTACGTCGTGGCGATGGAGTGGGGGTACAGCCAGCTCGCGCTCGGGGCCCCGGAACTGGACGACCTTCCGCTGGAGTGGACGTTCATGGGCGCACGGGCGCGCGGGGTGATCGGCTACGGCTGCGTGGCGGCCGGGGCGCCGGCGCGCATCGCCCGGCAGATGACGGTTCGATGCCTGATGACCGGCGTGGCGCCCTGGCCGGCGAAGCCGGCCGACTTGAAGCTCTTCGCTCCGCTCAAGGGCGTCGAGTGCGAGGGCGGATCGTTCTTCGACTGGCGGGCCGGATTCGCGTCCGCCGACAGCCCGGCGGTGGCCACCGCGGCCTACCGGACCGGAGCAGGCATTCTCGTGCTGGCGGGCAACCTGACCTCAAAGCCGGCGGCGGCATGCGTGACGCTCGATCGCCGGCTGGCGCGGCTGCGTCCGGGCCGGCGGTATCGGGTCCGCGTCGGCAACCGGTCGCAGGCGGCGACCGGAGCCGCGCTGTCCGGCCGGGGTGTCGCGGTCCGGGTCGCGGGCGATTCCATCACGCCAATCTGGATCGATTCATGAACATTACCAACCACATGGTCACGGTGGGGCCGGGCGCGTCGAAGCCGGAGCGGCACGCGGCACAGGAGTTGGCCGAGACCCTGGAGGCGATCACCGGCCGGCGGCCCGCCATTATGGCGTCGGCGCAGGCTGGGGGACGGCCGTGTATCGCGGTGGGCGCGGCCGCCGCCTCGGCGATCGGCCTGCCGCCGTCGGCCTGGCGCGGGCTGGGCGACGAAGGGTTCGTGATGCGCACGCTGGGGGCGAATCTGGTCCTGTCGGGCGCGCCCGGCGCTCCGCGCGGGACCCTGTATGCCGTAGTGACCTTTCTGGAGGAGATCCTGGGGTGCCGATGGTGGACGCCCGACGCCGCCCGGATCCCGAGGCTCGAATCGGTCGAGATCCCGCGCCTGCGCCGCCGGCACGTGCCCCGGTTCGAGTATCGCGAGGTGCTCTACCGGCACACGTGGGAGACGCGCTGGGCGGTCCGGAACCGCACCAACGGGCTGTGGGAGCGCGATCCGGCCGGCATCCCGGCGGAGTGGGGCGGACACCACGAGTACGCGGGGTTCGTGCACACGGTGCTGGCGCTGGCCCCGCCCGACACGCACTTTGCGGCCCATCCCGAGTGGTATGCCGAGGTGGACGGCGAACGGAAGCCGACGCAGCTGTGCCTGACAAACCCGGCGGTGCTGGCCGTGGCGATCGCGCAGGTGCGCGCCCGGCTGCAGGCGCAGCCGTCGGCAACCATCGTCTCGGTCTCGCAGAACGACAACTGGGACAAGTGCACCTGCGCGGCCTGCCGCACCGTTGACCGGCGCGAGGGGAGTTCGGCCGGCACCATGCTGCGCTTCGTGAACCGGATCGCCGCGGCGATCGAGAAGGATTTCCCCCGGGTCTCGGTCGACACGCTGGCCTACCAGTACACGCGCCGCGCGCCGCGGCATGTCCGGCCGCGGCGGAATGTCATCGTGCGGCTGTGCTCGTTCGAGTGCGACTTCCTGCATCCGTTCACGCACCCGAACAACCGGTCGTTCTGCCGCGACATTGTGGCCTGGTCGCGCATCGCGCGCCGCCTCTACGTGTGGGACTACGTGACGAACTACGCGCACTTCGTCCAGCCGTACCCGAACTGGCACACGCTCGGCGAAAACGTGCGGTTCTTTGCCCGGCACCGGGTGGCGGGCGTCTTCGAACAGGCGAACAACAGCTCGCTCGGCGGCGAGATGGCCGAGCTGCGCGCGTGGGTGCTGGCCAAGCTCATGTGGGACCCGACCCACGACGCCGATGCGCTGATCGCCGAGTTCCTGGATGGGTACTACGGTCCGGCCTCCGGGCATATCGCGGCTCACATGCGGAACGTGTACCGGCGCGCCGTGTCCGTGAAGGCGTTCCCCGGCTCGCCCGCGATCCAGACGGTGCTGGCACGGATCGGCGACGACCGGCGCGTGCGCACGGGCTGCTACCTCGACCTGAACTCGCCGACGACCGCGCCCTATCTGGCCGCGGACGCCGTCTTTCGGTCCGCGGCCCACCTCGAGTCGGCCGTGGAGGCTGTCAGCGGCGACGACGCTCTTCGGTCGCGGGCGGAGCGCGCGCGGCTGCCGATCTGGTACGTCGTGCTCCTGCGCTGGGAAGAGCTGCGGACCTACGCCCGGAGCAAGGGTATCCGATGGCCGTTCCCGGCGCGCCGGATGGCGCTGTTCGATCGCTTCGCCGAAGCGCATGACGCCTGCGGGATCACGCACCTCGGTGAAGGGTGGTCGCACCGGAACCTCGCCTGGCTCCGCGCCATCTGCGAGGGCAAGCCGGATACAAGTCGGAACTGAGAGATCGTCACGGGAGGGCGCGGCCACCTTGGAAGGCGCTGAAACGCTTGGGATTCTCTAGGGTTCGCCAGGAGGCGTCTGTGAAGGCATTCAAACCGATACAGGTCCGTCCGTATCAGCTCATGTGCATCGTCTGCCGGCTGGGCTCTTCCGGCGGCCGGGTGCCCCGCGATCCGGCTCTTGCGCGGATACTCCGCGCGGTCCGTCGCGACCCGGGTGCCCCGCTGATGCTCCGGTGCAACGCGGACGCGGTCTACGGCTACCAGAACCCGGGGCGGCGGGCGGATACGCCGGAGGGTGCGCTCTTCAACGAGAAGCGCGACCTGGACATCATCCAGAGGATGGGCCTGGTCCCGGGCGATGTCCGCCCGGCGCGCGAGCTGTTCCGGCGGCTTCTGGAGAAGGTCGAGAGCGGCCGGGGCGTCTGCGGCTACGGGCCGGGCGGGCCGAAGGCGTGGCGCGGCTGCGGGCGAAGCCGCTCGGGTGGCTACGAACGGGGCAGGGCGCACGGGCTGGCGGCTGTGGTCCCCGACCGGCCGGCCGCGGACAAGCGCCGCCACAAGCGGCTCAGCGCGCGCGCCGTGCTTGAGGCCGGCGTGCTTCGGCTTCGGCCGCATCACCTGATGTGCATGGCGTGCTTCCACGCGGGACGGAAGGATCTGGCGCCGATCGAAGAAGACAATCTGTTTGAGGCGATCGACGTCGTGCAGCGCAACCCGGACATCCCGATCCTGCTGGTGCGCGGCTGCTGCATGATCTGTCCGCCGTGCTCGAGCTATGACCCGGCCACGAACCTCTGCGTCTCGGCCCAGGGAATGAGCCTGCGGGACCAGAAGAAGGACCTGGATCTGCTGCAGCGGCTGGGCTTGGAGTACGGCGCGCAGTTGCCGGCGCGCGAGCTGTTCCGCCGGCTCTTTGCGGCCATCCGATCCACCCGGGAGATCTGCGGCTACACCGACGGGCAGGCGCGGGCGTGGGAATGGTCGGTCTGCGGCGGTCCGGATGGTTCACCCGGCTATGCCCGAGCGCGGACGGCGGGCATGGGAATCCGTGAATGCGCCGGTCGGCCGACGCGGAAGCGGTAATGGGGGCGGGGCGATCAGACCGTTCCGGCTTCCTCCTGCCACCCTGGCCCGTGCGTCATGAGCCCGTTTGACTTGACCACTTGATTTGACTATATTGAAACGAGATGGAGGTGAGGGATGAAGACGATGGCGATCAGCGCATTCAAAGCGCACGCCCTGCAGACGATGGACCGGGTTGCGAAGTCGCGCGAGGGACTGGTCATCACCAAGCGTGGCAAGCCCCTCGTCCGAGTTGTCCCGTTTCAACCGACTGCGGCCGTCGCGGCGCCCGGGAGACTTTCGAAGGCGCTCGTGTTTGAGAAGGACATCGTCTCACCGCTGGAGCCGGGGACGTGGGAGGCGAACCGGTGAGATACGTGATCGACACCCACGTCTGGGTGTGGTGGAACATGGTGCCGGCGAAGCTGTCCGCGCGCGCGCGGGCGGTGCTCTCGTCGCCGGCGAGGTACGATGAGTTGCTGCTGTCCGCCATTTCGCCGTGGGAGTTCGCGAAGCTGCTGGAGAAGGGGCGGCTTGGCATCTCCTGCAATGCCGAGGAGTGGATCAACCGGGCGCTGGAGATGGCCAAGCTTCGTCTGGTACCTCTCTCCCCGGTCATCGCATACCGCTCGACCGTGCTTCCGGTCCCGTTCCATGAGGACCCCGCCGATCAGATCATCGTCGCCACGGCGCGCGAGGAGGACGCGACGGTTCTCACGGCCGACGACCGGATCCGGTCTTACCCTCACTGCCGTAGTCTATGGTGACAGCCGGGAAAAGAATGGAGATCAGGGGCGGGATCTGTTAGAAACCACCGGATTTCAGCGCGGGGTGCATAGTGCGGCCCTGTCGGTGGGTATCGAATCATGAATGCATCGGACATTGTGAAACTGAAGGAGTCGGCGCTCGCCGAAGGGCGGGCGGCCGCGAGCGCGTCGGACATCGAGGCCGTTCGAATCAAGTACCTGGGTCGCAATGGGTTGCTGCCTGAGATCATGAAGGGGCTGAAGGATGTGGCCCCGGCCGAGCGGCCGCTGGTCGGCAAGAGCGCCAACGAGTTCAAGCAGGAGGTCGGTGCGCTTCTGGATGCGCGGAAGGCCGAACTGCAGGCGCCGGCGGCGGCGGGCGCTTCGCGTGGATTCGACTGGAGCATGCCGGGCGCGTGGCGCGGGCTCGGGTCGCGGCACCCGGTCAGCCTGATCATCGACGAGGCCATCCGGATTTTCGCCCGGTTGGGCTTCACGGTGGCCGACGGGCCGGACATCGAAACGGAGTACTACAATTTCGATGCCCTGAATACGCCGGCGGACCATCCGTCGCGCGACATCCAGGACACCTTCTGGCTCGAGACGGGCGAGTTGCTCCGCACCCAGACGTCGCCGGTGCAGATCCGCGTGATGGAGCGGCAGAAGCCGCCGGTTCGCATCATCGCGCCGGGCCGGTGCTACCGGCGCGACACGATGGACGCGACTCACAGCGCCAACTTCCACCAGATCGAGGGCTTGTACGTCGATCGGCAGGTATCGATGGCGGACCTCAAGGGTGACATCTCGTACTTCGCTCACGAAATGATGGGTCCCGACGTGAAGGTGCGGTTTCGGCCCCACTTCTTCCCGTTCACGGAGCCGAGCGTCGAGTATGACTTCTCGTGCCACCTGTGCCACGGCAGCGGCTGCCGCGTGTGCAAGCAGAGCGGATGGATCGAGATTTCCGGCGCCGGCATGGTGCATCCGAAGGTGTTCGCCGCGGTCGGCTACGAGTCCGTCACCGGCTACGCATTTGGAATGGGCGTGGAGCGGATCGCGATGATCAAGTACGGCATCGAAGACATCCGCCTCCTCTACGACAACGACGTTCGCTTCCTGGAGCAGTTTGCCTGATGAAAGTCCCGCTGAGCTGGTTGCGTGAATACGTGGAGTGCGGCCTGTCTCCCAAGGATCTGGCGAGCCGCCTGACCTTCGCCGGGCTGGAGGTGGAGGGCGTCCACGCCGTCGAGCGCACGTTCGACGGCGTGGTGGCGGCGCAGGTTCTGGCCATCGACCCCCATCCCAACGCGGACAAGCTCCGCGTGTGCCGGGTCACCGACGGGCAGGCCGAGCGCACCGTGGTGTGCGGCGCGTGGAACTTCGCCGTCGGAGACCGCGTTCCGTTCGCGGGCGTGGGGGTTACGCTGGCCAACGGCATGAGGATCAAGGAAGCCAAGCTCCGGGGCGTTCTGTCCGCCGGCATGCTCTGCGCGGAGGACGAACTGGGGATCTCGGACGATCACTCGGGCCTGCTGCGCCTTCCCGCCGATACCGTTCCCGGGACGGCGCTGTCCGCCTTGTTCGGCCCGCCCGACTGGGTGATCGAGATCGAGGTGACGCCGAACCGGCCGGACTGTCTGAGCATCATGGGCATCGCGCGCGAGGTGGCCGCCCTATGCGGGGTGCCGATGCGCCGGCCCGCTATCGAGTTCGCCGAGCTCGGGCCGGCCGTGACCAGCTGCACGCGCGTGGAGGTCGACGATGCGGAAGGCTGCCCGCGGTACACGGGGCGGGTCTTCGCGGGCGTGACCATCGCGGAGAGCCCGCTGTGGATGAAGGAGCGGCTGCGCCTGAGCGGCATCCGGCCGATCAACAACGTCGTCGACATCACGAACTACGTCATGCTCGAGTGCGGGCAGCCGATGCACGCGTTCGACCAGTCGCTTCTGGAAGAGGGCCGCATTGTCGTCCGCCGGGCGCGGCCGGGCGAGAAGCTGGCCACACTGGACGGGACGGACCGCCCGATCGATCCCGACATGCTGGTGATCGCCGACGCCCGGAGGCCGGTGGCGCTGGCCGGCGTGATGGGAGGCGCGGGCAGCGAGATCCGCCCGGACACGCAGAAGGTGCTGCTCGAGAGCGCCTGCTTCAGCCCGACGCTGATCCGGCGCACGTCCAAGCGGGTCGGACTGAGCACTGAGTCGTCCTACCGGTATGAGCGCGGCGTGGATCCGGAGCTGGCCGACTGGGCGAGCCGCCGGGCGGCCGGCTACCTGGTGGCGCTGGCGGGGGCCACGGCGGCCCGCGGGGTGGTGGACGTATACGGGCGCCAGCCGTCGCGCAAGACTGTGCGGTGCACGTTCGACGGCATTCGGACGCTGATCGGAGCCCCGGTAGCGGACGACGAAATGGTGCGCATCTTCGAGGCGCTGGAGCTGAAGGTGGTCGAGCGCGACGCATCCGGCTGTGCCGTGCAGGCACCGACCTTCCGGGTGGACCTGGAGCGCGAGGCAGACCTGGTCGAGGAGGTGGCGCGCATACACGGGCTCGACCGCATACCGGCCCCCACGCCGCGGGCGCAGCTGGTCGAGGGCGCGAGCAACGCCGCCGCCGAAGCCCGCATGGCCTGCCGGAGCGCCCTCGTCGGGTTGGGACTGTCCGAGATTATGAACTACAGCTTCCTGTCGCAGGCGGAGTTGGACCGCTTCGATGCGACGGACCGGCCCCGGCGCGTCGTGATTCCAAACCCGATCAGCGCGGACCATTCGGTTCTGCGGCCGTCGTTGATTTCGCAGGTCACGGACGCGCTGGGCCGCAACCGCTCGCGCCAGGCGGAAGCCGCCGGCTTGTTCGAGATCGGGCGGGTGTTCTTCAAGCGGGCGGACGGGACGCTGGGCGAGGAGGAGCGCGTGGCGATCGGCCTGATGGGCCCGCTCGGGCGCGATCGTCTGGACCGGCGTCGGCCCGTCGAGGCCCAGGAGATCTTCCAGTGGCTGAAGGGGGCGGTGGAAGGCCTCTGCGCCGCGATGCGGGTGCCCCGGTCGTCGGTCGATCTGGCGCCGGCGGACGCTCCCTGCTTCGAGCCGGGCCATTCCGTGCGCGTCCGGATCGCGGGCCGCGACGCGGGGATGATGGGAATCGTCGCGAGCGGCATCCGGCGCGAGTGGCGGCTGGCCGATCCCGTGGCCGTGGCCGAGCTGCGCCTGGACACGGTGTCCGAGCGCGCGTTCGACGTTCCGGCCTCCCGGCCGCTCTCGGTATTCCCATCGGTGGGGCGCGACATCGCCATCCTCGTGGGCGAAGAGGTCACGAGCGACGCCGTCATGAAGGTGATTCTCCAGGCGGCCCCGCGCGAGCTGGTGCGGGCGGACCTCTTTGACGTGTATCGAAGCAAAGGCGACGCCGGGCGGAAGAGCATGGCGTATGCGCTGGTCTTCCAAGCGGCCGATCGCACGCTCACGGACGAGGAGGCGAACGGCTTCCGCGAGCGGGTCCGCGACGCGCTGGCCCGCGAGCTGCGGGCGGAGATCCGGGACCGGTAGCGGG
>CAYSLU010000070.1:0-29465 GCA_964431965.1 uncultured Verrucomicrobiota bacterium
CCGCGAGTTCTTCCGCGACAAGCCCGAGAAGTTCGACCTGCGCGATCCGGGCAAGGTCTTCATGGCGGAGTACGCCAAGTTCATCGCGCACAAGAACGAGAAGCTCGGCAGCGCCGGACAGCTCGACGCCGTCCGCGCGATCCTCGGGAAGTAGAGCCGGCCCGCGCCGGGAGGATCACCAGGCGCCCCGCCCCGTGGCGGGGCGCTTTTCTTTTCCGGGCGTCAATCGTTGACAGGGCGCCGGCCGTCGCTCATTCTGACCCCATCCGTGAAGATCCTGCTCGTCATGCCGGATGCCCACATGCACAAGCTGATTGTGGGCGCGCACGTCCGGTCGATGCGCGAGGCCCCCCTCAGCCTCACCACGCTGGCCGCGCTGGTCCCCGATCCGGACGTGGAGTGGAAGATCGTCGACGGGAGCGTCGACCCGATCCCGATGGACGAGCCGGCCGACCTGGTGGGAATCAGCGTCATCACGGGCAACGCCCGACCGGCCTACCGCCTGGCGGACCACTACCGCCGGCGCGGCATCGCCGTCGTGCTGGGCGGCGTGCACGTGACCATCCTGCCCGGCGAGGCGGCCCGGCACGCGGACGCCATCGTGATCGGCATGGCCGAGCGCACCTGGCCCCGGCTCATCGACGATTTCCGCCACGGCCGCCTGGCCCGCGTGTACCGGGACCCCGCCCCGCCGGCCGAGTGGCTCGAAGGGGTCCCTCCGCCGCGGCGCGACCTGCAGCGCATGTCCGGCTACATGATGCCCAACACCGTGCACGCCACGCGGGGATGCCGGCGCGTGTGCGATTTCTGCGCCGTGCCCGCCGTGTGGCCCCACTACCTGAAGCGGCCGGTCGCGGACGTGGTGCGCGATATCCGGGCGACCCGCGGCCGCTATTTCTGCTTCAACGACGTCAGCCTGCTGGATGACGTCGAGTACTCGAAGGAGCTGCTGACCGCCCTGATCCCGCTCCGCCGCAAGTGGGGCGGGCTCGCCACGGTCGACGTCGCCCGGCAGCCCGAGCTGCTCGACCTGCTCCGGCGGAGCGGATGCGTGTACCTGCTGCTGGGCTTCGAGTCGGTCAACCAGTCCAATCTGCTCGGCATCCACAAGGGGTTCAACAAGGCGGAGCAGTACCGGACGGTCATGCAGACGCTGCACGCGTACGGAATCTCCGTGCAGGGCTGCTTCGTGTTCGGGCTGGATCAGGACGACACCTCCGTCTTCGCCTCGACCGTGCAGCAGGTCCTCGATCTGAAAGTCGACATCCCCCGCTACTCCATCTACACGCCCTACCCCGGCACCACCCTGTTCAAGCGGTTGCTCGCCGAAAACCGGATCCTGAGCTTCAACTGGGACGACTACGACACGATGCACGTGGTGTATCAGCCCGCGCTCATGACGCCCCGGCAGCTGTACGACGGCTTCAAGTGGGCCTACCGGGAGACGTTCCGAATCCCCCATGTCGTGCGCCGGGTCGCCGGCTTCCGGATCAACTCGATGGTCAACTTCGTCGGCAACCTGACCTACCGGATCTTCGTCCGGCGGCTCTACAGCGAGCCGCGCTACGCCACGCCTTACTCGATCCACGACCCGGGCTGCCCCCCGATCCCGACGGAGTCCGACGCCCCGGACGCCACAGGCTTCCAGACGGAAGGCCCGCCGGTACCGGCGGAAGCAACAGCAGGAGGCGCGACATGCAGAGGAACGGTAGTCTCGCGGGATGGGTGACGGCGTGTCTCGTGTTCGCCATGGCCCCGGCCGTCCCGGCGCAGAATCGCGAGCCGGACCATCAGGCGCTCCGCCAGCTGCTGGCGGGCATGCAAAAGGCCATCAACTCGAACGACCTGAAGTCCCTGGAGCCGTTCCTGGCGCGCGAGTTCGTCTTCACGGGCGTGGATCAGACGCTCGTGACGAACGCCGCGGGGATGGCGGTCTACTTCGGGCGCATGGTTCGCCCCGACGCCCCCGTGGCCCGCGTGGAAATGGTGCCGCAGGCCGGCGCCCTGACGCGGTTTGTCGGGCCGGACGCCGGGTATTGCTTCGGCACGTCGCTGGACACGTACACGCTGAAGGACGGGCGCAAGTTTCGAATTCCGAGCCGCTGGACAGCGGTCGTCGTGCGGGAGGGCGGCGCGTGGAAAGCGGCCGCGATTCACCTCGGGGTCAACTTCCTCGACAACCCCGTCCTGACCGCTCGCTCGCTGTCGGTCTGGCGGCGAATCGGCATCGCCCTGCACCTCGCCGAACCCCCGTACGAGCGCCCGTAGGATCGGTCCCTCGAAACCGAGATGAGAAACATCCCTCACGGTCCGCGGCGGGACGTCACGAGCTTCCGGAAGATTGCGGTCGGGTCCTGGCGGCATCCGCGGGACCCGAGCGCCTACGCCGGGCTCGATCTGGCGGCCGCGCCGGCCGAGGAGTTCATCCGAGGCGTGACGGGCGCGGCGCCCGTCACGCTGACCGCCTACGTCGTCAAGATCCTGGGGCACTGCCTGGAGCGGCAGCCCGAGCTGAACACGGTGCTCCTGCGCGACGCGTTCTACCCGCGCTCGGAGGTCAGCGTGTTCGTATCGGTGCTCACGCGCGAGCTCGGTCAGATGGACCTCTCGGGGTTCGTACTGCGCGGGGTGCCGGCGCTGTCGCTGCCCGAGGTGGCGGCCCGCTGCGACGAGGAGACGCGCCGGATCCGGCGCGGGGATGATCCCGCGGCCGGGCGAATCTGCCGGCGCATGCGCTCGATGCCGCCGCTCCTGCTCCGCCCCTTCTTCCGCCTGATGGAGTTCATCCAGTACACGCTCAACCTGGCGCCCGCCGGCCTGCGCATCCCCCGGGACCGCTTCGGCTCGGTGGTCGTGACCGACGTCGGCGCGCTCGGGCTGAACAGCGCGCTCGTGCCGCTCGCCGCCTTCTCGCGCTGCCCGTTCGTCGTATGCATCGGCCGGCCGCACGAGGCGCCCGCCGTCGAAGCGGGACGGGTCGTGGCGCGCACGCAGCTCACCGTCACGTTCACCATGGACCACCGGCACATCGACGGCGCCCATGGCGCGGCCATGATGAAGCACTTCCAGGACGTCTTCGAGAACCCGACCCGGCACGCCGCCGTCTTCGAGGGGGCCCCCGCGCCGTGATCTGCGACGTGCACGTCCACCTGGCCGGAACGCATGAGGCGGGCAGCGGCAACTACATCGGCCCGGCCCTCCGGCGGCAGTTCCTCTTCCGCCTCTTCGCGGCCCGGCTCGGGATTCGCGCCGACGCCGGATCGGCCGCCGCCGACGAGCGAATCCGGCGCACGGTGCTGGGCTGGCTGGACCGCAGCACGATCGACCGGGCCGTGCTCCTCGCGTTCGACGGGGCCTATCGCCGGGACGGCTCCCCGGACATGGCGCGAACCCAGCTGATCGTCGGCAACGACTTCGTGGCGGCAGCGGCGGCGCGAAGCCCGAAGGCGCTCTTCGGCGCAAGCGTCCATCCGTACCGGAGGGACGCCCTGAGCGAGCTCGAGCGCGTCATCGAGCGGGGCGCGTGCCTGGTGAAGTGGATCCCCGCGGCGCAGGGCATCCGCGTGGACGACCCGGACTGCATCCCCTTCTACCGGCTGATGGCCGCCCGCGGCATCCCGCTGCTCTGCCATACCGGGCGCGAGCACACGCTGCCCGTGGCGGACGACGCCGCGGACGACCCGTCCGCCCTGGAGCTCGCGCTCGACCAGGGCGTCGTCGTCATCGCCGCCCACTGCGGCGCGCCGCTCAATCGCCGCGAGCCCGGATTCGTCGCCGGCTGGGAGCGCATGGCCCGCCGCCACGAGCGGTTCTACGGCGACCTGGCCGCCTTCGCCGTGCCGGCGCGCACGCGCCTGCTCGGCCGCCTGACGGCCGATGGCGCCCTCTGCCGCAAGCTCGTCTACGGCTCCGACTTTCCCGCCCTCCCGGTGCCGATCAGCTACCTGTTCCGCGTTTCGCCGCGCCAGGCGCTTCGGATCCTCTGCACGGCAAACCCCTTCGACCAGCCGCACCGGATCCTCCGGGCGCTCGGCGTTCCCGACGCCGTGTTCGGGCGCGCCGCGCAGCTCCTCCCGATCGGGCCGGCGGCGGGCAGTCTTCAGCCGGGAGCCATTCCATGCCGCACGTAACCTTCATCTATCCGTGCGTCGGTCGCTTCCCGCGCACGAAGTACGTCCGCTCGTGGCAAATGCAGCCTCTGTCGATCGGCATCCTCGCCGCCGCCACGCCCCGCGAGTGGGACCGGTGCTTCTTCGACGACCGGATCGAGGCGATCGACTTCGATCGGCCGACGGACCTCGCCGCGATCTCGGTGGAGACCTACACGGCGCGGCGGGCCTACCAGATCGCCGCCGAGTACCGCCGGCGTGGCGTGCGCGTGGTCATGGGCGGCTACCACGCCACGGCGTGCCCGCAGGAGGCGCTGGAGCACGCGGACGCGGTCTGTGTCGGCGAAGGCGAGCCCGTCTGGGCCGCCATCCTCCGCGCGGCCGCCGAGGGCTCGCTCGCCGGCGTCTACACCGCCCCCCGGAGCGAGGCGCTGGCCCGTGTGACGCCCGATCGATCGATCTTCGCGGGCAAGCGCTACTTTCCGCTGGCGCTGGTCGAGTCGGGCCGGGGCTGCCGCTTCCGCTGCAGCTTCTGCGCGGTCGCGGCCTTCCACCAGTCAACCTACCGGCGCCGGCCCATCCCGGAGATCGTCGCGGAAATCGCCGCGCTGCGCGAGAAGGTCGTGTTCTTCGTGGACGACAACATCGTGGGCGACCCGGGCGGCGCCAAGGAGCTGTTCCGGGCGCTGGCGCCCCTGGGCATCCAGTGGATCAGCCAGGCCAGCATCGACATCGTCCGCGACGCGGAGCTGCTGGACCTGGCGGCCGCGAGCGGGTGCCGGGGCCTGCTCGTCGGATTCGAGTCGCTCGAGCGCGGCAACCTCTCCTCCGTCGGCAAGCAGGTGAACCTGGCCGCCGACTACGCGGCCGCCATCGCCGCGCTCCGGGCGCGCGGCATCCTCATCTACGGGACCTTCATGTTCGGGCTGGGGCGGGACACCGCGGACACCATCCGCGATGCCGTGCGCTTCGCGCGCCGGCAGAAGCTCTTCCTCGCCGCCTTTGCCCACCTCGTCCCCTTCCCCGGCACGCCGCTCTACGCCAGCCTGGCGGAAGCCGGCCGGCTCGTCCACGAGCGCTGGTGGCTGAGCGACGCGTTCCGGTTCGGCGACGCGCCGTTTCGCCCGGAGGCGATCAGCACCGAGGGGCTGGTCGCCGGATGCCACGCGGCCCGAAAGTCGTTCTACTCGCTCCCGTCCATCCTGGAGCGCGGCCTCGACCGCCGGGCCAACGCGCGAACCCCCTCCACCGTCTGGCTGTTCTGGGTCTCGAACCTGCTGCTGCGGCGGGAGATCGACGGCAAGAGGGGCCTGCCGCTGGGGCTCCGGGATGGCACGCCGTGAGCGCCGCCCGCCCCGTCGAGTTCGGCCTGGCCGGGCCCCGCGATGAGGCGGCGCTGAAGGAGCTGCTGGCGGAGAGCCCGATCCCGGGCCGCATCCGGATGTCCTTCCGCCGGGAGCCGGACTTCTTCGGCGCGCTGGCGGTCTCCGGCGCCCACACCGACGTGATCCTGGCGCGCGATCGGGCAACAGGCGCTCCAGCCGGCCTCGGGCTCCGCTCCGTCAAGCCGGCTTTCGTCAACGGGCGCCGCACCGACCTGGGCTACTTGAGCGGGCTGCGGCTCCGCCCGGAGTACCGCGGCGGCCTGGCCCTGTCGCGCGGATACCGATTCCTGCGGACGCTTCACCGCGATGGATGCCCCGCCCTGTACCTGACGACCATCATGGGCGGAAACGATGCGGCGCAAGCGGTCCTGACATCCGCGCGCGGCGGCCTGCCGCGCTACGCGGAGCTGGGCCGGCTGTCGTGCTTCGCCATCGGCTCCCGGCAGCGCGCCGATGCCCCCGCCGATCCCGGGCTGCTCATCCGGCCGGCCGCCGCGGATGACGCGCCCGCCATCGCCTCCTTCCTGGAGCAGGAGGGGCCGCGGCGGCAGTTCTTTCCGGCCTACTCGGAGGCGGAGATCCGCTCCGGCAGCGGGCTCCTCCGCGGCCTGCGCATCGGCGACATCCTCCTGGCCCGGCGCGGCAGCCGGATCGACGGCACCGCCGCCCTGTGGGACCAGTCCTCCTTCCGGCAGAGCCGGATCGAGGGGTACTCGCCCGCGATGCGCCTGCTGCTGACCTTCCACAACGCCGCCGCCCGCCTGACCGGGCTGCCCGTCCTGCCGCCGCCGGGCGCCCGCGTGAACGCCGTCCAGCTCGCGCTGGCCTGCGTCCGCGGTGACGATGTCGCCACGTTCGCCGCGCTCCTCGCCGACGCCATCCGCCGGCTGCGCGAGCGGGACGCCGTCCTGTTCGCCGCGCTGCACGAGCGCGACCCCCTGGCCCCGGCCCTGCGGCGCCTCCGGCATCACCCGGAGCACAGCCGCCTTTACGCGGTGTGCTGGGAGGACGGCGAGGAGGCGCTGGCCGGCCTGGATCCCGCCCGCGTCCCCTACCTCGAGCTGGGGTCGCTGTGACATGAGCATCACCTCACGCATCGCGGAGATCGGCGGCCTCCCGGCCGGGACGCTGGACGATATGTTCGCCCTGATGCGCGCGCACTATCGCAACGTCGGCCGCGCGGCCTTCGAGCGCGATCTGGCCGCCAAGGACCGGGCCATTCTCCTCTTCGACGACGGGCGCCTGTGCGGCTTCTCGACGCAGGTCCTGTTCGAGCACGACTTCAGGGGCGAGGCCGTCCGCGTCGTCTTCTCGGGCGACACCATCGTCGATCAGGCCCACTGGAAGTCCCTCGCGCTGCCGATCGCGTGGGGGCGCATGATGCTCGGGCTGCTGCGCGAGGCGCCCGACACGCCGCTCTACTGGCTGCTGACCTCGAAAGGCTTCCGGACCTACCGGTTCCTGCCGGTCTTCTTCCGGGAGTTCGTGCCCCGCGGCGACCGGGAGGCGCCGGCGCGCGAGCGGGAGCTGCTGCGCCACCTGGCCGCGGCGCGGTTCGGCCCGCGGTTCGACCCCGGGACCGGCATCCTGGCCGCCCGGCCCGAGGACCAGCATCTGCGCGCCGACCTGGCCGTCATCCCCGAGTCGCGCCGGTCCGATCCGCACGTCGCCTTCTTCGAGCGGGCGAACCCGGGCCACGCGCGCGGCGACGAGCTGGTCTGCCTGTGCCGCTTCGAGGAAGCGAACCTGACCGACTTCATCCTGCAGAGGCTTCGCCCGTGAGCGCCGCGTCCATCCGCTGCGGCCTGGCGAACCGGCTGTGGCTCGCCTCCGCGGGGCCGGCCTCCCGGCGATTCCGGCGGAGCCTGGAGTGCCCGGACGACGTGCAGCGGGCGCACCTGCTGCGCCTGCTTCGGCGGAACGCCGCGTCCGCCTTCGGCGCCGAGCACGGCTTCTCCGCCATCTCGTCGGTCGCCGACTTCCAGCGGCGCGTCCCCCTGTCTTCCTACGAGGACTACCGCCCCCGCATCGACGCCATAGCGGCCGGACGGCCGGGCGTGCTCACGGCGGATCCCGTGCGGCTCTTTGAGCCGACGAGCGGCTCATCGGCGGCGATCAAGTTCATCCCCTGCACGCGCGCGCTCCAGCAGGAGTTCCAGGCCGGCATCGCCCCGTGGATCGGCTCGCTCTTCGGCCTCCGCCCGTCGCTGATGGACGGGCCCGCCTACTGGTCCATTTCGCCGCGGACCGACGCCCCGGTCCGGCTGGGCCGGATCCCGGTCGGGTTCGACGAGGACGCCAGCTACCTGGGCGGCTTCGCCCGGCGCCTCTTCCACGCGGTCAGCGCCGTCCCGGCCAGCGTCGCGCGCATCCGCGACGTGCCGGCGTTCCAGGAGCGCACGTTGCTGCACCTGCTCAACGCGCCGAACCTCCGGCTCATCTCCGTCTGGAGCCCTATGTTCCTGACGGTGATGCTCCAGCGATTCCTGGATTCGCGCCGCGACATGCTCGACGCCCTGGCGGCCAGCGGGTGGCCCGGCGCCGGCGAACGAAGCCGGGCCATACGCGCCGTCGCGGACGGCGACCCGGCCTCCGTGTTCGCGCGGATCTGGCCGAGGCTCCAGCTCGTGAGCTGCTGGACGCACGGGGCGAGCGCGGTGAGCCTGGCCGGCCTCACCCGCCTGCTCCCGTCGGTCGCCATCCAAGGCAAGGGCCTGATCGCCACGGAGGCCTTCGTGTCGCTGCCGTTCGAGCCGACTGCGGATCCCGTGCTGGCGGTCGCGTCGCACTTCTTCGAGTTTCGCGACGCGGACACCGGCCGCATCGCGCTGGCGCACGAACTCGACGTCGGGCGCGCCTACTCGGTGGTGGTCACGACCGGCGGCGGACTCTACCGCTACGACCTGCGCGACGTGGTGGAAGTCACCGGACACATCGGCCGCGCGCCGGCCCTGCGGTTCGTCGGCCGGGACAGCACGTCCGACCGGTTCGGCGAAAAGCTCGCCGCCGCATACGTGGATCCCGGCGTGCGCGACATCCTGTCCGCCCACGGGCTGCAGCCGGGGTTCGTGCTGCTCGCCCCGGATACGCGGCCCGACGGGTCGGTCGGCTACACGCTGTTCATCGACGGCGCATCCGCGCCGGATGCCCTGCTGGGGCGGCTGGGCTCGGACGTCGAGCGGATGCTGCGCCGCGCGGTGCACTACGAGTACTGCCGGCGGCTGGGACAGCTGGCCGCCGTTCGCGTCTATCGCCTGCGCGTGGACGCGGCGGCCGCGGAGCGCGCGTACCTGGATCACGGCGCCGGACGCGGCATGCGCCTCGGGAACGTCAAGCCCGCCATCCTCGTCCAGACGGACGGCTGGCGCGAGCGCATGGCCGGCGCGTACGTGCCGGAAGGCGCATTGCAGTTCCGTCGGTCCTGTCATGAGCGCGTTGACGGCGACAGGGAAAGGGCGCTTCTGTGACAGGATTGACGGGATTCAACAGGATTGAACCCAAACTGATCGCCTACACCGGGGAGTGTGATCCATGAGCCTCTTGGCCCGCGCACGATACGAACTGACCGCTTTACTGCACGGCGCGACCTTTCTGCGGCAGGTGAAGCGAGAGGCCGTGCGGCAGCTCATCGGGCACGACCGGATCATCGGCTGGGAAGGCGGGCTGCCGGTCCGGAGCCTCACGATTCCGGCCGAGTACAGCCCGGCCTTTGCGCTCTCGGCCGCCCGGCTCTACAACTCGCTCCGCACCAAGGTCGCGAGCCCCGGCATCGCGTCGCTGTCCGTAACCGACCGGTGCGACTGCTCATGCCCGCACTGCTTCGCGTTTGACCAGCCGGGCGCCGACCTGACTGCAAGTGCGTGGGCTGACGTGATCCGACAAGCCATGGACCTCGGCGTATTCACGTTCGTCATCAACGGTGGCGAGCCGCTGCTTCATCCAGAGTTGGCGAGAATCGTCTCGGCCATCGATCCGCGCTCGGCCACTTGCCTCCTGTATACGAATGGCTCCCGCCTGGCCGAGCGCGCGACGGAGCTTCGCCGCGCCGGCCTCAGCCGTGTCGCCATCGCGCTCGACAGCGCCGATCCCGCTGCGCACGACCGGCACCGCGGCCACCCCGGCCTCTTCAACAAGCTGATGGCCGGCTATGCGGAAGCCCGGCGGCTCGGCATGCTCGTCGGCTTCTCCACCTTCGCGACTCCGGAGCGCCTGGAAGACGGCACGCTCGAAGGCATCTTCGAGTTCGCGCGCTGCGCCGGCGCGCCCGAGGTCATCGTGTACGATGCCCTGCCCTCCGGCAAACTGCAGAACTGCACCGAACTGAAGAGACCCAACTCGGAATACCGGCAGCGGCTGAAGCTCTTGATCGAGACGTGGTGGGCGCGGACCGATGCGCCTGGCATCTGGTGGTACGGCCACGTCAGCTCGAGCCGCAACTTCGGGTGCTCGGGCGGCCTGTCGATGTTCAGCGTGTCGCACAGCGGTGAAGTCCGGCCGTGCGATTTCTGCCGGACGACGGTGGGCCGGGTGCAGGAGCACCGCCTGGAAGAGCTATGGGACCGGCTGAACCGGCGCGCCCGCACGCACCGGGCCGAGCACGGGCCGGGCTGCCTGCTGATGGAGCCGGACGGCGACCTGCCCTCCAGCCCGAAACGGTGAACGGGCCGGAGCCTCGCGCTCAACCGCCGCGGAGCGGCGAGACCCACGCGTCGGAGATGCAGATCGGCACGAGATGCCCGTCCACGATGGTCGCGTCCGGGCAGTTCCGGCAGTGGACCACCTCCCCGTCGGCGGACACTGTGGGCCCGCTCTGGAAGACCAGCCGCTTCTCATGCAGGACCGCCCCCCGTCGCGCCGCGCCCAGGAGCACGCGCGCGTTGTCCCAGGGGCGTCCGCCGGTCAGGGCGTTGAGAACCAGCTGCGCCGCGAATCGCCGCGGATTCCGACGGACATGATAGATGTAGCGCCCCGTCACGGCGCGGACGAGACGAACGAGCAGCCGGTCGGACAGGCTCGATGCGAGGCTGGCGTGCGCGGAGCCGGGGCCCGCCACCACAGCGCTGGAGTAACACAGCCACCGCACATCGGCTGGGCTGCGACTCGACCCCAGGTAGCCGAAGGGCCGCAGGCCGCGGCCGGCCAGGATCTCGCGGATGGCCGCCAGGCTCAGCCGCTGCGCGGGGGCTCCCTCCGCCGGGAAGCCATCGCGCGGCATCGTGAAGCCCGTCGCGACGGTGCCCCGGATGTCCCGGAAATCCGCATCGGCCCAGCAGGCGGTGGCCAGCAGGAAATGCGCGTAGGGCGACTCCAAGGTGATGTCGACGAGACGGTTCACGTCGCCCGGATCGTGCGGGTAGAGCGTGGCCACCAGGCCCACCTCGACGCCCCGCTCGCCAACCATCCGGATCTTCTCCCGGCGCAGCGCGTCGACGGCCGCCGGCGTGGGCCCGGCCGGAAGATCCGGCCGCGTCTGCCCGTCGTCGATGTGCAGCAGGATCAGGTCCACTCCGGCGGCGCGCAGCGAGCGGATGCGCGCGTCGTCCAGGTTCAGCCCGTTCGTCAGCAGCACGCAGCGCAGCCCCCGGCCTCGGATCATCCGGACCACGTCCGCCAGCTCCGGGTGAAGAGTCGGCTCGCCGCCGGCGATCGTGACCGTGTGGAGGCGGCGCTGGGCCGCCGCGGCGTCGATGTCCCGGGCCACCTGATCAATGGACTTGTGAAACTCCCTCCGGTTGTAGCACGCTGCGCACGTGATGTTGCATGCGCGATTGATGTCGACGATGAAGTGCGGCATGTCGGCTTGCGACCACGGCAGATGGAGCGGTTTCATGGTTGCCTGTCGGACCCGTTGGCGCGCGGGGTTTCCGCGCTGCTGCGAACTATGGCCTCCAGCGACTGCCGAATCCACTCCATAGTCAGCCGCTCGCCGTCAGGACCAATTCATGGAGCAGTCCCCGCCCACCGCCCCGCTGGCGCCGGACCTGCCGGAGATCGGCGCGCCCGACCCCGCCCGGCTGGGCCCGCGCCTGTGGCCGTGGGTCACCCTGCTCAATACGGCCGGCCTCGCCCTGCGACGCCTGGGGATCGGGCCGGCCGACCTCTCGCCCGAGTCCCTGATGGCCAGGGCGGAGCGGCTCGCCGGCCTCTCGGACTGGGGGGACGACCGATCCTTCCAACAGCCGCTTCGGATGCTGACGGAGCCCGATCAGGATCGGGCCGCATTGACCCCGGTGGGCCGCCTGCTGCTGCGGCACGTACTCGTGGAGCGGTTGGTCAGCCGGCTCCGGATTCAGGCCTATGTCGCCGGACACCCCGAGGTCCGGGATTCCACGATCGCGCGGCCGCTCATCGTTCTGGGACTGCCACGCACGGGAACGACGTTCCTGCACGGCCTGCTGTCGCAGGATCCCGCATGCCGGCCCATGCTGGCCTGGTACGCCCACTGCCCCGCCCCGCCGCCGCGCCCCGGATCGTTGGAGGCTGCAGCCCGAATCGCCCGATGCGACCGCGAGATCCGGAACATCGCGCTCCTGGCGCGGGGCCTGCAGGCCATTCACCACACGGCGGCCTCGGAGCCCGAGGAGTGCATGCCCCTGCTCATGAACACATTCATGACCGATGCGTACGGCCTCTTCGCCGACTTCACGACGTACAGGCGCTGGCTCAGCGGGCAGGATATGACGCCCGCCTACCGCTACTACCGCCTGCAGCTCCAGATTCTTCAGCAGCACGTGCCCGGAGCGCACTGGGTCCTGAAGACTCCCGCGCATCTCCCCAATCTCGGGGCCTTGCTGACCGTCTTTCCCGACGCCTGCATCGTCTGGACCCATCGCGATCCGTGCAACTGCGTGCCGTCGATGCTGGACCTTCGCTTCAAGGCGCTGGGGCTCGGCAACCGCCTGCGGCCGGATGCGGCCCGCCCCCTGATCCGACATTCGCTCGAATCCCTGCGCGACATGCTCGCCCGGGCCGAGGCCGCCCGGAAGACTGCTGCCCCCGGGAGGATCCTCGACGTGCAATACGACGAACTGATCCGAAACCCTGTTGCCGTGGTGCGACGAGTCTACGATCACTTCGGATATGCGTGGGCCGCCCGCTTCGAAGACGGGCTGAACGCGCGGCTGACAACGCACGCCGCGGGGCGGCACGGGCGGCATGCGTACGACCCGGCGGCATTCGGCCTCCGGCGAGAGGACATCCGCCGCGCGTTTGGCGTCTACTGCGCCGCGTATGGCATTCCGCCTGAGAGCCCGGGCGACTCCTCCGCCAAACCGGTTGGTGCTGATGCAAACAAGTGAGGTCCTTCCGGCAATAGCGGGGTACACTTGGTTGACGCTGCTGAGGGAAGACGGATTCAATCAGGAACTCAAGAATGACTGGGATCGAGCGAGTAAAGGCCGTTGTCGCAGGCGAGGACCATGATAGACCGCCGGTGGCGCCGATGATGATGCTTCTTGCGGCAAAATATGCCGGCATTGCGTTCGGCGATTACTGCCGGAACGGCGCGAAGATGGCCGCGGCGCAATTGAAAACGATGCGGGGCATCGGCACGGACTTCGTGCTCACGTGCTCCGATCCGGCCCGCGAGGTGATCGATATTGCGGGCGAAGAAAGCGTCCAGTGGTTTGAGGACCAGCCGCCGGCCATCATCGAGGAGCGGGCGGCGCTGTCGCACAAGTCCCGGCTTCGAACCTTCAGGAAGCCCAACGCCTCGAAACCGGGGCGTATGAACGACAGAGTGAAGGCCATTGACATTCTGGTGCGGGAGGCGAAGGGCGAAGCCGAAATCGCCGGGTGGGTCGAGGGCGCCCTGGCGCTGGCGGCCGAACTCAGGGGCATCAACAACATCATGGTTGACTTCATTGACGATCCGGATTTTGTGGAGGAGCTTCTCGACTTCTGCGCGGATGTTGCCATCGACTATGCGCGAGTTCAGGCCGACGCTGGCGTTGACAGCATTGGCATGAGCGATGCAGCGGCCAGTATGATCGGTCCGGAACTCTACGCGAAATACCTGTTTCCAAGACAAGTGCGCATCCTCTCGGCCATCCGCTCCTGTGGGGCGATGACCCGTTGCCACATGTGCGGGTGCACCGATCCGCTTCTTCCGCTCATGGCGAAGCTCCCGGTGGACATCTACGAGATCGATTTCAAAACGGATGCAACCACGGCCAGAAGAGTGCTTGGTCCGGATCGGGTCCTGTGCGGGAACATTTCAACGATCGGCCCGCTGCTCTACGGAACGCCGGAGGATGTGATAGCCGAGGCGGAAGCATGTTACGGCATACTTGGTAAACGCTCGATGGTAAGCCCGGGCTGCGAACTGTCGCCGCTTTCGCCGGTGGCCAACGTGCGGGCGATGGTCGAGTTCTCGAATAGCAGGGGAGGTCCAGCGTGACTCCCGTTCGAAACTCATGCGCATGGGATATGGTCTATTCTTGGCGGAACAATACCGGGCGGGCCGGTTGACGTTACGCGAAGTGGCGCGGCACATGGAACTCTCGCTAAGCGAAACGCTGGAGGCACTCCAGCGGCTCGGCGTGTCCGGGAACACGGTCGCGGATGACACTCTAGCGTCCTGGCTTTCCCTTGATCCTCCCCCGGCAAAGCCCAAAACGAGGGACTAACGTTCGCTGAACAGGCTGAACATGCTCTTTCCATGGAGTGTCCGCGCTTTCGCGGCTGATGATCAGGATGTTGACGTGCGCTAGCAGCCATGCTACATGACAGATATGCATGATGACATGACAACTCGCATCACGTCGCGCGGTCAGACGTCAGTTCCATCCAGACTCAGGCGAGATGCCGGCTTGCGTGTGGGCACGCGTTTGCACTGGTATCCCGTGTCGGATCGGGAGTTCCGTGTTGCGGTTGAGACTACCGAGGAATCGCCGGGACCGCTTGCGGCTCTGGGGTGGGCCGCTCGTTTCCACCGCAACGGCATGCCGACCACAGACGAGGCCATGAGTGAGCTTCGGGCGGGGGAGTAAGGCCGATGCCCTGGGTGATCGATAGCTGCGTGCTCTTGGATGTGGCGCTGAAAGATCCAGCGCACGGTCTGTCCTCCGCGCTCTTCCTGGAGGCTAGACGAGGCGAAGGGCTGACCGTGTGTCCGGTTAGTATCGTCGAGATTGCTCCCTTCTTTGATGGCAGCGTCGCGACTGTGCGGGAGTTTCTCAAACTGATGGCGGCTGAATCCAGCGCCTCCTGGATGGAGGCTGACACGGAAGCGGCGGTGCAGGGGTGGACGCGGTACGTTCGCCTCAAGCGAGCGGGCGAGTCCGCCAAGCGACCGGTTGCCGACATATTGATCGGCGCATTCGCTGTTCGCCATCAAGGGCTGATCACGCGTAACCCGGACGACTTCCGCCCCCTCTTTCCGAGGATGACGATACTGACGCCCCCGGCTGCGGCCCCGCATTGAGGACATCCGCCACGCGATACGCGACTACTGCGACGCGTACCGCGTGCCGCTCGAGGGCCCGACCCCTACGGCGCCGGCGCAGGCACCGGCGCGGGCGGAGCTTCGGGCTTCTCGACGGCCTCGATCTCAATGACGAGTTGGACGCTGTCGCCCAGCATCGTCAGGCCGCTCGGGAGCTTGCCGCCGTAGCTGACACCGAAGTCCTGGCGGTTGACCGTGGCCTCCGCCGTCAGCCCCACGCGCGTCCCCTTCTCGTGGTCAGGCCCGCGGCCGAGGAGCTTCACGTCGAACGTCACCTCGCGCGTCACGTCGCGGATCGTCAGGTTGCCGGTCACCTTCGCCGTGTCACCGGGGCCCGGGACCGTCCGCGTGCTCTCGAAGCGCGCCACCGAGAACCTGGGCGCGTCGAAGAAGTCCGGCGACAGGAGATGCGCGTCGCGCTGTTTGTTGGCCGTGTCGACGCTGCCGATCTCCACCTGCCCGACCACCTTCAGCGACGCCGGATCGGCCGGGTCGCCCGTGATCGTGCCCGAGAACGTGTTGAACCGGCCCGTGAACGTCGCGTAGAGGTGCCGGATCTTGAACATCACGCCCGAATGCACCGGATCGATCACGTACGTCTTCTGCGCCGCCTGCGCCGCCGCGGCGCCCAGCGTCAGAGCCAGAACCAGAGCCACCCTCACGTTCCGCATCTTGCCCATCGTCTTCATCTCGCGTCCTCCTGCCGCCCGCCTGCAGCGGCGTCTATCCTCATGACAGCGCCCGCCCCGCGCCGGGCGCGGAGGCAGACGCCTGTAACACCACTTTGTTGGTAGCAAATATAGCAATGTCCGGGTTCCTGAGCAAGGCGGACCGGCCGCCGCATCGCATGGTGACTGCGGGCTGAAGCCCGCACTACAAACGGCGAACGGCCGTTTCCGGCGTTTGTAGTGCGGCCTTCAGGCCGTCTGAGACCATCGCGCGGGCTGCTGGCGATTGCGGGTTTGCGGGAGTTCCGAGCCGATGCTGACAGGTGCTCTCTGAAGCCCCTTGTCGCGATCTGTGTTGCGAGCTTTGTCGAGGATCCGGATAGACAATGCGCCACACCCTCAGATCGCGCTCGCCCAGCCGCCCCCAGCCGGTGTAGAAACCCGGCTCGCAACTACGCAGCAGGGGACGACGGCCCCTGGGAAGGAACAGCATGAGACTCTCGCCTTCGCAGCCGGTGACCATTCTGGCCGATCGGATCGACCGGCGGTACATCCCGCACATGGCGGCTTTTCCGGGCGGCTTGCTGCGCCTCAACATCGGCATCGGCCCGGACAACAACTTCACGCCCGGCGCGTCGTACCACTCATACGACGGCGGCAAGACATGGATGGCCGTGGACAACCTGTGTCCCCGGATCGAGTGGAGCGCCGTGCTCACCGACGGCTCGTACTATGAGGTGGACGACTACTGGTTCCAGGATCCGGACCAGCCCGGGTGGTATCTGAGCAATGGCGGGTTCTCCCCGGATGACCGGCATTTCCGGCACGAGTACATCCGGATGCACGCGCCCAGCGTGGTTCCGCGTTCGCTGCGGTCCATGCGGCAGTACGGGCAGCCCCAGAATCCGTGGTTCGACCTCATCAACACGGCCAACCACGAGCGGCCCGTGACGATGGACTCCGTGATGCTGGGCGGCGCCTACCTGACCAGCGTGATCGAACTCGAGTCGCCGCGGCACCTCGCCGCCGCCGGGTATGCCACAGTGCGGGGCTTCCGGAAGAGCGTAGTCCTGCTGTTCGATTCGCGCGACGGGGGCCGCACGTGGGAGGAAGGCCCGGTCATCATGACCTCCGAGGACGCTCCCGAGGGCGCCGACGAGACGGCGCTGACCCGCCTGGACAGCGGCGAGCTATACGTGATCGCCCGAACCGGATCGCTCCTGCTCCAGTCGCGCTCGGCCGATCTCGGCGCCACGTGGACGGCGCCCGAGCCGATCCGGCTGGTGGACACGGGCGAGTACATCACCGGCGTCTGGCCGATCATCCGGCGCCTGAAGCGCGGCGGCCTCGTGTGCAGCTACGGACGCCCGAAGTCCACGTTCACCTCGATCGAGCAGGCGCGGGCGTTCGACTACGTGGCCGAGCACTACGGGCACTGCGGCAAGTTCGTGATGTGCGATCCGTCCGGCACCGGGCGCGAGTGGCAGGGACGGGTCGATCTGCACGAACTCGAGACGTCGCTCCAGGCCCTGATGGGCGTGCCGGCGGACCAGCGCCTGCGCGTGCAGGAGGACACCAACGTGCGCGAGAGCAACTCGTGGGAGTACCTCTCGCTGAACGAGGTGGAGGATGACGTGCTGCTGGTCACATACGACGTGCAGCGCTTCCGGGAGAACTGGAACAGCCACCCCGTCCAAGGGGTGCGTATGGTGCGGATCGCGGTCGATCGCGCGTGACCGTTGGAGAACGAGGAACGATGAAAGAGTGCAAGGATTTCGTTGATCGCCGGTCGCCGAAGGGGATCCGGGTGTGGCAGCCGGTGGTCGACCCGAAAGGCGCCGGGCTGATCTACCCCGACCAGCCGAGCTTCCTCAGCGACGGCGTCAGTTTCGTCTACCACAGCTCAGAGGGCCCGGCGATCTGCACGCCCGGCGCCCGGACGAGGACGCGCCGTCTCTTCGACGACCGGACGGCCCAGCACGTCGTGATCACCTTCGACGGGCGATTCGCCTACTACGCCGAGCACGGCGACCGACGCGGCGGGCACGTGGCCGTCTATCGGCGCGACCTGCAGACGCTCCGAAGCGAAAAGCTCTTCGAGGCGAAGGGGCGGCTGCCCGGCAGCGGCCTGCCGGCCCGGGCGTTCAACCCGAGCACGATCTCGTCGGACAACCGCCGCGTGGCCGCCACCATGTTCCTAGGGGACGGAAAGACGAAGGACGCGCCGTTCGGGATCGTCGTGCTCGACCTGGACCGGGGCACGACGTGCGTGGCCGCGCAGGATCGCGATTTCATGAACAGCCACCTCCAGTACTGCCGCTCGACCGACCCGGAGGCGTCGCACGACCTGATGATCCAGATGAACCACGGCCTGCACACGGACGAGCAGGGGCGCGCCACCGTCCTGCTGGGGCCGCCATCCGAGCTCGGCGTGGACATCCACGTGGTCCGGGACGACGGGACGAACTGGCGCACGCTCCCGTGGGGGCGCGACGGCCGCGAGTCGCTCATCGGCCACCAGATCTGGCGCGGCCGCACCGCGGCGGCGGCCACGGTGACGCTGGAGAACCTGGACAACTCCTACGGCTGGGCGAGCGGGACGCGGCAGGAGGTGCTGGCCGGCTGGCCGGTCACGGTCGCCCGCCACAGGCACACGGGCCGGCTGACGCCGGGCGGCCGGCGCGTCCTGCTCTCGAAGGGATTCCGCGGCGGGCGCTTCTGCCATCTCTCCACGGATTCCACCGGCCTTCTCATCGTGCTCGACACCTTCCCGGTCTTCGACGGCGAGCGCGCCGGCATGCAGATCTTCATCGGCCGGGCGCGCACCGAGACGAGCCCGCTGAAGATCCGGTACCTCCTCAACACCGGCATCACCTTCAACGCCGCCAACGGCTACCACGCCCACCCGATCCTCTCGCCGGACGGCCGCATGCTGCTGTTCAACTCGAACGCGTCGGGCGCGCGGCAGTTCTACCTGGTGACCGGGTTTGCAGGGTGATCGAACGGGAACCGATACTGCGTCAGCTTCCGCTCATCGCGCATGGCGAGGAGTTCCTGCTGGACGCCTCGGTTGACCGGAACACCCCGGTCCTTCCGCTCCAGCCCCGCCAGGTGTTCCTTCTCGCCGCACGTGTAGATCCGGTTCTGGCCGGGCGCCTTCTTCGACGCGCGCAGCTGCCGCAGGAGGTCGCCCGTGGCCTTCCGGAACTCCGGCAGCGGACAAAAGCACTCGACGTCGATCGCCAGGAAGAAATGCCCCAGTCGGTAAGGCGCGCGGCGACCGTTCTCCATGCCGCACAGCTGCTTGAGGCAGGCACCCTGCTGCAGGGCCGAGGAGAGGATCTCCACGACGGTCGCGAAGCCGTAGCCCTTGTAGCCGGCCAGCTCCTCGCCGATGCCTCCGAGCGGCGTGAGGGCCGCCCGATCGGCCACGAGATCTCGCAGCACGCCGTCCGCGTCGGTCCGGGCCCGGCCTTCGTCGTCGATCACCCACCCCAGCGGCAGAGGCTTTCCCTCCCGGGCCGCCTGCTCGATCTTGCCGCGCTGCGTGATCGATGTGGCATAGTCGTTGACGAACGGGAATGGCTCGTCCGTGGGGAAGGCGAACACCAGCGGGTTGGTCCCCAGCATGTTCTCCACGCCGAAGGTCGGCGCGATCGAGGGCCGGGCATTCGTGCCCGTGAGGCCGACCATGCCGGCTTCGGCCGCCATCATGCCGTAGTAGCCGGCGATCCCGTAGTGCGTCGAGTTGCGGGCGACGACCATGCCGACGCCATGCTCACGGGCCTTGGCGATCGCCATCTCCATGCACCGGCGGGCGACGACCATCCCCATGCCGTGGTGGCCGTCGACCACCGCCGTGGCCTTCACGTCTCGCACCACCTCCAGCTGCGTCACCGGGCTCTGGATGCCCTGGTGGACGATCCGGTCGTAGTAGATCGTCTTCAGCCGCGCCACGCCGTGCGAGTCGATGCCGCGCTTGTCGGCCGTGATCAGCACGTCCGCGCAGACGGCCGCGTCGGCCGGCGGCACGCCGATGGATGCGAATACGTCGCGCGCAAAGCGCTCCAGAAGATCGAACGGGATCCAGACCGTCTCCTCGGTCATGCCATGCTCCTCTCTTTCGCGCGATTATAGGGAACGGGCGACGCGCCGCAACACCAAGCTATACCCCCCGCGATGCCCCCGGGCGCCGGCAGAATCCGCTCGCTTTCCGGCCGGCACCGCACCACACTGGCTTCAGGTCCGCCGGGAGCAACCCATGACACCCGTCGATGCCCATCCGACAACGGTCCTGCTGGTCGAGGACAGCCTGACTCAGGCCCTTCCCGTCCGGCATGCGCTGGAGATGGCCGGCTACCGCGTCCGGCACGAAACCAGCGGAGAAGCGGCCCTGCAGGCGGCCCGGAAAGCCGCCCCCGCCCTGATCGTCAGCGACGTCATGATGCCCGGCATGAGCGGGTACGACTTCTGCTCGGCCTGCAAGGGCGATCCCCTCCTCAAGCGGATTCCCTTCATTCTGCTGACGTCCATGGACGCGCCCATCGACCTCGTTCGCGGCCTTCAGGCCGCGGCGGACCGGTACCTGTTCAAGCCCGCCGACGCCCCGCGCCTGCTGGCCGCCGTCCGGGAGCTTCTGGCCGCGCCGCCGCCGCCATCCTCCCCGGTCCAGCCCCCCATCGAGATCGTCGTCGATGGGCAGTCCTGCCGGATCGGCGCCTCGCGCGAGCGCATCGCCGCGATGCTGCTCTCGGCCTACGAGACCGCCAACCAGTCCAGGCGCGAACTCCTCCTCGCCCGCGAGGAGATCCGCAAGCGCCAGCAGGAGTTGGAAGAGCGGGTGCAGGACCGGACGCGGGAGCTCTCGCATGCCAACGCGGGGCTTCAGGACGCCGTCCGCCGGCTGGAGGGGTATGACCGTCGCGCAACGGAGTTCATCGAGAACGTCTCGCACGAGCTGCGCACCCCGCTCGCCGCCATGTCCTGCGCCCTCACCAACCTGCTGAAGGGAATTGTGGGCCCCCTCCCCGACAAGGTCGGCGCGTACCTTGCCCTCTGCAGCCAGGAGTGCGAGCGGCTCAAGTCGACCGTCGCGGACATCCTCGACATGGAGCGGCTCGACACGCAGGCCATCCGGTTCCACCCGATGAAGCTGCCCTTCCGCTCGTGGGCGCGGCGGGCGGCCGACCGGACCCGCGGAAAGGCGGAGCAGAAGCAGCTGACTCTGTCCCTGTCCGGGCCTGATGCCGCCGGATTCGTGGAGGCCGACCCGCTCAAGCTGGAGCGCGTGATCCTGAGCGTGATTCAGAACGCCGTCCGCTACGCTCCGAGCGGAGGGCACGTGGCGCTCGATGTGCATCCCCTCCGCGACGGGCGCTGGATCGAGCTATCCGTCACGGACGACGGCCCCGGCATTCCGCCCGAGCACCTGCCGCATGTCATGCAGCGATACTACCGGGTGGGCGAGCTCGTAAGCGGCACGGGGCTCGGCCTCGCGCTGTGCAAGGAAATCCTGGAACGCCAGGGGGGGGAGATCGAACTCGCGAGCCCGCCGCCCGGCCGCGCCCACGGCACCCAGGCGCTCATCCGACTCCCGCTGGTCTCGCCGCCCGTCGTCCTGGCGGTCGACGACAGCCCGACCATCCAGCTGCTCCTGCGGAAGGACCTGAGCGCCCACGGCTACGAGGCGGTGATCTGCGGAAGCGCGGAGCAGGCGCTGGCGGAACTGGCCCGGGCCGCGCCCGATCTCCTCCTCGTCGATGCGGTCCTCCCCGGAATGGACGGGGTGGAGCTGGTTTCCAGCGTGAAGGCGAACCGCGACCTCAGGCACATCCCCATCGTCATGGTGACCGGCGCCGAAGTCGATGGAGCGAAGCGCGACATCGTGGAGGATTTCCGCATCCCGGTGATCGCCAAGCCGTGGGCCGAAGATGAGCTGATCGCATGCCTCGAGGATGCAATCTACGGCAAGCACTACCTCGCGCGCTGAACGGACCGGTCGACGGCAGAGGACCGCGTCCCCGCAGGAAGCCGGAACAGGTAGCCTGCCCCCAGGAGAGCGGATCGCACCCCCTCCTCCATCCACCTATCCATCCGACCGATAGCAAAACCACAACAACCTTACCTGCAAGATGTTACACCTAACAAACCCGAGCCTCGACCGCGAGATCGGACAGACAGGACGGGCACCGGTCGGGGTCTCGCGCGGCATCCGCGCAAATCGTAACGGCAGCTTGAGTTCACCCCTCCTCTTCCGGTACACTATCGGAGTTTTTTTGTTAGGTAGGATCGCGAACACATATGGCGGTCGTTCCGCCGAGAGAGGTCCCCATGGCTGGCAAGACAGGCAAGATGAACATGGTCGATGGCAATACGGCGGCGGCCACGATCGCCCATGCGACCAACGAGGTCTGCGCAATCTACCCGATCACCCCCTCTTCGCCCATGGGCGAGAGCGCCGACGAGTTCAGCGCGGCCGGTATCCGGAACATCTGGAACACGGTCCCGACCGTGGTCGAGCTGCAGTCCGAAGGCGGCGCGTCCGGAACCGTCCACGGGTCGCTCATGGCCGGGGCGCTGACGACGACCTTTACGGCGTCGCAAGGCCTGCTGCTCATGATCCCGAACATGTACAAGATCGCCGGCGAACTCACGGCGACAGTCTTCCACGTCACCGCCCGCTCACTGGCCTGCCAGGGGCTGTCGATCTTCGGCGATCATTCGGACGTGATGGCCTGCCGCGCCACCGGCTTCGCCATGCTGGCCTCGGCCAACGTGCAGGAAGTGGGCGACTTCGCGCTTATCGCCCAGGCGGCGACCCTCGAATCGCGCGTGCCGTTCGTCCACTTCTTCGACGGATTCCGGACGTCCCACGAGGTTCAGAAGATCGAGGAAATCTCCCGCGACGTGATCCGGGCCATGATCGACGAGAAGCTGGTGCAGGCCCACCGGCAGCGGGCGCTCTCACCCGACCGCCCCCGCATCCGCGGCACGGCCCAGAACCCCGATGTCTACTTCCAGGGACGAGAGACGGTCAACCGCTACTACCAGGCCGCCCCGGGCATCGTACAGCAGGTCATGGACCGCTTCGCGAAGCTGACCGGCCGGCAGTACCGGCTGTTCGACTACGTCGGCGCACCGGACGCCGAAAAAGTCATTATCATCATGTGCTCGGGCGCCGATCCGGTCCACGAGACGGTCGAGCACCTGGTGGGCCAGGGCCAGAAGGTCGGCCTGCTCAAAGTCCGCCTGTTCCGCCCGTTCGACGTGAAGTCCTTCGTGGCGGCCCTGCCGGCGACCGTCCAGTCGATCGCCGTTCTGGACCGCACGAAGGAGCCGGGCGCGATCGGGGAGCCCCTGTACGAGGATGTCCGCACCGCGATCGGCGAGGCGCAGGGCGAGGGCTGGATGCAGACCGCGCGCTACCCCCGCATCGTCGGCGGCCGCTACGGGCTGGGCTCCAAGGAGTTCACCCCGGCCATGGTGAAGGCCGTGTTCGACAACCTCGCCGCCGCCAAGCCGAAGAACCACTTCACGGTCGGCATCGAGGACGATGTCACCGGCACGAGCCTGCCCTACGACCCCGCGTTCGACGTGGACCACGGCAACCGGTTCGAGTGCATGTTCTACGGGCTCGGCTCGGACGGCACGGTCGGCGCGAACAAGAACTCGATCAAGATCATCGGCGACGACACGCCCAACTTCGCCCAGGGCTACTTCGTGTACGACTCGAAGAAGGCCGGCGCCATGACCGTCTCGCACCTGCGCTTCGGCCCGCAGCTGATCCGCAGCCCGTACCTCTGCCAGAAGGCGAGCTTCGTGGCCTGCCACAACTTCTCCTTCGTCGAGCGCTACGACATGCTGGCCAACGCGAAGGAGGGCGCCACGTTCCTGCTCGCCAGCCCCTACGGGGCGGATGAGATCTGGAACCACCTGCCCGACGAGATCGAGCAGCAGATCATCGACAAGAAGATCCGGCTCTACGTGATCGACGCGGTCAAGCTGGCGGGCGACCTCGGCCTCGGCGGCCGCATCAACACCATCATGCAGACCTGCTTCTTCGCCATCTCCGGCGTGCTGCCGACCGACGAAGCCGTCGACGGCCTGAAGAAGGCGGTCCGCAAGTCGTACGGCCGCAAGGGCGAGGAAGTCGTCCAGATGAACTTCAAGGCCATCGACGCCGCGGTCGCGGCGCTCCAGCCGGTGAAGGTCCCGGCGAAGCCGGCCGGCCGGATGAAGATGAAGCAGGTCGTGCCCTCCGACGCGCCCGAGTTCGTCCGCCTGGTCACGGCGAAGATCATGAGCCAGAAGGGCGACTCGCTGCCCGTGAGCGCGATCCCGGACGACGGAACCTGGCCGACAGCCACGACCCAGTTTGAGAAGCGCAACATCGCCGTGGACATACCCGAGTGGCACTCGGAGCTATGCCTGCAGTGCGGCCAGTGCTCGCTGGTGTGCCCGCACGCGGCGATCCGGATCAAGGCGTACGACCCCGGCCTGCTGCAGAAGGCGCCGCCCACCTTCAAGTCGGTGGACGCGAAGGGCAAGGAGTTCGCCGGCAAGAAGTTCACGGTGCAGGTCGCGCCCGAGGACTGCACGGGCTGCGGGGCATGCGTGTTCAACTGCCCGGGCCGCGAGAAGGACAAGGCCACCAAGCAGGAGACGGGACGGCGCGCGATCAACATGGTGCCGCAGCTCCCGCTGCGCGAGGCCGAGGCCGCCAACTTCTCGTTCTTCATGGGCATCCCCGAGGTCGACGAGAAGCTCTTCAACCGGGGCTCGGTCAAGGGCAGCCAGTTCAGCCGCCCGCTCTTCGAGTTCTCCGGCGCGTGCGCGGGCTGCGGCGAGACGGCCTATATCAAGCTGCTCACCCAGCTCGTCGGCGACCACCTGTATATCGCGAACGCCACCGGCTGCTCCTCGATCTACGGCGGCAACCTGCCGACCACCCCCTACGCCACGCGCGGCGACGGGCGGGGCCCGACGTGGGCCAACTCGCTCTTCGAGGACAACGCCGAGTTCGGCTACGGCATGCGCCTCGCGGTCGACGTGTTCGGGGCCCGCGCCCGACAGCTGGTGGACGAGCTGATCGCCGGCGGGTGCCAGGGGCTGGCGGGCGACCGCGACCTGCTCGGCGCGATCCGCAACGCCGACCAGTCGACCCAGGTGGGCGTCGAGGACCAGCGCGCGCGCGTGGCGATCCTCCGCGAGAAGCTCGCGAAGTGCCCCGGCCCCGTCTGCGACCAGCTCGCGCCGATCACCGACTACCTCGTCCGCAAGTCGGTCTGGATCGTCGGCGGCGACGGCTGGGCCTACGACATCGGTTACGGCGGGCTCGACCACGTGCTGGCATCCGGCCGAAACGTGAAGATCCTCGTGCTCGACACGGAGGTCTACTCCAACACCGGCGGGCAGTCGTCGAAGTCCACGCCGATGGGCGCGGTGGCCAAGTTCGCGGCCGGCGGCAAGCCGTCGATGAAGAAGGACCTCGGGATGATCTCGATGACCTACGGGAACATCTACGTGGCGACCGTCGCCCTCGGCTCGAACCCCACCCAGACGGTGCGCGCGTTCACCGAGGCCGAGGCGTACGACGGGCCGGCCCTGATCATCGCCTACTCGCACTGCATCGCCCACGGCATCGACATGGAGAGCGGCCTGCAGAACCAGAAGGAAGCGGTGAACAGCGGCCACTTCCCGCTGTACCGCTACAACCCCGAGCTGACGAAGCAGGGCAAGAACCCGCTCGTGATCGACAGCAAGCCGCCCACGATGAAGTTCAGCGAGCACGCCATGAAGGAAAACCGGTTCCGGATCCTCACGAAGGCCGATCCGGAGACGGCCAAGATCCTCATGGATCGGGCCGATGTGCTGGTCGCCGCGAAGTTCGACCTGCTGCAGAAGATGGCGGCGATGGAGCCGGCTCCGGCGCCGGCTGCTCCAGCCGCTCCGCAGGCCTGACCGGGCCTCACGCCCGCCGGCCCCCTCGGGGGGCTGGCGGGCTTCCCCCCTGGAGGACATCCATGGCCGACGACCTTCAGAGCCTGCTCGACCGAATCCAGAAGGACGGGGTGGACCGGGCCGAAGTCGAAGCCCGAAAGATGCTCGCCGAGGCCAAGGCCCACGCCGACCGGATCGTGGCCGAAGCGGGGGAGCGCGCCCGGCGGATGATCGCCGAAGCCGGCGAGAGCACCGCCGCGGCAGAGGCCCGCGGCCGGCAGACGCTCCAGCAGGCAGCCCGCGACACCATCCTCACCGTCGAGGATGGCGTGCAACGAGCCTTCCGCGCGATCGCGGGACGCGCCGTGGACCGTGCCCTCACGGTCGAGGTCCTCCAGCAGATGCTCGTCGGCATCGTGGAGTCCTACATCAGCCGCGAGGGCGACTGCAGCGGGATCGCCATTCTGGTCCCCAAGGACCGCCAGTCGGCCGTCGCCGACTTCTTCATGAAGGAGTTTCAGGACGCCATCCACAAGGGGCTGACCATCCAGGGCGATCCGCAGGTCCTGTCGGGGTTCCGCGTGTCCATGGCCGACGATCGGCTCTACCACGACTTCTCGCGCGAAGCCATCGTCGATGCGCTGTGCCAGTTCCTCCGCCCCCAGCTTGCGGAGCTCATGCGCGGGGCGGGCTCCGCTCCGACGCCATGAGCCGCTACTACCTCATGGCCAGCCTGCCGATGCTGACCTTGGGGCCGGCGCCCGCTGTCTCCTACGCCGCGTTTCGGGCGGCCTGCGGCGAGCAGCTCGGGGCGGGCGACGTGGCCGAGCTGGACGCCCTGGCGGAGGGGGTCGGCCAGCCGGCGAGCGGCTTCGCCCGGCGATGGGAGGCGAGGGAGACGCGCCTGCGGAACATCGTGGCCCGAAGCCGCGCCGCGCGCCGGGCGATCGACCCGGCCCCGTTCCTCCGGCCGGAGAGCGGCATGGACGTGGCGCTGCGCCAGGCGGTCGCGAACGCGTTCGCCCGCCGCACGCCAGCCGAGCGCGAGCTGGAGCTCGACCGGATCCGGTGGGCGGCTCTGGACGAGCTGGCGGGAACGAGCCCGTTTTCAATCGCGGCCGTGTTCGCCTACGCCTTGAAGCTGAAGCTCTGCGGGAAATGGGCCGCGCTCGATCCCGAGTCCGGCCGGCAGGCGGCCGATGCCGCGGTCGCCGCGCTGGCGCAAGCCGGAGCGACGCCGGAGCGGCGAGGATGAGGAAGCGATGAGCACGACACGGGGCCGCATCGTCGGCGTCAACGGGAACATGATCACGGTGGCCTTCGAGGGCGCCGTGGGCCAGAACGAGGTGGCGTACGCCCACACGGGCGACATGCGCCTCATGTCCGAGGTCGTGCGCGTGCGCGGCTCATACGCGGACCTGCAGGTGTTCGAGGACACCGGCGGCGTCGGCGTGGGCGACTCGGTGGAGTTCACCGGCGAGCTGCTCGCGGCCGCCCTGGGGCCGGGCTTGCTGGGCCAGGTCTTCGACGGACTCCAGAACCCCCTGCCCCAGCTTGCCGAACAGTGCGGGTTCTTCCTGCAGCGGGGCACCTACCTCGACGCGCTGCCCCGCGACGCGGAGTGGGAGTTCACCCCGTGCGTCCGCGTCGGCGACGCCGTCTCCGGCGGCCTGCCGCTCGGATGGGTGCCCGAAGGCATCTTCCAGCACCGCATCATGGCGCCGTTCGGACTGACGGGAACGGCCACGGTGTCGGAGATCCGCGCCGCCGGGCGGTGCCGGATGGACGAGGTCGTGGCCCGACTCGCGGACGAGGGCGGCGGGATCCACGAGGTGCGCCTCTCCCAGCGCTGGCCCGTCAAGCTGCCGATCCGGGCCTACGCCGAGCGCCTGCGCCCCACCGAATCGCTCGTCACCCAGATCCGCATCATCGACACCTTCTTCCCGGTGGCGCGCGGCGGCACCTACTGCATCCCCGGCCCGTTCGGGGCCGGCAAGACGGTGCTGCAGCAGATCACGAGCCGCCACGCGGACGTGGACGTGGTGGTGATCGCGGCCTGCGGCGAGCGCGCGGGCGAGGTCGTCGAGACCCTCCGAGAGTTCCCGGAGCTGCCCGACCCGCGCACCGGCCGCAGCCTCATGGAGCGGACGGTCATCATCTGCAACACCAGCTCGATGCCCGTCGCGTCCCGGGAGGCGTCGGTCTACACCGGCGTCACCATCGCGGAATACTACCGGCAGATGGGGCTGAACGTGCTGCTGCTGGCGGACTCCACCTCGCGCTGGGCCCAGGCGCTGCGCGAGCTCTCCGGCCGACTCGAGGAGATCCCGGGCGAGGAGGCCTTCCCCGCCTACCTCGAGTCGGTCATCGCCGGGTTCTACGAGCGCGGGGGCATCGTCCGGCTGAAGACCGTCGAGCAGGGCTCGGTCACCATCGGCGGCACGGTCAGCCCTGCCGGCGGCAACTTCGACGAGCCGGTCACGCAGTCCACGCTCAAGGTGGTCGGGGCGTTTCACGGCCTGTCCCGGGCCCGGTCGGACGCGCGGCGCTACCCCGCCATCGACCCGCTGGAAAGCTGGAGCCACTACGCCGGAGTCGTGCCCGAGGCGGAGGTCGCCGGCGCCCGCGAGGTGCTGCGCAAGGGCAACGAGGTCAGCCAGATGATGAAGGTCGTCGGCGAAGAAGGCACCTCGATGGAGGATTTCGTCACCTACCTGAAAGCCGAGTTCCTCGACGCCGTCTACCTGCAGCAGGATGCGTACGACGCCGTGGACGCGGCCACGCCGGCGGACCGCCAGCGAGCGGTGTTCGCGGTCATGGTCCGCATCCTGAACGCGCCCCTGACGTTCGCGGACCCGGACGCCGCCCGGCACTTCTTCCACACGCTCACCCGGGTCGGGCGCGAGTGGAATCGCGAGGCGGCCGGCACGGAGCCGTTCCGCACGCGCCAGGCGCAGATCGAGGCGCTCCTCGCGGAGGCATCGGCTCATGCATAAGGTCTACCACCACATCCGCAACATCGTCGGAAACGTGATCGAGGTCCAAGCCGGCGGAATTCGCTACCGCGAGCTCGCGGAGATCGTCTCGCGCCGCGGCTCGACGCTCGGACAGGTCATCCGGCTGCAGGGCGACGTCGTCTCGATCCAGGTCTTCGCAGGCGCCCGGGGGATCGCCACCGACGCCCGCATCCGGTTCCTCGGCCATCCGATGCGGATCCCGTTCTCCGACCGGCTGCTCGGCCGCATCTTCACGGGCAGCGGCGTGCCGCGCGACCGCGGGCCCGCGCTGTCGGACTCGCCCATCGAGATCGGCGGCCCGTCGGTCAACCCCGCCCGCCGCATCATCCCGCGCAAGATGGTGCGCACCGGCATCCCCATGATCGACGTGTTCAACACGCTCGTGGAGTCCCAGAAGCTCCCCATCTTCGCCCGCGCCGGCGAGCCGTACAATCCGCTGCTCGCCCGCATCGCCCTCCAGGCGGAGGTCGACGTCATCATCCTGGGCGGGATGGGCCTCAAGTACGACGACTTCCTCTACTTCCGGGACACGCTGGAGGAGCAGGGCGCCCTCGCCCGCACGGTGATGTTCGTCCACACGGCCGCCGATCCGGTCGTCGAGTGCCTGCTCGTCCCCGACGCCGCGCTCGCCGTGGCCGAGCAGTTCGCGCTCGGCGGCCGGCGGGTCCTGGTCCTGCTCACGGACATGACCAACTTCGCCGACTCGCTGAAGGAAATCGCCATCACCATGGAGCAGATCCCCTCGAACCGGGGCTACCCCGGGGACCTGTACAGCCAGCTCGCGGCCCGCTATGAAAAGGCGGTCGACTTCGAAGGAGCCGGGTCGATCACCATCCTCGCGGCGACGACCATGCCCGGCGACGACGTCACCCACCCCGTTCCCGACAACACCGGCTACATCA
>CAYSLU010000071.1:0-7455 GCA_964431965.1 uncultured Verrucomicrobiota bacterium
TGGGGTACCAGAACGAGTCGTGGTAGATCACGCTGGCGATGTAGGCCCACGGCGCAAGCACGGTCTTCAGGCTCCACTCGATGGGCTTGCGCAGCGGGCCCCAGTAGATTTTGTGTTGCATCCGGCTGGCAAAGGTCATCTTCTGGAACGGGCCGGTGAAGTGCCAGTTTTCGGCTGCCGCGTCGAGGTCGCCCACGATCTCGATCTCCCGCGGATCGCCGCAGCCGAGCCCCCGCTCATGCGCGAGGCGGATGAACTTGATGTCGCGCAGCGGATCGAACCCCATGAGCTTTGCCGCCACGGCGTCGATCGCGACCTGGTCGGCCGACGCGAGGATGACGTTCTTGGTGTAGGGGACCATGCACCGGGGGCCCGGGCCGTCGCCCGCGAAGGTGCCGTCCATGACGGCGAACAGTCCGGGATGGATCTTCTTCTGGATCATGAGCAGGTCCACGAGGGTTTCGTGGATCACGGGGTGCGTCCAGTGGCGCCGCTCGTTGAGCAGGCCGCCGAAGGCATTCTTCATGGCGCCGGTCGTAGTCGTGAAGACATGGGTCTTCACTGTGGGCAGGTGGATGATGTTTTCGCCGATGAAGCGCTTCGGGATCATGAACCCGTCGGGGTAGACCTGGTTCAGGCACAGAAACTGGTCGGCCAGTTCGCCCACCGCGTCGCGCACATGGACCCACTCCTCGCCTTCGTAGAGGTGAACGTTCCGCAGCCCGTGGGCCTGCACCACGTTGATCTGCTTGTTCTCGCGCTCGCCCAGGTGGGCGTCGATCACCACGGTGCGGTTGTGGCACGCGTGGATGAGCTTCGGGTCGTAGCCGTCGCGCTTCATCGTGCGGATGACGCCGTCGAGCTGCCACGGCGTGGTTGAGCTGCCGGGGTAGAAGAAGTGCCAGCTGATGTTGACCTTCAGGGCCGTATCGCGGTCCTTCCGGATGACGTCCTGGTAGCCGGCCAGATTCATCAGCCGGTGGTAGTCCTCGAGCACGGTGGCGGGCGATGTCCGGAGGATGGCGACTTTTGACTTTGGCATGGGTCAATGCTACTTCTTAGAGCCAATCGGCGCAAGAACCTGGGGTCGAATGGAGCGTCCGGCCCGGCGCCATCTGGGAGCAGTGCGACGTGATGAAACCGACCTTGGTGGTGTTGGCGGCCGGCATCGGCAGCCGGTATGGCGGACTGAAGCAGATCGATCCGGTGGGGCCGTCCGGCGAGATCGTGATCGACTACTCGATATACGACGCGCTCCGCGCCGGTTTCGGGCGGGTCGTGTTCGTCATCCGGCGCGAGATCGAGGCGGATTTCCGGGCGAAGATCGGCGCGCATCTCGAGGGCCGGATACCGGTCGCGTATGTCTACCAGGACCTGGCCGACCTGCCGCCGGGGTACTCCGTGCCGGGGGATCGCAAGAAGCCGTGGGGGACGGGGCACGCCATTCGATCCTGCCGCGACGCGGTGCACGAGCCCTTCGCCGTAATCAATGCGGATGATTTCTACGGGCGGGAGTCCTACCGGTTTCTGGGCCAGTTCCTGGGCGGAGTGGCTGCGGCAGACGCGCGCTACGCGATGGTCGGGTTCCGCCTGCGGAACACGCTCTCCGAGCACGGACATGTGGCGCGCGGCATCTGCGCGGCCGATGCCGGAGGATTCCTCCAAGGCGTCGTCGAGCGGACCAAGATCGAGCAGACGCCGGCTGGCGCCCGGTTCGCCACGGCGGATGGCGGGTGGGCGCCATTGACCGGGAGCGAGATCGCGTCCATGAACATGTGGGGCTTCACCCCGACGCTTTTCGGGCACCTGGAGCGGGAATTCCGCTCATTCCTCGACCGCTCGGCGGGCGACGCGAAGGCGGAGTTCTTCATTCCAACCGTCGTGGACAACCTGATCCGCGGACGGCAGGCCACGGTACGCGTGCTCGAAACGCCCGAAATCTGGTTCGGCGTCACGTATCCCGCCGACAAGCCGGTCGTCGTGGACGGCATCCGCGCGCGCATCGCCGCGGGAACATACCCGGAGCGCCTGTGGCATCCCTGACCCCCCGCGAGCGCGTGCTGCTGGCCATCGGGCATCGGCGGACCGACCGCGCCCCGGCGGACTATTCCGCGCATCGCGAAGTCAGCGACGGGCTGATCCGGCGGCTGGGCCTCCGAGACGACGAGGAACTGCTTCAGTTCCTGGGCGTCGACATGCGGCGGATCGGGGCCAACTACGGCCAGCCCGACACGGGGCCGGACGCCGATGGCTACATGCGGACCATGTGGGGGCTTCGGCACCGGAAGACGGACCCGGGTGACGGGCGGCCGAACGCGATCTCACCGTTCGATGAAAACAGCACGGTGGACGACGTGATGGCGCATGCCTGGCCCGACCCGGCCCGGTTGGACTTCTCCGGGGTGCGGGCCGAGTGCCGACGCTACCACGACACCTATGCCACCTTCGGGGCGCCCTGGAGCCCGTTCTTCCACGAGGTCGGTTGGCTGATCGGGCAGGAAAACTTCCTCATGTGGATGCACACGAAGCCCGACGTGATGCAGGCCGTCATCGATCGCTTTGTCGACTACGAGGTCGAGGCGACCCGCCGGTTTCTGGAGGCTGCGGGCGGCCTGCTGGACATCGCCTATTTTGGAAACGACTTCGGAACCCAGCGCGGGCTGTTCATTTCCCCGGAGATGTGGTCGGCCTTCTTCCGCCAGCCACTGAAGCGGTTCTTCGACGTGTCGCGGTCGTTCGGCTGCACGGTGATGAAGCACTCCTGCGGGTGCGTTCGGGCCATCATTCCCCTGCTGATCGAGGACGGCGTGGACGTCCTCGATCCGATCCAGGTGCGGGCGGACGGCATGGATCTGCCGGGTCTGGTGCGGGACTTCGGTGACCGTCTGAGCTTTCATGGTGCGGTGGACACACAAGGCACGCTGCCGTTCGGAAAGGCGGCGGACGTGCGCGCGGAGGTCCGATCCTATCTCGATCTGACGCGCGATCGGGGCGGGTACATTCTGGCCGGAAGCCAGGAATACATCGCCGACATCCCGCTCGACAACATCCTGGCCGTCTACGACGAGAACCGGCGTTGCCTTGACGCCCCGTAGGCACCCCCCTAGCATATGCCGCCTTTGGAGGAGCCTGTGTCCGAAACGCCGGTCCATCGCGACATCGTCATCCGGGCGATCAACGTCAAGCGCTACTACGGGCAAGGCGAAGCCGTGACTAAGGCGCTCGACGGGGTCACCCTGGACGTGTTCCGGGGCGAGTACCTGTCCATCATGGGCCCGTCCGGTTCGGGCAAGTCCACGCTGTTCAACATGATCGGCGGGATCGATGCGCCGACCGAGGGCATGGTGTTCATCGACGAGATCGACGTGGCGCAGCTCGACTCCTACGAGCTGGCGTGGATGCGCTGCCACAAGATCGGCTACATCTTCCAGTCCTACAACATCCTGCCGGTGCTGACGGCGCTTGAGAATGTGACGCTGCCGATGGTGTTTGCGGGCATGACGCCCGACGACGCGCGCGACAAGGGCGCGGACATCCTGAAGCGGGTGGGGCTGGGGAACCGGATCTTCCACCGGCCGTACGAGCTGTCCGGCGGGCAGCAGCAGCGCGTGGCGGTGGCGCGCGCGATCGCGAACGACCCCGTGATCATCCTGGCGGACGAGCCGACCGCCAACCTGGACGTGCGGACGGGTCACGAGATGATCGAGCTGCTCTGCCAGCTGAAGGAAGAGGACCGCGTCACGGTGATCTCCGCGACGCACGACATGAAGATGCTCGACGTATCGGACCGGATCCTGTGGATCCGGGACGGGCGGCTCGACCGGCTCGAGGAGCGGAAGAACCTGGACATCCGGGTCGGGCGCATCGGCGACGAGCACGCATAGGGGGAGTCACGGTGTTTGGCCGGCAGAAAGAAGCTCCCATCGACCGGCGGCGCTCGCTGGCGGGCGTGCCGGTGCAGAACGGCGGCGTCACGGTGGTCGAAGGGGAGTCGGGCCGGGTCAGCCTGGTGTTGCGCACGCCGCGCCGGAAGGGGTTCTGGGGGCGCTTCCAGCCGGCCGTGATGGAGCGGACGGTGAAGCTCGACGAGGTCGGGACGTTCGTGTTCCGGCAGATCGACGGGCGGCGGGACGTGCTGGAGATCGTGAACCGGTTCGTCGCGCAGTACCGGGCGAACCGGCGTGAGGCGGAGCTCAGCGTGACGACGTTCATGCGCCAGCTGGCGGAGCGGCACGTGGTGTCGATCGTGATCAGGTAGGACGCGCGGCAGGATATGGCCAGCACTTCGGAAACCAGGGAGCTCGACCGGTACCGGCGCCTGATGACGCCGCCCGACGAGTTCCGCGACGGCTTCGGGTGGAAGACCGTCATCGGCGCCATTTTCCTCGGCATCGTCATGATGCCGGCCGCCATGTACCTCTCGCTCTTCGCGGGCGCCAGCTCGGACATCAGCTCGGCGTCGCAGTGGGTGACGATCATCATCTTCGCCGAAATCGCCCGCCGCTCGCTCAAGGATCTGAAGATGCAGGAGGTCTTCATCCTGTACTACATGGCGGGCCTGGCCGTGGCCTCGCCGTTCAGCGGGCTGCTGTGGAATCAGTACTACGTGCAGTCCGACTTCGCGAAGGCGATGGGCGTGGCCCAGGAGATCCCGAACTGGTGGGCGCCGTCGGAGGATCTGATCAAGGAGGCCGGCCGGACCTTCTTCACCAAGGCGTGGATCGCGCCGATCGCGATGGTGTCGCTCTCCGTGATCATCGGCCAGATGGACAGCTACGGCCTCGGGTATGTGCTCTACCGGATCACGAACGACGTGGAGGAGCTGCCGTACCCGATGGCGCCGGTCGGCGCCTCCGGTATCGTGGCCCTGACCGAGACGAAGGGCTCCAAGGAGCGCTGGCGGTGGCGGTGCTTCTCGATCGGCGGCATGCTCGGCATGATGTTCGGCCTGGTCTACATCGGGGTCCCGGCGGTCACCGGGGCCATCCTGGCCAAGCCGCTGCAGCTGCTGCCCATCCCGTGGATCGACTTCACGCCGCAGATCACGAAGTACCTGCCGGCCGTGCCCCTCAACTTCACGACCAACATCGGATCGTTCCTGCTCGGGACGGTCATCCCGTTCTGGGCCGTGATCGGCGGCATCATCGGCCTCGTGGCGACCATGATCGTGAACCCCATCCTGTACCGGAACGGCATCCTGGCGAACTGGACCCCGCAGATGGGGTTCATCGACACCCAGTTCAGCAACAACGTGGACTTCTACCTGTCGTTCGGCGTGGGCCTGACGATCGCGGTGACGATGGTGAGCCTCTGGCGCATCTTCAGCCCGGCGGTCCAGGCCATGCGCGCCCGCCGGCGGGGGGCGCGGGATACCCACGCGGCCGCCGCGGCCCCGGCCGGGCCGGGCATCTGGAAGCGGCTGGTGACGAACAATGTGAAGCGCGGGGACTTCTCGATCTTCATCGCGATCGGGATCTACGTGTTCAACAGCGTGCTCTGGATCTCGCTTTCCACCTGGCTGGTCGAGGGGTTCCCCTGGAAGTTCTTCGTGTTCTACGCGGCCATCTATACGCCGACGATCTCGTACGCGGCGGCGAAGCTCGAGGGGCTGTGCGGGCAGTCCCTGTCGATCCCGTACGTGCGCGAGGCGACCTACATCCTGAGCGGCTACCACGGCGTGAAGATCTGGTTCGCTCCGGCCCCGCTGCCGAACTACGGGCCGGCCACCTCGGCGTTCCGCGTGCTGGAGCTGACCGGGACCAAGATCAAGAGCCAGGTGAAGACCCAGCTCGTGACGATCCCGATCATCGTCGTCTCGTCCCTGATCTTTTCGAACGTCCTCTGGTCCATGGCCCCGGTGCCGTCGGACTCCTATCCCTTCGCGCAGAAGATGTGGGAGCTGAACGCCAAGAACGCCAGCCTGACCTACAGCTCGACCCTGGAGGGCGGCTCGCTCTTCATGGAGGCGTGGAAGTGGCCGTATTTCTTCTCGGGGATCGGCGTCGGCGTCTTCATGTTCGCCACGCTGTCCGTGTTCGGCCTTCCGACGCTGCTCTTCTTCGGGCTGGTGCGCGGTCTGGGAGAGCCCTATCCCGGCATCATGATCTTCCAGTTTCTGGGCGCCGTGTTCGGCCGCGTCTACCTGCGGAAGCGGTTCGGGGACATGTGGCTCAAGTACGCCCCGGTCCTCCTCGCGGGGTTCTCCTGCGGCATGGGCCTCATGGCGATGATCTCGATTTCGTTCACGATCCTGACGAAGATGATGTCGCCGCTGATCTTCTAGCGGCGTCGGAGCGAGGGGCATGACGGAAAAGGCGCGAGCGGCGGTTCCGGAGCAGACGGCGATCCCGTGGAGCGTGGCGCTGACGGTCAGCTGGGCCGGCCTGCGGCGCCGCGTGCTGCGCTCCGTCATCACGATGCTCGGCATCGTGCTCGCCATCGCCTTCCTCTGCTACATGTTCGCCACGAACGACCTCACCCGGGCGCTGGTGGCGGCGAACGACGACGGGCTGAACGTCCTGCTGCAGAAGAGCGGGGTGGACATCTACGCCGGCGGCCGGACGGACACGATGATGCTGCTGCTGATCGGGCTGTCGCTCTTCGCCTGCCTGGTGGGGATCGTGAACTCCATGCTCATGTCGGTCACGGAGCGGATCCGCGAGATCGGGACCATGAAGTGCCTCGGCGCGCTCGACTCGTTCATCGTGAAGAGCTACTTCATCGAGTCGTCGCTGCAGGGGATCGTGGGGACCCTGATGGGGATCGGCATCGGCATCGTGGTCGCGCTGGGGGTGGCCGCCTCCGCGTACGGCGCCTACCTGTTCCGGTATTTTCCCGTGCTTGCGGTCGTGAAGTCCGTGTCCGTGTCCTTTCTGGTCGGCGCCCTGATATCGATCCTGGCTTCGATCGCGCCGGCCTACTGGGCGTCGAAGAAGGAGCCGGTCGACGCCATGCGGATTGAGGAATAATGGAGCCCATCGTCCAGATCCGTGACGTCACGAAGGTCTACCACATGGGAGACGAGAGCGTGCACGCGCTGCGCGGGGTGACGCTGGACATCCCGCGCGGGCACTACGTGTCCATCATGGGCCCCTCCGGCTCCGGGAAGTCCACCCTCTTCAACATGATCGGAGGGCTCGACACGCCGACCGCGGGCGAGGTGCTCATCGAGGGGTACCGCCTGAAGGATCTCTCGGCCAGCCAGCTCGCCTGGGTGCGGTGCCACAAGATCGGGTTCATCTTCCAGAGCTTCAACCTCATCCCGGCCATGACGGCGCTGGAAAACGTGGCCATCGCCCGCATCTTCTACGGTGTGTCCCCGGCCCAGGCGCGCCGGGACGCGGCCCGCACCCTTGAGCGCGTGGGGCTCGGGCACCGGCTGCACCACCTGCCGTCGCAGGTCTCCGGCGGCCAGCAGCAGCGCATCGCCATCGCCCGCGCGCTCGTGAACGAGCC
>CAYSLU010000071.1:7465-29395 GCA_964431965.1 uncultured Verrucomicrobiota bacterium
CATCCTGGCGGACGAACCGACGGGGAACCTCGACCTGCACACCGGCGAGGAAATCATCAACCTGATCGGCGAGATGAAGTCCAACCTCGGCATCACCGTGATCACGGCCACCCACGACATGAAGATGCTGTCCGCATCCGACGTCGTGGTGTGGATCAAGGACGGCGCCGTGGACCGCGTGGCGAACAAGGGCGAGATCGAGATCCAGGTCGGAACGATCGACGGCCGGACGCTCGCGTGACCGGCCGCGGCCCGGATCCCGCGTGCTCCCGAACACCCGGATGGCGACAGGCGTGAACCCCGAGACCGAGACCTCCGACGCGCGCGAGTTCGCCTGGGACGGCGTCTCCTTCGCGGTGCCGTCCGACTGGGACCTGTCCGCGTACGACTTCGCGAACCGCGTCACCGGCGTGACGATGGAGGACGACTGCAGCGTCCGGCTCGAGGCGGAGTGGACTCGGCCCCGCGAGCCGATCCAGCTGGCGCGCGTCCGGGAGCGCTACGCGAAGGCGGACGGGCAGCTGCGCCTGGCCGCGGCGTCGGCCGAGGCGATCCCCGGCCTGCCGGCGGGCTGGGCCGCGCAGCTGTACGCGATGCCCGAGCGCCGGCACCTGGCCACGGCGTTCCACCTCGCGCCCGAGGGCGGGCTGTTCGCGTGCTTCCGGCTGCACTTCGAGGGTGTCAGCCGGCGGGAGCCGCCGCGGGTCGTGCGCCGGCTGGCCGAATCGTTCCGGGCGCATCCCGGGCCTGCGGTGCCGTGGGCGCTCTTCGACGTCTCGTTCCGCCTGCGGCCCGAGTGGCGGCTGTTCAGCACGACGCTCGTGGCCGGCCGCAAGATCCTGGTGTTCGAGTGGCGGCTGCGCCGCCTCCACCTGTGCTTCTTTCCGCTCGCGGACGTCGTGCTGCGGGAGCGATCGCTGGAGGACTGGGCCGTGGAGTTCCTGAACCGGCACTACCGCGAGATCCGGGGGCCGGCGTTCGAGAAGGGGCGGGCCGGCGGCATTGTGGCCCGCCGCGGCCGCGCGTACCCGCTGGGCCACTTCGATGAGGTCGGCCGCTGGTGCTTCCGCTATGCGATCCACGCGCGACGCGACGCGGAGCGGAACACGATCGCGCTCGCCATGCTGAACTACCGCCATCCGTCCGACCTGGCGATGATCGTCCCGTCGGACCTCGTGGGCCTCCCCGGCCTGCCGCCTCCGCTCCCCCGCTGACGGCCGTATCGCCGACGCGGTGCCGCGGAGTGGCGGCGGCGTAGGAGCCGCCGGGTGCCTGGCGCGCTCGCGCCCGTCCTCGATGGGCCATGCGGGTGGCATCGAGGAGGCGACACGGCTTGGGCCGAACGGCGCCTTGCATCCGGGGCAATCTGCCACGCCGCCGTGCGGACCCCTCGCAGACTCGTGGCGACACCCAAGCCGCATCGCGGTTCGCCCCGTTCCGTCGCGGACTCGGAACGGTAAGCCAGGGGAGTTGTCTGGCCTTCGCGACATTCGCGTGGCCTTTGCGCTTTCCACAAGCCGGCGCGGCTGTCAGAATCACCGGCGCGTTTTACAGTGGGCCAACTGAGAGGCAGCATGAACCTTGCGGACATCGCCAAGCAGTTCACGATCGCCGGTCGACTGGTGACCATCAACCCGACCGGCAAGGGCAACGTCAACGACACGTATCTGGCCATCTTCCGGACGACCTTCTCCGAGGAGCGCGTCATCGTCCAGCGCATTAACAAGCGCGTGTTCAACCACCCGGAGTGGATCATGGAGAACATGCGGGTGGTCACGGACCACGTGCACCGGCGGCTGGAGCGGGAGGCGGATCAGGCGGACCGCATCTGGCAGCTTCCGCGCGTGATTCCGGCCCGCGACGGCAAGGACTTCGTGATCAGCGACGATGGCGAGTACTGGCGGATGATCACGCTGATCGCCTCGGCCACCGCGCACGACACCGCGCAGGGCGCGGAGCACGCGCTCGAGGTCGGCGCCGTGCTCGGGCAGTTTCACCGGCTGATCTCGGACCTCGATCCGGTCCGTCTGCGCGACACGCTGCCCGGCTTCCACGTGACGCCGCTGTACCTGAAGAAGTACGACGACACGATCCGGCTGAAGGACGTCGCGGCCCGGCTGGACGCATCGGTCGAGGCGCGCCGGCTCAGCCGGTTCGTCGAGGCCCGGCGCGAGCTGGCCGGCGTGCTCGAGACCGCCCGCGAGCGCGGCGACCTCAGCCTGCGCCTGATGCACGGCGACCCGAAGGTCACGAACATCATGATCGACGACTTCACCGGCAAGGGGACCAGCATCGTGGACCTGGACACGGTGAAGCCCGGGCTGATCCACTACGACTTTGGCGACGCCTTGCGGTCCGTGTGCAACCCGGCGGGCGAAGAGGCGGAGAAGCTGACAGATGTCTACTTCGATGTGGACCTGTGCGAGGCCGTGATCAAGGGCTACATGTCGTACGCCCGGGACTTCCTGACCGCCGCCGACCGCCGCTATCTCTTCGACTCGATCCGGCTGATCACGTTCGAGCTGGGCCTGCGGTTCTTCCAAGACTACCTCGCGGGCAACCCGTACTTCAAGGTGCGCCACGAGGAGCAGAACCTCGGCCGCGCCCGGATTCAGTTCCGGCTCTGCGAGAGCATCGAGGCCCGCGAGAGCATGATCCGCAAGGTTCTCGACGCCTGCTCGTGAGATGAATCGGACGCTCGACAAGCTGGCGCGCGGGGAGCACGCGACGATCGTCGCGCTGGGCGACTCGAACACGCAGCTGACCTTTCACACCCAGGGCCGACAGAACTGGGTGGGCCTGCTCGGGGAGGCTCTGTTCGAGCGCTATGGCGCCGGCGCGTTCACCCTCGTCAACTCCGGGCGGTGCGCTTCGACCGTCCGGGATGCGCTGGGACGGCTGGATCGGGACGTCCTGCGCTTTCAACCGGACCTCGTGATCGTTGCGCTCGGGATGAACGACGCGACGCGGCGGGAGGCGGGGCTCGACGCCTTTGCGGCCGATGCGCGGGAGCTCATCCGACGGATTCGCGAGGCGGGCGGGAGCGAGGTGCTCGTCTGTACGCCGAACCCGGTTGTGACCCTGAACGGCCTGCCGCTCCCGCCGGAGCAGCCGGCGGCGGGCCGGGCGTGGGAGTCGCCGTCGCGTCCGGTCCGGGCCTACGCCGAGCGGCTGGCCGCGGTCGGGCGGGAGGCGGGCTGTCTCGTGTGCGATCACTACGCCGCGTGGACGGCCCGTGCGTTTGCTGCGCGTCACCCGGTGGCCGATCCGAACGGGCTGTGGCCGCGCATGAGCGATGCCATCCACCCGGGCCCGCTCGGCCACCTGGCCTTCTTCCGCGAATTGGCCCCCCTGTTCGACCTGCCCGCGTATTTCCCTTGGGAAGACGTCGCCCCCTGACGCCGCCTCTCAGTCGCAGGGCCGCTGCGCATCGAGCCCCGGCTCGTCCTCGATTGGTCGGTTGGCTGGCGTTGAGGAAGCGACACGGCTTGGGCCAAAGGCGGCGCGTGATCTTGGCCCATCTGCGGCGTTGTCGCGGGCGGCGCGTACAGGAGTACAGCGCTGCCCGCGACGCCTTGCACCTGGGCCAAGCTGACGCGTCCGCCTTTGGACCCCTCGCAGACTCGGGGCGACCCAAGCCGCGTCGCGGTTCGCCCCGTTCCGGTCGCGGACTCCGGAACGGTGGGGCAGGGGGGGCCGGCTGGCCTTCGAGACTCTGCTATACGGTGCTCGTGACGACCCTCTTGCCGCGTCGCGGGAGGGGCGACGGCCTCGTCGCCCGGTGCCTGTTGAGATCGTCCTCGATGGGGGCGAGCGGCTGTCGTTGAGGAAGCGACACGGCTTGGGCCAAAGGCGGGCGCGTGATCTTGGCCCATCTGCTGCGTTGTCGCGGGCGGCGCGTACAGGAGTACAGCGCCGCCCGCGACGCCTTGCACCTGGGCCAAGCTGACGCGTCCGCCTTTGGACCCCTCGCGGACTCGGGGCGACCCAAGCCGCGCCGCGGTTCGCCCCGTTCCGTCGCGGACTCGGAACGGTGGGTCAGGGGCGAGTCCGTCCTTCGATATTCGACCACCAAGCATCCCCGCTCAGGCGTGCTTTCGCACGATGGCTTCCATCTCGCGCTGGAGGCGCTCCATCTCGGAGATCATGCGGAACTGCACGCGGCATCGGTCGCGGTTCTGGTTCGGGTGGTGGGTCTTGAAGTAGACGTCGCCCGCCAGGTAGTCGGCCAGAAAGCGGATGCCGATCGTGAACGTGATCAGGCGGCACGAGAGGGCGAGCATGTCGCGCTCGATCGGCTTGAGGAACTCGCGGGCGGTTTCGAGATAGCCTTTCGTCGCCGCCTCGAACACCTGCATGTCCACCGTCACCGTCGAGAGGTCGGTCTCGTCCTCCACCGACGTGCGCGTGCAGGTTCGCATCATGTCGCCGAAGTCGTACAGGACGGATCCCTTCATCACCGTGTCGAGGTCGATCACGCAGACGCCCCGGCCCGTGCGATCGTCGAGCATCACGTTGTTGAGCTTCGTGTCGTTGTGCGTCACGCGGACGGGCATCTCGCCGCTTTCGAGGAGGCTCGTCACGCTGGCGGCCAGGTTCCGGTGCGCCAAGGCGAACTCGATTTCCGGGCGGACCGAGGCGCAGCGGTTGGCGGCATCGCGGGCGATGGCGTCCTCCAGCGTCGCGAACCGGCGCGGCGTGTGGTGGAAGAAGGGGATCGTTTCGTGGAGCTGGTCGGCCGGGAGGTCCGCCAGCAGCTGCTGGAACCGCCCGAACGAGCGGGCGGCCTCGGCCGCCTGGGCGGGGCCCTGGCAGACGTCGTACGTCGCGGCCCCTTCGATGAAGATGTACGTCCGCCAGTAGTTTCCCTCGGGATCGCGGTAGTAGGGCGTGCCGTCGCGGGCCGGGACAACGGTCAGGGTCTCGCGGTCGGGCTCCGAGCCCGGGACCTGCTCCAGTTTCCGGCGCAGGTGCCGGGTGACGAGCAGGATGTTGTCCATGACGCCCGGCGGGTTCTTGAAGATCGCGTGGTTGATGCGCTGCTGGAGGGACCGGACCTTCCGTCCGCCGACGTCCCAGTAGGAAACGTAGGTGTCGTTGATGTGACCGCTGCCGTACGGCTCGGCCCCGAGGAAGCGGCCCTCGATCGGGAAGTGCGGAACCACCTGCGCCAAGTCGTGCTTCGCGTGTTTCATTGAGTGCCGCCTAGTACCGGAAACCACCCCCTCAAATCAAGATCTTCCGAAGACTCGGGACGACCCAAGCCGCGCCGCGGTTCGCCCTGTTCGGTCGAGGACTCGGAACGGTGGGGCGGGGGCGCTCCGGTACGGGGCCGGATATCGAACCGCAGAATCCCGAAGTGAAGTAAGTTCGACATGAGGATATCCTTCCTCGATATTCTGTGGTTGTTTCGATTCTGGCGTGGCCGGAACAGGATGGCGCGAAAGGAGCAGGGCGTGAAGATTCTCATCGTGGGTGGCACCGGGCACATCGGCAGTTACCTCGTTCCCCGGATGGTCGGGGCCGGGCACGAGGTCAGCGTCGTCGCGCGCCGGACCCAGCCGCAGTACACCGACGCGCGGATCGGCTGGCCCAGGGTTCAGTGGATCGCCGCCGACCGGCTGGCCGAGGAGATGTCCGATGCGTGGAAGCGGCGAATGGCCGCGCTCGATCCGGACGTGGTCATCGATGTCACGGCCTACACGCCCGAGCAGAACCGGGTGATGGTCGACGCATTCCGGGGGCGGATCCGGCATTTCATTCACATCGGCACGATATGGTCGTACGGGCCGTCGGTGCGCGTTCCGTGCGAGGAGTCTGACCCGCGCCGTCCCGGCACGGAATACGGGCGGCGCAAGGCGGAGATCGAGGCGTTTCTGGCCGGGAAGCACGCCGCCGAGGGGTTTCCGGTCACCATCCTGCATCCGGGCCATATCAGCGGCCGCCGGTGGCTGCCGATCGACCCGCAGGGCTCGCGCGACGGCACGGGCGTCTATCGCAAGCTCGCGCGGGGCGAGCCCGTCGTTCTGCCCGACACCGGCTTGGCGACGATTCACCACGTGCACGCCGACGACATTGCCCAGTTGTGCGAGCGAGCGCTCGACCGGCCGGGCCAGTCGCTGGGCGAGAGTTTCAGCGCGGTCGCTCCCTACGCGATGAGCCTGGCCGGATGCTGCCAGGCGGTGGCGTCGCTCTTCGGCGCCCGGCCGAATCTGCAGTTCGTTCCGCTGGCCCAGATGCGCCAGCATGTGAGTGAGACCTCCGCCCGCATCATCGAGGAGCACGTCGCGCACTCGCCGTGCTGCAGCATCGCAAAGGCCCGCCGCCTGCTGGGTTACGAGCCGCGGTACACGACCGAGCAGATCTACGCGGAATCGATCGAGCATATGCTCGAGTCGTGCCAGCTCAGCGTCGACTGACGAGCGAGTTTTCCTGCTTGACGCCGGAGAGCGGGTTCGGGCAGAGTCTCGCGACCTATTACCGGATTCCCGCCGCGCATGGGGGACCGGGGCCGGGTGCATGTGATGAACGCCGTAAACTTCTTGCTGGGCCTGTTTTCCGACGATATCGGCATCGATCTCGGCACGGCGAACACGGTCGTGTACGTGAAAGACCGCGGGATCGTCTTGCGCGAGCCCTCGGTGGTGGCCATCCAAGCCGGAACCCGGCGCGTGCTTGCGGTCGGGGACGAAGCCAAGCGCATGCTCGGACGCACACCCGGCAACATCGTCGCCATCCGGCCCATGAAGGCCGGCGTGATCGCGGACTTCTAGATCACCGAAGCCATGCTGCGCTACTTCATCAAGCGCGTGCACAATAGCCGCAAGTGGGTTCGCCCGCGCGTGATCATCGCCGTGCCGAGCGGAATTACCGAAGTTGAGAAGCGGGCTGTGAAGGATTCGGCGACTCATGCCGGAGCCCGCGAGGTGTACTTGATCGAGGAGCCGATGGCGAGCGCCATCGGCGTCGGCCTGCCGGTCCAGGAGCCGGCAGGCAACATGATCGTCGACATTGGAGGCGGAACGACCGAAGTTGCGCTTATTTCCCTGGCGGGAATCGTGTTCTGCCGCAGCGTCCGCGTCGGCGGCGACGAGATGGACGACTGCATCACGCAGTACATGAAGCGCGTATACAATTTGATGATAGGCGAGCGGACGGCGGAAGAGATCAAGATTGCGATCGGATCGGCCTACCCCCTTGAGCAGGAAATGAGCATGGAGGTCAAGGGCCGGGACATGGTAGCCGGGCTGCCGAAGACCCTCACGATCACCTCCGAGGAGATTCGCGAGGCTCTTCAGGAGCCGATCTCGTCCATCGTGGATGCCATTCGGACAACTCTGGAGCGTTGCCCTCCGGAGCTGTCAGCAGATCTTGTGGACCGGGGCATGGTGCTGGCGGGCGGAAGCTCGCTGCTGCGCGGCCTCGACAAGCTGATTGCCGAGCAGACAGGGTTGCCGGTCCACCGGGCCGACGATCCGATGAGCGCCGTGGCCGAGGGGGCCGGCGTGGTTCTCAACGAGCTCGATTTCCTCCGCAAGGTCGCGGCGTCCGACCGCAACTACTGACGCGCGGCGGCCCGCCGCGCGCTCCGTTCCTCGCCTGTCTGGGCCCCGGCCGCCGGACTGTTCCGGCCGCCGGTTATGCCCGGGCGCTGATCGCCCTTCCCCCCGGGGAGGCGGCGGACGGCCGCCGGGCAGCGAGGAGCCGGGTTGAGGTCTAGGGGATATCTGCTGTTCGTCGTGCTGACGGTCCTGGTGCTGACGGTGTTCAACCTGCCGTCGGTGCTGACGGATTCCGTGAAGGCCGGGCTGCGGCGCGCGCTGGCCCCGTATCTGCATCTCGGGTCGGCGTCGGCGCGCGGCGCGGGCGGCTTCTTCGGGAGGCTGGGCCGCCTGACGGAGCCGGCGGCCGCGCGGGAGCGGCTGGAAGCCGAGGTCCGGCGCCTGCAGTTCGAAGCCGCCCGTATTCCGACGCTCGAGCGCGAGAATGCCGAGTTGCGCGCGGCTCTGGGCTTCGTGCGCCGGCCCGACCTGACCCTCATCCCCGGCGAGGTCATCGCGCGCGGCGACGTGACCGGCTGGTGGCAGACCGTGCGGCTGAACAAGGGCCGCGTCGATGGCGTGGCGACCAACCTGGCGGTCGTGACCATGGATGGCGTGGTCGGTCGCACGATCGAGGTCACACCCGTCACGTGCGAGGTGCTGCTGCTGTCCGATGAGAACAGCCGCGTATCCGCACAGATCCAAAGGACCGGCTCGTTCGGCGTGATATGCGGGCTGGGCGTCTCGCTCGGCGGCACGCCCTCGCTCTCGATGCTGGCGGCCCCGGCGCTCCCGAGGATGGACTACCTGCCGAAGGATGCCGATCTCGTGGCGGGCGACGAAGTCGTGACCACCGGCCTCGGCGGCGTGTTTCCGGCGGGGCTGCGGATCGGGCGGGTGACGCGCCTCTATCCGGACGAGTCGGGCCTGTTTCAGCATGCGGACATTGCGCCCGCGGCGGACCTCGGGCGGCTCTCCGTCCTGTACGTCGTGCCGAACGGTCGGGCGCGGGGAGGGACCCCGTGACGCTGCTGATCCTCGCCTTCATGCTGTTCTGCGCGGTGGTGGTGCAGAGCCTGGCGCCGCCGGTCGCCGTGCTGGCGCAGGCCAAGCCGCCGATCCTGCTCGGCGTCGTCGTCTTCTATGCGGTGAAGCACGACTTCGGGCTGCTGGTGCTCGCGGCTATCGGAGCGGGCGTCCTGCACGACAGCCTGAGCTTGGTCCCGCTCGGTTGCTCGGCATTCTGGTTCACGCTGGCGGCGGTGCTGCTGCACCGCTATCGGGACTCCATTTTTGCGGACTCATCGGTCACGCTCATCCTGCTGGGCGCGGGCCTGGCGGCGGGATTCACGGCGGTGTCGTATGTGGCGCTGTCGGCGGGCGGCGACTATTCGGTCGAGCTGCCGCTCTGGAGGCTGGCGCTCAAGGCGGCCGGCAGCGCCCTGCTCGGAATGGTGGCGGTGCCGGTGGTGTTTGCGGTGAACCTGAGGCTCGAGCGCCTGGTCGGGCTCCGGTCGGAGAAGGAGCGGTAGATGACCGGCCTTCCCCAATACGATCCGGGCCAGACGCGCTGCCGCATCGTGCTGCTCGGCATGCTGTTCTGCCTGGCCTTCCTTCTCGTCGTGCTCTGGAACGTTCAGGTCGCGCGCGGCCCCGGGTACGAGAACAGCCTGGTGCAGCAGAGCGTCCGGCGAATCCGCCTTCCGGGCGAGCGCGGACGGATCCTCGACTGCGCGGGCGTGCCGCTTGCGGACAACCGGGCGAGCTACGGCGTGGCGCTGCGCCTCGAGCACCTGCGCCGGCCGGGGAGCTGGGAGCGGACCGTGGCCTCGGCCACGGAGACCGTCACCAACCTGTCGCGCGTGCTGGAGCTCGATCCCCACATCGGTCCGGACGACGTTCGGTCGCACATCCGGCGGCGGCTGCCGCTGCCGCTGCTGGCCTGGGTGGATCTCGATGCGCGGGCGCTGGCGCGCTTGGCCGAGTCGGGCGGGATGTCGGCGGGCGTGGACGTGAGCGTCGAGGCCGTTCGCCAGTACCCGGAGGGCGCGCTGGCCTCGCACCTGCTCGGGTACGTCGGCCGCGCGGATCCCAAGCCGGGCTCGGGTGAGCCGTTCGACTACGCGCTCGGCCAGATGAGCGGCAAGGCGGGGCTCGAGCGCCAGCTGGATCTGCTTCTCGGCGGCCGGCCGGGCCGGCGGATCATCCGCGTCGATGCGCGCGGCTACCAGTACGACGTCCTGGCCGAGGAGCCGCCGACCGCCGGATCGGATGTCATGCTGACGATCGACGCGCGGATCCAGCGGCTGGCCGAGGATGCCATGGGCGGGGTGCCGGGTGCGGCCGTGGTGATCGATCCGCGAAACGGCGATGTGCTGGCGCTCGCGAGCTCGCCGGGCTACGACCCGAACGGCTTCGTGCCGAGCATACCCTCCGAGGCGTGGCAGGTGCTGACCAACGACGAGCGCGTGCCGCTGCTGAACCGCGCGATCGCGGGCGTGTATCCGCCGGGCAGCATCTTTAAGCCGCTGGTTGCGATCGCGTCGCTCGAGAGCGGACGGTCGACCGGCGGCACGGAGTTCGACTGCCCGGGGTACGTCATGATCGGCGCGGCGCGCATGCGGTGCTGGAACGAGCACGGGCACGGCCGCATCAGCCTCAACAAGGCGATCGAGCAGTCCTGCAATGCCTACTTCGCCAACCTGGGCCTGCGGACCGGCTACGAATCGATCTGCCAGGTGGCCGCGTCGGTCGGGCTGGGGCGCCGAACCGGCGTGGGGCTCGACTTCGAGGCGGCCGGCCTGCTGCCCGACGCGGCCTGGAAGCGGCGGGTGATGCACGACGGGTGGCGGGACGGGGACACGGCGAACGTGTCGATCGGGCAGGGGGCGCTGGGGGTGACGCCGCTGCAGATGGCGGTCGTTGCGGGGGCGATCGCGAACGACGGGGTGCTGAGGCGGCCGAGGCTGGTGCTTGGGGTGCGGCCCAAGGGCGCGGAGTCCTTCACCCCGCGCGCGCTGGCCGACGCGGTGGACCTGCGGTGGTCGGCCGGGACACTCCACCTGGTGAAGGGCGGCATGCACGACGTCATCCAGGCGGAATCGGGCACCGGCAAGCGGGCGCGGATCCCGCAGGCCGAGATGGCCGGCAAGACGGGCACGGCGGAGTACGCGACCCCCGACGGGCGGCGCAAGCGCGGATGGATGATGGTGTTCGCGCCGTTCGATCAGCCGCGGTACGCGGCGGTGATGGTGGTGGAGGAGGCCGTGTCCGGCGGCGTGACGGTGGCGCCGCGCATGCGGATGCTGATGGAGGGGATCTTCTCGGGCGCAGCGACGGGAGGGGCGGATGCGGCATCTTCTTAGCCTCAGGCGGCTTCGGGTCCTGGGCCGGATGAACTGGACGATGGCGATCACGGCGCTGGCGCTGATCGTCATCGGGATCGTGTTCATTTCGAGCGCCGGGCACACGCGCCGCGACCTGGCGGTGCTGTACGAGCGGCAGATCTCGTGGGTGCTGCTGGGCTCGGTCTTCTATGCGGCGGCGGCCCTGATGGACTACCGGAGGTTCCGCACGAATGCCTGGTGGTACTACCTGCTCGCGTGCGCGGCGCTGGTCCTGGTGCTCGTGATGGGCGCGCCGATCTACGGGGCCCGGCGGTGGCTGAACCTGTTCGGAGTCGGCCTGCAGCCATCGGAGCTGGCGAAGGTGGCCATCATCGTCACGCTGGCCTGGTACCTGAGCCAGCCGGGGCTCGAGGTGCGGCGTCTGCGGACGCTGGGGATCGCGCTGGCGATCGTCGGGGTGCCGATGGTGCTGATCATGAAGGAGCCGGACCTCGGGTCCGCCATGATCCTGACGCCGGTCACGCTGGCCATGATGTTCGTCGGCGGGATCAGCGGCCGGTACCTGGCGGCCATGCTCGGCGTGGGGGCGCTGGTGGTGGCGTTCGTGCTGGGTGTCATGCTGCTGCCGGAGCGGCTGGGCATGAGCGACGAGGCGGAGGCCCGGCTGCAGCGGATGACGGGCCTCAGCGGCTACCAGCAGGACCGGATCCGCGTGTTCGTCCAGCCGGACCGGCAGGACACCCGGAAGACGGGCTGGAATCGGAAGCAGTCGATCATCGCGGTGGGGTCGGGCGGCTCGACGGGCAAGGGGTATCGGAAGGGAACCCAGAACCTGCTGGGGTTCCTGCCCCGGAACGTGGCGCCGACGGACTTCATCTTCGCCGTGATCGCGGAGGAAACGGGATATGCGGGGGCGGTCGTGCTGCTGACGCTATACGCCATCCTGCTGACGTGCGGCATGTGGACGGCGATGACGGCGACAGACAAGCTGGGGCGCCTGCTGTGCGTGGGGTTGGTGGTCATGCTGTTCGGCCACGTATTCGTGAATATCGCCATGACGGTGGGCCTGATGCCCATCAAGGGGCTGCCGCTGCCGCTGGTGAGTTACGGCGGATCGTTCGTGCTGGCGGCCCTGATCGCGCTCGGGATCATCCAGAGCGTTCACATTCATCGGCGGGAAAGCTAGGGGAACAAGACTATGAGATTCTCGGTGTTCGGGTTCAAGTTCGGGAAGAAGTCGTTCAAGCGCGAGATCATCGTCAACTGCGAGTCGCTCGAGACGCGCGTGGCGATCCTGGAGAACGGGAAGCTCGAGGAGTACCAGGTCGAGCATCCGACGGAGGAGCGGATCGTCGGGAGCATCTACAAGGGGCGCGTTCAGAACCTGGAGGACGGCCTGCAGGCCGCGTTCGTGGACATCGGGATGCGCAAGAACGCCTTCCTGCACTACTGGGACATGATCCCGGAGGATGACCAGCGGCTCGAGGCGGCGGAGGAGGGGCGCTCCGGCGGCGGCGGGGGCGGCTCGCGCCGGCGGAAGGTTTCCAGCGAGCAGATCGCCAAGATGTTCCCCGTGGGCTCCGAGATCGTGGTGCAGGTCACCAAGGGGCCGATCAGCACCAAGGGGCCGCGCGTGACGGCCAACCTGAGCATCCCCGGCCGCTACCTCGTCATGCTGCCCGGCACCCGCCTGAAGGGCGTCTCGCGGAAGATCGCGGACGAGAAGGAGCGCACGCGCCTCAAGAAGATCCTCGGCCGCCTGCCGACCCCGGACGGGCTCGGCCTGATCGTTCGGACCGTCGGCGCCGAGGCGCATCAGCGCAGCTTCGTGCGGGACATGCGCTCGCTCACCGAGATCTGGTCGCAGCTCCAGCTGGGCATGACGGAGAAGAAGGCGCCCTGCTGCCTGTACCAGGAGCCGGACCTCGTCGAGCGGGTGGTCCGCGACTGGCTGACCGAGGACGTGGACCGGATCGTGATCGACGCGGAGCCGCGCTACGAGCAGATCCGGGACCTGGCCGGGAGGATCTCGCGCCGCACGAAGTCGCGCATCCAGCTCTACCAGGGGCACACGCCCGTCTTCGAGCACTTCGACGTCGAGCGGCAGATCGAGCAGGCGTTCCGGCGGAAGGTGAACCTGAAGTCCGGCGGCTGCATCATCTTCGAGGAGACGGAGGCCCTGATCTCCATCGACGTGAACACCGGCCGGCACAAGGGCGCCTCGTCCCAGGAAGACTCGATCTACGAGGTCAACTGCGAGGCGGCCGAGGAGGTCGCCCGCCAGCTCCGGCTGCGGAACGTCGGCGGCCTGATCGTGATCGACCTGATCGACATGAAGCAGAAGAAGCACCGGAACGCCGTCTACAAGAAGTTCCGGGACGCGCTGAAGTCGGACAAGGCCCGCACGAACGCGCTGCCGATCTCGCAGCTCGGCCTGCTGGAGATGACCCGCCAGCGGGTGGACGAGGGCATCCTGTCGGCCATGCACACGGACTGCCCGTACTGCCGCGGCCGGGGCATCGTGAAGTCGGGCCTGAGCATGAGCGTCGAGATCCAGCGCCAGCTGGCGGCCATCCTGAGGAAGCGGAAGGAGGAGCGCCAGGCGATCCAGCTGCAGATCGTCGTGCACCCGAGCGTGCTCGAGCGCCTGCGCAAGGAGGACGAGCAGGTCCTCGTCGAGCTCGAGTCGCGGTTCCAGGGGCACCTGGGCTTCCGCTCCGACCCGGCCCGGCACATCGAGGACTTCACGATTAGTGATGCAATCACGGGCGAGATTCTGTATAGCAGCTCGGACCGGAAGCGCGTCGAATCGAAAGACGATCGCGCCGACAACTGAGCGCGACGAGGGCTTATGCGCATCGGCATTCTGCGGGGATACGGATGGCTGGGCCGGGTGGCGGCGGCTGTGCTCGCCGTCACGGCGGGCGCTGCGACGGCGCAGGACCTGCTCCGGCAGGTCGGCGGCGCCGCCGCGGGAGGCGGGGACCTGCCCGTGGAGGTCAAGGCCGAGCGGATGGATTACGACCGCGACCACGGGGTGCTCCGGGCCTCCGGCCGGGTGTCCGCCCGCCGCGGCGACGAGGAGCTGCGCGCCGACCGGGTCATGGTCAACACCACGAACCATGACTGCGAGGCGCAGGGGAACGTGCGGTTCCTGCGGTCCGGCCAGGTCGTCTGGACCGGGGAGCACCTCAACTACAATTTCGCGACCAAGAAGTGGGAATCCGGCGAGTTCAACGCCGTGTACCCGCCGTTCTCCGTCCAGGCCGCGAAGTCGATGAAGGTCTCGGACGTCGAGTACCGCCTGTCCGACGGATGGATCACCACGTGCTCGAACGGCGTCGTGGACGCGCACTACACGGTGCGCGCCCGCACGATGTCCGTGATCCCGGGCGATCGGCTCAAGGCCTACAACTGCATCCTCTACCTGGGCCGCGCTCCGGTGTTCTACAGTCCGTTCTGGTACCGCGACCTCACCGACACCGGCAACGGGTTCGCCTTCGAGCCGGGCTACCGCAGCCGGATGGGCTATTACCTGCTGACGACCTACCGCTACCGGCTGACGCCCGTGCTCAAGGCCTCGACGGAACTCGATTACCGGTCCAAGCGCGGCTTCGCGGTCGGCGAAGGCCTGAAGTGGAACAACAAGAGGAACATGGTCGGCGGCACCTCGTTTTACTTCATGGACGACACCGGGCTCGAGGACGGTGAGGTCGGGCCGGGCGGCGACGTGATCGAGTCCGGACGGTATCGGTTCAAGTTCGCGCACAACTACGATTTCACCGAGCAGGACTACTTCTTTTCTGAAGCGAACTACCTCAGCGACAGCCAGGTGATCGAAGACTTCTTCACCCGTGAATACCGTCGACGCTGGCAGCCCGACAACTACGCCTCGCTCACGCACCGGGGCGACGACTACGCGGCCACGCTGCTCGGGCGCGTGCGGCTGAACGACTTCTACACGAGCGTCGACCGCCTTCCCGAAGCGTCGCTGGATATGCAGCGACAGCAGATCGGCGAGTCGCCTGTGTACTACGAGGGTCAGCACTCCGCGGCCTTCCTCCGGCAGCGGCAGCCGGACCTCAGCGGACTGGATGACTACGATGCCTTCCGGCTCGATACGCTGCACACCCTGTACTATCCGACCCACGTCGGATTCCTCAGCTTCATTCCGCGCGCCGGCTACCGGGGCACGTTTTACTCCAAGACCTTGGCGACCGAGTCCACGGCCGGCATCACCACCACCGTCTCCACGAACTTCAGCGGCGGCGCCACGAACATCGTGACGACGACGCTGCCGGGCACGACGGTGCGGACCGTGGAAGGCGACGCCGACCTCCGCAACCTGTTCGAGCTCGGATTCGAGACGTCTTTCCGCGCATATCGCGTCTGGGAGGACGTCAGCACCGAGTCCATGGACCAGCTGCGGCACGTCGTCGAGCCCTACGCGCGCTACACGCTGGTCCCGGAGCCGAACCTGACGCCGACGAACCTGTACCAGTTCGACGGCATCGACTCGCTCGACGAGCAGCACACCATCCAGTTCGGCGCGCGGAACAAGTTCCAGACCCGCCGGAACGGGCGGCCGTTCAACCTCGTGAACGTCGATACGTATACGACCTACAACATCAAGAAGCTCGACGGCCAGGACGACTTCAGCGACCTGTTCTTCAAGACCGAGACGCGCCTGATCGAAGGGCTCGCGTGGGACTTCGACGGGAGCTGGAGCTTCGCCGACAGCCAGTTGAGCACCTTCAATACCCAGCTGGGCCTCCCGAAGCTGGGCCTTTTCGGGGTGCGGAGCGAGTACCGGTACCGCGTCGATGACACCAGCCTCCTGTCGGCCGACCTGACGTTCACGCCGAACCGCCGATGGACCTTCGATGCATCCGAGCGGTACGACCTCAAGGAGTCGCGGTCGGAGGAGTATGGCGTCGGGGCGCAGCGCACCTTCGACTGCCTGGTCTTCCGGCTGGGGTTCGACTACCTCCCGGGGTATACCCGGAGCGACGGGAGCGTGCAGGACGACGACTATCGCGTGATGGGCGAAGTCTGGCTCACGGCCTTCCCGGATCTGAGGCTGGGCGGCGGCGACCGGAACTAGTCTCCTCGACAGGCACAGGACCGTCCGCCGTCCCGGCGGGCGCCAAGGAACCAAACGGAACGTGAAGAAGAACACGAAGGCGGAATATCTCGTCACCGGCGGCGCGGGGTTTATCGGCTCGAACGTCGTGCGCGCGCTGGTGGAGGCGGGCAAGAAGGTCCGCGTGCTGGACAATCTGGCCACCGGCAACATCGGCACCATCAGCGACATCCTGGACGACGTTGACTTTGTGGGCGGCGACGTCCGCAAGATGGCGGTCGTGCAGCGCGCCGCGAAAGGCGTGCGCTGCGTGCTGCACCTGGCCGCCCTGCCGTCGGTCGCCGGGTCGTGCGACGACCCGGTCACGTCGAACGACGTGAATCTCGGCGGGACCGTGAACGTGCTGGCGGCCGCGCATGACGCGGGCGTGGAGCGGCTGGTGTTTTCGTCCTCATCGGCGATCTACGGAAACGATCCGGAGCTGCCGAAGCGCGAGGACATGCGACCGGCGCCGATGTCGCCATACGCCGTCCAGAAGCTGGCGGGCGAGTACTACGCTCAGATCTACCACGCCCTGCACGGAATGAAGACCTACAGCCTCCGCTACTTCAACGTGTTCGGGCCGCGGCAGAACCCGCGCTCCCAGTACGCAGCCGTGGTGCCGATGTTCATCGAGTCGGTGAAGGCCGGCCGCAGCCCGCAGGTGCACGGCGACGGCGGGCAGACCCGGGACTTTGTCTTCGTGGGCGACATCGTGCGGGCGAACCTTGCCTGCTGCGAGGCGCCCGACGGCGCCGAAGGTCGCGTGTACAACGTGGCGTGGGGCAAGAGCCTGACGATCCTGGAGCTCGCGCAGCTGGTGATCCGGACGATGGGCCGCAAGATCGAGCCCGCGCACGGCCCCGCGCGCCCGGGCGACGTGCGGCACTCCGTCGCGGACACGACGCTGGCCACGACCGTGCTCAAGTGGAAGCCGGCCACGACTTTCGAGGAGGGGCTTCAGCGCACGATCGAGTGGTTCGCGGCCGACCCGAAGCCGGAGGCCAAGCCGGCGGAGGAGCGGAAGACGTGATCGCGCCCGGAACAGGCTCCAAGGCCGGCTTCACCCTGATGGAAATCCTGGTGTCGCTGCTGATCGTCACGATTCTCGCCACGATCATCGGCGTGAATGTTCTGCACAAGCCCGGGGAGGCGCGCGTGGCCGCCGCCCGCATCCAGGTGAAGGCGCTGCAGACCGCGCTCCAGATGTACAAGAGCGAGCAGGGGCATTTTCCGACGCAGGAGCAGGGGCTGGAGGCGCTGTGCGTGAAGCCGACGTCCCCGCCCGTTCCCGAGCAGTACCCGGAAGGCGGCTACCTCGAAAGCCGTCGGCTTCCCCTTGACCCGTGGAAGCGCGATTATATTTTTCTCGTGCCCGGGCGGCATGACGAGCCGTACGAGATCATCACCTACGGCGGCGACGGCGAGGAGGGCGGGACGGCCGAGTCCGCCGACATATCCAGCTCCGACCTGTGAGCGCCGCCGGCTCCAGCGGGCTCGCCGCCGTTCGGTCCGGCTTCACGTTCCTCGAGATCCTCGTGGCGCTGGCGCTGCTGTCCGTCATCGCCGCCGCCCTGCTGACCGCCCACATCCGCGCCATGCGCGCGGAGCAAATGGCCCGTGCGTCGGCCGAGCTGCGGTTTGTGGTCGCGCAGGCGGCGGTGGAGGGGCAGATCGGCGGGCTGCCGGCTGCGGCCGTGACGAACGGTCTCTGGACCGTCGAAACGGCAGGGGGGCTGGCCGCCGGCGGCTCCTGGAAGAAGTTCCGCGTCTCCGCGGTGGAGCAGTCCGGCGTTCATGCCGACGTGTACGTGGCCGATCCGCAGTCCGCGTCCGGCCGGCCGTAGCCGGAACGATGCTGGCGCTGAGCAGGTCTCAGGCGAGCCGGGGCTCGATCACCGCGCGCAGCGCCGAGTGGATGAGGCCGTTCGAGGCCAGGAAGGCCAGGCGCCCATCCGGCCCCGGGTCCCGGCGCATGACCTCGGCGCAGCCGCCGGCCTGGCGGACGATGAACGCGCCTGCCGCCACATCCCAGATGTAGATGCCCGTTTCGAAGTAGCCGTCCGCCTGGCCGGCCGCCACGCGGCAGATGTCGAGCGCCGCCGCGCCCATGATGCGGGCCTTCTGCACGTGCGCCGAGAGCTCGCGGAACAGCTCGAAGGGCGGCAGGCGCGGGTTCACGTTCTTGTCGAGTCCGGTCAAGACGATCGACTGGGCGAGGCTGGCCACGGTCGATACGGCGAGGATGCGGCCGTTGCACCGGGCCGGCCCGCCGGCGGCAGCCGTGTAGCATTCGCCCAGAGCCGGGGCGTAGACTGTGCCGGCGACCGTTTCCCCGCGGTACTCGGCGGCGATGGAGCAGCACCAGAACGGGAGGCCGTGCGAGAAGTTCACGGTCCCGTCGATGGGATCGATGATCCACCGGAAGTCGCCGCCGCCGCCAGCCGGGCTTCCCTCCTCGCCCAGAATCGCGTGGCCGGGGAACCGCTCGCGGATCGCGCGCTCGGCGACCGCCTGGCATTCCACGTCGAGGTGCAGCTTCACGTCGTGTGCGAAGGATGCGGTTGCCTCGCCGCGGCGGGACAGGTTCTCGAGCGCGTGGCGGCCGGCCCGGGTCGCCGCGTCGACAGCGGCGGCGAGCAGGTCGTCCGGCGGGATCGGGCAGGAGCCGGGGATCGGGGGCGCCATGGCTAAGCTCCGGGCTTCAGGGGTTGGCCGGGGCATCCGCGGCCGGGGCCGGAACGGGTGAGGGGGCGGGTGCCCGTGCCGGCGTCGGCGGCGGGGTGCCGACGGCGACCGGCCGGTTCTCGTGCGGAGAGAACTTCATCGACACGATCTTCGAGACGCCGCTCTCCTCCATCGTGACGCCGTACAGCGTGTCCGCCACGGCGATCGTGCGCCGGTTGTGCGTGATCACGACGAACTGCGACTGCGGCACGAATCCGAGCAGCGTGCGCACGAAGCGCTCGATGTTCGACTCGTCGAGCGCCGCGTCCAGCTCGTCGAGCAGGCAGAACGGGCTCGGCCGGATCAGGTAGATCGAGAACATGAGCGCCACGGCGGTGAGCGTCCGCTCGCCGCCCGAGAGCAGCGACACCGTCTGGAGGCGCTTGCCCGGCGGGCGGGCGATGATCTCGATCCCGCACTCGAGCACGTCCTCCTCATTCACGAGGACGAGCTTGGCCGTCCCGCCGTTGAACAGGCGCGCGAACATCGCCTGGAAGTTCTCGTTGATCTGGGCGAAGGTCTGCGTGAACATTTCCGAGGTGGTGACGTTGATCTTCTTGATCATCTCCATCAGCTGCTGCTTGGAGTTCGTCAGGTCCGTCATCTGCTGGTCGAGGAACGCGTGCCGCTCCTCCAGCTCCTGGTACTCCTCGATCGCCACGAGGTTCACGGGGCCCATCGCCTCGATCTTGGTCCGCAGCTCGGCGATGGTGGTCTCGATCGACTCGCGCTCCGGCTGGCCGGTCTCGCCCCAGTCGGGATCGGGCTCCTTCTGGAGCTGGTCGAGCGTCAGGCCGTACTCGCCGCAGACGCGGTCGACCAGGTTCTGCCGCCGCATCCGGCCCTCGGCGTGGCGGACTTCGATCTCCGAGCGCGCGCTCTGCACCTCGTCCAGGCTGGTCCGGCGTCCGGACAGCTGGGCGTCGACGGCCGTGAGCTCGGCGGCCTGCTTCTCGCGGTTCTTGCGAAGCGACAGGGCCCGGGCGGTGGTCGTCTGGACGGCCTCCTCCATCGCGGGGATCCGGCCGGCGGCGTCGGCGACCGACTGCTCGAGCTGGTCGATGTTGGCGCGGTAGGAGTTGATGCCTTCGGAGCGGCCGCGCACCACGGTCTCAAGCTCGGCGATGCGGGCCTCGAGGAACCCGCGCTGCTCAGCCAGATGGTCGGCGCGCTGCTTGAGCTCGGAGAACAGCGCCTTGCGCTCGGTCGCCTCGGCGAACAGGGCCGAGCGGCGGGCGTCCAGCTCCTGCTGCTCGTGGGTGGCCGTCTCGGTGTCGGTGCGCAGGCGGACGCGCTCGTCGCGGCAGCGGTTCATGCGCTCGGCCATCTTCTGGCGGGCCTCGCTCGCGGAGCGATCGCTCTCGTCCAGGCTGCGGACCTCCCAGGTGACCGTGTCGAGCCGGCTGGCGGCCTGCTCGGCCTCCTGCGTGACGATCCGCAGCTCTCCCTGCTTGAGGGAGAGCGCGTGGCGTTTCTCGTCGAGGGCCGAGCGGGATTCCTGGATGGATCCCTGGACCGTGGTCTTCTCGGATGCGAGCAGCTTCAGCGCCTCCTGGTGCACGTCGATCTCGCGCCGGATCTTCGCGATCGCGTCCGTGAGATCGTCGATCAGGTGCTTTCGCGCGAGCGGGTTGAGGCGCCGGGTATCGGCCATGCAGAACGCGAAGGAGCCGTTTCCGGCGGCGATGGCGCCTGCGGGCGTGACGTACGTCGCGCCCGCAGGGACGGGCGAGGGGATGGCGTCGAGGGCGTCCACAACGCGGACGCCGGCCAGCAGGCGCTCCATGAGCGGGCGGGCGGCGGGCTCGCACTGGATGTGATCCAGGAGCCGCTCGCCGGGCCCGTCGGCCGGCTCCGCCGGGGCGGCTTCGGGCGCGAGCGCGGCGAGGAGCCGGACCGATCCCTCCTTGCGGGCCGCCACGGCTTCGAGCATGGCCCGGGCGCTGGCGGCGTCGCGGACCACCACGGCGTCCAGCCAGGCGCGCAGCGCCGCCTCGAGGGCCTGGCGGTACTCGGCGGCGACGCGGATGTGCTGGGTCAGCGGGCCCAGGACGGCCTCGCGCTCGATGTCGAGGGGGTTCTCCGCATCGAGCACCAGGCGGGCGCCGGCGGGGAAATCCTCGGCGGCCGCGTCCGCATCCGAGACCATCTCGAGCTGGGCGTTGCGGGCGGCGGCCTGCGACTCGAGCTCGGCGCGGGCACGCTCGGTCTGGCGCATCTTCTCGTCCTTGGCCAGGTGGTCGCCGGTGAGGCGGGCCACCACGTCGGCGGCGTGCTTCACCTCGCCGTCCAGGCCGCGGAGCTCCTCGTCGAGCTTGGTGCGGCGCTCCTTGTGGGCGTCCACGACGCGGGCGAGCTGGGCCTGCTCGGCGATCAGGCGCTCGCGGCGGATGACGTCCGAGCGCTCGCGCGCCTCGAGCTGGGTCATGTCGTTCTGCAGCCGGGTGTGCAGGTTTTCCTGCTCCATGGCCTCCGCGCGCAGCGACTGGACCTTCCGGCGCATCTCGTCCACCAGCCGCTCGCAGGCCGCGAGGGCCTCGTTGCTCTGCTTGAGCCCGGCTTCGGCGGCGACGCGGTCGACCGTCGCCTTCTCGATATGCGCCAGGAGCGCCTCGAGGTCGGCGCGGTACTTCTCCATCTGCGTCCGGGCCGAGTCCAGGTCCTTCGCGTCGCGCTCGGACAGATGCTGGAACTCCGCGATGCGCTCGCGGTTGATGCGGATCGAGTCGCGCGTGCGGTCGAGACGCGTCTGGGCCTCCATGCCGGCCTCGATCGTCTTCTCGATTTCCTGCTCGGTCTGCTCGATGCCGTGGCGGAACGCGCCGGCGGACTGCTCGAACTCCTGGATCTCGTCGCGCATCTTCTGGATCGACTCGGCGAGGCGGGCGAGGTCGCCGTCCTCGCGGGCCAGGTCGGCATCCATGGCCGCCAGCCGATCGCGGGAGGCGTACACGTCGAGCTTCCGGAGCGCGTCCCGCAGCTCCTTGAACCGGCGAGCTTTCCCGGCCTGCCGCTGGAGGGAGACGATCTGGCGCTTCACCTCGCGCAGGACGTCGGTGAGGCGGAGCAGGTTGGCCTCCGTCTGCTCGAGCTTCCGCATCGCCTCCTTCTTGTCGGCCTTGAACTTGGTGATGCCGCTGGCTTCCTCGAAAATGTCGCGCCGGTCCTCCGGGCGGGAGCTCAGGATCTGGTC
>CAYSLU010000072.1:0-29025 GCA_964431965.1 uncultured Verrucomicrobiota bacterium
TGCAGTGGTAGTAGCCCGCCCCGTCCGCTTTGATCCGTGCCCGTCGCATCGTCTCTTCTCCCTTCGGCGGGGCTATCCCTTCGCCCCCAACTCACATAGAAGAAGCAAACTCGACGGCTTTCCGAAAATATGGCGACAGGTTGTCTGTCCCCAATGGCTGTGTCCCCAATGGCTCCAATGGCTAAGGATTAGGGCCGCCCCGGGACCCTCGCTTTTGGCTCGTTGCGCGGCGTGGCGTGATGTAGATTACGCATCCTGATGAAGGCACCCCCATATACCGTTCGGAACGCCGGCTTTGAGGACGCGGAGACGATTTTCGGCTTGGTGAAGTCCTATCCGGAGGAAGTGCTCGCGCGGCCCATCAGCGACATCGTCGAGAACATCGACCGCTTTCTCGTCTGCGAGGTGGACGGAAAGGTCGTCGGGACGGTTTCCTGGCAGATCCTGCCCGAAATCGGCCTCGCGAAGCCGCCGTCCGTCGAGATCAAGTCGCTCGCGATCCGCCGCACCTGCCGGAAGATGGGCCTCGGATCCGCGCTCGTGCAGGCCGCGATCCGGCGGATCCGGAAGAGCCATCCCGCGCAGATCATCGTGCTGACCTTCGCCCCGGAGTTCTTCCGCAAGATGGGGTTCCGCGAGGTGCCCAAGGAGACGCTCATGCACAAGCTGTACATGGGCTGCATGAACTGCACGAAGTACGACTCGCCGTTCACCTGCCCCGAAGTCGCGATGTGCCTCCCGGTCCATGTTCCGACGGGGAAGAAAGCGCCGCGCTCCGGAGGCCGTCATGGCTAGGAAGATCCTCATCGGGCTGGCGATCGCCCTGGTCTCCCTCCTCTTCGTGGCGCAGGTGCTGCTCACGCGCTGGCTTACGGCCGAGATCCACAGCCGGATCGTCCCCCGCCTGGAGCGGACGCTGCGCGTGGCGGTGGGGATCGGCGAAGCCGGCGTGGGCATCTGGGGCGGACGGCTGAAGCTTCTGGGCGTGCGACTTGGGAACCCGGACGGCTTCAGCCAGCCCGACCTGCTCACGGCTCGCAGCATCAGCGTCAACGTCGGGCTGCTCGACCTCTTTCGTCGGCGGGTCAGCCGGATTGAGTCCGTCCGGTGCAAGGACCTGGTGCTCACCATCGTCCGCAACTCGGACGGGCGGGTGAACGTGCGCGACGTCGCCGCCGCGGCCCGATCCGGCGCGGCGCGGCCCGGCGATGCCGGGGAGGGGCGCGCGGAGCCTGCGCCCGAGCCGACGCTCCCCGCCCCGGAGCCCGTGCGCCAGACGGTGGTCGACAGCCTGGGCGCCGACCTGCGGGTATCCTACACGGACGAGCGGGTCGCCGAGCCGTTCACGCTGGTCATGGACTTCCGGCTGGATGCGCGCAACATCGCGGACTTCGAGGACCCGGCCCGGCCGTCGGGCGCGCTGCGCCTCACCGGCCATCTGGCCTCCGATCCCAATCGCCTGGTGGCGGACCTGCGCGGGAGCATCGCCCCGCTGGCCGACCCCGAGCGTCCCAGCTTCGACCTGATGGGCAGCGTGTCCGCCGTCGACCTCAGCGCGTTCCCGGAGGTGGGCCGGCGGAACGGGATTTCGTGCGATCCGTTCACGCTGGGCCTGAGCCTCGTGTGCACGAACGGCGCCTTCGATGAGAGCCGGTCCGTGCTGACGCTGTATCTGCGCAACGTGCGCTTCGACGGCAAGACGGCCAAGCGGCTGGGCGGCCTGCGGTCGATCCCAACCCTCACGGTTCCGATCCCGGTCAGCGGTCCCCTTCGCGATCCGCAACTCCGCTGGGAGGAGGGGCTGCTGCAGGCGATCCTTCAGAGCGCGAGCTCGGGCTGGGGGGCGCTGCTGGGCCGGATCGCCGGCGGGACCAACGATGCGGCCGACGTGGCCCGGGCGCTTGAGGCGGCGCGGCCGAAGCCGGAGAGCGAGTAGGCGAACACCCATGTCCGGCGAGAACCATCCATTCGTCCACCTGCACCTCCACACGGAGTACAGCATGCTGGACGGCGCCTGCCGGGTCGACAAGCTGATCGAGGCGGTCCAGCAGCGCGGCATGACCGCCGTGGCGATCACCGACCACGGCGTCATGTACGGCGTCATCGACTTCTACAAGGCCGCTCGCGCCAAGGGCGTGAAGCCCATCATCGGCTGCGAGGTCTACGTGGCGAAGGGCAGCCGGCACGAGCGGCGCTCGGATGTCGGCAGCTCCCACTCGAACCACCTGGTGCTGCTCGCGGAGAACGAGCGCGGTTACCACAACCTCGTGCGGCTCGTGTCCGCCGCCCATCTGGAGGGGTTCTACTACAAGCCCCGCATCGACAAGGAGCTGCTCGCGCAGCACAGCGAGGGGCTCATCGGCCTGTCGTCCTGCCTGAAGGGCGAGGTGGCCGAGCTGGCCGTGGAAGGCGACCTGAAGGGCGCGGAGGCGGCGGTCGGCGCCTACTCCGACATCTTCGGGAAGGACCGGTTCTTCCTCGAACTGCAGGACCACCGGATACCGGACCAGCGGAAGGCGAACAAGGAGCTCGTCACGCTGGCGCGCCGCATGAAGCTGCCGCTCGTGGCGACGAACGACGTGCACTATCTCCAGCAGGGGGACGCCGAGGCGCACGAGGTGCTGCTCTGCCTCCAGACGCAGACCGTGATGAGCGACCCGAAGCGGATGCGCTACGCCACGCAGGAGTTCTACCTGAAGACCGGCGCCGAGATGTTCGAGCTCTTCCGGGACACTCCGGAGGCGCTGCGCAACACCGTGGAGATCGCCGAGCGCTGCAACGTCACGCTGAAGTTCGGCGAGCCGCACTTCCCGACCTTCCAGGTCCCGGAGGGGTACGACCAGAAGCGCTATCTCATGAAGCTCTGCGAGGAGGGCATCCGCGCGCGCTACGGCGTGGCCGACCTCGAGCAGCCGAAGAACGACGGCGAGCGCGAGATCGTCGAGCGCTACCGCTACGAGCTGAGCGTCATCGAGAAGACCGGCTTCCTCAACTACTTCCTCGTCGTCTCGGACTTCATCGCCTTCGCGCGGCGGAGCAACATCCCGGTCGGGCCCGGCCGCGGGTCGGGCGCCGGCAGCCTCCTCGCCTACGTGCTCGGCATCACCGGGGTCGATCCGCTGCGCTACGGGCTGATCTTCGAGCGCTTCCTCAACCCCGAGCGCGTATCGCCCCCCGACATCGACATCGACTTCTGCCAGACCCGGCGCGGGGAGGTCATCGCCTACGTGCGCCAGAAGTACGGCACGGACAACGTGGCCCAGATCATCACGTTCGGCACGCTCGGGCCGAAGACGGTGATCCGCGACGTCGGCCGCGTGCTGGAGATTCCCTACGGCGAGTGCGACCGCTTCTCGAAAATGGTCCCCGAGGATCCGAAGATGACGCTCGAGCTGGCACTCGAGCAGAATCCGGAGTTCAAGAAGACCTATGAGACCAACGAGAGCTGCAAGCGGATTCTGCAGTACGGGCTGGTCCTGGAGGGGCTCAACCGGAACGCCGGCACGCACGCGGCCGGCGTCGTGATCGGCGAGAAGCCGCTCGTCGAGATCATCCCGCTCACACGCGACAAGGACAAGGAGATCATCACCCAGTTCGCGATGGAGCCACTGCAGGAGATCGGCCTGCTGAAGATGGACTTCCTGGGGCTCAAGACGCTCACCGTGATCCAGGAGGCGGTCGATCTCATCCGCCGGAACCTGGGCGTCGACCTCGACATCGACCGGCTGCCCATGGACGACGCGCCGACCTACGAGCTGCTCCAGCGCGGCGACACCGTCGGGGTGTTCCAGCTTGAAAGCGGGGGGATGCGCGACCTCATCCGGCGCGTGGGCGTGGACCGGATCGAGGACCTGATCGCGATGATCGCGCTGTACCGGCCGGGCCCGATGAACATGCTCGACGAGTATGTGAGCCGCAAGACGGGCAAGGCCGAAATCCACTACGACCATCCGCTGCTGGAGCCGATCCTGTCGGAAACGTACGGCGTGATGCTCTACCAGGAGCAGGTGCAGAAGTCGTCGAACGTGCTCGCCGGCTACTCGCTGGGGCAGGGCGACCTGCTGCGGCGCGCGATGAGCAAGAAGAAGCCCGAGGAGATGGAGGCCCAGCGCGGCATCTTCGTCAAGGGCTGCGAGAAGACGAACAAGATCCCGAAGGCGAAGGCCGAGCGGATCTTCGACATGCTCGCCAAGTTCGCCGGCTACGGGTTCAACAAGTCGCACAGCACGGCGTACGGCGTGGTCGCCTACCAGACGGCCTACCTGAAGGCGCACTATCCGGCCGAGTTCATGGCCGCGCTGCTCTCAAGCGAAATGGGGAACGCGGACAAGCTCCCCGTCTTCATCAACGAGGCGAAGGAGATGGGGCTCGAGATCCTACCGCCGGACGTGAACGAGAGCGGGGTCCGGTTCCGGCCCCAGCCCGGGGTGATCCGGTTCGGGCTCGCGGGCGTGAAGAACGTGGGCGAGGGCGCCGCCGCCGCCGTGGCCGGCGAGCGGGAGCGCGGCGGGCCGTTCCGGGGGCTTGTCGATTTCTGCGCGCGGCTCGACGGCCAGGAAGTGAACAAGAAGGTCATCGAAAGCCTCGTCCGGTGCGGCGCGTTTGACGGCGCCCACTCCGATCGGGCCCGCCTGTTCGCCGGAATCGACTTCGCCATGGGGCGGGCCGTCTCGGCGCTGCGCGACAAGGCGTCCGGCCAGGGGAGCCTGTTCGACGCCCCCGGCGGCGGGGCGGACCATCCGCTCACGGACAACGAGCTGCCGAAGGCCGAACCGTGGGACGAGAGCGTCATGCTCACGGCCGAGAAGGAGCTGCTGGGCGTCTACATGAGCGGGCACCCGCTCAGCCAGTTCACGACCCTGCTCGACACGTACCAGCTAACGAGCGTCCAGAAGCTCGCCGAGCTTCCCGAGGGAACCGCGACCCGGGTCGGCGGCCTGATCGGCGACCTGGTGGCCAAGATCACGAAGAAGAAGGAGAACATGGCGGTCCTGCGCCTGGAGGATCTCGACGGCAGCGTCGAGGTGGTGGTCTTCCCGGACGCGTACCGCGAGTTCGCTCCGTGCCTGGTCAAGAACGCGGCCGTGCTCGTGTGCGGCGAGGTGATGAAGAAGGACAGCGCCATCTCGGTCCGGGCGATGGAGATCTATCCCCTGGCGGATGCCCCGAAGCACTTCGCCGAGCGGATGAGCATCCATATCCCGGCGGCCCAGTCGGCCGAGGGCCGCCTGGAGCGGCTCAAGGACATCCTGCGGATCCACCCGGGGCCGACGCCCGTGGTGATCTGTCTTGAGTTCCCGTCCTCGGAAAAGGTATTCCTTGATACCGAACGCGCGCTGTGCGTGACGGCCTCGGACACCCTGATCCACGAGGTTCGGCACTTCCTCGGCGAAAACAGCGTGTACGTCGCCGTGAATCGGAACGCGTGCAAGAAGAACCGCAGCAACCGGGCCCGGTAGCCCGGCTGGGACGCTCGTTCAACGGACACATGGCCGACAGCCTCCAGCAGAAGCCCGCCGCCGATTCGTGGTTCATGCGTGACTCGGAGCGCGTGACCTATGGGCCCGTCCCGCTCGCGACGCTGCGCGCCTGGGCGGAGCAGGCCCGAATTGGGCCCGACTACGAGGTGTCGACGGACGGGGTCGCGTGGCGGCCGGCGCCGAGCGTCGCCGACCTGCACCTCGAGTGGCTGGTCGAACTGCCCGGTGGCGCGACGGAGGGGCCGTTCCACCTGCGCGCCATCCAGGAGCTGGCCCGCGACGGGAGCGTCACGCCCGACACCCGAATCCGCCATGCGGTTACCCGCGTGTCCGTGGAGGTCAAGGGGATCGAGTCGTACCTGGCGGCCAAGGCCTCGCACGCCCCGCCGGTCCATCCGCCGGCGCGGCCGGCTGCACCGTCGGCTCCCGCCGCCCCCGCCCGTCCTCCATCGCCGCCGCCCCGGCCCGCCGCCGCTCCGGCTGCAGCTCCTGCGGCTGCAGCTCCTGCGGCGCCCGCGCGCCCGACAACGCCGGCCGGGCCATCGGCAGCCGACCTCGAGGCCGTGCGCGTGCAGCTGAAGAAGGCGGACGCGGAGCTTCAGGCCGTGCGCCGCCAGTGCGAGTCCGAGCAGTCCGCCCACGCCGAGACCCGCACCCGCCTCGCGGGCCGGGAGCGCGAGCTCGCCGTCCAGGTCGAATCGCTCGGCCGGGAGGCCGCCTCGCTCAAGGAGGCGCTCGACCGGACGCTCGCCGTGCAGCGCGACAACGAGGAGGAGCACCGGCGGCTTCGCGCGCGATATGAGGCGGAGACCCGCAGCCTGGGCGAGCAGATCGAGGAGATCGCGCGCATCAAGAGAGACGCGGTCCTGAGCGTCAAGCAGGCGGTCGAGCAGCTCAAGGGGGAGTCGCTTGCGGCGTCGGGCCAGCCCGACGCCGGCCTGGCCCGACGGATCGCGGACCTCGAGCGCGAGACGCAGCAGCTTACGGCGGCCGCCGCCGCCGCGCGTCGCCAGCAGGAGGAGATGGACAGCCAGTACCGCCAGCTTCAGGAGCGGTACGGCGCCGAGTCGCGCCGGCTGAGCGACCAGGTGCTCGAGATCACGCGGGAGAAGCTGGAGGCGGTGTGCCGGGCCGATCAGGCGGCCGAGGAGCTGAAGAGCGAGCGCACCATCCGGATTGGACAGGCGGCTCAGGCGGAGTCGCGCGAGGCATCCCTGCAGGCCGGCCTCGAGGACCTGCGCCGGGAGAAGCAGCAGTCGATCGCGCAGGCGCAGGCCGCCGCCGAGCGGCTGGCCCGGGCGGACGAGAGCGTGCGCGGCCTTCAGGCTCGCGCGGAGCAGGCCGAGCGTGACGCCCAGAGCCGGGCCGGCCAGCTGGCGCTGGCCGCGCCGCGCGAGCAGGAGCTGCGCGTCCAGGTTGACGCGCTGCTTCGCGAGCGTCAGGATGCGGCCCGCGCCGCGACGGAGCATTCGGTGCGTCTGGCCGAGGCCGGGGAGCGGGAGCAGGCTGCGCTGGCGCGTGCGGAGCAACTGGCCCGCGAGCGTCAGGAGCTCGCGCGGCGGATGCAGGAGCAGGCGGCGCTGCTGGAGACCGAGCGGCTGGCGCGGGGCGAGGCGGCGGCGCGGAGCGAGGCCCGGGAGCAGGAGCTCGGCCGCCGCCTCGCCGAGCTCGAGCACGACGCCCGGGCGCGCGGAGCCCAGCTGAGCGCGGAGCGTCAGGAGCTGGCGCAGCGGGCCAGCGAGCTGGCCGCCGCGCTCGACATCGAGCGGATGGCGCGAGCCGAGGCCGAGGCGAGGCGCGACGCGCTGGAGAAGGAGCTGGGGCGGCGGTGCGCCGAGTTGGAGCAGGTGGCCGAGCAGCGGGCCGGGGCGGCCGCGGGCGCCCGGCGCTCGCTCGAGGAGCTGCAGGCGGAGTTCGGTCTGGCGCGCGATCGCCACGCCAACGAGCTGCGCCAGCTGCGCGAGCGCGGCGCGATGGAGGCGGAGCGGATGGCCGTTCGGACGGCGGATCTGGAGCGCGAGCGAGAGGAGTCCGCGAGGCGGCGCGACGAGCTCGCGGCGGCCTTGAAGGCCGAGCAGGCGGCCCGCGCCGAGGAGCAGGCGCGGCGCGAGGCGGCGGCCCGGGATCTGGCCCAGCAGCTGCGCACGCTGGAATCCGAGGGGCGCGGGAACGCGGCCGCGATGGAGCAGGCCCGGCGGGCGCTCGAGGAGTCCGAGGCCGCGCGCCAGCAGGCCGTGACTGAGGCGTCCGAGCGCGAGAAGGCCGCCCGGCGCGAGATCAAGGACGCCGAGCGGGAGCGCGACACGCTGCGGGCGGAGCTGAAGCGGTCCGAGGAGAAGCTGGCGCTCTGGCAGGGGCTGCCGCCCAACCCGGTCAACTGGATCGAGGGCTCGGCCGGCGGGCCGCAGAAGCCCGATGCGCGGCTGATGGAGCAGCTGTCCTTTCTCGAGCAGGAGCTGCGGAATGCCGAGTCCCACCGCGACGAGGCGCTCCGGGAGCTCGGCGCGCGCGAGCAGGAGTCCGACGCCGCGCGCAACCAGGCGAGCCAGCGGGAGCAGGAGCTGTTGCGGCGGATCGAGGAACTCGGTGGCAAGCCGCCGAAGGAGCCCGCCAAGCCCGCCGCCGGCTCGCCGCCGGCCGGCGAGCGGCCGGCGCCGGATCCAAAGGGGGCATGGAAGCAGGACCCCGGCCGGACTCTGATGGACTTGGAGAAGCAGGCCCGGGAGGATCTCCTGGCGTGGCAGCGTATGCAGCAGAGGGGCGGGAAGAACGGAGCCTTCCGGATCCGGAACACGCCGCCCCGCCCGGAAGGGCCGCAGGACGAGCCGGCAGGCCCTGAACCCGAAAGCACAGAAGAATGAGCCGCCATCACAAGCGCCGTGAGGATCGCGAAGATAAGCAGCCGGAGGCCGAGCATGTCGGAGCCGTTCCGGAGCCCGACGCGGCGAAGGGCGCGCTGATCGTGAAGGGCGTCGCCGGCGGCGTGGTGCTGTCGGGCGATGCCGTCACGGCCGAGTCCCTGCCGGTCCTGAATGCCCTGCGTGAGTTCATCGAGATGGAGCGCCGGCGAACGCGAAACCGGATGATCGCGCTGGGCGCGACGTTCATCGTCCTGTTCCTGATCGCCGCCGCGGCGGGTTTCTGGATGGCGCGCCGGCACTGGGAGCGGATGCGCCAGGAGTTCGCGGCGGAGCGGCAGGAGTCGCAGGCCGTCATCTGGCGCACGGAGTCGAACGTCGCGGAGGTGGCGGTCACCACCGACCGGCTGAGGACCGAGTTCACGCGTGAGCGGGAGTCCTCCCGGCACGCGGAGTCGCAGCTCGTGGCACGCGTCGCCGGCAGCACGGAAGAGGTTCGGGGCATGAAGGACACCGTGGCGGCGCTGGAGATCGAGAACGCCATGCTCAACTACACCGTGCGCGACATCCGCTCCAATTTTGCGTCGACAGCCCGCGCCGACTCGGGAGCGATCGAGCAGCAGCTCGCGCTGCTGCGCGAGGAGCTTGCCGTGGACCGCGTGCTGGCCGATCAAGCGGAGGCGCAGGAGGCGGCCATCACCACATCGGCGCCTCCCTCCAACCTCCAGATCGCGCCGACCAATGCCGGGCGCCCCGTCAAGTTCCGGCTTCCGCTCCCGCAGGCGGAGTCCGGGCCCGCGCAGTAGCCGCCGCCTCGCGGCGAGAACCCAGCCAGGAGCAAGCCGCATGGACCGCCTGTTTCGAGTCACCGTCGGCGATGGCACCTCCGATATCCGGGGCTTCACGAACAACCACATCCAGTGCGCGGTCGACCGCGCCGCGCTGATCGGCGGCGGGGAGGTTGCGCTCTCGGCCGGGACGTTCGAGATGGGCGACTCGTTGCACCTTCGCAGCGGCGTGGCCGTCCGCGGCCAGGGCGAGCGGACGGTGCTGCGCAAGCGGGCGATGAAGCAGGCGCGGATCGCGACTTTTCTCGGGTTCGGGCACTACGACGTCGTCGTCGACGAGCCGGACCGATTTGAGCCCGGCGATGGCGTCATCCTGTCCGACCGCAACGCGGTGGGGTTCTATCAGACGGTCGGCACGCTGGTCCGGCGCGAGGGGGACGCGTGGATCACATCCCGGCCGCACGCCCACGACTATCACGCCCGGTCGGACGGCCTGATGCGGACGCTGTTCCCGGTGGTGAGCGCCGTGGATGTGAGCGATGCACGCGTCGAGGACCTGCTGATCGACGGGTTTGCCGCCGGGAACGAGATGCTGAACGGGTGCCGCGGCGGCGGGTTTTTCGCGCACCGGTCGAGCCGCGTGGCGGCGCGGCGGCTGACCGTGCGCCATTTCAACGGCGAGGGGTTTTCCTTCCAGACGTGCGACGATCTGGTGCTGGAGGGGTGCGTGGCGGAGGACTGCAGCGGGAATGGGTTCCACCCGGGCAGCGGGTCGAACCGCTTTGTCATCCGCGGGTGCACGGCGCGGCGCTGCGGCGCGTGCGGCTTGTTCTACTGCCTGCGGGTGCGTGACAGCCTGCTCGAGGACTGCGTGTTCGAGGGGAACGGCTCGCACGGAATTTCGATCGGCGAGCGCGATACGGGGCATATGAACCGGAACCTGACCATCCGCGAGAATGGCGGGGCGGGCGTGTTCCTGCGGCCCGGCGGTGCGGATGTGGCGGCGCATGGCAGCCGGATCGAGGGGTGCCGGATCGAGTGCAATGCGGCGCGGGACGGCGAGGCGGAGGTCGTCCTTCAGGGGGCGGCTTCGGGCGTTGCGCTGATCGGGAACCGCATCCGGCGGCGCGAGGGGCGCCCCGGCCTGCTGGTGAAGCCGGAGATGCCCGTGTTCGACATGCGGGACAACACGTTCGAGCCGCCCGGTTCGGAGGCGGTGATCGATCAGCGGGCGGCGGCCGGCAACCAGGCGGCACAATGACGATCAAGCTGGAAGTTGAAGAGACCATTGCCGCGGTGGCCGACCCGAACAACGGAGCCGGACCGATGTGGTGCTATGGCTCGCGGACGATCGCCCGCGAGGGCGATGCCGTCTTCGCGGTGGTCCCGGAGATCGGCGCTGGCGTGAAGCCGCTCTGCAACACGCGCTGGCAGCTGTTTCGCCGCCCGGACGCCGGCGCGTGGGAGCGGGTGCAGGCGAATGCGAGCTTTGACGAGCGGGAGCCGTGTCCGCTGGTCCGCCTGCCCGGGCAGCGGCTTATGCTCTCGACCCACCCGGCCACCGGCGTGCGCGCGGAGATGAAGGACGGCCGGCTGGCGCATCACTGCGAGCCGCGCCTCCTGACGTTCGACGCCGGTGCGCCGGAGCGCCCCCCGGTCGTGAGCGTGCCGGGGTGGGGGCGGAACTGGCCGTTCACGGAGCATTCCTACCGCGGGTTCGCCGCCGACCGTCTGACCGGGAGCTGGATGCTGTCGGAGCAGGTGCCGGTGGGGCGGGAGTATTGGCATGCGTGGACGCTGACGGAGGGCGGAACGGAGCGCAGCTTCCGGGGGCTGCTGCGTTTTCCGATGCGGGCGTGCTATCAGCAACTCGCGCTTCGGGGCCGCGCCGCGTGGGTCATGGGCGTCAGTGACGAGCTGGATCCGAATGTCGCATGGCGTGAGCACAAGCGCAGCGTGACGGGGCTGGAGTGGGACTACGAGTTCCGTCAGCTCTTCCTGACGTGGACGCCGGACATCACGACGACGGACTTTTCGCCGCCGCTGACGGTGGCCAGCCGGGACGAGACCGCGGGCCTGATCCACAACCTGGACTTGTGGATCGATCCGGCGGGCGATGCACACGTGCTGTACGTGGATCGCAACGTCTGGCATGCGCACCTGCGGAACCGGTTCTTCCCGGGGATGCCGATCACGGTGGCGCTCAAGCGGGCGCGGATCCGCGGCGGGCGCGTGGTCGAGCGGGAGACCGTGTTCGAGTCCGTCGAGGACGTCGGGCGTCCGGCCGCCGCCGCGCCGGCCAATGCGATGATGGCGCCGGCGGCGGCGATGAACGGGCCGTGCCCGGTGTGGGCCGCGTTCCATGCGACTCCGGCCGGCCGGCTGTACGCCGTCTGGACCCAGTCCGAGGGAAAAGGGCCCGAGAACATGAGCATGTGCGTGCGTCCGGTCTGGCCGGTGTCGGGCCCGGTCGAGCGCCTGCCCGTGGCGGAGCCGCTGACCCGCTTCGGCGGCGCGTGCGAACGCAACGGATGCGATCCGTCGCTCGTGGCCGACATCTACGGATCTCCGGCCAGGGGCGGCAGCGTCCGCTACCTTCGAATCCGGTTCGAAGACGACGGCTGCTGCGCGTGTTCGAGCGCTGGCGGCCCGGCGGCGAAATGCTCGTGCGCCTGATCTGCGAATGCGCGCGCGAAATCGTCAGCACGGAGCAAGTCGGGCAGAGCGGTACGAGACGGCTCGGCGGATTGGGCCGAATGGCGACACGCCAGCCCGGCCCATCTGGGCGGTTCCCGGGGGACGGCACATACAGGAGTATGGTGCCGCCCCCGGCGCCCGCCCATCTGGACCAGTCTGACGTGTCGCCATTCGGGGGTTCGCAGACTCACCCAACCCAATCCGCCTCGCGGTACGCCCCGTTCCGTCGCAGACTCGGAACGGTGGGTCAGGGGGGCCATCTAGGGACTGCCTCCCATCCCCCTCCGCAACCCCGCCCCCCGTGCGGAAGTGCAAATTGTCGGGTGCAGTTCTTTTAGCGGTTGACCCCGCTGGGCCGTAACGGCTAGATTAATGGGCCTTTCACGAGACGCCCCCATCGTCTAGTGGCCTAGGACGCCAGGTTCTCATCCTGGTAACAGGGGTTCGATTCCCCTTGGGGGTGCCACTTCCATTCCGTCTCGACCACCCAGTCGTCGCAGAGCCGTTCAGCCTGCTGGAGTACCGTCTTGATGAAACCCAATCTTGTGCGAACCGAGACCGACGAGGCGTTCTATCAGGAACACCTTCGGCGGCGTCTTCCCCAGTCGATCTTTGACGTTCACGTTCACCTCAACCTCCCCGAACACATTGCCGCCGTTCCGGAAACGCGGTGGTTGTCGGATTGGGCTCTGGAGTCCGGGCATCTTCTGCCGTATGACGATGCCTGCACCTGCGCCAAAGTGCTGTATCCGGATCTGGAGTACAGCATCGCGGGTTTCCCGTGGCCGATCCGCGAGGCGGATATGCGTCAGAACAACGCCTACCTGGCCACGCTGCGCCGGCAGGGGAAACTGGCCCCCTTCATGGCGGTTCGACCCGAATGGCCTGCCGCCGAGATCGAGCAAACACTGATTGAGGGGCGATTCGTCGGCTTCAAGCCCTATCCCGACATGGTCTCAGGAGTCAAGGGGGCGGAGATGAGCATTTTTGATTTCCTCCCTCACGAGCAATGGCAGATTCTCGACCGGCACAAGAAAGCCGTCATGCTTCATCTTCCGCGGCGGGGCCGGATTGCCGATGACGACAACATCCGCGAGCTGTCGATCGCCCGCGACCGGTATCCGGATGTGGGTATCATCCTGGCCCACTTCGGCCGCTCGTTCTGCCCCGTCTACCTGCAGGAAGGGCTGAAGAAACTCGGCGGCGCGGACGGGTACTACTTCGACACCGCGGCGGTGATCAACCCGGCCGTCTACGACGTGGCATTTTCCCGGATCTCCCCCAGTCGCATCCTGTATGGGTCCGACATGCCCATCCTGTTCTGGCACGGCCGACGGGAGTGGACCGAGCGGGAGTACCGCAATCTTTGCCGCGAGGACTTCTCGTGGAATAGGTGCCGTCGTCCTGCTGCCGAGGAGGCCGGCTACACGCTCTTCCTCTACGAGCAGATGAGGGCCATTCTCGACGCCATGGATCGGCATGGGTTCCCGGACGATGGGAAGAAGGGCGTCTTTGGAGTAAACGCGAGACGACTACTGGGGCTGCATTAGCGGGCCGGCGCGTCGGTCCACAGCCAGGCGGGTGCGAACTGGGCGGTGCCGGCGTCGCCCATCAGCGGCGGGCGCGGCAGGAGGTCGCGGAATTCGCCCGGGACCAGCCCGGCGGCCTGCCGTTCGTTGACGCCAAACCAGGCCCACTGGACGAAGGCGCCAATCCGGGTGGCGGTCGCGACGGCCTCGAGGCCGCCGGGAAAGACGTGGCGAACGGCATTGCCTCCGCTGGCGGTACGTATCGGTGCAACGGGTTTGTGGTCGATCGAGAGAAGAACCGATGGTGTCGTCTCATGCGCAACGGGTCTTGTCATGGTGCTTTCCCTGATGCTGTCGTGCTTCCGCGGCCCCAGGCTGGAAAACGATCATCTGCGGCTTGTCTCTGACGATGGGTGCGAGTGGGGCCAGGTACGTGGCGTCGACGGCGCACGCCTTGAGGATCCGGCCGGCCGGGTCGCGGCGCAGATGGACCAGGGCGCCGTCGGTTTCGATGTCGCGGTATGGCCCGATCATCGTGCCGATGCCGTGCGTCCACAGCACGGTGTCCGTTCGTCCGTCGTGCCAGGTGAGGACCAGTTCGCCCACGCCGCCGCTGGCGAGCGGACCGGCGGCCGTCGCCGTGACGGCGGGAGGCTCGGATCCGCGGAATGGGATGATCACGGCGGCCAGCTCGGCGACTTGGCGGCCGATCGGACCCGAAAGCGAGACCTGCGGCGCCGCCGCGCCGGGGCCGGTGCGATCCGTGCCGATCCAGCCGCGGCGCGGATCCGTCTCGCCCTCATGCACGCTCATCGTCATGCCCGCATGCACCAGCGGGAACAGGAGCCGGACGTTGGCGTCATCGAAGCACGTGTGGACTTGCCGGGCGACGCCGTCGAGTGCGAGCCGCCCCGGACAAAGCTGCCAGTTGCTTTCGAGTGTCTGGTCGGGGGTCGTGCAGGCGATGGCGTCGAGGACTACGACGCAGGCGTCGCGCACCCAGAGCATCACGCGGTGATGGCCGGCCCAGACGCCCAGGCCGTGTCCGGCCGTGTACCAGCCCGGGTGCTGGCCGGGCCAGTAGCCGCCGGTGTAGCGGGATGAGGCGAAGTCATACCCTTCGGCCGTGCGGAATACCGTGCCTGCCGGGTCGTCGCTGGACTGGTTCCAGCCGTTGAGGTTCAGCGTGTTGTGGGCGCGCGTGCTCTTGCCATAGGCGGCCGCGGGATCGCTGACTTCATAGGTCAGAAGGCCCGGGTCGAGCAGCAGAGACCGTCCGTAGGCATGGACCTGGACCGAATTGCGGCTGAGATGGCAATGCGGCCCGCCCCAGGTGGTCGCGTCGAATGTGACGTGGACGGCGTCGTTGGCCCAGCTGTCGCGCAGAAACGCCTGTCCAGCGTCGGGGAAGAGGCCGCTAGTGGGCGGCAGGCGGTCCGGCAGGCCGGTTGCGGCGCGGAATTCCTGCCGGGCCTTGAGCGCGAGATTGGGGTGCTGCCCCTCGCGCGGCCCATGTCCGTCGTGGACGTCGCTGGCGGCGCCGTTGGGGAACGTCGAAGCCAGCCAGTAATCGAGCATCCGTGCCACGCCGTCCGTGGCGATTGTCAGGCCCAGCTCCGGCATGGCGCGGCTGAGCTTCCACAGGTGCGCCATCACGGCGGTCTGCCATGCGTGATAGATGCCCGGGGTGCGCTCGATGTGCGCGCCATCGGCCAGGATCTGGCGATGGAAGGCGTCGTTGAGGATCGCGACGCCCAGTCGCCGCCAGGCGGGCGCCTGGGGCAGAGCGGTCAGCACCAGCCCCGATCGCAGAAGACACACGGCGTGCGTGATCCGCCAGTTGCCAAAGTCGCACAAGTGGCCCGCGAGGTAATCCAGCTGTGCGGCGGCCGAGGCGGCGATCGCCGCCGCCAGTGCGTCGTCGAAGCACGGGCTGGACAGGAGCGCCGGCAGAGCGCCCAGCCAGCCGATGTTGTCTCCATCGTCGAGGACGCCCAGGCGGATGGCCACGTTCAACGTGCAATCGTATCGCGGCATCGTCCATCCCGTCGCCGCGGGATGAGCGCGGATCCAGTCGGCGATGTAGTCCCTCGCCGCTTGCGCGTACTCCTCTCGCCGCGTGGTCCGATAGCCGGCCGCGAGGGCGGCCAGCCAGCCGAATCGGTTCAGCTGCGCCTTCCACTCCTGATGCGTGTGCTGGGGGGCGCTCCAATCGATGTCGGACCGCCCCACCGGCGTGTGCCGGCTCCCGTAGAATGAAACGATCCCCTGCTGCGCCCGGTCGGCCACGGCCTGCACGTCGGGCGAGAACTCCGGGATCGCTTCTCCCAGGATGCCGCTCAGCCTCCGGCTGATTTCGAGAAACTCCTGTCGGGGGAAGATCATGCGGCTATAGCCTTGCGCGCTCAGACGGGTTGAGCGACGGAGTGACCCCGGTAGCGGAGGAACGTCCCGTCCATCATGAAGTGGCGGAGCGGCGTGCCGTCGGGCGCCAGGCGCAGCCAGACGAGCGGGCTGTCGGTCTGGAACGGGCTGTCTTCGTCGAGCGGAGCGCACAGGCTGGCGGACAGGGCGACGCAGTCGATCCGGCCGTCGGGCCAGGCCAGCTCGATGCCGCGGCCCGAGCCGGCCGGCGAAGGCCGGACGACCGGCGGCTGCATGCCCCCGGCCAGCGGCATCGCCAGAACGGCGGAAAAGACAGGGATCGAGGGATAGCGGAAGACCACCTGCGGCGCCGGCTTGAACCCGGTGGAATAGGTGTCGGCGAACCAGCCGCGCAAGGGATCCTTCTGCCCCTCGATCACCTCCATGGTCACGCCGGGAGGCGGGAGCACCATCTGCAGATGGAACCCCGGCTCTTCGCCTTTCGTGCTCCATGCCAGCTTTCGGGGATCGTGCTCCCAGCCGGTGACCGGCGCCAGCTGCCAGACGCTCTCGATCGTGTGCCCGGGATCGCTGGACATCAGGTCGAAGACCAGCATGTACTCACCGCGGATCCACAGGACGATCCGCTCGTGCCGGCCGTGCGTGCCTTGGCCGAGGCCGCCCTGGAACCCCCACGTGTAGACGCCCGTCCAGTAGCCGCCCGGGTACACGCCGTGCAGGAACACGAGGTCGTCGGCTATCGCCGAACGGAGCAGCCGGGCGTCGCCAAGCCCCTGGTTCAGTCCATCCATGTTCAGCGTGCAGTGGGCGGCCGTCGAGCGGCCGTAGATGGCGAACGGGTTCGACATCTCGTAGTCGAACGTTCCCGGATCGGCCAGCCAGAGCCGTCCGCCCGACCGGAAGACGAGCCCCAGCCGGGCGAGGTGGGCGTGGGCGCCGGCGTATGGAGCGGCGTCGAACGCGAGAAAGTCGGCGCCCGGCCCCCAGGACGAGCGGGCGAAGACCTGGCCCGCCTTTGCGAAGACGGCGTCGCGCGGCGGCCGCCACGCGGGAGCGGCCTGGCCGGTGAGCTGCGCGCGCCATTCCCGGGCCGTGGCCCACGCTTCGGCGTGCTCCCGGTCGGTGCTTTCGGCCGCGTTGTCGTTGATGCCGCCCGGCAGTGTATGCACGGCGTAGTCGACCGCGCCCAGCAGCCGGTCCATGGGTATGCCCAAGTCCGCCTCGGGGAAGACGCGCCCGAGCCGATCGAAGTAGAGGAAGGTGGCGGTCATGTGCTGGTGGTAGCCGAGCGTTTCCTCAACGTGCACGCCGTCTTCGAGGAACTGCGCCTTCAGCGCGTGCCGGAGCCCGGAAACGGCGCTCTTCCGCATGGCGTCCGCTTCGGCCATGAAGGGCAGACGCAGGGCGACGTGCAAGAGGCCGTCCAGCCCGAAGATGCGGTGGTTGCCCCACATCCGCGAGGGGATGCCCCGCTTCCACAGGATGTGGGCCTGCCGCTCCATCGAGTCCAGCACTCGGGCGATGAAGGCGTCGTCCCAGGATGGACTGTCCATGAACAGCGCCAGGGCGGGCGCCCAGCCGCCGAAGCCGTGGGTGCCGAGGCGGATGCCGATGTCCATGCACGTGTTGCCCCGAAGGTTGATGTCCTCGAGGGCGAAGCGGTCCATCCAGTCTTCCATGTAGTCCCGGGCCGCCTCGGCGAACCGCGCCTCGCCCGACTTGCGGTAGGCGCCCATCAGCGGGCCGAGCATGAAGAAGCGGCTCATCTGCGTGGGCCACTCCTGATGCTGGATATGGCCGCCGCTCCAGTCGATCCGGCGCCGGCCCACGGCGACCAGTGTCTTGGGGACGCCGGCCGGCTGGTTGCCGTTGAAGCGGATCTTGCCGTCGACGATCTCTCCGGCCTGCGCCAGCACGTCCTCGCTTGGCGGGCGCGGCGGAAATGCGGAGTCGAACCGCGCGGCGATCGCCTGGACGGCTTGCTTCCTGGCGCTGAGGGTGTCGGGAAGGGACATGCTTTACGCTCCTAGCGTTCCACGAACGGCAGCCGGCCGAAGGCGTTCTGGTCGTTGCTGACGGTCGCATAGCGGGTGTTGAAGCGCTGGTACTCGCGCTTGCTCCTGTCGATCACCCGGTGGCGGGTGAAGTTGCCGTACCATGCGATGCCCGTGGCCGGGCCCTTGGCCGCGGGGAAGGCGGCGTACGGGACGTAGACTTCCAGGCTCCAGAATCCTTCGCCCACAAAGGCCGCGGCCTTGATGCCCTCGCCGTTCCACGAGGCGTCCTTGCCGTGGAAGTCGGCGATCGCCCCCCTTGAGTTGGCGATGATCTGGTAGTAGTCGGTCTGGTCGCCCATGACGTCAAGAAACAGCTCCACGTTGTCGTTCCACCAGATGAGCGATGCGTCGCGGGTCTCCGGACCGATGTCACGCGCCAGCTTGTCCGGCTCGGGCTCCGTCATGCGGAAGCCGAAGGTGACGCCGCGCCGCGTCCACACCGCCTGGACGGTGGTCGGGAACTGGGGCGTGGGGTTCTGCCGGCTCTGGGCCATCACGAACGGCAGCGGCTCCGTGCCCTCCCACGCCTTGTCGTCCAGCTTCCCGTCCAGCGCGGGGTCGTCGGCCGCCTGCAGCAGGGAGAGCGTCTTGAGGCCCGTTCCGCTGGCGTGCTCGGCGGACTGCTGGAAGAAGGCCCTCAGGGGAACGGCCGTGTACTCCAGGCGCCTGGTGACCAGGGCATCGCCCGAGGCCTTGCCGAACGCCTCGGCCAGCAGGGCCTCCATGCGCTGCACGTCGGCGCGCGGGTAGCTCATCTCGTAGATGGTCTTGGGCGAGAAGGCGCCGTTGGGCCAACGGATGTCCTCCCAGCCGCGGATCTGCATGCCGATCAGCTCGCGCATCGGCCTGGCCGCCGGGCCATACATGCGCGTGACGTAGCCCTCGATCGCCGCGTCGGCATCGAAATCGGGGTTCCAGAGGGTCTTCATCCACGTGTAGAGGCTCACGTGCTGCCGCTGCCAATGGTTCCCTTCGCCATTGATGAAGCTGCCCACGGTCTTGGTCCGATTGGCCCGGTAGTGGGCCGTGATCGCGTGGGGGAACAGGTAGGCGGCCAAGGTGCGGTCCTCGGGCCAGCAGCTGTAATGCCAGTTCTGGATGCGACGGCCGGTGAGCCGCGACCAGGCGTCGATGTTGGCCTGCTCCGAGGCGTTCACGGCCGGCTGCGCGTAGAGGGCCAGCCCCGGCATGCCGCAGATCTGGATCTCCACGTTATCCGGGAATGCGATGCCGTCGGGAGCGTAGGTGTAGTTCTTGTAGGGCAGGAAGATCACGGTCAGGTCCGGCCACCGGGCCTTCACCTCCCGGCCGAGCTTGGCCACAAACGTGCCGAGGATACTGGAGGCGGTGCCGTATGGACCGCCTTCCGGGTTCCACAGGGCCTGGCAGTCCGTGCAGTTGCAGGCGACGGGAATGTCGGCTGGCGACACGGTCACCGCCTGGTCCAGCAGGATGCCCGTCTCGCGGTTCACGGCCCCGGTGGCCGTGAGTTGGATCTCAATCTGCTCCAGGTACGTCTTCAGCGTGGCGGGATTGCCGTAGCAGAGCATGGAGAAGTCCCTCTGTCCGTCGGCGCGCAACTGAAAGATCTCCGGCCGCGTCTCCTTGTAGAACTTGTCCCACCGGTGCGGGGCATGCACGATCAGCTTGACCGGCCAGCTGCTGTAGGACCGCAGCCGCCGATGGAGCGCGCCGACGTCCGCTGCCCCCAGCCGGGGGCCGCCGGACGGCCAGATTTCGCGCATGCGGAAGAACGGGGCGTCGGTCCAGTGCGCCGGCGCCACGGTCAGCGTGGGCTGCTTCGGCAGCCAGGTGCCGATCCACTCGGCCGCCTTCTGCTCCTCCGGCCAGTACCAGCGCACGCCGACCGAGCGCTCGAGGAAATCGTAGATGGCCCACGCGGTTCCGGGCTCGTCCTGGCCGGCGAGGGTGACGCGGTTCGAGCCGGTGGCGACGGCGAACCCCTCGGCTCCCACGGGATCAGGGAAGAGGGCCCTGTCGTCCGGCCGGGTAACGACGACGAGCGATGCGAGCCCGTTCGATGGGGCGCCGACGATCGCTAGCTTGGCGCCGGTTATCTTCTCCAGATGCAGCTGGAGGTCCTGGATGGCACCGTTCAGCACGGGGCCGCGTTTGGCGGGGGCCACGATCACGGCCGCGGCCTGTCCGTCGCGGGTCAGTGTCACGGACGCGTGTTTCGGCGCGGGGTAGGCTTTGACCGGGGTGAGATCGGCTGCGAAGACGGCGCCGGCGGCGAGCATGCTGAGGCCGACGAATCCGACCAGATGGCTGTTCATGACGGCATTCCCCTTTTCGTGTTTGGGCTAGATCGTGTAGCTCGGCTCCGGCGTGTCGCCGAGCAGCTCCTCGGCCCGGCGCCACGCTTTGAGCGTAGAGGCGTACAGGGCGGATTCGGCTTCGAAGACGTTCGCCTCGCCCAGCTTGTCGACGAGCCGGATCTCCCGGAAGAGCGCGTGCATCTTCTGGCTCACGCCGCACAGCAGGATGTGGCGTCCGTCGCGCCGCGCCTGGTCGATGAATGCCTCGAGTACTTCCAGGGCCGAAACATCCATCGCGTGCACCCGCTTGAGGCGGATGATGCACGCCTGCGGCTGGACGCGGCGGACCAGCTCCCGCAGCTTGTCCTGCATGTCCGCTGCGCAGCCGAAATAGAGGTCGCCGTCCAGCTGCACGAGGGCGACCGGCCTGGCCGTGCTGCGGTCGATGCCGACCTCCCGGAAGCCGTCGCCGTTGCGCTCCAGCAGCTTCATGCTGATGCGGCCGGTGCTCCACACGTGGATCAGCACGGACACGGCGATGCCCGCCAGGATGGCCTTCTCGAGGTCGGGCATCAGGATCGTGGCGCCGGCGGTCAGGCCGACGACGGCCAGCTCGTGGCGATTGGTCCGGGCGATCCGGTGCACCGCCGGCCAGTTGATCATGCCCGCGGCCACGAGGGCGATGATGCCGGCGAGGCTCGCGGTGGGGATGTACTGGGCCTCGTCGGCCAGCAGTACAAGGACGAGCGCCACCAGAAGTCCGGACATCACCGCCGAGAGGCGGGTGCGCGCGCCGCTGGTGTAGTTGATGACCGAGCGGGTGAACGACCCGGAGCAGGGGAATGCCTGGAAGAAGGCGCCGGCCATGTTCGCCAGCCCCTGGCCGATGAACTCGCGGCTGGAGTCGATGCGCTGGCCGGACGAGAGGGCGATCGCCTTGGAGATGGCGGCTGCCTCGGTCAGCCCGACGAGCGCGATGGCAAGGGCCGACGGCCACAGTGCGCGGATCCAGTCCCAGTCGAGCACGACCGGCGTGAAGGCCGGCAGGCGCGCCGGTATGCGGCCCATGTCGCCGACCAGGTGAACGCCCTGGCCGCCCAGGTTGAGCACGGCGCAGAGCACCGCGCAGGCGGTCAGCGCGATCAGCGCGCCGGGCAGGCGCTTGTCGAGCCGGCGGCAGGCGACCGTTACCAGGATGGTCAGGGCGGCGATCCCCGCCGCGTAGAGGTTCGCGTGGCCGGCCAGGCTCGCGGTCAGGATCACCTTCCGGTACAGGGGAATGTAGCCGTGCGGCAGCTGCACCCCCAGAAGATCCGGGAGCTGCCCGAGGCCGATGATGACCGCCGCGCCGGCGGTGAACCCCAGAATGACCGACTGGGAGACGAAATTGACGATCCGGCCGAAGCGCAGCAGGCCCAGAGCCAGGCGGATCGCTCCGGCCATGAACGTGAGCAGGAACAGCATGGGGAGGAAGTCGTCGATGCCCAGGTAGCGCTTCATGGCGCCGGCGACCATCAGGGCCGTGGCGTTCGTCGGGCCGGTGATGAGATGGTTGGAGCTGCCGAACAGGGCGCCGACCACGCTGGTGACGATCGTCGCGTACAGCCCGTACATCGGGTGTACGCCGGCGATGAGCGCGTAGGCCATCGACTGGGGCACGGCGATGATGGCGACGGTCATCGCCGACAGGGCGTCGGCCCGCAGCGCCTGCGCCGAGTAGCCTTCCAGCCCCAGCCAGCGGATCGCGCGGTGTGTGAGCCGGTTCATTCTCGCAGCGTCATCCAGCGGATGGACAGAACGGTGTCCTCGGTGCACCAGAAGGCGAGGAAGAGCGTCCCGTCGGGAGTGCGGCAGAGGCACGGGGCGCCGAGCCTCAGAACGCTGAAGTTCTGGGCCATGTTGCGGGAACGGCCGGTGAGGCCGGCGGTGCGGGCCCCCCACAGGGGCGCGGTGCCCTCGTTCATCCAGCGCGAGCCGCGCAGCCGGCCGCTGACCGCCCAGAGCCCGGGCTCGTCCATGCGCCGGTAGACGATGAGGACGCGCCCGTCCGGCAGCACGAATGGGGTCAGCGTCTGCCCGCGCAGCCCCATCGAGCGCGGCCGGGTCCACGAGCGCCCGCCGTCGGCGCTCACGGCGTACTGGTTGGGGAGGTCGCGGCCGGCGGTCTCGTCGTACGCCCACGCGACCGCGAGCAGCCGGCCGTCGGGCAATTCGGCGATCTTGGACTCCCAGTAGCGGATGCGCTGGCGGGGATCGACCATGACGTCGAGGTGCTCTGGCCAGGTGCGCCCGCGGTCGCGCGAGACGAAGGCGACCATGCGCTTCCCGCTGGGCCAGCGCCCGTCCCAGTCGCACCACGTCGAGGTCGGGTAGAGCCAGCGCCCGTCCGAGAGCGGAACGATCGGGCAGCAGATCTCGAACTCGGGGCCTTCGAGCGGCGGCCGCACGCGGCGCGGCGGCTGCCACGTGCGGCCGTAGTCGCTCGAGCGCACGAGCAGGACCTCCGTCGGCGCGAAGCCGAGCGTCTTCGGATTCGCCAGCCCCTCGTGCGGGCGCGCCGTGCGGTCGGCCCGCGTCACCATGGCGACGACTTCGCCGCCCGGGAACGCGGCGATGCGCGCGGCATCCGACGTGATGCGCCGGGCGGGCAGCGGGCAGACGGGGCCTTCGAGCGCCCAGGTGCGGCCGCCGTCCTTCGAGCGGGCGACGTGCGCGCGCGCATTCGGCGCCTCGAACGCCTCGCCCAGCACGAGGCTGCAGAGCATCTCGCCGTTGTCCATGGTGACGGCCGAGGGGAAGGTCGCCTGCACGCTGTGAACGTGCGGGGTGGGATTACGATACACGAGGCCCGTGTCGAGGATCTTGATCATGATGGGGACGGCTGATGGCGGACCGGGGAATGCCCTGCTAAGATGACGGCATGCCCACCGAATTTCAGATGCGAATCTATGCGGCCCTGCGCCGGATTGCAAGGGGGCGTGTGACCACCTACCGGCTTCTGGCCGAGGCGGTCGGGTGTCGCTCGTGCCGGGCGGTCGGGCAGGCGCTCCGGCGCAATCCCTATGCGCCCGAGGTGCCGTGCCACCGCGTGATTGCGTCGGATCTCACGATCGGCGGATTCTCAGGCGAGCGATCGGGCCCGGAGATCGAGCGGAAGCGCTGCCTGCTGGCTGCCGAGGGCATCCGGTTCAACGCCGGCGGCCGGCTGGCCGATCCGACGCGCGTGTGCGCGGTTCGGTGAAGGCCCCGGACTGCACCCCAGAGGCGCCAGGAGTCCGGAGCTCTCAGACCCCATTCGCGGCGTCCATCAGCGCCTCTGCGGCAACTCCCGCTTACGCCATGCGCGCGAATGCCGCGGAGACGGCGGCCTCGATGTCGGCGGGGTCGTGGAGCGGCTGGCACGGGTCGGGGATGGCCGTCACGGCGCCCGTCGACGGGTTCCAGTCCACGGCTCCGTAGCGGCCGGGCCGGCCGGTGCGGTTGAGGATCCCGGCATACGCATCGCCGCTGTTGTAGTGCCAGAACTCGTAGGGATAGGCCACGAAGCCGTGGTCAGCCATAAGGGCGGTGATGGCCTCGCGGTTCCGGCGCGCCTCGGGGGAGGCGAACGGAGAGGCCATCGGCGTCAGCTCGGACATTTCCAGATAGGGGCCCCCCCGGTCGACTTCCCGCCCGGTATCCTCCCGCAGGACGGAGATGTCGATCGCGCTGCCCGACATGTGCGTGCCGATCTTCGGGCGCGTCGCGACCATGCCGGTCAGCCGGCGCATGAAGAGGTCGAGCGGGGGGCGGCCGCCGCCGATCTCCCAGACGGTCCGGCGGAGCACGGTGTCGAACACGGCGGGCTTGCGGCCGAGCGCGCGCTGCATGTCGCGCGTGCGGTAGCCGTCCTCGACGCGCATGACCCAGCCGCGGCGGTTCATGTCCTCCGCTGCGGCGAGGAACGGTGCGAGCAGGCCCTCGCGGAGACAGAAGATGCGGGGCCGGTCGCCGACGATCGGGGTCTCGGAGAACCGCACGCGGACGTTCGCGGCCGCGGCCGCTGCGGGCAGCGGAACGAGCGGCTCGCCGCACTCCGTGACCGGGTAGTCCATGCACAGCCCGAGAAAGGCGGTCGCGGCATCGAGTTGATCGCGCCAGTACTGGCGGCGGGCGGCTTCGTCCGGACGGTTCATGTGCATCTCCCTGAGGTTCGCATGTCGCGCGCCGCGTATATAGGGCAGGCGGCGGCGGGCGTCAACGGTGCGTCGGCGAATCCGGTGGAGGCGGCTTTTCCAGGCGCGCGTTGGCCCGGGCGGCTGTACAATGCTCGCCACGTTGCGGCGAAGGGGGGAGGAATGCGCAGGTCCATTCACACGGACGGGCATGCCGTCCGATCGGTCGCCACCGCCTGTCTGGCGCTGGCGGCCGGCGCGCTCTCCGCTCTCGCCGCGCCCTACGACGGCGAGACGTTCACCTACTACCAGCCGGACGGGGCTCCGTTTCCCGTGCGGCTGTTCGGCGATGAATTCTACGCCGTGGCCGAGACGCCCGAAGGGTATGTCGTCACGCGCGACCCCGATACGGGCTTCTTCTGCTTTGCCGAGCTCACGCCGGACCGGCAGGATTTTGCGCCCGCCGCGGCCGCGCCCGAACGCCGGGTGGGCCGCGTCGATCCGGCGGCGCTCGGGCTGACCCTGCACCTGCGGATCGCGCCGGCGGCCCGCCTGGAGCGCGTTCGGAAAGCCCAGCGGGCTGCAGGAGTGGACATTCGGGGGCGGCCGTTCCAGCCGGAGAGCCTCGGGCCGGACGGCGAATCGCCCGATCCGGCGCTGGCCCCTCTCGCGCCGCCCTCCGCCCCGACGGTCGGAAGCCGGGTTGGCCTGGTGCTGCTCATCCGCTTCCCCGACCGCCCGGTCGACGTCACGATCTCTCAGTCGCAAGTCGACTCCTACTGCAACGAGCCGGGCACCAAGATCTTCAGCAACCCGGGCTCGGCGTATGACTACTACTACATCCAGTCCGGCGGCCGGCTTCGGTACACCAGCATCGTGACGGCCTACTACACGGCCACGAACAGCAAGGCGTACTATGACAATCCGTCGAAGGATTGCGGCACGCAAGGCCGCCTCATCGTGACGGAGGCCCTGGCCTACCTGCGCGACGTGGCCGGTTTCGACTTCAGCCGGTGCGATGGAAACGGCGACAAGTGGATCGACGGCATCAATGCGTTTTACGCCGGGACGTGCTCGTCGCCCTGGTCATATGGCCTGTGGCCGCACTCGTCGAGCGTCACCTTCACGCCGGGCGACGGCATGAACTCCGGCTCGCAGCGCTACCAGATCACGGACATGGGCGCGAGCCTCCGGCTGGGCACTTACTGCCACGAGAACGGACACATGATCTGCCGCTTTCCCGACCTGTACGACTACGGATATGAGTCGTATGGCGCCGGTGCGTATACGCTCATGGCGTACCACGGGGCGACGCCGGTCAGCGTGGACGCCTACCTCAAGTATAAGGCCGGATGGAGCGACGTCGTCAGCATCGACAGCAACAGCAGCTTCCGCGGGTGCGTCACGGTCGATCGCAACTGGGCGTACCGCTATGTCAATCCGACGAACTCGCGCGAGTACTTCATGATCGAGACCCGCCAGAAGCGGGGCTACGAGACGGCGACGTCGCTTCCGGACCAGGGGCTGCTCGTCTGGCACGTCGACGAGAGCGGTAGCAACAACAACGAGCAGCGCACGCCGGCCCAGCACTACGAGGTGTCGGCGGTGCAGGCCGACAACGCCTGGCACCTGGAGACGCACACGAACACCGGCGGTGCGGGCGACCTGTTCCACTTCGGCGACAAGGACGCGTTTCACGACGGCACCGCGCCGAACGCGCACTGGTGGACCGGCTCCGAGTCGGGCTTCTACCTCCAGTTCGTCAGCGGGATGGCCACGGCCATGACCTTCGTCGTGGGCAGCAACGCGCTCGCGTCCGCCCCCGACATCGGCGTGGACGCCGGCCCGCTGGCCGTGGCGTGCGACCTGGGCGCGAATGCCGCCACGCAGAAGCTGATGGTGTGGAATCGGGGCGGGGGTACTCTCAGCTACACGATCGCCGATACCGCCGCGTGGCTGGCGTGCTCGCCGACCGTCGGGACGGCGGCCGCCGAGGGCGACCTGATTGCCCTGACCTTCAGCACGGCCGCCCTGGCGTCCGGGGTTTACACGGGCCAGATTGTCGTGTCGGACGCGGCGGCGAGCAACAGCCCGCAGCAGGTTGCGGTCGTGCTCGCCGTCCGCGACGTGCCCGGCATCTGGCTGAGCACGAACAGCCTCTGGTCGATGGTCAACGCGGGAGGCGTATCGACCCAGCGCTTCGAGATCCGCAACGCGGGCGGGGGCACGCTGCGCTATACGAACCGGTCGGATCGCGCCTGGATGACCCTGGCGCCGACCAGCGGGACGGTGATGACGGAGTCCGATTCGATAGCGGTCTCCTACCATGCCGGCGCGCTGGCCAACGGCACCTACACCGGCGCGATCACGGTCGATGGCGTGTACGCCACCAACACCCCGCAGATCATCGCGGTCACGGTCGAGGTCACGAATCTGGTTGTGCTGACGGTGAGTTCGAGCTGGGGCGCGGCCGCCCCGGCGTCGGGTTCATACGTCTACCTGAGCAACGCCGTAGTCCGGTGCGCGGTCACGGGCTCGCCCCGGGTGCTGGTCGATGCGCAGTCGCGCTCCACCGGCGTCTGCACGGGCTGGGTCGGCACGGGCAGCGTGCCGGCGCTCGGCGCGGCGACGAACACCGGTCCGATCGCCCTTGAGGTCAACTCCAGCGTCACGTGGCTGTGGGTGCTGACCGACCTCGTGGTGAGCAACCAGACGGTGACCGGGAGGACGGCACGCGTCGCGCGCGACACCATTACGGCGACCAACCGCTATCGCGTTGTGTCGGGCGGTAACGTGTCGCTCGAGGCCGGCCGTTCCGTGAGGCTGAGCCCCGGCTTCAGCGCGTCGACCGGTAGCACGTTTCGAGCGTCCACGCGGGCCGACTAAGGACAGTGGACGCGACGGGCGTTGGGGGGGTAGATATATCGCCTGATGCCGGTGCGGTACCGGCGTGATTCCGGAGTGTGCGCCTCGCTGACGATACCGACGAACGGAGAAAGCTTATGCGTCTGGCCTCCTGCTCCCTCTCTCGTGCGCGCGCGAACCGGGGTGCCGCCTGGCTGGTTGTTGCGGCGGCGGTTGCCATCGGGGTGCCGGCGGCCCGCGCCGCCGGAGCCCCTGTGCTGAAGAAAGGCGATCGGGTCGCCATCGTGGGCGACTCGATCACGGAGCAGAAGCTCTACAGTGTGGCCGTCGAGGTGTACCTGCTTACCGCTGTGCCGGAGCTGGACCTCAAGGCCATGCAGTTCGGTTGGTCGGGCGAGACCGCTGGGGGGCTTTTGGGGCGCATGGCTAACGACCTGCTTCCGTGGCGGCCGGACGTCGTCACGCTCTGCTACGGCATGAACGACGGAGGATACCGGGCGTACGACGAGCGGATCGGCGCGGCATACGGCACGAACCTGGCGCGCATTGTGGGCGCGCTGCAGCAGGCCGGCGCGAGCGTCGTCGTCGGCTCGCCGGGCGCGGTGGACTCGTTCCACTTCCGCGGCGGCGGACCGACGGCGGCTGTGTATAACACGGCGCTGGGACGGCTGACCGAGATCGCGAAGCAGGTTGCCGAGTCGCACCAGTGTGGGTTTGCCGATGTCCACGCGCCGATGATGCGCGTGATGGAGGAGGCGAAGGCTGCGCGTGGAGCTTCCTATCCGGTGGCCGGGACGGACGGCGTTCACCCGGGCGCGAACGGGCATCTCGTGATGGCCTACGCATTCCTGCGCGGACTCGGATTGGACGGCCGCATCGGGGCGATTGCCGTCGACTGGCCGGGCCGGGCGTCGGCCACCGAGGGCCACGCGATCCGTTCCTTCGCGGGCGGAACCGTGGATGTCGCGAGCGTGCGCTACCCGTTTTGCTCATTCGGCGAGACCAACGACCCGAACGGCATGGCGAGCGTCCTGTCCTTTGTGCCGTTCCAGGACGAGCTCAACCGCTTTGTGCTGACGGTCACGAACCTGCCCGCCCCGCAGGCGGATGTGAAGTGGGGCTCCCTCACGCGGACCTTCTCGCGCGAGCAGCTGGCCGGAGGGATCAACCTGGCCGCGGAGTTCCTGGATAATCCCTTCTGCGCGCCGTCCCGGGTGGTGGCCCGACTGGTGGCGTCGAAACAGGCGTACGAGACCGATCTGGTCAAGAAGTCGCTCGTCGGGCTCCGTCAGTTCGACCGGCTCAAGGGTGACGCGGACGTGACGAACGCCGTGGGCGTGCTCCGGCGCAAGTTGCTCGCCGAGCATGAGGCGATGTACGTCGGACTCCGGGCCGCGGTGAAGCCGGTTCGGCACTCGATCGAGATCACGCCGCGGCCGTGAGTGATGAACCGCCGGGAACCCACCCCGCTCTTCGGGCACCCCTCCAAGGAGGGGATTGAACCCAAGGCTCTTCGCATCAAGGTGCTCCCCTCCTTGAGGGGGCCGCGAAGCGGGGAGTGGGTTTGGCCGAAGGCGGCCAAGTCAACCCCAGCTGATCGCCGGCCACCGATTCCCGATCACTCCTGCCTCAGGCCCGGCGCGGCCGCATGCCGTTTCTTGGCCGCGAACTCGGGGGCTTCGCGGACGCAGGTTCCGAGTATGCGCACCGACTGCCGGATGAGCTTCATCGTCTCGCGCTTCAGCTCGGCTGGCGCATCGCCGAGGGCGGCCCAGCCCTTCGCGGCGAGGTCGTCCGGCGGGATGGCCACGCGGTCCCAGTTGTGGAAGAGGCGGCCCCAGTCGCTGTGCAGGATGTCGTGTATGATCCGCTGGTGCGTGGGGTACCAGAACGAGTCGTGGTAGATCACGCTGGCGATGTAGGCCCACGGCGC
>CAYSLU010000073.1:0-27923 GCA_964431965.1 uncultured Verrucomicrobiota bacterium
GCCCCGGCCACGGCCGCGCAGCCAGCCGCCGCCTTCTTGATGAACTCGCGCCTCGTCGCACCGCCCTTCGACTCCGGACTCGTCTCCCGCTTCTTCATGGCTTCCACTCCCCTGCGGCCTCGTACATGGCGAGGATGTTGTCGGTCGGTATGTCGTCCTGAAAATTGTGTGTCGGCCCCACGAAGAATCCGCCGCCGGGCCCCATCGCGTCGAGGAGTTCGAGCACGCCGGCCCGCACCTGCGCCGGCGTGCCGCGCGGCAGGAGTTCCTGCTCGTCCACGCCGCCCGAGAAGCAGAGACGGCTTCCGAATTCGGCCTTCAGTTCGGCCGGCACCATGCCGGCGGCCTTGACCTGAACGGGATCGAGCACATCGACGCCGGTCTCGATGAGGTCCGGGATCAGATCGCGCACCGCTCCGCACGAATGCAGGTACAGCCGCGCGCCGTGCTTTCGGGCGGTCTGCGCCAGGCGGCGCAGCGGAGGCTGGATGAACTCGCGCCACTGGGCCGGCCCCATCAGCAGGCCCCGCTGCGTGCCGAAGTCGTCGCCGATGCGCATGAGGTCGATCCGTCCGCCGGCCGCCTCGAGCATGCGGTCGACGAACGGGTGGACGAACGCCATGATCCGGTCGATCAGCGCGTGGGTGAAGTCCGGGTTGAGGTAGAGATCCGTCAGGCTGCGCTCTTCGCCCACCATCGCCTGCAGCGGGGTCTGGAAAATGGCGGGAGAGGCCGGGCCGGGCGCGGTCATGATCGCATAGCCGGCAGAGTCGTCCGCCTGCCCGGCCAGCGCGCTGAAGTCGAACCACTCGAGGCGAGGCCACGTATAGTCGTCCAGCGCCGCCGGATCGTGGCAGTCGATCAGCGGGTGGCAGACGTACTCCCAGTAGCCGGCCTCGCCGCTGAAGCGCACGAACTGCTGCTCCAGCCCCCAGATCAACCGCTGCCGGCCGGTCCCGGGATCGGAGAGCGGCGGACCGACGTAGCGCGGCGCGACCCAGCGGAAGTCGATGTCCAGGTGCCGCAGCAGGGCTTCGCGATCGGGCAGCCCCAGATCGCGACACAGCCGGGACTCCACCTCCGGCACGTCGCGGTAGAAGAACGGAACCCGATCCGGCTCCTCGCGCCGCAACGCCGCCATCACCCGTTCGCGATGATTCATCTGTTCCTCGGTCCCGTATCCGGCCGTGAAGTTGATCGAAGACGATCCCTGCGGTCAAGAGAAAGCAACACCTGGGCTGCCGCCACGGCGGAGCGCACGTCCCCGGCCCGGTCACCCTTTCCAGTCTGACGTTGCCACGGCACGTGTGCTACATTCTCGCGATCGCCGGCTGCGACACGCGCCGAATCCGCGTCCACCGGCTGAACAGGAGAAGACCGATGTCCGAACACACCGGGATGACACTGAGGCCATATCAGCTCCTCTGCGCCGTCTGTGCGCTCGGGGAGCAAGACCCCGGAGCCGCGGAGCCCGCGATCCGGGACGTCCTGGACACCCTCCGCCGCGCGCCGGACGCCCCGCTCACGCTGCGGTGCAATGTCGGCGACGCCTTCGCCTACCAGAATCCCGGCCACGCCGACGACACCGCGGACCGCGAGGAACACAACGCGAAGCGGGACCTGGAGATCCTCTACAGGCTCAATCTCTTTCCGGGCTGCACGCTCCCGGCGCGGATCATCTTCAACCGCCTGCTCGATCGGATCGAGGACCTGGCCGGGATCTGCATTTATCCCACCGAGACGTCCGAGGCCTGGGCGGGCTGCCCGAAGGCCAGAGGCGAGAGCTACAGGATGGGCCGCGAAAAGGGAAGTAACGCCGTCTTCGCGCCCCGGGCCGATCAGGAGATGAAGCAGGAGAAGGCCCACTCCCTGGCGGCCATGCACAAGGCCGAGTCGATCCGCGTCCGTCCGCACATTCTGATGTGCTCCATCTGCCAGTACGGAGGCGGCACGCGGCCGCCGTTCGCCGAGGACAACCTCCCGGAGCTGATCGAGCTCATGCTGAAGAGCCCGGATATCCGCGTCACGCTGGCTCCTTATGCGGACTGGATGATGTGCGCGCCGTGCCCCTACCGGGTGCCCGCGCTCAACGCCTGCGTCAACAACCGGGGCTCGGGCGGCTTGCCGAACCAGCTGCGCGACCTGCGCGTGCTTCAGAGGCTGGGCCTGACCTACGGATCCACACTGAACGCCCGGGAGCTCTACAAACTCCTCCTGGACCGTATTCCCGGCACCCTCGAGATGTGCCGGATCGAACACTCCCGGCCGTCCGTCTGGTGGACCGGCTGCGGCGTGGCAACGGCGGACAGCGAGAACTACGCGAAGGGGAGGACGCAGCTCCTGGCGCTGCTCGGCTGATCGGCGACACGATCCCGGGCCTGCTCCATAGGCGCGCTTCCAGAAGGACATGACCATGCCGGCACACCCCTGCAATCGACGTCCACAGCCGCGCCCCGAATTCCGCCCCCACCGATCGGCCGGCCGCCTGCTCGCGGTCATGGCGCTGGCGGCGGCGGCGGCGACCGGGCGGGCCGGCGATGCGACCGGTGCGCCGCCGAAACGCGTAGCCGCGATCGTGACCGCGTATTACCACAACTCACACGCGGACGTGATCGCCAGCCGCATCCTGCAGACCATGACGCTCGACGGGACAGGCGAGGCGGCCCGCGTGTCGCTCGCGTCCATCTACACGGACCAGGTGCCGGCGAACGACATCAGCCGGGCGCTGGCCTCGGAACACGGCGTGCCCCTGTACCCGACGATCGCCGAGGCGCTGACCCTCGGCGGCGCCAGCCTCGCCGTCGACGGCGTGCTCCTCATCGGCGAGCACGGCAACTATCCGCGCTCGGACACGGGCAACATCCAATATCCCAAGCGGCGGCTCTTCGAGGAAATCGTGAAGGTCTTCCGGGCCAGCGGCCGCGTCGTGCCCGTCTTCGTGGACAAGCACATTTCCGACAACTGGGCGGACGCGAAGTGGATGTACGACACGGCGGCCGACCTGCACATCCCCCTCATGGCCGGTTCGTCGCTCCCGGTGCTCTGGCGGTTCCCGCCGGAGGACGTGAAGGCGGGCGCGGTGCTCGACCAGATCGTGGCCGTCTCCTACCACACGCTGGACGCCTACGGCTTCCACGCGCTCGAGATGGCGCAGTGCCTGGCCGAGCGCCGCCGCGGCGGCGAAACCGGCATCCGCTCCGTCCAGTGCTTCGTGAGCAACGCCGTCTGGGAGGCGGGCGAACGGGGCGTTTACGACACGAACATGCTCGCCGCGGCGATCGGGCGCCTGCGCAACCCGCCAAAGCCCGGCCGGACCCTGCCGCAGATGGTCAAGAGCCCGGTCCTCTTCGCCATCGACTACGCCGACGGGCTGCGGGTCAACGTGCTCACTCTGAACGGCGCGCTCGCCGAGTGGGCCGTCTCCTGGCGCTACCGCGGCGATCCGGCCATCACCTCCACGCTCTTCTGGACGCAGGAGGCCCGCCCGTTCATGCACTTCACCTATCTCTACCGGGGAATCGAGGACATGGTGCTGACCGGGAAGCCGTCCTGGCCCGCCGAGCGCACGCTCCTCACCAGCGGGGTGCTGGACGCCCTGCTCATCTCCAAGCGGGACGGCGGGCGGCGCGTCGATACGCCTCAGCTCATGGTCCGCTATGCGTCCGACTGGACCTGGAGTCAGCCCCCTCCCCCGCCGCCCGGACGACCCATCAACGCACAATAGGTGAACCCGATGAAAGCTGGATTCGGCAAGGTGGACATCACTCCGCGGCTGGGAGTCGAGATGGCCGGCTTCGGGCCGTTCCTGCACCGAACCGCCAAGGAGTTCCGCGACTTCCTGTACGCGCGGGCCATGGCCGTCGATGACGGACGCGACCGCTGGGTGCTCGTCAGCTGCGACCTGATCGGCGTCGATCCCGAAACCGTGTCCGAAGCCCGGAGGCTCATCGCGGCCCAGACCGGGCTCTCCGACCGGCAGATCATGATCCACTGCACCCATACCCACAGCGGCCCGGCCACGTGCCTCCTGTTCGGATGGGGCGAGCCGGACGGCCCCTACATGACCCGCCTCCCGCATCGCATCGCGGCCGCCGCGATCGCCGCCGTGCGGGACCTGCGGGAAGCCCGGTTCTCCTGCGCAACGGCCCCTGCAAAGCACATCGCGTGGAATCGCGAGACGGACAGCCGGCCGACCTATGAGGACGCGCTGAGCGACGACTGGCAGCCGGCGCACCCGGACCACGCGGACCGCACGGCCTTCGTGCTCCGCGTGGAGCGCGGCGGCCAGGTGGCCGGGTTCCTGTCCTCCTTCTCCTGCCACCCCGTGGTCTGCTGCGAGCAGACGCATTCGCTCCACGGCGACTTTGTCGGCGTGGCCACGAACCTGGTCGAAGCCGAGCACCCCGGCGCCGTGGGCCTGTTCCTGCAGGGCGCACACGGCGACACCAACACCGCCGTGTGCCACGAGTCGCAGGAACGGTCGCTCCGCGCGCTGACCGTCTTCGCCAACCGATACGCGCGGGCGATCCGGGAGGGACTCCACCGCGCACGCCCGATGAAGAGCACGCCCGTCGCCGCGACGCTCGAGCGGGTCGCGTTCCGCCGCGCGGACTGGCCGATCGGGCAGATCGAGGACGAGATGGCCAAGTTGCGCGAGCACATTGTGAACCCCGAAGACGGGGAGACGTCGCGCGACGGCCGGATCAGCACGGTCTTCCTGCTCGGCATGCGCGAGGCGCTCGCCCGCCTGCGCCGGACCGGCACGCACAACACGACGGAGGACATGCAGGCGCTGCGCCTGGGCACGCTGACCATCCTGGGCACCCCGTTCGAGCTGTTCCGCGGCATCCGCGATCGCGTCGACCGCGAGGCCGGAGAAGCGCCGCTGCTCATGCTCAGCGTGACCAACGGCTGCGCAGGCTACGCGGTCACGCGCGAGCGATTCGCTCGGGCCGACTACGCCGCCACGCGGGTGCCGTTCATCCTCGGCCACCCGCCGTACACCGCCGACCTGGAGGACGAGATCGTCGCCGCCAGCCTCCGGGTGCTCCGGACGCTCAGGGCGAAATGAAACTCCGCCGAAGAAGAGGATCGCCGCGCAGCGGCGTCCGGGGACTGGCCTCCGGCCGTTCGCCCGGTCGATCGGAAAGGACGTGTCCAGTGACGAAGGGAATCCTCGCGCTCGCAGCAGTCTTCGCGATGTCGGCCGGGGCCGCCTGCGCCGCCCCCCCGGGGAGTCTGCCCGTCCGAGTCTTCGCAGAGGCCGAGGACTTCACGGTCAAGGACGCCGGCTGGCAGCCGGTGCCCTACCGGGAAAACTACTTCGCCTCCACCTTCGCCATCACGTTCCTTTCCCGGATGGCATGCCTGGGCGCCCCGGAGCAGATGCCCGACGGCCGGACCGCAATCGCCGAGCAGCAGGTGGAGATCCCCTACGCGGACGAGTATCAGGTCCTCGCCCGCTACGAGCAGCCGTTCGGCTTCGCGGCGGAGTTCACCGTCGAGATCGAGCAGAATGGCGCAATCGCGTTCCGGGGCGCGTGCGGGCGGCTGCAGGATGCCAAGATCTGGGCCCTGAACCGCCACCAGCGCGTGCCGATGGAGCGGTTCTGGTGGGGCGGGACTGACAACATCGTCTGGCAGAACCCCGGGGCCGTCCGACTGGCGCCGGGACCAGCCCGCATCCGCCTGCTCGCCGGCCCCCAGACCGACGGCGCGACGCCTCGCCGCAACGCGGCCAGGCGGAACGTGGACATCGTCTGCCTGACGAACGACAAGGACGGCCTGGCGGCGCAGCAGAAGACCAACTACCTGGAGTGCGACGGCTGGCTGGTGCAGGACGGCGACGTCTTCGCGCGCATCACCAACCCGCGCGACGGCATGGGTCCCTGCACGCCCGTCCTCACGCCCGTACACCACCACGCGCCACACATCTACAGCACGCTCGTGCGCGATTGGCCGTCCGAGATCCGCGTGCTGAAGAGCGGCTATCTCCCCTTGCCCGCGGCCGCCTACCGCAACGACGGCCCCCGCTCGCGAGCGGTGGATCCGGGCCGACTCGCCCGCCCGCTCGATCCCGCCGCGTTCGGCGTCACCAGCGCAACGGCCCGCGCCGTCATCCCGGAGTCCGAGCGGCTCCAGCCCGGCGACACCAGCGGCTGGATTCCGATGGGCCCGATCCTGTGTGCGCTGAACGACAGCCACTACATGCCGGCCGCAGCCTACGCCTCGCCGACCCAGAAGGTCATCGACCTGGAATACGAGTTCGCCATCCCCGACGGGCGCGGCGGCTTGAAGCCGATCCGGAAGCTCCGGCTGAAGGGCCCGCCCGCCTACTACTCGACATCGACGCTGCTCATGCCGGCCAACATCGCCGCGCGCCCCGTCATCCAGACCCAGCTCGAGACGCTTCAGTGGCTGAACGCAGAGGTGGCGAAGTTCCCGGCCAAGGGCCCGGCGGCGAAGCGCTTCCCGATCTACGGCATCCTCTCGTTCAGCGGAGCGCTGGACGACAAGGGCCCGATCGGAGAGGAGTCCACCAAGCTGGCGCTGGCCCTCGGAAACAACACCATCGTGGGCACCGAGGGCTCGTGGGCGCGAACGCTCGGCGTCCCCGAGCGCCGCACGCTGATGGTCTACAACTGGCACTACGGCGCGCTGACCAACCGCATCGCCGAGGCGCAGAAGGAGAACACGGCCCGCTTCATCAAGATCATCAGCTTGGGCGACGAGATCAACATTGCGCCGCTGAAGCCGGCCAAGGGCGAGGAGGCTCCGTTCAACCGCCGGTTCGCCGACTGGCTGAAGGAGCGGCGAGTGGAAGGCCCGGGCCCGGCCACGTACACGGAGGAGCCGGGTAACCCCTGGCTGTATTACTCGAGCCTCTACTCCCTCGAGCAAGGCATGCAGGGCTTCGCGTCCGCCGTCCGCACCGCGGAGTCCATTCTCGGCCCCGGCCTCCTGTGCGGGGCGAACTATTCGCCCCACGCCAACTACCTGGTGAACGAGCTCCACTGGATACGGCCGTTCAAGGCCGCGGCCCTCACGCTCCCCTGGAGCGAGGACTACGTGTGGCAGGTGCCCGAGTTCAGCGTTCAGGTCACCGGCTACATGGTCTCCGGCTTCCGCGCGGGCGCCCGCTACCGGAACCTGCCGATCCTCATGTACATCATGCCCCACTCCCCCGGGAACACGCCGCGCGACTTCCGGCTCTCGTTCTACACGGCCCTCGCGCACGGCATGAAGATCGCCCACTATTTCTGCGCCTCCCCCCTCTCCGTGGGCGGCTCGGAAAACTACGTGGACACGCATGACCTCGGCATGTGGCGCGAGATCCACGCCGTCTCGCACGAGGCGGGCACGTTCGAGGACTATGTCCTGGACGGCGCGGTGCGGCCCGCGCGCGTCGGACTGCTCCTGTCGAGCGTGGACGACGTCCTGTCGGGCGAGCACAACTCCACCCTCGCCATGCACAACGCCGAGCGCAAGGCGGTGTACTACGCCCTCCGCCACGCCCAGGTGCCGGTGGACTTCCTGAGCGAAGACGATGTGATCGACGGCTCCGCCCGCAACTACTCGCTGATCTACGTGACCGAGGAGTACCTTCACTCCCGTGCCGTCCGGACGCTCGCAAAATGGGTGACCGGCGGCGGGACGCTGGTCGCCCTCTGCGGCGGGGGCTTCCGCGATGAGTTCGGCCGCGTGAACCCCGACGCCGCCGCGCTGTACGGCGCCAAGGCCGGCGCGCTGACGACCGACCCCAGCCTCGTCAGCCGCTACCTGCTCAAGGAGAACGTGCCGTTCCTATGCAAGCAGGACCTTCCGCTCTATGACCCCATCGACGCCGCCAGCTGGGGCGAGGGCGCCGCCGCCATCAGCAACGTCCCCGTGATCGTGCGAAAGCAGGCGCTCGAGCCAACCGACGGGCGGGTGATCGGACGCTTCCGCGACGGCTCGCCCGCAGTCGTGGCCCGGACGCAGGGACGCGGGCGCACTGTGCTCTTCGGCTTCCTTCCGGGGCAGGCGTACCTGAAGAGCGGGCTCCCCGTCCGCCCCGCCGACCGAGGCTCATCCAACGGCGCCTTCAACCACTTCCTGCCCACGGAGATGGACGCCGCCCTGCGCCGCCGGCTGACGGATGACTTCCTGCCGCCCGATTTCGTCCGGCCGGTCGCGTGCAGCGAAACGCTGGTCGAAAGCACCTGCATCGACAGCGCCGCCCAGGGCAAGCTGGGCGTTCCGCTCATCAATTACACCGGCCGGCGAATCGACAGGCTGACGGTCATGGTAGGCGGGCTCACGAAGGTCGGCGCGGTCCGCAGCGTCGAGCGCGGAGCGCTCCGGCCAGCCTTCCGCGATGGATCCATGACCGTAGAATTGCCGCTCGACACGGCGGACATGCTGCTGATCGACCGATAGGAGATGCCCATGCTGAACATCGCGCTCGTCGGCGCGGGCGGACACAGCCTCGGGTGCCATGCGCCCGCGCTCCGCCTCTACGCCGACCGGAACCCCGGCCGTATCGCGCTCGCCGCCGTCTGCGACCTCGACCCGGCCAAAGCCGCGCGCGCCGCGGCGCAGTTCGGCTTCCGCGAGGCCGTCACCACGATCAACGCCCTGGGCGCGGCCGGGGAGGCGCGGCCCGACGCGCTCGTCGCGATCCTGCCCATTCCCGTGATGGCCGCAATCACCCCCTCCCTGCTCCGGCTCGGCATTCCCCTGCTCATTGAAAAGCCGCTGGGACCCGGCTTGGTCGAAGCCCAGGCGCTGTGCGATGCGGTCGCGTCGGCCGGAGCCGCGGATCGCGTGATGGTCTCGCTCAACCGCCGGTTCGACCCCGGCGTGACGATGGCGCTCGAATGGCTCCGCCGCCAAGGCCCCATGCGGCACGTCCACGGGCTCATGATGCGCGCCGCCCGCACCGAGCCCGACTTTGTGTGGGGGACGGGCATCCATCTGGTCGATGCCCTCTGGCACGCGGCCGGGCCGCTGCATCTGCAGGCGGGCCGCGCCGTCTGCCCGGGCGGGCGCTCGGATACGTGGCGGACCGCGGAGTTGACCGGTCGCGACGGCTGCCTCGTGCGCTGCGACATCCAGCCGGCCGGCGGCGAGTGGGAGGAGCGCATCCGCATCGCCGGCGACGGCTACTGCGTCGACATCCGGACCGGCGTCCTGCCCCCTTGGCGGGTGCGCGCCGTACGGGACATGAAGCTCGAACTCGAGGCCGGCTCGCCGCCGGGCGAGCCGCCGTGCGTGGCGAACGGCGCATACGCGGAGACCGCCGCCTTCGTCGACGCCGTGGACACCGGACGCCCGATGCCGGTGACCGTTCGAGACGCGCTGGCCTCCAGCCGGATCACCGACGCGATCGACCGCTTGTGTCAGCCGGAACGGTGAAGAACATGAACGCCTTCCACTGGATGACCGTCGGCGCCCGGCTGGGGCTGGCCCTCGGGCTGGCGGCGTACAGCCGCTTCTTTCTCACCGCGCGGATGCTCGAACTGGGAGACCACGGCTCCTTCATGCATCACGTGCATCTGGTCTTTCACGAAGCCGGCCACGTGCTCCTGTTCTGGGCGCCGCCGCTCCTGACGTCTCTGGGCGGCACGCTGGGCCAGCTGATCGTTCCGCTCGCGCTCGGCATCGCATTCGTCGTCCGGAACCACGACGGATTCTCCGCCTCGATCTGCGGATGGTGGTACGGCCACAGCCTGGTGGACGCGGCCCCGTACATCAACGACGCGCGCACCCTCCGGCTGATGCTCCTGGGCGGAGGCACCGGCGACGAGATCGAGGGGCACGACTGGAACTTCATCCTCGGCCAGCTCGACCTGCTGAAGATCGACGTCCGACTCGCACACGGCGTCCTCCTGGCCGGCCGGATCGTGATGGTCCTCGCCTTGCTCGCCGCCCTCTTCTTCCTCGCCCGCCAGTGCCTGGCCCTGGCGCAGCAACGCCAGCCCGACGCGCGCGCCTAGGAGAGGCGGCACAGTACTCCTGTACGCGCCGACCGCGACAACGCAGCAGATGGGCCAAGATCACGCGTCCGCCTTTGGCCAAGCCGTGACGCTTCTTCAACAAGCCGCATCTCGCGCACCCCAGCCCTGACCGGCCGCTGCTCGTCACTCTGCGCTGGACACCGGGCGGAGGGGGAACGTATACGGGACAGCTCAACAAGGAGACGACTGCATGCCTTCGTTCCCGGGACTCAAACGCCCGTTCCAGCCCGACTGGACCGGCCTGCTGGCCAACCTCCGCCGCGCCGGCACCCCGCGCCGCGTGTACCACATGGAACTCTTCCAGGACCTCGAAATCCGCAACGCCATCGCGGAGCGCTTCGAGCTCATGGCCGGCGTGCGCCGCGACGATCCCGACTACGACCGCAAGCAGTACATCGCGGTTCAGCGCTTCTGCGGGTTCGACTACGTCCGCGTCGGCCTCGCCGACCTCCCCTGGCCCCTCTTCCGCCAGGATGTGGCCGACACCGCGTCCCTCGCGCGGTCGAGCGGCCGCCACTACCAGGACGAGACCCACGGCCCGATCATGAGCTGGGCCGACTTCGAGAAGTACCCCTGGCCGGACCCGAACACGCCGTCGGCGACACGCGAGCTGGAGTGGTACAGCCGAAACCTCCCCGAGGACATGTGCATCGTCGGCTCCGGCGGCTTCGCGCACTTCTGTGAGATGCTGACCTGGCTGATGGGCTACCAGACGTTCTGTTTCGCGCTCTACGATCAGCGCGACCTGGTCAAGGCCATCGCCGACCGCCTCGTCGCCTTCTACCGCGTCTGCCTCAAGCGCATCCTCGAGTTCGACCGCGTGAAGATCGCCTGGGGCAGCGACGACATGGGCCACCGCACGGGGCTGCTGTTCTCGCCGGACGACATGCGCGAGTTCGTGCTCACCGGCCACACGGAGATGGCCCGCATGGCCCATGAGGCCGGCCGGCCGTATCTGCTCCACGCCTGCGGCAATCTCCGCGACATTATGCCCGACCTGCTGGACACGGTGCGCATCGACGCCAAGCACAGCTTCGAGGACACGATCGAGGATGTCCGCGAGGTGAAGCAGACGTACGGAAAGCGGATCGCCATCATCGGCGGCATCGACGTCGACTTCCTCTGTCGCTCGGACGAGTCCTCCATCCGCCGCCGCACGCGCGAGACGCTCGACGCCTGCCAGCCCGGGGGCGGCTACTGCCTCGGCAGCGGGAACTCGGTGGCCAACTACATCCCGCTCGACAACTACCTCGCCATGGTAGACGAGGGCCGGCTGTACGCGGGGTGAGGGCTGCGGAGAGGAATCAGGGTGTCAGGGTTCAGGAAGGATGAGTGATTCATGCAGGATGCTCCCGGTCACGCCCCCCGAACCCTGAACCCCGAACCCTCTGCCCCGGCGCCCGTCTCCAAGGGCCTGCTGGCCGGCGTGTCGCTTGAGGAGATGAAAGCGCGCATCTCGCGCGACCCCTACCGCCCCTACTGGGAGCGGCTCACCGCGCGCTGGCGCGAGATCGCCGCCTGGGAGGCCGAGACCGGCGAAGTCCGCTACATCGGCAGCTGCGCCGGCGCCCAGATCACCTGGCTCGTCCGCGAGGCCGCACTCGAGTACCGGCTCACCGGCAACCCCGACGCGCTCGCCTACGTGGCCCGACAGATCGACAAGCTGGCCGACGTCTACCTGCATCGGCCCGAGGAGTGGAAGAAGGCGCACGGCCGGATCCACCCATACTGGTCCAAAGCCGACGTGGCGCTGGCCGTCGACCTCTGCCGGGATGGGCTCGACGCGGCGCGGATGGCCACGTTCCTCCGCCTCGCCCGGGAGCATCTCGTCGAGGCGCCCTACATCGGCTGGGACAGCGCCACCCGCTACCTCGGCGGCCACAACATGTCGGTGACCGAGCAGGCGTGCGCCGGGATCTGCGCGCTCGTATGGGGCGCGGACTGCGGCCGCGGCGACTGGGAAGCCATCGTGGAGCGGGCGATCGACTCCTGCCGGGCCTATGCCCGCAACGGGCTCGACCGCTCCGGCTACGGCTACGAGGGCACAATGTACGCGGTCATCCCGGTCGAGACCATCTACCTCCTCGCCCAGATCCTGTTGCAGAACGGGCGCGAGAACCTGTTCGAGTCGATCCCGGAGCTGAGCGCGGCCCCAACCGCACTCCGCAGCCTGCTCTTCCCCGACCGGACGGCCCTGGTCCCGCTCGCGGACGGCGGCATCGCCAGCCCCAAGTCGTTCGCGTGGCTGCTGCTCGCCGCCCGCCACTTCGGGCGCCCAGAGGATCTCGCGTTCTGGTACGAGTTCCGCGGCCCGGGCCGGGCCGCCGATCCCTGTGCCAACAACAACCCGCCCCCGCTCTGGCCGAAGGGCAGCGAGCGCGGCCCGGCACGCCGCGACGGCTGGGGGCAGGACCTGTTCCCCTTCCTCTGGTGGGACGCCGCCGCGCCGGTGACGCCCCTCGACGTCAGCCCCCAGCCAACCGCGGGGTGCAGCCACGGGACCGAAGTGGCCGCCTTCCGCACGAGCTGGGGCCGCGATGCCGTGCACGTCGTCGTCAGCGGCCAGGGCCGCGGCCACGCCAGCCTCGATCACGCGCACTCCGATGCCGGACATTTCACGATGTTCGCGCACGGCGAGTACCTGGCGATCGACACCGGCTACTGGAATGTCTACGAGGACCAGCACAGCGTGGTGCTGATCGACGGTCAGGGCCCGTTCAACCGCACGGGCGACGAGCGGTACCGCAAGCACTACGCCGGCCGCCTCGAGGGCTTCCAGCGCCACGCGCTGCTCGACTACGTCCGGGCGGACGCCGCCCACCCGCGCAATTGCGTGTGGGCCGACCGCCACGTCCTCTTCGTCCGCACAGGCGGCGACGGCGCCTACCTCGTTGCCATCGACAACATCAACCCCGATCACCGGGCGCACACCTACCAGTGGCAGCTTCAGGCGCACCCCGAGAGCACGGTCCGCGTCACAGGCGACACGACCGCCTCGGTGGAGCGAGCCAAGTCGCGGATCGACGTCGCGTTCATCCCTCCCCTGCCAACGGACTTCACGGGGTCGCCGTATCCGCTCACGCTCCAGTCGGAGCACGTGTACGGCGCATACGTGCAGGGGCACGCCGCCGGCCTCAAGGGCGCCGCGGGCCTCATCAGGGACTACATCTACACCGAGGATGAGGCCCGGCGAGAGACGACCGACCTCACGTACAGCAGCTGGTACCACCCCCGGCTGACGGCCGAGTTCACGGGGCCCGTCGGCCTGCTGATGTCAGTCCTGTCGCCCCGCCGGGCCGGCGAGCCGGCGCGCCCCGTCCGGCGCGCCTCCGGCCACCGCGTGTTCCGGGCGGAAGTCGACTGCGGCGCGTTCACGGACACGATCATCGCGGCGCTGGACCACGGCCTGATCCGCATGCCGGACGTGGCGGGCACGACGGAGCTCGCGCTGATCCGGCGCGATCGCAGTGGCCGCGTGATGGATCACTGGACCGTGGACGGATCGCCGCTGACATTCACCTGAGGAGACCACCCGCATGCACGCCATTCTCGGCACCATCGCCATCGAGCCCAACCGCTGGACCGCACACCGCACGCCGGCCACCGACGTGCTCGACGCCCTGCCCCGCATCCGCGCCGCCGGCTTCGACAAACTCGAAGTCTGGCAGTGGCACGTCACGTCGCGGACCGTGTCCGCCATCCGCGGGCTCCGGGCCCGGGGCGACGAACTGGGCGTCGCGTTCCCCTACATCGGCGTCTATCCGTTCTTCACGCTGGACGGCATCGAGGACCGCGAGCAGCATCGCCTGCTGGCCGATGTCCTGGACAAGGCCGAGATCCTCGGCGCGCGCGGGCTCAAGATCATGCTGCCCTGCGGCGTGAAGGGCAGCACGGTGACCCCGGCCCAGATGGCCCGGATCGTCGATGGCTTCGGCCGCTGGTACCGCGAGGCCAGGTCGCGCGGCATCGGCATGTGCGCCGAACTGCACGGCGGCACCCTCTTCGACCCCATCGAGGCCGGCGAGCGGTTCATGCGCGAGCATCCGGAGCTCGACTTCAGCATCTGCTACCAGCCCATCGACTTCGGGAACACGGACGCCTCCATGGCCCTGGCCGACCGCTTCGCCGGCCGCATCACGCACATGCACCTGCAGGCGCCGCGCGAGGCGGGCGGCGGCTACGCGCTGCTCGAGGACGGCCGGCTCGACTACCGCCGCCTCATCCCGCACATTCTCCAGCGCAATCCGGGAACCACCTTCACGCTGGAGTTCGTGAAGGACTGCCTGCCGGTCGAGGGGGCGCCGTTCGACGTCGACCGCGTGCTGGCCAACGCCAGCCGCGACGCCGAGTTCGTCGAACGCGTGGTCCGGCTGGGTTGACGGACATCGCTCGCATCGCATGAAGAAGCTGATCGCCGTCTCGTGGATCGTCGTCGCGCCGGTCCTGCTGCTCGCCTGGTACGCCATGGCGCGCGAGCGGTTCGTGCCGCACAACGCCGATCCGGCCCGGGCTGCGTGGCGCCTGACGGGCGACGAGCCAGCCTACCTGCTCACGGCCCAGGCGATCGCGCTCGGCCACGGGCAGGACCTGCGCGCCGCCAACGAAGCGCGAACCTACACCAACTTCCAGAGCCGGCCCGTGATCGGGCCGACTCAGTGGACCTACGACTACTACCGGTCGCTCGGAGTGAAGACCTGGTCCGACCGGCGCGAGGCGTGGGGCAGCCGCCAGACGCTCCACCGGCCGCCGCTCGTCTCGCTCGTGCTGGCGCCGATCGCGCTCCGCGAGTCGGGCGTTCGCTGGGCCGCCTGCCTCATGCTCGCGGCGCTGGCGGCGGCAGCGGCGGCCGTTCTGGTCGGGCTGCAGCCCGCTCCGCGCCGCCCGCTCGCCGCGCTGGCCGCGGTCGTCATGCTCGGCAGCCTGCCGGCCGCCTGCTACACGTGCCAGATTTACCCCGAGACGGTGACCGGCGTCTGCCTGCTGCTCGCGCTGGCGCTGAATGCGTCGGGCGGGCGCGTCGCCGCCTGGGTCGGTTGCGCCCTGCTGACGATCGCACCGTGGGGGACCGCGCGCGCGCTGCCGGCCGCCGCGGGCGCGGCGCTGGTGTACGCGGCATGCGCCGCGCGGCGCCGCCGGTGGAGCACCATCGCCATCCTGGCGGCGGGCTTCGGGGCGTACTTCGCCTACAACCTCTGGCTCTGGGGCGCGCTGACCCCGCCGAACGTCGACCCGACCAGCCAGCTGGCCCTCTCCGCCGTGCCGCGCGGCCTGCTCGCCTCCTTCGTCTCCCGCTCGGTCGGCCTTTGGTTTCTGGCGCCCGCGACCTTCGCGGCCGGCGTGGCGCTCGTGGCCCTGCTGTGCCAGCGCCGGCGCGACGCCGATGCATGGGCGGCCGCGCTCGCGCTCGGCGGCACGGTCCTGCTCGTCGCCGCCTTCCCGAGCTACCGGGCGGGCATGTGCGCGGCCGGGCGCTATCAGGTCATCCCGGCCTACGTCCTCCTGTTTGCCGTGGTCCTCTGGTTCGCCCGCGGCACCGGCCCGTGGCGGGGCCGGATACTCGCCTCGTTCATCGCGCTGGGCGCGGTGTCGCTGGTCCTGAGCGCGCTCGTCCTGCGGCGCCCCGACTGCTGGTTCGAGCCCTATCTTCCGGTCTTCAAGTACGCCGCGATCAACCGCTTCTACGGGCTCCTCCCGAACATCCATCAAGGCTATGATGTCGTCCGCCTGCTCGCCTGGGCCGCCCTGCTCGCGCTGACGCTCGGGCTGTGGGACGCGGGACGCTTCTTCCGGCAGCGGGCCGCAGGCCGCCGGTGAACCAGCAAGGAATAGCCGCCATGAAACTCCATCGCCTCTCGAACGATCTCTGGGAAGCCAATATCGCCCCCGGCCACGACGGCCGCGTGGTCCGGCTCGTCGACCGGGCCACCGGCGCCATCCGCGTGAACTCGCCGGCGCTGGCCTCCGGCGAAGTGGCCGAGGGCGGCCATGCGCCCTTCCTCGGCCTCGACTGCTGGGTGAAGTGCGGGGACATCCCCGACCCGAACACCGGCGTCCTGAGCACGTTCGCCCCGATCCACCACCAGCCGCTCGCCGCGGAGGCGCTCGCCGATGGAATCCGCCTCGTCTCGGAGCAGGCCGGGCTGCGGCTGACCCTCGAGTGGCGTCTGCCGGCCGGCGCGGCCCCCCTGACGGCGCGACTCACCCTCGAGAACCGGACCGCCGCACCCGACACGTTCCAGATCGAGTGCTTCTTCATCTGGAGCATTCCCGACGCGGACTGGAGCCGGACGGCAGTAAACGTGCCCGGGCTTTCCCCGATCGCCCTGCCTCCGTACGGGCAAATCGTCTTCAAGGCGGGCGATACGGCCCCGGCGCCGGCCGCCTGGTGGACCCGCGGCACGGACCAGGGCGTCGCCCTGCGGGCCGTCTCAGGCGTCGAGCGCTTCTGCTTCGGCGACCAGTCGCGCATGTTCATCCTCAGCCCCTACGGCCATGCCCGCCGCCTCTCTCGCGGCGAATCCATGTCGGCGGAGTTCGAGATCGCGCCGCTGGCTTGGGCCAGCCGGCAGGGATGGCCGTGCGGCGACTCGGCCGCCGAGGGAGAGCTCAGGAAGGCCGACGCGCGGATGGAAGCGGCCGTGCGCCAGGTGGGCTCGGTGTCGGGCTGGGTCCGCCCCCCGGAGCCCGCCCCGATCGCGCGGCGCGCGCTGCACCTGACGCTTCAGTACAAGCCGGCCGACGCCGACCACGTGATCCGACTGCTGGAGGAGGTCGTGGCCCCGGCCGGCTATACGGAACTCATGATCGAGGTCGACCGCGCCTTCCCCTACCGCTCTCATCCGAAGGTGGCGGCGCCGTGGTCGTGGACGCGCGGGCAGTGGAAGCGCGTGATCGCGGCCGCCCGCGGCCTGGGGCTAGCCGTCACGCCCCAGTACAACGCCCTGGCCCACCAGGGCGAGTCCGCGCTTGCCACGGCCTACCCTGAGCTTCGCGAGGACGACGGCGGATGGTGCCTCTGCCCGCGCGAGCCGCGCGTGCGCCAGTACCTATGCGAGCTGTTCGACGAGCTGCTGGACGCCTTCGAGCCGCAGTCGTTCCACATCGGCCTGGACGAGGTCGACGTCCCGTCCCGCCCCCAGACGTTCTGCGTCTGCCCGAAGTGCCGGGGCGCCGATGGCGGCGCGCTGTTCGCCGAGCACATCCTCGGGCTGCACGCCCATCTTAGGAACCGGCGCCAGGAGGTCATCATGTGGGCCGACATGCTCCTGCACCAACCCGAGCACAACACGGTCAACGGGCTGCGCACCGGCATGTGGCGCGCGATCGACCGCCTGCCGCGCGACATCCTGATGATCGACTGGGTCTACTCGCCCGTGAAGGCCTACGGCGGGACTGAGTATCTGCTGCGGCACGGGTTCCCGGTCATGGGCGCTACGTGGCACACCCCGGCGGCGATCGTGGAGTTCTCTCGCTACGCGGCGGAACGCCGGCTCGCGGGCATGTGCCAGACGATGTGGTCATCCCAGTCGTTCCGGGACATGCCGCTCGCCTGCGTGCTGCTGGCCGGCAAGTGCTTCGCCCATCCTGCCGGCCTTGACACGGACGGCGCGCAGTTCGAATCGCAAGCTCTGGCTCGGTCGCTGGAGGGGCACCTGTGAACGCGGCATCCGGCGCAAGCCCGGTCTCCGGCCTGGCGGGCTGCTTCCGGAACGGTCAGATCTTCCTGACCTGGCGCGAGGCTGGTATGCCTCCGGGCACGACGTTCTCCGCCTACTCGCACAGCCGCCCCATCGGCGCTGGCGATCTGGCCCACGCGCGATGCCTGGCACGCCAGATCGAACCGCACAGCGCGCGGGACTGGTGGCAGGATCCGGCGTCCTTCGACGCGAAGGCCGCCGCGGGCGTTCCGGTGGGCTTCCGGATCGAGTCGCACGACGCCTCCCTGCCGCCGGACTCCGGGCTGTTCGTGCACACGGTCGGCCCGGAGGACGAAGGCCCACGCTACTATGCCGTCACGGCCGTCTCTCCCGACGGCCGAGCGCGGGAAGCGGTTGAGATCGGCGCGAACTCGTTGGCCACGCCGGTCGCCGGGCGCGTCGAGTTGACGCAGCCGATCTGGCAGGCAGAGGGGGATACTCCGGCGGCCGGATCGGGGCGCGGCTTCAGCCTGATCCTCTACCTGCACGGCCGGGGCGAAGGCGTCACGGCCGGCCCCAACGCGAGTCCGGCCAACAGCCTCGTATTCGGAGACGCGCGCCAGGGGTGGCGCGAAGGCCTGGCGTTCAAGTTCGACGTGCGCGTCTCGCCCGGTCTCGTCACGATCACGCCGCACGACCGCGCGTGGACCGGCGGACGCCGCGTGACAGAGTCGTGGGACCAGCGCGACCACTGCCCCGCGGTCAACACCTTCTGGTACGGCTACCATCGCGGCATTGCGGAGACGACGCGAACGCCCGAGGCCGTGGTGCCGAATTACACCGAGGAGTACCTGCTCGGGCTCATGCGCTGGGCGCAGGAGCATCTCGGCGCCGATCCCGACCGGACCTATTTCTGCGGCACCTCCATGGGTGGGTCCGGTGCCGTAGCCATGGCGCTGCACCATCCCGAGCGCGTGGCGGCGGTCATAGCAAACGTGCCGGTCTATGCGTTCACGCGGCCGGGCCATGGCACGGCGATCCGGCTCGAATGCGTGTGCGGCCCGCTCGATCGCCCCGCCTTTACACACGCTGGCCGCCCCCTGCTGGAGCACATGAGCGGCATCGTTCAGGCGGAACGGGCGTCCGGCGATCTGCCGTTCATGGTGACCACCAATGGCCGGCAAGACCGGTCCATTCCGTGGGAGAACAACCCGTCCTTCTACCGGGCCATGGGACGGGCGCGGCAGGGGTTCATGGTGTACTGGAACAACGGCGGTCACGAGATGAACCGGGATGCGCCCCCCGATCATCGGGCGTGGGCGTGGCGGCTCGATCGGTTCACGCTGAAGACCAGTTTCCCGGCGTTCAGCAACTGCAGCGCCGACCGCGACCCCGGCAGCGGCGATCCGGCGGACGGCGACCTGGAGGGATGGATCAACCGCGGCATGGACTGGAAGGACATCGTCGACGAGCGCGACGAGTACGCGCTCACCGTGACGGCCGACTACCCGGGGCTTGAGCGGCCGGTGACGGTCGACATCACGCCCCGCCGCGTGCAGGAGTTCCGCCCCGCGGCCGGAGAGAGGCTCCGCGTTGAGATCGACGGATCGCCGGCCCCCGACATCGTGGTTCCGTCGGGCGGACGCTTCACGATCCCTCGCGTGCGCATCGCCTCTGCCTCCGGCGTTCGTGTGCGTGTGCGTGTGCAGCGGTCAGGATCTGGCCGTACGGCCACGCCGTAGTCATCCCCGTCGCAGGTGCGGCCGGCTGCCGACGCAGCACCCGCAAAGCGACTTGCCTTGCTAGCCTTCCATCGCCAACTATACACGCCGCTGGTTGCCACCAGAGCTGGCTTCGCGCGGGGATCGATTTCGGGCTGGTGTCTTCACAAATGCGGGGCTCCGGCGCGCGGCCGGGAAAGGACGAGAGCATGATCAAGGGAACGCTGCATATCGGGTGGGCGAAGGTGGACATCACGCCGCCGAAGAAGGCGCTGCTCATGGGGCAGTTCCATGCCCGCATCTCGAAGGGCACCATCAGCCCGCTCACGGCCACCGCCCTGGCGGTTGAGGTGCGCGCGGCCGACGCGTCGTCTGGCCAGGCCGTATTCCTCTCCTGCGACATGGTCGGCGAGGGGTTCAAGCAGGAGCTCGTGGACAAGCTGGCCGGGCGATGCCCCGGGTTCGACGCGACCTACCTCACGATCAACGGCACGCACACCCACAACGCGCCCCCCGTCCGGAGCGGGATGTACGAGGAGCCGAAGAACGACCCGGACTTCATGACGCCGGATGCGTACCGGACCTGGCTGACGGACCGCCTGGCAGCCGCCGTTGCCGAGGCGTGGAACGGCCGCAAGCCCGGGGCGATCAGCCGCGGCTTCGGCTACGCCGTGGTCGGGCGGTGCCGGCGCGCGACGTATGCGGATGGCTCGGCCCTCATGTATGGCCAGACGAACCAGCCGGCATTCCGCGGGCTTGAAGCATGCGACGACCACGCGGTCAACCTGCTGTTCACGCACGACGCCTCGGGCGCCGTGAGCGGGGTGCTCGTGAACCTGGCCTGCCCGTCGCAGTGCGACGAAAGCGGCGAGATGTTCTCCGCCGATTTCTGGCACGAGGTGCGCCTGGGGATCGCCGAGCGCTTTGGATCCACCGCCCACCTCCTCCCCCAGTGCGCGCCGGCCGGCGATGCGTCGCCCCACCTGATGCTAGACCAGAAGGAGGAGCGGGATCTGCGGGACCGGATGAAGATGAACGACAAGCAGATCATTGCCCGCCGGATCCTCGCCGCGCTCGATGAAGCGCGCGCGTTCGCTTCGCCGCCCGAGCGCGAGGTGGCGTTCGCGCACACGGTCAAGACCCTGCCCTTGCCGCGCATCATGGTGACGAAGGAGCAGTACGAGATGGAGAAGCGAATCCCGGCGCTCCCCCAGGCCGAGCGAAGCCGCCAGCCGTGGGGCTTCGAGCGCCTGTGGCCATTCGGGCTGGTCTGCGACATGATCAAGCGCTACGAGCAGCAGCAGGCTCACCCGATCCACGAGACGGAGTGCCACATCATCCGGATTGGCGACGTGGTGTTCGCGACCAATCCCTTCGAGCTGTTCATGGACTACGGGGCGCAGATTCGAGCCCGCAGCAAGGCCCTGCAGACGTTCGCGGTGCAACTCGCCGACGGGTCCGGAAACGGCTTCTACGTTCCGACCGTACGCGCCCTGGCCGGCGGCCACTACAGCGCCCTGATCAAGTCGAACTGGGTCGGCCCGGAGGGCGGGCAGATGCTGGTGGAGGAGACGGTGTCCGGCATTGCCGCCCTGTTCGCGGCGGAGGACTATCCGCGGACGCGGTGAGGGGCGGGACGTCGCGGGCCAACCGCAGGAGAGCGGCGGCCAGGGGATGGCGGGGGCACTCGAGATGCCACTCGGCCGCGCCCTTCTTCACAAAGCCACGGCGGGCCAGCTTGGCCAGGTGCCGCTCCAGCGCGCGACGGCCGATGGCGGTGCTCCGCGACAGGACTTCGCGCGACATCGCCCCGTCTGACAGGAATCGGACAATTTCGATGCGACGCGGATGGGTGAACGCGGTGGTCAGGCGGAAGACTGCTTCGGCTGGCTGCGTCCTTTCGGAGAATGCCCGGCGAAGCGCCGACAGCAGCTCCGTCGTGCCTCGAATGGAGGGGTCGGGGGACACGCGGTAGAAGACCCACAGCCCGTCGCGCCGCGCCGTGAGCAACCCGCGGGCGCCCAGCGCCCGGAGCTCCTGGCTGGCGACCACATCCGACACGCCGACGGCCCGCGCCACGGCGGATACGGCCATCTCGTCATGTCGGAGCAGGACCCCCAGCATCCTCAGCCGCACCCGGTTCGCCAGCGTCCGGCACGTGCGCCACAAGGTCGGGCTCAGGGCCTGTTCTCCGTGCGGCATGCGCATACCTTGTGAAGTATGCAATCCGAATGCAAGACAAACGCGTGCAGCCGATGTGTGCAGCCCAAGTGAAGCGATGCCCCGGGGCTGGCTGGCGGACGCGACCACGCGGCGGAGCCGTAGCGCGCTCCGACGGGCACGCCGAATCGCGCATCCGGCCAGGCAGGGACTCAAGGCGGATTCGTGCGACTCCGACTCCGGCTGGTACGCAGCAGGGCAGACGCGGCTGCCGCGACTGCCGCCAACACCGAGGGCCAGCGAGGGAACTCATTCAAGACTCCCCAGGATGCGTCGAAGGGGGCCACGACGACGAGCAGAGCAGAGGCCAGCGCGTATCCCGCCGAGGGCGAGACAAACGCCACCGTCATCGTCCACCCAGTCGCTGATCAGCCGAGTCGTAGCGGACACCAGATGTCTCGCATCGCAATCCCTGGGCGCAAGCCATCAGGATTAGGCCGAGCGCGGCGGGATCGTCATCGGACCGGTGCGCCTCCCACTCGCCCAGCGTGTCGCATGCTCCCTCGGGCCGAGAGACGCCCCTGAAATGGCCAGCCGGATCGACCAGTTCACCAGCAGCCCAAATGGCTCCGTACGCGCACCCGTAGTACTCCGGACGGACCCATCCCTTGAAGACGGCACGGTTCAGCCCCGCGGCCAGAAGCCCGGTTGCCGCCGCACAGCGGAATGATCGCGGGTCCGTGAGAATCTGGCTGTAGCCGCCGAAAACCGGCAGATACTCATGCAGTGACTCTACGAGCCGCCGGATGAACAGCAGCACCTCAACACGCTCCGGGTGGTCCTCGGGGAGATGCTCCAGCACCCCGCACGCCGCGGCCAACACGTAGCCGTTACCCAGAGCCCATAGCCCCGGGCTCACGCGCCGCGTGTTCGCCCCATGGCCGAAGGCCGAGTGCCAGAGCCGCGTGATCGGATCCTCCAGCCAGCGCTGGTGCCCGAACAACTGCGACACGGCTTCGTCGAAGTACCGGCGCTCGCCCGAAAGCGCCCCCGCCCGCGCCAGCAACGGAAGCCACGGGTAAAGGGAATGGACGCTGTACCCGCCCGCCGGGTCCAGCACGAGCCCCGTCCGATCGCGCTCCGCGGCCGCCCGTTCGGCGTCCACGAAGGAGCAGAGCCCGGAGACCGGCGCCGGCCGGCCCTCACACGCACCAAGCCCCAGTTCCAGACTCCACCGCACCACCGGCGGCAGGGAGCCGGCGCATGCATCGAACAGCCGGCGCGCATGGGCCCCGGCGGCTTCGTCCCGCGTTGCGCCATGCCAGTCCAGAAGCCCTTGAACGGTGTCGCCATGCCGGTCGCCCGACGGCAGCGATGCCAGCGCCAGCGTCCGGGCCAGGACGGGCGGCGCAATCTCCACGGCGGCGCGATGAACCGGGGGCGCCGTCGTGACGCTACCCGCGACGGACCGGGTCACCAGGGTCGGCCGCCCCACGGGCGGCGTCTGATCGAACGACACCCCGGAACAGAGCAACTCGTGTACGGCCACGCAACCCTTCATCACCGTGCCATCACCATGCGGATCGTTGTGCCGGGCGCACGAGTAGTACTGCCGCTCAAAATTGTACCCGCCCGCATAGCACGACACGTTGTGAATCCCGCCGGAGTCGTCGACCAGTTCGGCCAGCCCGCAGAACGTGCGCCAGGATACCGAGGCGAACGAGGCCGGCAAAGTCCCGTGCCGGGCCCCCCAGCCGAACGCCGAGCAGAACAGGCCCGACCCGCTCGCCTCCTCAAAGCAGTCAGCTCGGTTCAGAAGCTGCCGGAACAGGCCGGACGGCGTCTGAAACGCGGCCAGCGACTGGCAGAAGCGCTGCCACTTCGCCAGGATCACGGGATAGCCCGGATGCGCCGGATCCCAGAAGTGCATCGTTCTGCCCCACGCCTCGGCCAGCCAGCCGTTGCCGCGCGCCCACAGGCCCGGGTTGTTCCGGCTCGGGTGAAGCCCATGCCCCCACCGACTGAACCAGACACCCGAAACGGGATCCCAGACGTACCCCTCGTGGATCCCGAACTGACGCAGCGCCTCGTCAAAAAAACGGTGATCCCGGAGCACATGCCCGAAGAGCACCGGAAGCGTGAAGATGCCCGAAAAACCGTCCACCGTGTACCGGCCGCGCGGGTCCAGCAACGCGCCTTCGCGGTCGCGGCGCGGATCGCGCAGAAATGCCTCGGCCTGATCAGCGACACCCGTGAGCCAGCGATCGTCGCCGGTCGCCCGATAGAGCCAGAAGTCGAAGCGCGGCTTGTCCCCAAGGTACGAGAGGTAGCAGTCGAGATACTTCTGCTCGCGGGTCGCCCCGTAGAGATCCAGCAACCCCGCCAGCCCCACGTGGTACATGTAGTCCAGCGACTCGCGCGGAATGCGGAGGAAGCGGGCGGCGATCGCTTCGGCGACCTCGAGCGGTGTTCCCTTCATGGATCCCTCACGCCGCCCCGTACGTCTTCATCACCCGGTCGGGATCCTCGCCCGCGGCATACGCTCGCTCCGCCGGCTTCTCCTTGTCCCGGATCGCCTCGGATTTCAGCAGCACCGGCAGAACCTGCGCCTTGGGCACGATGATGACGCCGTCGCCGTCAGCCATGACCATGTCGCCGGGCTGGACCGTAATGAACCGCCGCAGCTCGCCGCTCATCAGGATCGGCGTGTTCGGCGCCATCCACTTCAGGTTCGGCGCGGCCTCCAGCGGGCTGGCGCCGCGGCTGAACGGGTTCCACCCCTCGATCCGCTCATGGCCATCGGAGTCCCGCACGTTGCCGTCCACGATCGCCCCCATGGCGCCGCGGGCGCGCACCATGTTGCTGTAGAGGTTGCCCAGGTGGCCGCTCGACAGCTCTCCGCCCGGCTGGTAGACGAGGATTGATCCCGGTTGGATGTGCTCCCACACCTTGACCCAGCGCGAGTAGGGCTCCTCGGTCCGGGGCACGGGATCGTGGTTGGCGAGCACGGCATGCCACGTCACAGCCAGGCCGGCGCACCTCATGCCGCGGCGCAGCGGCTTGATGCGCAAGTCCAGCAGCTGCGTCTCTTCCTTCATCTGGCTCAGCGCGCCGTTCACGTCCGCCGTCTGGAGCGCTAGGTACCGAGCCTGCAACTCGAGCGGATGCGGAAGCGTCTTCGGTTCGTCCACCTGGATCAGGGGGCCTGTCGATGGGGTTGCCACTTCGGACTCTCCTTGAGAATTGGGCGGCATTCTCCGCCGCACGGCGCCAAAGTCAACGGCGATTCGGCCGGGGCTCGGTCACCGCGAACCGGCAGACCACCGCCCCCGCCACGAGCAGGGCGCACCCGCCCCACAGCCGGCCTGTCATCGTCATCCCGAGGTAGAGGCAGCTCAGGATCGTCGCCGCCATCGGCGCGAGGTAGGACGCCGAGGTGACGAGCACGATGTCGCCGCCCTGCATGGCCGACTCCCACATGGTGTAGGCCAGCCAGCCCGGCAGGACGGCGAGGAAGGCCAGCTCGGCGAACGTCCGCGCCGACCACTGCGCCGGAGCCGGAAAGACGAGCGAGAGCACCGAGAGCGTCACCCCGCACACGAGGAAGAAGATCGGCACCGCCCCGGCGCTCCCGGGGGCCAGCCAGCGCCGGGTCAGCACCGAGTAGAGAGCCCATGTCACGGCGGCGGTCAGGCCGAGCGCGTACGGGGGCCAGCTCTCCACGATCCGCTCGACGAAGCCCGACCACGAGAAGGCGCCCCTCCCCACGACCAGAACCAAGCCCGCCAGGGCAGCCGCCACCCCCGGCACCGCAAACCACCTCGCCCGCATCCGCAGCACCGGCACGGAGAACACCAGCATCAGCGTCGGCCACAGGTAGTTCATCAGCGCCACCTCGACGGCCTGCTCCGGGCTGCCGCTGAGATGGATGCCGAGGTAGACCGAGACGATGTACGCGACGAACAGCCCGCCGCACAGGAGCAGGTACCGCTTCGGCAGCCCGGCCAGGCCCCGGAGCCGGCGCCGGCGAGCCTGAACCGCCAGCCCCAGCGCGCCAGCGGCCAGCTGCACGCACGCCGCAGCCCGCACCGTCCCGATCTGGCCGTTGAGGTGCGTGTAGACTGCAAATGAGCTGCTCCAAAGCAGGAGCGATGCAAGCCCCATCGCGGTCCTCCGCCCCCGCCCGCCCGCCTGAGTTTCGATATTCGACATTTCCTGATCTGCACCCGCTACCGAACGCGCAGCATGACGCCAATCCGATCGCTCGTCAGACTCTTCGATGCCACCGCCGTGTTGCCATAGGCCCCCAGATCGATGCGCCCGCCGTTCGGCGCGGGCTCCAGCGCGTGTGCGCTCGCAGGATTGCCGCGATCAATCAACGGGCTGTCCCCCGCCGAAGCCAGCCAGGCTCCACCCGAGAAGTAGCCGCCGGCGTATGCTCCGCGAGTCGACTGCAGGTGCAGGAACGTCAGGTCCGCAAAAAGCGGATCGACGCCCAGGTTGCCTGTCCCCGGGAACCCGCCCTTCACGCAGGAGTACGTGCAGGACACCCCGCCAGAGGGCGCGATCGCAACCGGCGCGTCATCCCACAGAACGGCATTCTCGATGAGGGAGGCGTAGCCGGTCGACGCATGGAACGCCCCGCCGTATCCCGCCGTGGTCGATACGTTGGTGTATGTGGTGCAGTTGATCAGGGCCGCACCCGCGTTGACGTTCGCGACTCCGCCGCCGTACTTGGCCGTGTTGCCGCGCAGCACGCAGTTGACCAGGGAACCGGTCGCGCTTCCCGTGTCGCGGAAGCAGACCGCCCCGCCGTAGTTGTTCGGCGCGCTGTTGCCCACGAAAACGCTGGCCCGCACCACCGCGTCCGTGAGGAAGCAGCAGCCGCCTCCGTAGTACAGGGCCGCGCGATTGGACTCGAAGTAGCAGGAATCGATCGTCACGCCCGCGGCCGAGGCCGCATACAGCCCGCCGCCGTACCAGCCGGCGCTGCCGGACACGAACCGGCATCCCGTCAGCACGACGGCCCCCGAGAAGATGCGCATGCAGCCGCCGTAGCCCGCCCCGGTCGCCGTGCTGTTCTCGAACGAGCACGACTGCACCCGACTGGTGCCCTGGACGCCCACGGGATCCAACGCCAGAGCCCCGCCAGCCGCGGACGCGCTGCCGCTGAAGCGGCAATCCCTCAGCAGCGCCGGAACGCCGAGATACATGGCGCCGCCAACTCCCTGGGAACCGGTCGCCACGTTGCCCACGAACGTACACCGCAGAAACGTGACGTTGCTCTGCATGCCGGCGGTCAGGAACCCCACGGCACCTCCCCGGTAGATGCGCGCCACGTTGCTGACAAACGAGCAGTCCTCAAAGAGTCCGTCCGCGGGCCCCGTGATCGCTCCGCCGTGGTTGGTGCACATGTTCCGAACGAACGCGCAGTTCCGCCAGAACGAGTTGGTCCCGCCCCAGTTGATGTAGACGGCGCCGCCGGCGGTCGACTCGTTGCCCTCGAAGCGGCAGCCCGACACCTGCAGTCCGTCGCCTCCGCCGGGCACCGCCACGGCAATCGCTCCGCCTCCCTGCTGCGCGGCGCCGGGGCAGTAGTTGCTGACGAATCGGCAGCCTCCGATCCGGATGGGCGGCATGAACCCCGAAACGTAGAGAGCGCCCCCCTTGTCCGCTCCGGCGTTGTTCGCCTCGAACACACAGCCCGTAATCAGGACAGCCCCCCCGCTCCATCTCCGGCTGGCGGAGTCCACCAGCGCCAAGCCGGCGCCGCGGCCGTTCACCCCAAGCGCCCGGTTCCCCCGGAACACGCAGTTGGAAAGCACCACCACGGCGTTCGTCAGGAAGCGCAGGTGAGCCGCCGCCCCGTACACGCCGACCGTGTCGTTGGACATCACGTTGTCGGCGAAGACGCAGTTCTCCCACGTCATCGTGCAGACGGCCGAGACGTTCTGATACCAGTAGACCGCTCCGCCTCCGTAGGCGGAACTGCCGCCGCTGGCGAAGTGGTTGGAAAACACGCAGTTCGCCACAGTCGGCTGTACGCCCAGGCAGTACAGGCCCGCGCCGCGGCCCGGATCGCCCACGCCGCCCGCATAGCCGTCCTGCACGATGAACCCGTCAAGCCGCGCCCCGGTGGCGCCGAAAACGACGTGGATGCAGTTGTCGGTGGCGCTCGCCGGATCGCCGATATTCCCGCTGAGGATCGTGGGATGGTTGGTCCAGTCGCGCTCGTCCCGCGCGGTCTCGCCGCCCGCGAACCCCCCGTAGAGCGCGACCCCGGCTTTGAGCTGGATGGATCGGGCGCGATTGGTCGCGTCGTGGGTCGGATAGTACGTGCCTTCGCGCACCCACACGTCGTCGCCCGACACCGCCCGGCTGAGCGCGGCCGTGACGGTCTGGAGCGC
>CAYSLU010000074.1:0-26943 GCA_964431965.1 uncultured Verrucomicrobiota bacterium
CCGATGGTGTTCACCTTGCCGTAGTGGTTGGCCGCCCACGTGTTCATGACGTTCGGGTTGGCGTAGTTGAGGAAGAGGGCGCCGGGCTTGGCGACCTCGCGGATGTCCTTGCAGAACTGCAGGATGGCGGCGATGTTGCGCTGGCCGTACATGATGCCGCCCGCGCACAGGGTGTCGCCCACGCACTGGTCGACGCCGTACTTCAGCGGGATGTCGATGTCGGTCTTGAAGGCCTCGAGACCGCCGATCCGGACGCATGAGACGACGTAGTCCGCGCCCTCCAGCGCCTGGCGGCGGCTGGTGGTGGCCTGGATCGTGGCGGGCAGCTTGTTCTGCTCGATGTCCTTGCGGCAGAGGTCCGCGACCATCTGGAGGTTCCGCGGATCGAGATCCGTGAGCGCGAAGCGCGTGTCCTGCATGGCCGGGACCGTGAGGAGATCCCGGAACAGGCCCCGCGTGAATGTCAGGCTTCCGGCGCCGATGAATGCGACTTTGATGGACATGTGTGCTAGTTTCCCTTCCTCTGCTTCTGAACCGATTTGAGCCGCAGTGTCTTAATCTCGAACGGACGGAAGTCAAGCTCGATCGCCCCGGCGTGCAGGCGCAGTTCCCGGCCGCGCGTCTCCAGCATGTCGGCGGCCCAGGCCCGGCGAATGGGTATTCCGAGCGACAGCACGCATGACGTGGCGGCGCGCTTGGCCTCGTAGAGCCGGACGACGAGGTCGCCCGACCCGTCCTCGGCGGGCTTGACGGCCTCGACGATCACGTTCGGCGCGTCCACGGCCAGGATGCTGCGATCGCCCGCGTCGCCGCGGGCGAGCTGCACGGGGGCGTTCAGCTCGTAGGCCTCGCGGACGACGTCGCTCTCGAAGAACGACCCGTTCCACGCGTGGACGGCGTAGGTGAACTCGTGGAGCCCCTGGTCGGCCGCCATGTCGGGCGCCTGCGTCGCGCGCAGGAGGGTCAGGTCGATGCTTCCTCCCTCGACGCTGACGCCGTACTTGCAGTCGTTGAGCACGGCAACCCCGCGGTTCTCCTCGGCCAGCGCGGTCCACTTCTGGTTGCAGACCTCGAAGCGGTCGGCGTCGAACGGCCGGGAGGCGTGGTTCGGGCGGCGCAGGTGACCGAACTGGATCTCGTGTATGGCCTCGTTCGCGTGGACGGCCGTGGGGAAGCAGACCTTCAGGAGCTTCTGCCGCTCGCGCCAGTCGATCCGGGTGCGGAACTCGATCCGGCGGCTGTGGCGGCGGAGCCAGATGACCTGTTCGATCGTCGAGTCGTGGATGGTGCGCCGGACCAGGAGCCCGGCCGCGAGCGGGCCGTCGGCCAGCACCTCGATCTGCGCGCGGCCGGGCAGGGCCACGGGCTGAAGCTTGTACGTGGAGTCGACGTCCCACGCCTCGTAGGCGCGCGGCGTATCCTTGTAGAGCCGGAAGGCGTTGAGCGGGCCGGCGGCCAGGTTCCGGCCGGTGACCTTGTCCACCAGCGAGGCGATCTCGCCGCGCTCGTTGACCGTGGCCCGGAAGTGCTCGTTCTCGATGGACCCGGGCGAGGCGCGGATGCCGCCCAGCACGGTGGCGGGCCGGGCGGGAGCGAGCGTGGTCCAACCGCAGGGCGGAACGCGCACCTCGACGTACGTGGCGTCACCGATGCGCTGGGCGGGGAGCGGCGTGCCGCCGGACTCGGCGCCGCGCATGCCGGCCGGGAGCGCCACGAGCGCCGTGCGCTCCCAGGAGAGCGAGTTGAATACGGCCACGCGCCGCGCGCGCGGGAGGGCCAGGGCGCGTGCGGCGTCCGCGGCCTCGCGCTCGGCGGTCTTCAGCACCCGGGCGTGGAGGGCCTCGGCTTCGTCGTAGACGCGGCGGATTGACGAGCCCGGGATGATGTCGTGGAACTGGTTCAGCAGCACGCCCTTCCATGCTTCGTCGAGGCGGGCGGCGGCGTAGGGGCGTGCGGCGAGTGCGGTTGCGGCCGCGCCCCACAGCTCGGCCTCGCGGAGCGCGAACTCGCACCGGCGGTTGCCACGCTTGGTTCGGGCTTGCGTCGTGTAGGTCCCGCGATGCGCCTGGAAGTAGAGTTCGCCGACGTAGACGGGCAGGCGGGCGGCCTCGCGCCGCTCGCGGCGGAAGAACTCGGACGGGGAGGCCATCACGCAGCGCGGGGCGCCCTGCAGATCGCGCTGGCGGCGCAGGAACTCCAGATGCGTGCGCGTGGGGCCACCGCCGCCGTCGCCCCACCCGAAGGGCACGAGCCGGCACGAGATCTCGTCCTTCTGAACCCGCTGCTTCCAGCGTCGGATCAGCGTGCCCGGGTCGGTCGGCGAATTGTAGTCGTTGTGGATGTGGCTGAGGATCCGGGTGCCGTCGATGCCCTCCCACCAGAAGCTGTTGTAGGGGAACGGCTCGCCGCCATTGTAGGTCCAGAAGATTTTCTGTGTTGAAAAGCTGTGGATGCCGCAGCCGGCCATGATCTGGGGCAGGGCGCCCGAGTAGCCGAAGACGTCGGGCAGCCACATGAGCGAGCAGTCCACCCCGAACTCCTCGCGGAAGAAGCGCTTGCCGTGGATGAACTGCCGGACGAGGCTCTCGCCGCCGGTGATGTTCGTGTCGGCCTCGACCCACATGCCGCCCTCGGGTATCCACTGGCCACGTCGGGCGGCGGCCTTGATGCGCGCGTAGAGCTGGGGGTAGAGCCGGCGGGTCATGTCGTACAGGTGCGGCTGGCTCTGGAAGAACCGATACTCGGGGTATTCCTCCATGAGCGCGAGTTGAGTGGCGAAGGTGCGGGCGCACTTGCGCTCGGTCTCGGCCAGCGGCCAGAGCCAGGCCACATCGATGTGCGAGTGGCCGAAGCAGTGGAAGAGCGGGGCGGTGGATCCGTTGCGGGCGCGGAGGGGCGGACGCAGCACGGCGCGCGCGGCGCGCACGGACGCGACCACCTGCGGCAGCGGCGCCGAGAGGTCGGCGCGCAGCGTGAACTGCCGGAGCGCTTCGTCGCTGTGCGCGACCCGCAGGCTATCGGCGTCGACGGTGTCGCGCACCCCGAGCAGCGTCACCACGTCGAGCCACGCCTGGTAGAGCTCCTCGTGCCAGATTCCGACCGAGGCCGGGAAGACGGTGCGCTGCGTGGGCGGCGGCTCGGGGACGGTCGGCCGGCCGTGGAGGGCGGGGCCCCCTCCGCACTCCGTCGGCCCGTGGCCGGCATAGGCCTCGATCAGCACGTCGTAGACCGCGCCGGGGGCGCCGGCCGGCGCGAGCGTGATGTCCGGGTGCGCCCAATCGCGCCCGCCCGCCTCGCGGCCGTTGACCAGGACGCGCCCCTCGGATGCCGGGTTGACGGTGAAGCCGCCGCTCGCGGCCTCGGTGTGGAAGACGATGCGATGGCCCTGGGCGGCTGCCGGGAGCCGGATGCGTCCGCGGAACCACGCGTACTCCCACTTGGCGCCCCAGGGGGTGCCGGCCGGCATGGGGCGGAACGACCGCTTGAGGGCCTGCGCGGGGGAGAGTTGCTCGCGGGTGATGAATCCGGCCAGGGGCACGGGCGCCAGCTCCTCGTAGATAAGCTTCTGGAGCGCATCCCGCCACTGCTCGATCCGCCCGCGCCATTCCGGTGTGAGTGCCATGGATTCGTCTCCCAGGGTGAAGGCGTGAAGTAAAGCGGCCGCGCGCGGGTGCGTCAATCCCTCCGTTGGCTCGCAGCGCTTGATTCAGAGGCGGTGGGCAGCATATCCTGCCGACGATCTGCTGACGGACAAGGGGTGCCCATGAAGAAGAAAGTGCTGATTCCGACGAAGCTGAGCAAGGTCGCGGCCGAGACGCTGAAGGCGAGCGGCCGCTACGAAGTGATTCAGGACGACTCCGGGAAGGTCGAGCCCCTGGTCCGGCAGCACCCCGATGCGTACGCCCTGATCGTGCGCAGCGAGAACGTGACGGCCGCCATCATCGACCTGCTGCCGCAGCTGCGCGTGGTGATCCGCGCGGGCGCCGGGTACAACACGATCGACACCAAGTACGCCCGGAAGAAGGGCGTGGACGTGATGAACACCCCCGGCGCCAACGCGAACGGCGTGGCCGAGGAGGTGGTTGCGCTGATGCTGGCCGACGCCCGCCGGCTCGTTCCGGCGGATGCCTCGTGCCGGGCTGGAAAGTGGGAGAAGACCGCGTTCATGGGGACGGAACTCGCCGAGAAGACGGTCGGCATCGTGGGCCTTGGAAACATCGGCCGCCTTGTCGCCAAGCGGCTGGCGGGCTTCGACTGCCGCATGCTGGGCTTCGATCCGGTGATTGCGCGCGAGCGCGCCGATGCGATGAACGTGGAACTGGTGGATCTCGACACGCTGTTCGCGTCGTCGGACTTCGTGACCCTGCACGTGCCCGAGAACGACGAGACCAAGAAGATGGTGGGCGAGCGCCTGCTCGGCTGCATGAAGAAGGGCGCCACGCTCGTGAACTGCGCGCGCGCGGGGATCATCGACGAGGCGGCGCTGCGGAAGGTCAAGGCGGAGAAGGGCCTGCGGTTCCTGAACGATGTGTACCCCAAGGACGAGGAGGGGCCGAAGAGCATCGCCGACATAGCGGACATCATGGTGCCGCACATCGGGGCGAGCACGCACGAGGCCAACACCAAGGCGGCCAGACGCGCGGCCGAGCAGCTCATTGAGTTCGACGAGAAAGGGGTCGCGAGCTTCATCGTCAACCGCGATATCCCGGTCGGGCTGGACGAGGCCTACTGCGATCTGGCGAACACGCTCGCGCGGCTGGCGCGGCAGATCCTGGGCCGGGAGGCCAAGCTGACCCTGATCGAGACCAGCTTCTACGGCTCGCTCGAGCCCTTTGCCGACTGGCTGATCGTGCCCATCGTGTCCGCTCTGTCCGAGGACTTCGACCGGTCGTCCGACCCGAAGGCGGCGCGGCGGTACCTGCGGGACATGGGCATCGAGTATGTGAACCGCGAGGGGGACCGGAGCAAGGGGTTCGACAACTCGATTACGATCGACATGACGGGCAGCCTCGACCGGAGCACCCTGCGGATGGCCAGCGTGCGCGGCACGGTGGCCGAGAGCACGATGATGATCTCCCGGATCAACGAGTTCGACCGGCTGTACTTCGAGCCGCGCGGTCGGACGGTGATGTTCCTCTACGACGACCGCCCGGGCGTTCTGGGAGCGATCGGCAAGCACCTGGCGGATGCGGAGATCAACATCGAGGACGTGCGCAACCCGCATGACGTGAAGACGAACCGCTCGCTCGCCATCATGAAGGTGAACAAGCCGGCGCCGGACGCGGTGATGGCGACGATCACATCCGATATCCGCGCGCTGGCCGCGTTCAACATTGTGCTGTAGGCCGGGCCTCACGCGACCCAACGGGGCACTCGCGCGCGGCCTCGAACATGGCCTGCAGGTTCTCCGGGGGCGTGCCGTGCAGGATCGAGTTCGCGCTGGCGGCGACAACCCGGGGCGTGGCGCTGCGGATGCACTCGATCGTCCGCTCGCGAATCTCGCGCGGGGTTCCATTCAGCAGCAGGCTGCAGCTCAGGTTCCCCATCAGCACCAGGTCCGGATACCGGTCGCGCAGGTCTGAGAAGCGCATGCCGGCATCGTAGTCGCACTCGTAGTAGGCGTGCGGGCGGCCGCGGCCGAAGAGGTCGTCGGCGACGGACCAGAGGTTGCCGTCCGAGCGGAAGATGTACCACATGCCAAGCTCGCGGCACCGGTCGAATATCCGCTTCCAGTGCGGGGCCACGAACTCGTGGAAGAAGGCGGGAGAGTAGAGCGGGCCCGTGTTGAACGCGAAGTCGCCGCCGCCGTTGATCAGGCGGATGCCGGCCTGATGCTCGGCCTCGATGATCCGGATGAGCCACGTCGCCCGCCGGTCGAGCCACGCACCGATCAGCTCGGGCGCCAGCACCGTGGCCTCGAGCCAGCCGGAGGTCATCGGGATGGCCATGCCGGCCGATCCGGCGACGGTAAACTCGCGGCCGAGCTCGCGCACGGCCCGGAGCAGCAGGGGGTCGAGGGCGAATGGCACGGCCGTGTCCGGCGGGGTCGCCAGATCGGCTCGGATCGAGGCGCAGACCTGGTCGACGTCGGGATCCGGGGCGCCGGCGCGCTCGTGGCCGAAGGTGCGCGACGCGGGATCGTACCGATAGAGATGCCAGTCCGCGCCGTCGGGATTGCCGTACAGGATGCCGTTCGCGTCCACCCGCCGGGCGGGCCTGGCGGGCATGCGCCAGGGGAGGAAGAAGATGTCGAGGTCCAGCAGGCGGTGGACGTCGCAGGTGTCCTGGTAGACCCGCTCGACGAACTCGTCATGGGCGGCCTCGCCGTCGAGCCAGGCGCAGGCCTCGTCGTAGTGCAGCTCGGTCGATCCGGTATAGGCGCGGCGGCCGAGGATCTCGCTGGCGACGCTGGATGCGAGCGCCTGCTCGCACGTCGGCGTGCGGTCCGGAAGGCGTCCCTCGAACACGGCCTCGATTCGCTCCACGTGATTCATGGTGATCTGGAATATAGGGGGCGGAGCCTGGGGCGACAAGGCGCATCGCAACCCGCGGCGGAGATATTTGCCAAACGGCGGTCGGTGGGGATACCCTTGACGGCCACATGCGTTCATCCAGCCAGAGCATCGTGCGGGGGGCCGCGATCGTCAGCGCCTTTACGCTGCTGGGCAAGGCGCTGGGCTTCGTCCAGAAGCAGATCACCGCTTACTGCTTCGGGACGGGCTCCGATGCCGACGCCTACGTACTGGCGTTCCAGAGCATCGGCTTCGCGTTCGTGGTCGTCCCGCAGAAGGCGATCGCGCCATTCCTCCCGATCTTCATGGAGAAGCGGGCCCGGCAGGGGGATTCGGCGGCGTGGTCGTTCGCGGCGACGGTCGGGGTGCTTCTCGCCGCCGCGCTCGGCGCATGCGTCGTGGCCGGCGTGGCCGCCGCGCCGTGGCTGGTCAAGGCGACTGCGGCATTCGAGGATGAGTCGGCCAATGCCACGGCCACGTATCTCGTCGGCATCCTGCTGCCCGGATCGTTCTTCCTGGGGATGGCGGCTCTGGCCTTTCTGATCCTGAACTCCCACAAGCGCTTCGCGCTCCCGGCCGCGGGCGACGTGGTGAACCGCGTGCTGTTCATCGCGGTCGTGCTGGTGCTGTACCGCCGGTTCGGCATTGCCGCCATGGCGGCGGCGGTGCTGGCGGGAGCGGCCGGCTGCTTTGTGCTGCAGGCCGACGGGATCAGCCGGCTGCGCCGGGGGATTTCGATCCGCCTCGATTTCCGGGATCCCGCGCTGCGGCGGCTGGGGGTGCTGATCCCGGCGGTCCTGCTCGGCGCGCTGTTGGCCCAGATCCGCACCATCTTCGATTTCCGGTTTGCGTCGGAGATGGGCAAGGGGTTCGTGTCGAGCCTGAGCTACGCCAAGGTGATACCCGACACGCTGATCCTCCTGGTGCCGTATGCCGTCGGGGTGTCCATCTATCCCGTTTTCGCCGACCTGGCTGCGAAGCGGGACTCCGCCGGGCTGACGCACACCCTGATGCGCTCGCTGCGGCTGATCGCGCTCGTGTTCATTCCGGTGACGGTCGGCTTGATCCTGGTGCGGGAGCCGCTGCTGCAGATCGCGTTCCAGCGCGGCCGGTTCGGAGCCGATTCGGTGGCGCTGACGGCGGGTCCGTTCGGCTGGTATGCGCTGGGGCTGACGGCCTTTGCGTTCGAGATCATCCTCATGCAGTTCTACTTCGCGCTCAAGGACACGCGCACGCCCGTGGTGGTCGGCATGCTGGCGCTGGCGGCCCATGTGGGGGTCATCCTGCTGCTGCGCGGCACGATGCTGCACAGCAGCATCGCGCTCGCCGCCGTCGTTTCGAAAACGCTGAAGATCGGCGCCATGTACGCCCTGCTGCGGGGCAAGCTGCCGGACCTGCGCGTGCGGGAGAACGGGGCGTTTCTGGCGAAATGTCTGGCGGCGGCCGCGGGCATGGCGCTTGCCGGCGCGGCGTCCGAGGCGGGGATTGGGCGCTGGATGCCGGTCGGCGGCGCCGGGATGTCCCGGTTGGTGATGCTGGGCCTGCATGTCGCGGTGACGGCAAGCGTGTGTCTGGCGGCCTATGCCGCGGCCTGCCACGCACTGCGGATCCCGGAGGCCGGCGAACTGGCGCGCCGCCTGCGCCGTCGCGGAGGGCGCGCGGATGCCTGAGCCGATCCGCGTCCTGCACGTTCTGGAGGCGACGACGGGGGGGACGCGGCGGCATGTGCTGGACGTGCTTCAGCACATGGACCGGTCCTCGTTCGCGCCGTCCCTGGCGTGCGCGCTCAAGCGGGACCCGACGTTCGCCGGCGATGTGGACCGGCTGCGGAGCGAGGGGATCCCCGTGCACGTGATCCCGATGGACCGCGCGATCCGCCCGGCGGGCGATGCGGCGGCCTTCGCCCGCCTGACGCGGCTGATGCGGCGGACGACCCCGGACATCGTGCATACGCACAGCTCGAAGGCCGGGATGCTGGGGCGGCTGGCCGCTCGCGCCGCCGGCGTTGAGCGAATCGTGCACACGGCCCACGTGTTTCCGTTCCTGATGGAAGCGGGGGCCATGCAGCGCCGGCTGTACCTGGCGCTTGAGCGTCTGGCGGCGCGGGCGACCGCCCGCCTGATCTGCGTGTGCGAGCACGAGCGGAAGGCGGCGGTTGCCGCCCGGCTCCTTCCGGCGCAGCAAGTGGATGTGATTTGGAACGGCGTGGATACCGCGGAAATCGAGCGGGCCGCAGCCGGATCGGATCGCGGACGCGTTCGCGAGCAGCTGGGGGCCGGGCCGGGACACCTGCTGGTGGGCTTTGTGGGGCGCCTGACGCGCCAGAAGGCGCCGCTGGACTTCGTGCGCGTGGCGGCGCAGGTGGCGGCGGTGGTTCCGGAATCCCGGTTCGCGATCATCGGCGACGGGGAACTCGGCGAGGCCACGGGAGCCGCGATTCGGGCGGCGGGGCTGGACGGACGCGTCGCGCGCCCCGGGCGCGTTGAGGACGTGTATCCGATGGTCGCGGCGCTCGATCTGCTGGTGCTCACGTCGCACTGGGAGGGCTTGCCGTATTCGATCCTCGAGGCGATGGCTCTGGGGCGGGCCGTGGCGGCCACAGCGGTGGGCGGCGTGCCGGAAGTTGTGATTCCGGGCGAGACAGGTATAGTAGCGGAAGCGGGCGACGTGGATCTGATGGCGCGCGGGATCGTTTCGCTGTTGGCGGACCGGGACGGGCGTGAGCGCCTGGGGGCGGCGGGCCGGCGACGCGTTGGAGCGCTGTTTACCCGGCGGGCGATGCTGGACCGGCTGCAGGCGGTCTACGCGGCCGCCCGCTCGCGGGCGTGACAAGGACCAGGACATGAGATCATTCCGGTGCATGGGATGGGCGGCGGCGGGCCTGCTTGCGTGCGGTATGGTGCGCGGGCAGTCCATATGCGTGGAGGCGGAGTCGGCGGCGAGCGTTACGGCGCCGATGCGGGTGTCTGCCGATCCGGCGGATGCGGCGGTGAAGGCCGCCTCCGGGGGCCGTTGTCTGGATGTGCCGCAGGGCGTCGGGAAGCCGCCGGAGGTTGATGGGGAGGCCGTTTTGAAGCTGGCGGTTCCCGATCCGGGGGAATATGTGCTCTGGGCGCGCGTGTGGTGGCTGGACAGCTGCGGGAACTCGTTGACGCTGGTGCTGGATGGCGGCAAGCCGTTCGCGTTCGGGCAGGACGCCACGTACAAGAGCTGGCACTGGGTGAAGGGCATGAAGGTGACGCTTGCAGCTGGCGCCCATGAGCTGCGTATCCAGAACCGGGAGGACGGCGTGAAGGCCGATCAGGTGCTGCTGACGCGGGACATGGACTATGTGCCCGTGGGCGCGGAGGACGCGGCGGCGAGCCCGGTCCCGTGAATCTGATGCGCGACCCGACACCATCCCGGTTCGAGCAGTGGGCGGCGCTCACGGCGGCGCTGGCTCTTGCGGCCGGCTGTACCCAGTGGTCGTGGAAGGTTGGCGGAGCATATGTTTCGCCGGCTGACCCTCTGGTGTGGGCCGCGGCTGCAGTGGCTCTGGCCGCGGCCATCCGCGGCCGCGTGCGGCCGGCGGCCTGGCTTCCTCCTCCGGCCGCGTGGCTGCTGGTCGCGGCGGCTCTGGCCAGCGGCCTTCGGGCGACGAGTCGGACGGATGCGGCGAAGGAGGCGTTCCAGTGGGCCGAGTACTTCCTCGCGGGCTACGCGGCGTTTGCGTTCTCGTTGCGCGATCCGGCGGTCCGCCGTCGGCTTGTCTTTCTGTTTCTGGGAATAGCGGCCGTCGTCACGGCGTGGGCGCTGGCCCAGTATGCGGACCGAGCCCGGCCGTTCTTTCACGTGCAGGCGAGCTTCGGCAACCGCAACGTGCTGGGCGGATTTCTGGCGCTGGCTGTCCCGATGGCGGTCAGCCTGTGCGCCACGCCGCGGGCTGTCCCCCGGGCCGCGCGCTGGCTGCTGGGCGCGCTGGCCATAGCGGGCGTGGGCGTTGCGGGGGCGGGCGGCACCCTGATCGGGCTGGCATGCGGGCTTGCGTTGCTGGCTGCCTGGCGGGGGGGGGCGGGGGTTCTGGCGTTCGTCGCACTGGCCGTGCTAGCGGCCGGCGTGGCGCTGCCGCATTTGCCCCGGCAGAACCTCAAGTCGGCCGTCGAGTCGGTGGCGCTGTTCGACTCGGACGGGAACGCGACGCCCCGGTGCACGGAGTGGCAGGCGGCCGTGAACATGTGGGCGGAGCGGCCGCTGGTGGGCGCGGGCGCGGGGAACTACCAGGGGAGCATCGGCGCGTACTACGGCTATATTCCGCGCGAGAACCGCAATGTTACGGAGGCGGACTCTCACAACCTGTATCTGGTGCTGGCGGCCACGACAGGCGTGATCGGCGTGGCGGCGTTTGCCGGGTTGCTGTTCGGGGCGGCCGGCGACGCGGCTCGGTGGTGGGCCAGGGGGCGCGACCCGCTGGACCGGGCTGTGGCGGTCGGAGCGATTGCTGCGGTGCTGGCGTTCTCAGTCAACGCGGTCTGGGCCGGGCTTCTGGTTCGGGGGCTGGGCGTTCCGCTGGCGTTCATGCTGGCGCTCGGGCGAGCGGGCGCGGCAGGCCGCGAGCCGGACGGATTGAGGGCCGACTGAGGGATTCATCAGAGATAGGAGGCAGCGATGAACGGGCGAGTCATGATGGCGGCGGTGCTGGTGGGGGGAGCGTGCTTGACGGCGGGCGGCGTGCCGGCCGGAAGGACGGCGGGGCCCGCTGACAGCGCGCAGGCGCTGAAGGCGGCCAGCGCGGCGTCGGCCATGCCGAAGTTCGAGTTGCTGGATCGCCGGGAGATCCGGAGCATCCTGTTCCGGCCGAGGCGGGTGCCGGAGGCCGCGATCAATCGGCCGGGGGCTCGGGTGATGTACCTGACGATGCCGGACGGTGTGAAGATCGCCGGGCGGCTGCACCTTGCGACGCCAACCGCGCCGCTGGTTCTGTTCTTCCACGGGAATGGCGAGGTGTCATCGGACTACGATGTGATCGCGCCCGTCTATACGAACATGGGTGTGTCTCTGCTCGTGATGGACTACCGCGGCTACGGGGTGAGCGGTGGGTCTCCGTCGGTGGCTACGCTGGTGGCGGACTCCGGCGAAATCCACCGGCAGCTTGGCGAGTTGCTGGCGACTGCCGGCGCGAAGCCGTCGCTCATCTTCGTCATGGGCCGCTCGCTGGGGGGTGTTGCGGCGATCGAAGTTGCCCGCATCGCGGGGGACCGGATCGCCGGCCTGATCCTGGAGAGCGCATTCGCCGAGACCCAGCCGTTGCTGCTGGGGCTGGGCGCGGGCGAGTTCGTCGGGTTCGACGAGATTCGCGACGGGATCGGGAACCAGGAGAAGATCAAGAGCATCACGGTTCCGACCCTGATCATCCACGGCGCCGGGGACCGCCTGATCCCGGTGCGTAATGCCGAGACCCTGCACGCGAACTCCGGGTCGCCGAACAAGCGGCTGGTGATCATCCCGACGGCGGGACACAACGACGTGCTGGTGCGCGGACAGCAGTACTACTTCGTCGCCATCCGGGATTTCATCGCGTCGGGCGTGCGCGGTCGGCCGGTGATGACCCCCGTCAACTGAGGACTCCATGAAGCTCACACCGGCCACGGCGCGCGGTCGGGCGATCGCCCGGCTGATCGATCACACCCTCCTCAAGCCGGAGGGGACGGCGGCTCAGGCGGAGGCGCTCTGCCGGGAGGCCCGCTTCTACGGGTTCGCCGCGGTCTGCGTGCATCCGCGATTCCTGGAGCGGTGTGCGCTGGAGCTGGCGGGGAGCGGGGTCGGGGTGGATGCGGTTGTCGGGTTTCCCTTCGGCACGCAGCCGACCGCGTGCAAGGTGTTTGAAGCGGCGCACGCGCTGGATCGCGGGGCGACCGAGCTGGACATGGTGCTGTCGATCGGCTTGCTCCGGGAGGGGCGGCGGAGGGAAGTGGAGCGCGATATCGCGGCCGTGGTGTCGGTGGCCGGGCGGGGGGTCCCGGTGAAGGTGATCCTGGAGACGCATCTGTTGACCCGCGCGGAGAAGGTGGCGGCCTGTCGGATCGCGCAGGCGGCCGGGGCTTCGTTCGTGAAGACATCGACCGGGTTCACCGGCGGCGGGGCGACGGTCGAGGACATCCGGATCATGCGGTCCGCCGTGGGAGCGAAGATGGGCGTGAAGGCCAGCGGCGGCGTGCGGACGCTGGAGAGCGCGCGGGCGATGGTGCGAGCGGGCGCGAGCCGCATCGGGACCAGCTCCGGCGTTTCGATTGTGACGGAGTCATGAAGGCGCTCCTGATCGTTCTCGACTCCGTGGGCATCGGGGCGGCTCCGGACGCATCGGAGTACGGCGACGAGGGCTCGAACACGCTGGCCCACATCGCGGAGGCGGTCGGCGGGCTGTCGCTGCCGGTCCTTGAGGCGATGGGGCTCGGGCTGATACCGGGACTCATTCCGGGGGGGATTCCGCTGCGTGGCGTTGGGGCCGTCGCGCGGCCTTCTGCCTCGTACGGAGCGATGCAGGAGGTGTCCAAGGGGAAGGACACGACGACCGGCCACTGGGAGATGGCCGGGCTCGAGCTCGATCACGGCTTTCACGTCTTCCCGCCGGGCCCCCCGTCTTTTCCGCGGGCGCTGATCGCCGAGTTCGAGCGGAGGACGGGCCGCCGGGCGATCGGCGATCGGGCGCACAGCGGCACGGCAATTATCGCGGAGCTGGGCGAGCGCCAGATGCGGGAGGGGTGCTGGATTGTCTACACCAGCGGCGACTCCGTCTTCCAGGTGGCGGCGCACGAGGACGTGATACCGCTCGCGGAGCTGTACCGCGCGTGCGAGATCGCCCGCGAGCTGTGCGACCCGTACAGGGTCGGCCGGGTGATCGCGCGCCCGTATGTGGGGAAGCCCGGCGCATTCCGCCGCACGACGAATCGGCGTGATTACTCGTATCCGCTTCCTGAGTCGACCGTTCTGGACCGGCTCGTGGCCGCGGGGGTGGGGGTCACGGGCGTCGGGAAGATCGAGGACATTTTTGCGCATCAAGGGCTGACTCGTTCCTTTCACCTCGAGAGCAATCCGGAGGCGGAGCGGGTCGTCCTGGACCTGGCTTCCGAGTCGACGCGCGAGCTGGTGTTCGTGAACCTGATCGATTTTGACATGCTCTACGGCCACCGGCGCGATCCGTCCGGCTATGCGGCGGCCCTGCGTGACGCGGACCGGTTTCTGGGCGGCGTGATGGAGCGCCTGTCGTCGGGCGACCTTCTGGTCGTGACTGCAGACCACGGGAACGATCCGACGTTCCGGGGAACGGACCATACCCGCGAGTGGGTGCCGCTCCTGGCGTATCGCCCCGGTCGGCCCGGAACCTCGCTCGGGCGGCGGCTGGGGTTCTTCGATGTGGCGCAGTCGCTGGCTGTGTTCTTTGGAATTCCGCCGCTGCCTCGTGGGGCGAGCTTCCTATAGCGGGGGTGTCCGGGCCGGGCGGTCAGGGGGCTGCGCCGACCACGCGCTGGAGCGCATCCCCCAGGCTGTTCATATTATACGGCTTGGGAACAGCGCCGCAGAATCCGTACTCCGCGTAGGCGGCCATGATGGGCTCGTTCGAGTAGCCGCTGGAAGCCAGGATGTGGGCGCCCGGATCCAGCGCCAGGATTCGCCGGGCCGCTTCCTTCCCGCCCATTCCTCCCTTGACGGTCAGATCCATCACGACCGCATGGAACGGGGTGTGCGCCGCCAGTGCCTGCCGATAGGTGTCAACGGCCTCGCCGCCGTCGGCGGCGAGGGCTACGTCGTAGCCGAGATGCGTCAGCATGGCTTGCGCGCACTCGCGGATCACGGCCTCGTCGTCCATCACAAGCACGCGGCCGTGACCCCTGGCCGGAGGGCGCTCGGCACGCGACTCCGAGGGCATCTTGTCCGGAACGGCCGGCAGGTAGATGCGGAAGGTGGTGCCGCGCCCGAGTTCGGAATCGGCCTCGATGGTTCCGGCGTGCTTCCGGATGATCGAGTAGGCCGTTGTCAGCCCGAGGCCGCTGCCTTTCTTCTTGGTGGTGAAGTACGGGTCGAATATCCGCTCGCGGTGCTCGGGGGGGATGCCGGTTCCCTGATCGTCCACGGTCAGCCGGATGTACGACCCCGCCGGGACCGGCAGCGTGTCCCGGGGCGAGACCGTCACATTCTCTGCGGCGATGCGGATGGTGCCGCCCTCCGGCATGGCTTCGAGCGAGTTCATGACGATGTTGTTCACGACCTGTCCGATCTGCCCCACGTCCGCCTCGACCGGCCAGAGGTCGGTGGGGATGGAGTACTGGCAGGTGACGGTCGACCCGTGGAGCACGAAATCGGCTGCCTCGCGAACCGCGTCCGCAATGCGTACGACGTCCTTGGACGGAGTACCGCCCTTGGCGAACGTGAGCAGTTGCTGCGTGAGCTCCCGGGCGCGCCAGCACGCCTTTTCCGCCTGGATGAGGTAGGACGAGGTCTGCGCGGAGGCTCCCGACGAAACCCGGGCGAGGGAGAGGTTGCCGAGGATGCCGGTCAGGAAGTTATTGAAGTCGTGCGCGATGCCGCCGGCGAGGATGCCGACCGACTCGAGTTTGCTGGCCTTCAGCATCTCCGCCTCGAGGCGTTCTCGGTCTCGGACGTCGCGGAAGACGAAGACGCACCCGAGGTTGGCGCCCCGGTCGTCGCGCAGGAGCGACGCGGTGCTGTCGATCGGGATTTCGCTGCCGTCGCGCGCGACGAGTGTGGCGTGACAGACCCAGGTTCCCCTGTCCGCCGACAGGAGCTGGGTGTACAGGGGGTCCTCAGGCGGCTTGTGGGTGCGCTCGTCGAGGATTCGGAAGACTTCACGCAAGTCGCGCTTGAGCGCGTCGTCCGCTCGCCAGCCCGTCAGCGTCTCCGCTACCGGATTCAAGAACGTCACACGCCCGGCCGTGTCGATCGCGATCACGCCGTCGCCGATGCATCGCAGGGTGGTGGCGAACCACTGCTCGCGCTCCTTCAGTCGGCGTTCCATCCGATGGCGGTAGAAGGCCATCTCGATGGCGGTGTGCAGCGCGCTCTCCTCGAAGGGCTTGAGGACGTACCCAAACGGCTCGGTTGTCTTGGCTCGCTCGAGGGTGCGCTCGTCGGCGTAGGCCGTGAGGTAGACGACCGGGATGTCGTAGAGGGCCCGCACCTGCTCGGCGGCCTTCAGCCCGTCGGCATCCCCCTTCAGCATGATGTCCATCAGAACGAGGTCGCAGGGCTGGGTTGAGAGGGTTCGGATCGCGTCGGCGCCGGTGCAAGCGCTTCCAACCACGGTGTAGCCCATGCCCTCGAGGCTGGTCTGGATGTCCTTGGCGACGATGCCTTCGTCCTCGACAACCAGAATTCGTTCCTTTGCCACGGCGCGGTTCCCCCTGGTCGGACGCCTGAGCGCTGCGTACGACCGATCCGGCACTGACTGTCAGAGATTCTACACGCCTTCGCCGCCGAGTCGCAACGAGCAAGCGCAGACGGGACCTTTTACCACCAACCGGCTGCCTACATCGGTCACTAATGCCATTCTGCTGCCGGACACCGTTGACGGAACGATGCGGTTCTACCGCATCAAGTCCCATCGATATCCGCGGTCGGCTGGATGCGTGAGGCTTCTGCCATGCGCCATCCGCTTCGTGCCGCCCGCTGTGGTACGGTTCAGCGCGGCGGAAGCACGTAGAGCATCACGCTCGCGAAGTGGCAGAGCCCACCGGCGAGTACGAAGCCGTGCCAGATCGCGTGATGGAAGCGGAGGTTCCTCCAGAGGTAGAACACGGTCCCGCTCGTGTAGAACAGACCTCCGGCGACCAGCCAGAACACCCCGTCGCGCGGCAGATGATGCGTGAGCGGCCCAATGGCGATCATGGCGATCCATCCCATGCCGACATAGACCAGGGTTGAAAGCAGCTTGAAGCGGCCGGCGAAGAACGCCTTGAAGACGATGCCGACCGCGGCCAGGCCCCAGATGACGCCGAACAGAGACCAGCCCCAGGTGCCGCGCAGCGTGACCAGCAGGAACGGCGTATACGTTCCGGCAATCAGCAGGTAGATCGCGGAATGATCGATTATCTTCATGACGGCTTTGGCGCGAGGCGGTCTCAGGCTGTGGTACAGCGTCGATGCGGTGAACAGCAGGACGATGCTGCTGCCGTAGACCGCGCAGGCCACCACATGCCAGACGGTGCCCCGCAGGCTGGCGGCCACAACCAGGAGCACCAGCGCGGCCAGCCCAAGAATCGCTCCGATGCCGTGGGTGACGCTGTTGGCGATCTCCTCGCCCGCCGTGGCGATCCCAGGGTCGGGGTCATTGGCCATCAGAGATGCCCTTCCTCCCCCGCCGCAGCAGCACGACCGCGCCTCGATAGTCGGACTCAATCGGCCAGAGAAGGTGATCGCCGGAAAGACGGGCGGCGGCGGAGCCGGAGCCGAACTGGCCGGAGATCGTCCAGCCCGTTCCCGGGAGATCGAGGCGGACGGCGTCGGGGCGCGGCTGTGCGAAGGCGTGCAGCACCACCAGGGCGGTGTCGGCGTCGTGTGTCTGGCGCCATACGCCTTGCCAGCCGGTCGGGTGCCGATAGCTCGAGACGGGCGGCCCGATCCGGCGCGACTTGCCGTTCCTGATGACGGCTGCCGCATGACGATAGAGGGCCACGGCGTCATCGACCTGCCTCCACTGCGCGTCGGACAGGTCGAGCAGGTCGCCGGAGAGGCAGAGGCGACCGAGGAATCCGGCGGCGAGCGAGTAGGCCATGCGGTGCTGATCGTCATATCTGCGGAGAACGGCCCATATCTGGCTTTGGCGCGGCAGAATCAGTCGGTGCAGGTTGGCCGCGATGATGGGAATTTCGCGCGCCTCGTGTGCGTCGGAGAACGAGCCCATGTCGGCCAGGGCCATCATCGACGGCTCCAGCCGGTGGCCGCCCGAGGAGCAGTTTTCGATCACGAGGTCCGGCAGCTCCGCGCGCAGCTGGCGGAAGAAGGCCTGAACGCCTTCCAGGTGCTGCCGGAGGGACTCGCCCTGCGAATCCGATCCGTCGGCGCCCATCCCGATCGTCTCGTTGTAGTCGACCTTGATGTAGCCGAAGCCGCAGTCGCGCAGGAGGCCGATCACGCGACCGGCCAGATAGTCGGCCACCCACGGATCGCGGAAGTCCCAGAAGCGGCGCTCGCCGGTGATCAGCGTGAGTCCGTCACGGCGAAGCTGATGCTTCGATTCGGCTGCGGCGTCGGACATGGGGCCCAGGGTTTCCAGTTCGAACCACAGCCCCGGAATCAGGCCCTCTGCGCGGATGGCATCGGCGGCGGCCTTCAGGCCTCTCGGGAAGAGCGCGGGGTTTGCGCGCCAGTCGCCATGGGAGTTGCCCCAATGCGCGCCTTGTTTGTCGGACACGTACCAGCCGGCGTCGATGACCAGGTAGCGCAGCCCGTGGCCCTTGAGGCGTCGCGCGAGACGGGCGAGGTACTCCTGCTCGGGGTGGCCCCAACTGGTGCACCACTCGTTGCAGACCACCGGCATGTCGCGCTCGGCGGCGGGCGCTGCGCTCGCGCTACGCTCCTGCACGCCGGTCAGCGCGTGGCAGAGATCGTCGAGCGTGCCGGCAACGGTTGAGAGGATGGCGCGCGGGGTGGTCAGCGACTGACCCGGAGCCAAGGTCTTCATCCAGTGGCCGAACTCGCGGTCCGCCAGCCCGCCGGACAGGTTGGCGAAGTCGTCGAAGTGGTGGACTTCCATCTGCCAGGATCCGGGCGTCGCGAGCTGTGCCCCCCAGAACACGCCGGCCTGGCGATCCTCGATGGCCGCGAACGGGAAGAAGCCGCGCACCGGCATGCTGCCGACCTGGCCGAATCGTTCGACGGCGGCGCTGATGCCAGCCCAGGAGCGCTCCAGATGCAGATCCTCGAACGGCGCGCTCTCGAACCGGCCTTCGCTGCTCCACAGGCTGCGGGCGCGGTGGAGGTGCAGGCGCCCCGGGGCGTCGTCAGCCGCGAATGGCGATATGCGCCCGATGGCGAAGCTCGACAGCAGCTCCAGCGTCACCGGATCGGCCGCGCCGTTCTCGAACACGGTGGACACTTCGACCGCGTCTTCGCCGACGTGCCACGTCAGCTCGTGTCGGCAGCGGTACCCCTCGGGGCTGTCCAGTCGCGTAACGATCCGGGTCACGCCGCCGGCCTCGATGACATCCTGGCCGGCGAATGAGAGCCGATGCGAGTTGAACACGCCGTGCAGCGTTCTTCCCTGGGCGAAGCCGGGCGCATAGGGCTTGCCGAGGATCTTGTAGTGCACGAGCGGATCAAGCCCGGCGCCGTGGAAGACCCACTTCACCGATTGCACGCCGCGGTACTCCGGGCCGTCTTCGAGGACGTCGCGGTGCTCCGCTACGCGGTCGGCCAGCGCCGCAGGCAGAAGGGATAGCGCAACCTGCTTCGACTCGTCGTCGATGTGGTATTGGACGCGGATAGCGCCCAAGCTGAAGGAAGCCAGTTCGCGGATGGCCATAAGACTCTCCAGTTGCAGTCTGCCGCGGGACTCGTTTTCAGCGGCGGCCGGTCTCTCCCGCGCGCCTGTCATCGCGTGTTTCGGCCGTCGCGTCGCCCGCCCTGTCTGGTACTATACGGGGGCAGACGGTCGGGCGTCGAGATCGGCGCGGATGGAAGGGGCTGACCATAGCTGCCGCCTGGGCCTCCGAAGTCTTGGCGCGGGGCCATGATTCCCCGTCATCGGCCCGCGTCTGCGGGAGAGATGAGACTCATGAAGAGGGCGTTGATCACGGGCATCACCGGGCAGGACGGGTCGTACTTGGCGGAGCTGCTGCTCGCCAAGGGCTATGAGGTGCACGGCATCATCCGTCGCGCGAGCACCTTCAACACCCAACGCCTGGAGCACCTCTACCACGACCGGCACGAGGGGGGCGTCCCGCTCTGCCTTCACTACGGCGACCTCACGGACTCGAGCAACCTGAACCGCCTGATCGAGCAGGCCGTGCCCGACGAGATCTACAACCTGGCGGCGCAGTCGCACGTTCAGGTGTCGTTCGAGGTTCCCGAATACACGGCCGAGACCGACGCCATCGGCACGCTGCGCATCCTGGACGCCATCAAGAAGACCGGCCTCGGCTGCCGCTTCTACCAGGCGTCCACATCCGAGCTGTACGGCAAGGTTCGCGAGGTCCCGCAGACCGAGCTCACGCCTTTCTACCCGCGCTCGCCATACGGCGTGGCGAAGCTCTACGCATACTGGATCACCGTGAACTACCGCGAGGCGTATGGCTTGCACGCCAGCAACGGCATCCTGTTCAACCACGAGTCGCCCCGGAGGGGCGAGACGTTCGTCACCCGCAAGATCACGCGCGCTGTCGCCCGGATCAAGCTCGGACGCCAGGCGTGTCTGTACCTCGGCAACCTGGACGCCCGTCGCGACTGGGGCTATGCGCCGGACTTTGTTGAGGCGATGTGGCGAATCCTTCAGCAGGACAAGCCGGACGACTATGTGATCGCTACGGGTGAGATGCACAGCGTGCGCGAATTCGTCGAGTGCGCCTTCGGCCATGTCGGCATGCCGATTGCCTGGAGCGGCTCCGGAGTCAACGAGATCGGGACCGACACCCGGACAGGACGGGTTGTGGTGCGCGTCGATCCCCGCTACTTCCGCCCGGCCGAAGTCGAGCAGCTGCTCGGCAACCCAGCCAAGGCGGGCGCGCTGTTGGGGTGGCAGCCGCGCGTTACGTTCGCGGAGCTGGTGGGCATCATGACCGAGGCCGACCTCGCATCGGCCGGGAAGGAGTGACCCGTGGGCGGATTCTGGGCTGACAAGGCGGTCGTCGTCACGGGCGGTGCAGGCTTCCTGGGCAGCCACGTGGTGGCCATGCTGGCCGAGCTGGGCTGTCGTCGGATCGTGGTGCCGCGCCGTTGCGAGTACGACCTGACGCAGGCTGACGCCATTGGCCGTCTGTATCGGGAGTCACGGCCGGACTTGGTGATTCACCTGGCCGCCGTTGTGGGTGGCATCGGCGCCAACCGGGAGAACCCGGGTGCATTCTTCTACCAGAACCTCGTGATGGGCACGCAACTCATGGAGCAGGCGCGCATTCACGGCATCCGGAAGTTCGTTGCGATCGGCACGATCTGCGCCTATCCCAAGTTCACGCCGGTGCCCTTCCGCGAGGAGGATCTGTGGGCGGGATACCCTGAAGAGACCAACGCTCCGTACGGGCTGGCGAAGAAGATGATGCTGGTACAGGCGCAGGCGTATCGACAGCAGTACGGCATGAACGCCATCTACCTCCTCCCTGTCAACCTGTACGGGCCGCGGGACAACTTCGATCCGCGCAGCTCCCACGTGATCCCCGCACTCATCCGCAAGTGCATCGACGCACGCGATACGGGGGCCGGCGCCATCGACGTCTGGGGATCCGGGAACGCATCGCGCGAGTTCCTCTACGCCGAGGACGCCGCGCGCGGGATACTTCTGGCCGCCGAGTTGTACGACGGAGCGGATCCGGTGAACTTGGGCTCGGGCATGGAGATCACGATCCGGGACTTGGTCGCTCTCATCGCGCGGCTGACGCGATTCGCGGGCGCGATCCGGTACGACGCATCCCAGCCGGATGGCCAGCCACGGCGGTGCCTGGACGTGAGCCGCGCCCGCGAGCGGTTCGGATTTGTTGCCGCGACACCGTTCGAGGAAGGACTGAGGCGGACTATCGCGTGGTATGAATCTGCAGGCCGTTGATGCGGGCGACGATGACTGAACGTCGGCCGGCTAAGAGGTCACCGCGTCGGTGTGCTCAGGACGGCTTGGCACAGGGATGACGGGCCGCATTTTTTTTTGTGGGGGGATATGGGCCACTTTGGCCTTGACCCAGTGGGACCGTGCAGCAAAACTCATGATCGTCTGGAATGCAGGGTGTAGAAGACGATGCAGGCAACATGTATCTGCTTGATTGTATGGAGGATAGCGCTATGAGGATCGTGAGGATCGCGGCGACTGTAGCCGCTGTCGTCTGCATGGGGCTGGGCGCAGAGGCGGCGAGCATGACCGCGTCAGGGTCCCGTGACGCCTTGCTCGCTCCTGTGACGCTGGCCAGATGGAGTGTCGGATTCGACTACGAGAACATCAACCGTGACATCAAGCGGTCGGGCCGTTCCGATGCCACTTTGGAGGCGGACACGTACGCCGGCTTTCTGGGATATGACGCCACTGGATGGTTGACGCTTTTCCTGACGGCGGGCGGGACGAAGGTTGATTTGCCCGATCCTTCGGCAGAGGGGGGCGACCAGTTCAAGTGGTCGGGTGGGCTGGGGGCCAACCTGTGGCATTTCGACGTGCGGGATCCGGAGTTCGCCGCAGGCCGCTTGTCGATTCGCGCGCTTTGCGAGTATGCGCGCTACACGAGTGGCGACTCGGACTATGAGGTTCAGTGGAGTGAGTTCTCTCTGGCGTTGCCGGTGGGGTACGAGCTGTTTGCCGAGAGCATGACCACTGTGCGCGAAGTGCCGTTCAGCCTGATGCTATCGGCTGGCCCGGTGCTGTCCGTGATCGACGGGGACTGGGATGAACCGGCGGCGCAGAGCTCCAGCTTCCACGAGGACTCCAGTCTGGGCGTGATGGGGCGGGCCGATGTGTTTCTGTCTTCGAATCTGTCGGTTGGGGGACAAGCCCAGTACTTCGGGGCCGAGTACACGGCCTCGGGCTTTCTTCGGTACCACTTTCGGTAGCCGGGCGCGCGGGGCGATGCGGCCCGGTCGGGAACAAGCGAGGTGTTGGGACGATGAGCGGGACCGAATCGAGCTTCAGGGATGATCCCGTGGTGCGCTTCGCGCTGGGGATGCCGGGGGACGCCGTCATCTTGGCCTTGCCTACGGGCTCGATCGTGTGCGCCAACGAAGCGGCCTACGCGTTGCTGGGGTACGGAGGAGAGGAACTGGCGGGAAGTACCATCGACCGAGTCGTGCGCGGGCTGGGGGCGGCGGGCTCCGATAGCACGCCAGCCAGTTTGGTGGAGGTCGAGTGCGTTGCGAAGGGCGGTGCCGCCCTGCATGCCGAGATAGCCGTCAGCCGCGTGGCGACGAAGGCCGGCGACGTGGTGTGCTACGCGATTCGGGACACCCGGCACCACAAGCGGGCCGAGCAAGATCTGAAGGCCGTCCAGTCACGGATAGCTCGGGCGGAGCGCCTGGAGACAGCCGGCACCGTGGCCGGCCAGATCGCGCACGACTTCAATAACCTGCTGACCCCTTTGCTGGCTTACCCGAACCTTATTCGGAGGGACCTGCCTCCGGAGTCGAAGGGACGCCAGTATCTCGACGTGATGGAGAAGACGGCGCAGGACATGTCTCACATCACGCAGCAACTGCTGTCCCTTTCCCGCCGGGCGCATACGGCTCGCGAGACCGTGAATGTCAACGCGGTGGTCGAGGAAGTTATCACGCTGACGCAGGGAACGCTGCCGGGTGCGATTACGGTGGAATTCGACCTGGCCGAGGATCTACTGTATGTGCGCGGGGCCCGCGAGCAGATTCTGCGCGTGTTGCAGAATCTCTGCCAGAACGCGATCGACGCGATGGGAGATGCCGGCCTGCTGCGGCTGACGACGGAAAACGTGTACCTGGATGCTCCGTTCGGCAACTACGACTTCGTGAAGATCGGCGAGTACGTGAAAGTCACGGTGTCGGACACCGGCCCCGGCATTCCTCCGGATATCCGGGACCGGATCTTCGACCCGTTCTTCACGACCAAGAAGGCATCTCGTCGGCGCGGCTCCGGGTTGGGCCTGAGCATCGTGCACGGGATCGTTAAGGATCACGACGGCTACATCGATTTGGACTCCGTGGTGGGCAAGGGGACCACGTTTTGTGTGTATCTGCCCATCTGCCGGGATGCTGCGCCGGCCCAGGACCGCGAGCGCTCGACAGGCGGCAGCGAGGCGATTCTGATCATCGACGACGATCAGCCTCAGATCCAGGTCATGCTGCACCTCCTCAAGACTTTGGGGTACCGGGCTACCGGCGTGCAGAGCGGGGAGGAAGCCGTGCGGCTCCTAGAGAACCCGGCTGAGGCATGCGATCTGGTGATTGTGGACATGATCATGGATACGGGCATGGATGGCTTGGAGACGTTCCGCCGGATCCGGGCTCTGCGGCCGAACCTGAAAGTCATGCTGATCTCCGGATTTGAGAAGGCTCGGGCCAGCGTTCAGGAGGCGCAGCGGCTGGGGGCCGGGACGTACCTGCGCAAGCCGGTGACGCTGGACCGGTTGGCCTCCTGCGTTCGAGCGGAGCTGGAGCTTCCGCGGCCGGGCGAGGAAGGATCTCCGCGCGGCGGGATCCTCATCGTCGATGACGAGGAGCCGATTCGAAAGCTGTTCCGCATGATCGTTCAGGCGGACCTGCCCAATGTCCGGATCGATGTGGCTGAGAATGGAGCCCGTGCTCTTGAGGTCTTCCGCGAGAGCGACTACGGCGTGGTCATCATGGACCTGTACATGCCCGTGATGGACGGGCGGCAGGCGTTCAGCGAGATCGAGCGCCTGTGCCGCGAGCGGGACCGGCCGATGCCGCGGGTCATCTTTTGCACGGGTTTCACGTTGCCGGAGTCCCTCAATCGCATCGTGGCCGACGGGCGGATCCACTGTCTGCTGCGGAAGCCGGTGAAGGCGGATGCGCTGGTTCGGGCGGTGAAAGAGCGGCTGCGCTGAGATGCTTGTCGTTGGGACCATAGGGGAGATGCGTCGGGAGGCGGCGGCCCGGCGGCTGCTGGGCCGGCGGATCGGGTTGGTGCCCACCATGGGGTGCCTGCATGAAGGGCATCTCTCGCTCGTGCGTCGAGCGGGAAGCCTGGCTGACTGCGTCGTGGTCAGCATTTTCGTAAATCCCACCCAGTTCGGCCCGAACGAGGACTTCAGCCGGTACCCGCGGGAGTTCGAGCGCGATTCTGAACTGTGCCGCGAAGCTGGCGTGGATGTCCTGTTTCATCCGAGCGCAGCGGTCATGTATGAGGGAGAGCACTCCGTCTACGTCGATGAGCAGCGCTTGGCCGCCGGTCTCTGCGGGCGATCTCGTCCCGGGCATTTCCGAGGGGTGCTCACGGTTGTCGCCAAGCTGTTTAATATCGTTCAGCCCGATGTGGCGGTCTTTGGCGGAAAGGACGCGCAGCAGGCGCGCCTGGTGCAGCAGATGGTTCACGATCTCAACTTTCCGATCGACGTGGTCGTGGGCTCCACGGTCCGGGAGCCGGACGGCTTGGCCATGAGTTCACGGAACCGCTACCTCAGCCCAGCCGATCGGGCGGGTGCTTTGTGCTTGAGAAGGGGGTTGCTCGCGGCGGAAGGCGCCTACCGTCGCGGCGAGCGATCGGCGTCCTCCTTACGAGCCGCGGTCGACGTCGAGCTGCGGCGAGTGCCGGGGGTTCGGGTGGAATATCTGGATGTCGTGGGGGCTGTGGATCTGCAGCCCGTGGAGCATCTGGCGAGCCCTACGCTGATTGCCGTGGCGGCGCGAGTGGGCGAGACCCGGCTGATCGACAACATCACACTCGGCGGTGACGCGTAGCGGCGAGCGCCTTGGCCTCCAGAAGCGCTTCGGCAATCCGCGCGAGCGTCGCGCGAGTCGGCACGAACACGACGGATCCGGCGAGCGATGGCGTCTCGGCGGCCGGGTCATCGGTGAGCACCACGATCCCGGATGCGGGGCACAGCTTCAGGATGGCTCGGAGCAAGCCGTCCGATTCGGCACCCAGGATGGACTTGACCCAGATCATCCCGTCAGGCGCGCGCTCGGGGTCCAGTCCGGACAACGCGGTTACCACATCCTCGACGACGCGCACCGTGATGCCCATGGCTTGGAGATGCTGCTCGAGAGGGAGGGGGCGCCGTGGGGGACGGGCGACGAGCACGGTCCATCCGGCCAGATAGGCGCGCAGTTCTTGAGGTGGCTCTCCGGCTTCGGCGGCAACGATCGCCGGGCTCACGGCGGGAAGCGATATGCGGCAGCAGAGGCTGCCGTCGGGGAAGCGCAGCATGCGGAAGGCGCCGCCAACCTCCTCGACCATGGTCCGCACGACCGACTGAAGGACCCCTGTGTCCTCGGTCGAGGTCCGGTTGTCATGGGGGACGGTCTCCTCCGCTTCGCCCTCCGGTGATGTGGCGCCGCGATTGAGGGCGCACAGCAGGATGACGATGCCGAACCGGTTCGGCACGTGGATCAGCGGATCGGGGCCCGGGAGCGACGCCGTGATCTTGAGGATGCCGGGCGTGGCCATCGCATCGCTCACCAGAATCCCGAGGTTGGAGAGCGCCTGTTCGATTTGAAGCCCGGACAGAGGAACGGCCGGAAGGTCGTCGGCGATGTCGGTGTGGATCTCCCAGTCGGAGGAGAGTCCGGAGCGAAGGAGGTCGGCCGCCTTGTCGAGATGCTCGCCCACGCGGGCGGTCGGCTTGCCGACCCCCCCCATCTGGGTTAGATCGAGCAAGTGCCCGGCCAGCACGGTGCCGCGCTCGGACTCGCGGGCGATGGTCTGGAGAAACCAAGTGGTGTCCTCGCTGCCCGGCTTGAGGCGCAGCAGCAGCGATGCGTGTCCCGCAATGCTGCAGAGGATGTTGTTGAAGTCGTGGGCGACGCCGCGGGCGAGGCGCCCGACCAGCTGGAATCGGGCAATCTGCTGCCGCCGCGTCTCCTCCGCCTTCTGGGATGTGACGTCGCTGATCAGGATGAGACGGAGCCCGGCTGACGGTTGCGAGCGGAATCGGAGCGTCCGCACGCCAGTGGCGATCTCGGCGTCCCGCTCCACCTCGGTCGGGCTGTCGGTGGCGGTGAGAGCCTCGACGTCGTCGGGCTTCAGGCCGGGAAAAACCTCTGCAAGCGTATGGTTTCGGGCGGCGCCTGGGGCGAGGATCTTGAACGCGGGGTTCGACGCCATGATCCGCCCCTTGCGGTCGAGAGACACGATGCCGTCCCGGAGATAGCTCATGTCCTCGACGAATATCCCGAGGCGTCGCGCGCTCTCCGCCTCGGCGGAGAACTGGATCGCCCAGAGCCCGAACGCGCCGGCGATGAACATGAAGCCCATCGTCAGCGCCCACACCGCCCACGTGGTGCCTTTCAGCGCCAGTTCATACTGACGGTCCTCGATGCGATCGACGAGGTAGTCGAGCGTGGATCGCGCCGCAATGACGGCGATGGCGAAGAGGATAACCAGGAGCACGGCATACTGCCACGCCCCTCGAGGTATGGGCTTCATTCTGACTCTCCGGCGGGAGCAGGCGTCACCGGCTCTTGGCCTTGGAGGACGTGTTGGTGGCGGACTCCAGCAGCGCCTTCAGATCGGCCTTGCGCACCTCGCCTGCGGCCTGTAAGCGGATCAGGTGCTTCCGGGTCAGGTCGGTCTCCTCCGGGAGGCCGTCGTCGCGCATGACGCTCT
>CAYSLU010000075.1:0-3309 GCA_964431965.1 uncultured Verrucomicrobiota bacterium
ACACACAGGCATGCTTTCTTCATCGCTCTTCCCTCCGCCATTTCGCTTTCTCGATCATTCGCGGGTAGGCTGTCGGATCGTGCCAACCACCAACCCCGTTAGCTCTTGGGCCAGCGTACCACACCACGCGTTCGCGGCGGCACGCATCACTCCACCCTCAGCGCCGGCGCCGCGGGGTCGAGTTGGCCGGGCGCGATATGCACGGTCGCGTCACCGAGAACCAGGCAGTCACCGGCGAGAACGGGGTGCAGGCGCGGCGTGCCCCTGGTGGGATGGGCTTCGAGTACGGTGATGAAGACCGCCCCTTCGGCCGGCGCGGCGTTACGCAGGCGGAGGATGCACATGTCTCGGTCCCGATGAGCGCCGATACCTCCCATCTGTTGGATTTCGGGGAATCCCTGTACGTCCGTCGGCGCCAGAACGGTGATCTGCGCTGAACCGTGGTCCCCGCCGGTGCGCCAGGCCCGCTCTCCAGCGGGGAGAAACGGTCGATCCGCCTTGAAGTACTCGCCGAAGGCGTGGAAATACAGATCGAAGGTGGAGGGACCGGCGGCGGTCAGCTCATCGATCAGCACCCAGCAGTCCGGCCGCACGTAGAGGACATGCCTCAGGAAACGGGTCAGTCCGGCCGCGTGTTCGTAAGCCGGGGCGACGTCGCCGATCAGGTAGTCGCAGAATGCGGAATGATCGGCGCGCAGGATGGAGGGGCTGCGCCGTTCCCTCCGCAGTTCCCTGCAGTCGAACCAGTCGCCGCCGCCGCCGGTCTGCCCGATGCCGTTCACCTGAACGGTGTTGTGGTACTCGGTGAGCTTCCGCGAATACCAGCCGTCCGAAATCAGCCAGTCGCCGTACGCGAACAGGAGGAAGGAGCCGGCGTTCGGCGCCATATGCCCGCCGCCGATGCATTGAGGGTAGTTTCTCAAGGCATGGTGCCCGGCATGCGGGCCGCAGTGAAAGCCGAAGACCGCCTCTTTGCCATCCCAGCCCGAGCGCATGAACACCTGATCCTTGTCGGTGAAGTGTCGCAGCGTGGGCAGATCGGTCGGGGCCTTCGGCTTCAGCATCGGGTCATCCCACAGCAGATTGAGAAAGGCCGCCCCGTCCTTGCTTGCGCCGGTTGCCTCCTGCACGTCCGCCGCCCACGTCGCATACGGATTGCGGTACTCCACGGCCAGCTTGCGCAGGGTGGCATCCGGCCCGTGCCAGTTGTAGCGCACGCCGTCGCCGAAGCAGAGGTGCACGCTTCGCGGGGTGATGGCTTCGCGCCCGATCATCGAGTAGAGGTAGAATTCCGGGGCATGCGCCAGGAAGGCATGGTCCTTGAAGAAGTCCCATCCGAGCAACCCGCGGATCAGATCGAATAGCCGCACACAGTCGCCGATATAGCAGCCCCCGTAACTGATACCTTCCTGCGAGGCGCCATCCGAACCCAGCGCCGCCCGGAAGGCGCGGGTTTTTTCCATCAGGTAGCGAAGCCAGGGCCCGATGCCCTCGACTTCTCCGAACAGCGCGCCGGAGGCCGCCAGCAGATTCGTGCACAGGTACGGCATGTAGTTGTGCGTGTAGCTTCCGGCGGGGTAGAGGGTGTGCTGCGCCATGGCCACGAAGAGCTTTCGCGCCTGTTCGTGCAGGAAGTCGCGCACCTGTTCGCGGTAGGTCGGCGGCAGGTCGTGGTGGAGCCAGTCGTAGCCCACCGCTAGATTGTACAGCATATCGTTCCAGACAAACCCGTCCTCCGGGCAGCGCTTCGGCCAGGCGGTCGTCGTGAGCAGCTGGTCGAGCTGCTGCCGCGCGCCTTCCAGGTACTGCGCTTCACCGGTGAGCCGGTAGACCAGCGCCACATCGGGCATCTTGCCCGTGTCGGCGAGCCGGCGGACGCGCGCAAAGTGGCGTGCCCACGGTGTAGCGGTCAGCTTCGCGCGCAGATCGGTCAGCGTTTCGGCCGTCAGATGCAGACGCGGATGTACGCCGGCCAGCGTGGTTTCGATGGGCCCGATGCCGTTGAAGACGTCCTGGATTGTGGCGGTCGTCATGCGGGGTCCCTCTCTTGGCTATTACCGGCGGCGCTATCGCGCGCCACTCTGGTACGACAGTGGAGTCCGACTCCCTGACATCCCACGGGCCTCGAAATGAAAAGCGGGGATGTATCGTCGGGCCCTGCCACTCAGCAGGGACGAACAACAACCTCAGCCGCATTCCGGCAGGGCATAGGTACACGATCCTGAAGCAGTTGTGCAACCTGATTGCAGCCGGACAGGCGGACGTATTCGGCGGAACCCGTTCACGCCGGCCAGGAGGTTCACAAGGGTATCGGAGGGAATTCCTGCATCGGTTCAGACGTGAATCACGCTGTTCCTCGAACCGTGGCCGTTCGGAACCGAGTCCAGACACGTGGGGTCCTTGTGCCAGACGCCGTTGACAACGAATCTGTACTCATGGGTTCCGGCGGGCACTCGCAAAGCCGCCCTGAACTGCCCGCTGTCCGGGCTGTCCTTCAACTCATGCATCGTCGTGCTCCAGTTGTTGAACGTGCCGGCGACAAACACCTGACTGCCTGGTTCCGCCCATAGCTCGAACCGCACTCTCTTTCCCGCATCCGCCGGCTTCTTCTTCATCTATTCCCCTTTCGTGTCCCTGGTCCGTTCGCCCGACAGCCATCCATCGGTTCAACCGATACCCCGGCGAGTGGCCCGTTGTGGCCCCGAGATACTAAGAGGCAGCCGCCCCCCTTGCAGTGGGGTGTAACCCTACCGTCTCTGACTGCTGGACTGCTCCCGGCGCGGGCAGTACAATGTATAGCAGACAGTACACCTGAGGTTTGGTGTTACTGAAGAGCAACGAGCTGTGCGGCTCCCGGTGAGGATCGCAGAACACGGAGGACCGGCATGGAGAGCATCGAGATACGGATTGAGTCTGGCCATGTCTGCCTGCGATGCTCCGGCACACACTCGCTGCCGGGAATGATTGCCGTCTTTCAGGCGGCCATGGACGCCGCGCTGCAGCACGACAAGTGCAAGATTCTAATCGATGCCCGCGGCGTCACGGGACAGATACCGTTCATGGATCGCTATGACTCCTCGAAGTTTCTGGCCGAGCAGGTCAAGGAACGTGCGCCGGGTAGGATCAAGAAGGTCGCCATGGTCTTTGAGGCGCCGATGATTGATCCGTCTCGATTCGGCCAGACCGTTGCCATCAATCGCGGCTTGAACACAAAGATGTTCAGTGAGATCGACGAAGCCGTTGAGTGGCTGGGTCGGGAGTCCGTGACGCAGGCCCGCATCGTCCCGACGTCGAGCCATCGATGATGGC
>CAYSLU010000075.1:3409-26210 GCA_964431965.1 uncultured Verrucomicrobiota bacterium
CATCAAGTTCGCGGTTGACTCTGAACGGCGCTCGTCCGATTCTCCCTGCCCCAAAGAAACGCCAGGGAGCCGACTCCCGGCGATCGACACACACGCACACAATGAAGCCGTCCGCACGGCGATCAAGAAGAGTTCAGATGACCAACGCTGTCGCCGAAGATGTCACCCACCAGCCGCGCGTGGTAAACACCGTCCGTTCCTTCATCGACGAGAACACCGGGCGGGAGATCCGCCAGCTCACCGACTTCGAGAAGGGCGCGCACCTCGGCTACTTCCGCATGTTCCGCCAGCTGCCTGACGGGCGCATGCTCGCCTGGGCGAAGCACGAGCACGGCCACGGCATCGCCATCAACGCCGAGAGCGGCGACGTGGAGCTGCTCGCCCAGGATTTCTGGATGCTCAAGTTCCGGGAGCGCGATGGCCGGGCCTGGTTCATCCGCAGCCAGGAACAGACGACGAAGAAGGCCCGGCGCGCGCCAACCGGCCGCCAGCTATGGCAGGTCGACCTGCCCCACGGCCTGCCGGAGTACGTCTGCGACATCCCGGACGGGCTCCCCGGCGAGATCGAGGATATCACCATCGACGGCCGCCACCTGCTTTCCTGCGTGAGAGAGCAGGACCTGACGCAGTGCCCCATTCCGACGACCAAGGACGTCGCGTGCATCAACCGCTACTTCGAGCGCCCCCGCCGCGGCGAGATGTGGGCGTGCGACCTCCACGCGGGAACGTTCACGAAGATCCTGGAGACGGCCGGCATCTGCCCCCTGCACCTGGATACGTCGCCCGTCGATCCGACGCTGGTCCGCTACTGCCAGGACATGCCGGACGCGCACGGGCAGCGGATCTGGACCATCCGCATCGACGGCACGGGCCGCACCCCCATCCGGCTGCAGGCGTACGGCGAGATGGTCACGCACGAGTTCTGGTGGGCAGACCCGCGCTTCATCGGGTACACCTACCAGGATCGCCGCCAGGATCCTACCCTGAAAACCCATCACTGGGCGGAGTATGGCGCCGGCCTGACCCGGCTGGGCATCGCGGACCTCAGCGGGCGCGAGGTCTACCTGTCCGACCCGCTCGGCTCGTACCACAGCCATCTGTACCGCTCGTCGTGCGGCACGCTCGTCTCCGGCGAGGGCACCGACGGCCACAGCTTCGTCTACGCCGCCGCGTTCTCGTGGAAGACGCCGCGACTCGCGCTGAAGCCCCTGGCGACCATCCATACCACGTACGTCCCCTTCCGCGGACAGGGCGTGGACTGCAACTTCTCGGCCGACGGCCGGTGGCTGGTCTATGCCGACAAGATCTCCGGCGATGACAAGCCGCACCAGCTTTTTGCTGTGAAGGTCGATCTGTGACATGCCGCTGAGCGCTGGCTTCCCGGGCTGGCGCTCGAACACCACGGCTGATGGAGGGCCGACTGCGCGATGAATGACGCTGCGACTCCGATGGCGATTCCGAGTGACGGAATGGTGAATGTTCGGGCGTACGGCGCCGTCGGCGACGGGAAGGCCGACGACACGCTGCCGATCCGCGAGGCCCTGGCCGCCCTGCCCCGCCAGGGCGGCGTGCTCTTCTTCCCTCCGGGCCACTACCTCAGCGACACGATCTACGCGCCGAGCTTCACCACGCTCATGGGCCACGCGGCCTGGGGGTACCAGCACGCCGGCGGCACCGTCCTGTCCCCCGTGCGCGAGCAGCAGCCGCGCCTGATCGACCTGAACGGCAAGTGCGGCACGCGCATCGTCGGCCTCACGCTCCACGGGCGCATGATGGGGGCCGAAATGGCGGGCATCTTCACGTCGCGCCCCGGCCAGACGGAGCAGAACATCGTGATCGACAGCTGCCGCGTCGAGCAGTTCAGCGGCTGCGGGTTCGACACGAACGAGAGTCACGTCTGGTGCGTGCGCCACAGCCTGTTCATGGGCAACCGGCTCGACGGGCTCAACGCCCACCGGTCGTTCGACGGGTGGATCATCGACAGCATGTTCACCGCGAACGGCCGCTATGGCCTGTCCGTCGACAACTCCACGACGATCACCGGCAACCGGATCGAGCACAACGGGGCCGCCGGACTCGTGTGCAACCGCTACTACGGGCAGCACCTCCAGATCACCGGCAACCTGTTCTGCTCCGAGCACGGCCCGGCCATCGAGATGCTGGAGGGGAACGTGCGGGCAATGGCCATCACCGGCAACACGTTCCGCAACAGCGCCCGTGACATGGCGGGGACGCCGGAGCGGGACTGCCACGTGCGGTTCGAGGGCGTCCAGGGGCTGGTGTTCACGGGCAACGTGCTGCACGTGCTGTGGTGCAACAATCCCTCATACGGCATGGTCCTGCGCGGGCTCGTGGACTCCGTGGTCTCCAACAACACGCTCTTCAAGGGGGCGATGAAGGAGCTGATCCGGGACCTGGGCGAGCATCGGAACACGGTGATTTCGAACAACCCGGGCAGCCTGAAGGATCCGAAGGATCTGGATTCCTGACGCGTGGCTCCGGCGCGGCGCTCAGGCCGGACCGGACAACAGGATCCGCACGACGTCCGCGGCCGAGTAGTCCAGCGACCCGGCCGCGCAGAACCGGCCGGCTTCCGTGAAGTCGTCCCCGAGCGTGATCAGGCAGGGCTCCACCGTTCCGTTCGCCAGCGGCTGCGGCATGCCGACGTTAGCCACAAGCCCGTTGCACAGGCACTTGCGCCCGACGGCTTCCTCCATCTTCCCGCCCTTGGCCACAAACGCCGCCTCGGGCTCGGCTGCGCACCGGTAGCCGATGGTCCCGTCCTCGCGGAGGTAGAGCTCGCGCAGGAAGCCCAGATCGCAGATCCGCTTGCGCGCCTGGTAAACCTCCGGCTCGGACAGGGTGCCTTCCATCCGGACCACTTTGAACGGGAAGCCGGCCGGTGACGCCACCGGATCGGTGAAGACCGTGGCTGTTCCGGCCAGAGCCTTGCGCAGCAGCTCCCGGCGCAGCTCGGGGATGAGGCCGGATTCGACGCACAAGGCGAAGGCAGTGCCGACCTGGATGCCGGCGGCGCCGGCGGCGAGCGCCTCGCGCAGGCGCTCCGGCGATCCGTAGGAGCCGGCGAGCCAGAACGGCAGCCCCAGCTCGCGAAACGCCTCGAGATCCACGGCATCGCGGGGGCCATACACCGGCTGCCCGTCGTCGGTCAGCTTGAGCGGTCCGCGCGGCGGTGCGTTGTGGCCGCCCGCCAGGGGTCCCTCGATGACGAATCCCGAGACCGGGCCGTTGGACTTGCGGCAAAGCATGGTGGCCAAGGTCGCGGACGACACGATCGGAAGCAGATCCGGTCGCGGAAGCGGATCCGCCGGCTTCGTATCCTCGCGGAAAGCGGCCGGATCGAACGTCGTCCGGTAGGATTGGCCAGCCGAAGCGCCGATGACCCGCACGGGACAGGTGGCGACCATGTGGTTGGCCAGAGCCTCGAGCACACCGGGGATCTCCACCGGGATGCCGGCGCCGATGATCACCACGGCCACGCCAGCGAGCATCGCGCCGTAGATGGACGGCAGGTGCGGCAGCTGGATCTTCTCCAAGTAGTTTATGCCGACCGGGTTATCGTGCCCCTCCCGGGCCAGGAACACCTCGACGAAATTTCCGGCGATAGAGAGCTCCTGCGGCTCGCGCCGACCTTCGAGCGAGTGAATGCCGACCCTGCGATAGCGCTCATTCGGCTTCTTTCCGCCGGGGATGAAGTGCTGGTCCAGAATGCGCTGGGCCATCGCGGGGAACGGGAAGTGCGACAACGCGCGCCGCACGTGCCCGCCCGGATCGCCTTCCTGGAGTCGGCGCGAGAGGATCTGATCCAACGCAGTTCCGGACACGACACCGAGCTGACCGAGGCGCGATACGGCTTGTGCAAGACGCCAGTTGGACACACCGGCGCCCATGCCGCCCTGTATGATCTTGGGCAACGGACTGTTCATTGATCTCGCATTATGGAGGCTCGGACGGAAAATTGCGACAACCAAGAATGACCCGATGCCAAAAAAAAGCGGATGGCGCGCGGCGCTTGGATGCGCACCCGCAACCCGCTATCATCGCGCCCATGACTCAGGGGCGGCCGGACATCCATGGCGACGTGGCGCGGGACTATCCCGACTACCTGCGCGACGAATCGCGTCGCACCGGAGGCGCGGACTCGATCTCCTTCCCCCGGAGCGAGGCGGACGTACGGGCGATTCTGGCCGATCTCCATGCGCAGGGCGTTCCGGTCACGATCCAGTGCGCGCGGACCGGCATCACGGCCGGCGCCGTCCCGGACGGCGGCCACATCCTGAACCTCAGCCGCATGGCGGGCGTTACCGGCCTGCGCCGCGACCCCGCCACGGGCGCGTTCCTCCTGCGTCTTCAGCCCGGAATCGTGCTGCGCGACCTCCGGGTGGCGCTCGCCGCCCGCACGTTCGATCCCGCCGGCTGGGATGACGCGTCGCGCCGGGCGCTGATGGAGCTGCGGGCGGCGCCGGCTCGCTTGTTCCCGCCCGATCCCACCGAGGCGTCCGCCGCGCTCGGCGGGATGGTCGCCTGCAACGCCTCCGGCGCGCGCTCGTTCCGATACGGCGCCACCCGCCGCTACGTGCACGGCCTGCGGGTCGCGCTGGCGGACGGCGATGCCATCGCGCTCGAGCGCGGCCGCGACCGCACCGACGGACGGCGGTTCGCGACGGCCACGGAGTCCGGCCGGACGCTCCGCGGGGAAGCTCCCGCCTATCGGATGCCGGCCGTGAAGAACGCATCCGGCTACTTCGCCGATGACGGCATGGATCTCGTCGACCTCTTCGTCGGCTCCGAGGGCACCCTCGGCGTGTTCACCGAGATCGAGATCGAGCTGATCGAGGCGCCGGCCGCCATGTGGGGCGTGACGGCGTTCTTCCCCGACGAGTCGGCGGCGCTCCGCTTTGTGCGGGCGACGCGCGGCGGCGCGGCGAGCGCGCGGCCGTGTGCGATCGAGTTCTTCGACCGCCGCACGCTCGCCCTGCTGCGGCGCCGGAAGGCGGACACCCCCGCGTTCGCCAAGCTGCCGGACATCCCGGCCGGCGCAGACACGGCGATCTATGTGGAGTACCATGCCGCGGACGACGACTCGGCCGGCGCGGCGGTCGAGGAGATGACAAAGGCGCTGATCGCCTGCGGCGGCCGCGAGGACGCGACGTGGATCGCCTCGACCGAGCGGGAGATGGAGCCGCTGCACGTGTTCCGACACGCGGTGCCGGAGGCGGTGAACCTCACGATCGACGAGCGCCGGCGGTCCGAGCCGGGCCTGACCAAGCTGGGCACGGACATGGCGGTGCCGGACGATGCGCTTGAGGAAACGATGGCCATGTACCACCGGGACCTCGCCGCGGCCGGCCTCGAGTACGTCGTGTTCGGCCACATCGGAAACAACCACGTGCACGTGAACATCCTGCCGCGGAACATGGCCGACTACGAGGCCGGCAAGCGCCTCTACCTGGCGTGGGCCCGGGCGGCGATCGGGCGCGGCGGCTCGATCTCCGCGGAGCACGGGGTGGGCAAGCTCAAGATCGCGCTGCTGGAGGAAATGTACGGGCGGGACGGGGTCGCGCAGATGCGCGCCGTCAAGCGCGTCTTCGACCCCGGGTGGCGCCTGAATAGAGGCAATCTGTTTTCGGAAGGCTGAAGGCGGAGGGCGGCCGGCTGAAGTCCGGGGTCTGTAGTCCAAGGTACAAGGTCCAAGGTCTGTAGTCTAAGGTCTAAGGAGAAACGACGCATGAAAGCCATGGTGCTGACGGGCATACGAAAGATGGAGTGGCGGGACGTGCCGGATCCGACGATCCGGGCGGATACCGACGTACTGATCCGGATGGGGGCCATCGGCGTATGCGGGTCCGACATCCACTACTACACCACCGGCCGCATCGGGTCGCAGATCGTTCAGTATCCGTTCATTGTCGGGCACGAGGGCTCGGGGACGGTCCTGAAGGTCGGCTCGGCCGTCCGCCGGGTGAAGCCCGGAGACCGGATCGCGGTGGAGCCGGCGATGCCGTGCTGGGGCTGCGACCAGTGTCGCGTCGGCCGGCCGCACACGTGCCGGAAGCTCAAGTTCCTGGGCACGCCCGGACAGGGCGACGGCTGCCTGTCCGAGTTGCTGGTGATGCCCGAGACAAGCTGCTTCCCGATCGGGGCCTCGACCACGCTCGAGCAGGCCGCGCTCTCCGAGCCCTTCTCGATCGGCCTGTACGCCGCGAAGCTGGGCGCGATCCCCGCCGGGGCGACGATCGCGATCCTGGGGTCGGGCCCGATCGGGCTGAGCGTGCTCGCCGCCGCGCGGCAGCTCGGCGCAGGCCGGGCGTATGTCACGGATCGCATCGACCGGCGCGTCGAGGTGGCGAGGTCCGCGGGCGCGGACTGGTCCGGCAACCCCGACCGCGCGGACGTGGTCGCGGAGATCCTGCGCGCGGAGCCGCTGCAGATCGACGTGGTCTTCGAGTGCTGCGGGCAGCAGGCGGCGATGGACCAGGCCGTCGAGCTGCTGAAGCCCGGCGGGCGCCTCGTGCTGGTGGGCATTCCGGAGGTCGATCGCATCGCGTTCAGCATCGACAAGCTGCGCCGCAAGGAGATCGTCGTGCAGAACGTGCGGCGGCAGAACCACTGCGTGCAGCCGGCGCTCGACCTGATCGAGAGCGGCAAGGTGCGGCTGGACTATATGATCACGCACCGGTTCGCGCTCGCGCGGACCAAAGACGCGTTTGACCTGGTCGCGTCGTATGCCGACGGAGTCGTGAAGGCATTCATCACGTGCTGAGGGGCGGCCGCCGCGCTTCGGCGGGTCCGGTTTGCGAGCCATGAGCGACACACCGAACCAGAGCGGGCGGGCTCCGCTGAAGGTCAGCTTCATCGTGCCGACCTTCAACTCGGGCCGGACGCTGCGCGAGTGCCTGGCGGCCATCCGGGCGCAGGAGTATCCGGCGGACCGCATCGAGCTGGTGGTCGCGGACGCGGGGTCGTCCGACGACACGCTGGCGATCGCGCGGGAGTTCCGCGCCGATCGGATCGTGCCGAACCCGCTGCAGACCGGCGAAGCCGGCAAGGCGGCCGCCATCGAGGCGTCCACGGGCGACGTGCTGGCGCTGGTGGACAGCGACAACGTGCTCGACTCGCCGCAGTGGCTCGCGCGGATGGTGAAGCCGTTCGACGATCCGCAGATCGTCGCGAGCGAGCCGCTGTGGTATACGCGGCGGGACGGCGACCCCGAGCTCACGCGCTACTTCGCGATGCTGGGCATGAACGATCCCGTCTGCCTGTTCCTGGGGAACTACGACCGGATGAGTCTCGTGACGAACCGGTGGACGGGCTTCGACGTGCCCGCCGAGGACCGGGACGGGTATCTCGACCTGACGCTCTCAGCCGACCGGCTTCCCACGATCGGGGCCAACGGGTTCGTGATGCGGAGGGCGCTGCTCGAGTGCGTCACGTGGCGGCCGTACTTCTTCGACATCGACATCATGCACCAGGCCATCGCGGCCGGGCACCGGCACGTGGCGAAGGTTCGGTGCGGCATCGTGCATCTGTACGGGCGCGACCTGCGCGACTTCGCGCGCAAGCAGGATCGGCGGATCCGGGACTTTCTCTTCTTCTCGGCCGACCGGGGCCGGACGTACCCGTGGAACCGGCAACGCCGGGCCGGGCTGATTCGATTCTGTGTCAGCACGGCGCTGATCGTGCCGCTGTTGCTGCAGATGGCGCGCGGCTGGCGGCGGCAGCGCGACCGCGCCTGGCGGCTGCACGTGCCGGTTTGCTGGATCACGCTGGCGGTGTATGCGCGAGCCGTCGTGTCGCGCGCGCTCGGCCTGAAGCCCAAGCCGAAGTCCCGCGACCGCTGGCGGCAGTGAGGGCCAGCGAGGCGAGAGTCGACAGGGTCTGCGTGGTCCGTGATCAGTCAGCAGTGGGGCTCGCGCGGGGCGGTCGCGAGCCGCGCGTGGAAGCAGGAGGAGCACCATGTCTCGACGGAAGCGTAACCGGGCGCCCGCGCCCCAGCCGCCGGCGCCTCAGAAGCCCGAGACAGCGGCCGAGGCCGCACCGGCGTTCGATGTGTCGCGGCTCGTCGCCGTGCTCGGCGTGGCGATCCTCATCGCCGCGGCATTTGCGCTCCGGATCTGGAAGCTGGGGCACCTGCCCTACTGGAACGACGAGAGCCTGCAGCTCAAGGGGCTCATGCTGCCGTTCTCGCGGGTCCGGGAGCACCTGCACGCGATCGAGTTCCTGCCGCCGCTGAGCTTCTGGATTCAGCGCCCGTTCTGGCTGCTGTCTCAGACGATGTACGCGGGGCGCGTGCCGGGCGTGATCGCGGGCACGCTCATGGTCCCGCTCGCCTACTGGTGCGCGGCGCGTCTGACGAACCGGCTGGGCGGGCTCATCATGTCGGCGCTCGTCACCTTCTCGTTCTTCCTCGTGTACTACTCGCAGGAGTGCCGGACGTACATCTTCTTCGGATGGGCGTGCGGGCTGTTCATCGGGCTGTGGCTCGGGCTGCTGCTCGAGCGCGTGCCCGGCCGGGTCGCGTGGTGGCGCTGGGCGGGGCTCGGCGGAGCCGGGCTGCTGTGCGCGGGGCTGCACTTCGGCACCATGCTGCTCATGCCGGCGATCGGCGCCGCGACGACCCTCGTGCTGGCCGCAGACTACTGGCGGGCCGGGGCGGCACGGGGCCGGAGCCGGGGCGCCTACCTCATGCGGTGGGGCGCATACGCGGGCGTGCTGCTGGCGGTTCAGGCCGCGGCATACCTGATCATGAAGTGGTCCATGAACCCGAACTGGGACCCGATGAACCGGGTCGGCGGAGGGATGCCGGGCGCGCCGGCGTTTCGCATGACGGCCGGGTACGTATGGGGGTCCGGCTGGCGCTGGCTGCCGTTCGTGCTGGCCGTGAGCGGCGTGTGGGTGTTCGCGCGCGGGCGGCTGCGTCGGATCGGTGCGGGGCTCGCGCTGGTCGCGCTGCTGCCGCTCGGGATGGCGTACGTCGCGATGCCCGGCTTCCTCGCGGTATCGCGCTACCTGTTCTGGATCCAGTGGTGCGCCGCGCTGCTCGCGGCGATCGGCCTCTGGGCGGCGGTGCAGCGCATCCCGCGCGCGGCCGGCCGCATCCTGCTGCTGGCGGGCGCGGCGATCGTGTACGCCGCCATCCACGTGCCCTTCTTCCGCGACTACTATGCCATGACGAGCAAGGGCGGCGGCGATCTCCCGATCATCAAGCGCGGAATCGAGGGGATCGACGGGAGGCGCGTGCTCGTGATGGCCAACGGCTATCACATGCATCACCTCCAGACCTACTGGCCGACCAACTGCACGTTCTCGTGCGGGCCATACTACGGAAGCGCCGAGGAGTATCAGGCCCTGCAGGTGCGCGAGTGGCTCGAGGAGGCGACCCGGCTCTATCCCGACATCGCCGTCTACATCCGGCCGGGCGACGACGCGAGCGGGCTGACCTACGGCGCGCTGACCGGGCGGTTCGCGAGCCGGGTGGTGGACACGAATGACGCCGCCACGCTGCGTCTGTTCGCGGCCGGGTTCAATATGAATGCCACGCCGCCGGACTACCGGCTGGACGTCCTGTTCACGCCGCGGGCGGCGCTGCTCGATCGGGCCAAGAAGGACGGCGACACCCTGATGCTGTTCGACGGCCGGATGCCGATCGTATCGACGTACGACCCATCGGGCGGCTATCGCTTCTGGCGCCTGCTGCAGGAGCCGTCCGAGCTGACGATCCTGAACCCGGCGGAGACAAATCGGCACGTGACCGTGCCCGTCACGGTCGCGAAGCTCTCGCCCGAGGTCGTGCTGGGAATCGGGCGCCTGGGCGGGCCGGTGACTCCCCACGTGATTCCCGCGGCGCAGACGCCCGTGGTCGATCCGCAGCGACGCGTCGCCGAGAGTCACCCGGTCACAGCGGCGGATGCCATGAGGATCGGCAACCGCATGCCGATGCAGATCGCGTCAGCGGCGATATCGGTCGAAGTCGACCTGGCACCCGGCGCCAACACGCTCGTCCTGTTCCCGCAGCGCGCGGCGATGCTGATCGGGCCGCCGGCGCCGGACTTCCTGGCGGGAGCGGGCGCGAAGTAGGCCGAACGGCCGGGAGGCGCGGCGGTCAGCGCGCGGCCGTTGCGCCCGGCGCCGGCCGATGGCGCAGCGCGGCCGCGTAGCCGCCGCAGGCGTGGCGGACGGCCATCGCGACGAGCTGCCAGAAGCTCACGATGCCGTTGCGCAGCATCCGGACCTTCGAGCCCTCGACGTGGTACCACTCGACGGGAACCTCGGCGACGCGGTACCCGCACTTCCGCGCCAGGAAGAGCACTTCCGTGTCGAAGCTCCAGTCGGCCACCCGGGCGGCGGCGAAGAGGTGCTGCCCCACCGGGCGGCGGAACGCCTTGAAGCCGCAGGTGAAATCGGTCACGCCCGGAACCAGGATGCGGGACAGCAGTCGAAACACCTCTCCGAGGGAGCGGCGCAGCCACGGCTGGCTCTTGCGAACGCGGGCCGCCGACGCGATGCGCGTGCCGATCACAATATCGACGGCCGGATCGGCGAACCCGGCGAGTACGGGCTCCGCGGTCGCCAGCGGCGTCGCCAGATCGATGTCGAAGAAAAAGACGATGTCGTTCGCGGCGGACTTCATGCCTTCGGCGATCGCGCCCCCCTTGCCGCGATTCTGTTCGTAGCGGATCAGCCGCGCGCGCGGATGGCCGGCGATGCGGCCGCGGATGAGGTCGGGTGTGCGGTCCGTGCTGCCGTCGTCCACGAGGAGCAGCTCGGTGGGCTCGACTCGGGCGTCGGCAAAGCGGATCACGTCGTCGAGCGTGGTGAGGATACGCCGCTCCTCGTTGAACACGGGGACGATGAATGTGGTCGACAGGGCCATAGCGTTCGGCGCGATGCGTGACGGGGCTGCGCGTTAGCCCCGGAACGGCCAGCACTCTTTCACAGGATTCGGAGGCGGCGCAAGCAGAAAGCGGATCGTTGAGGCCGCGGGTCGGCGCCCCTATAATCCGGCACGCATGTCCTCGCCACACGATACCATCGCGGCGATCGCCACCGCTTCTGGCGAGGGGGCGATCACGATTGTGAGGCTGTCCGGGCCCGACAGCTTCGCGATCGCCGACCGGGCGATCCGTTGCGGGGCTCCCAAGCCTTCCGCGCGACCGGACCACTCGTTCTTCCGCGGGCACGTTGGTCGAGCGAGCGGCTCCGGCGCAGCGATCGTCGACGAGGTGGTCGTCCTGCTGTTTCGGGCGCCGCGAAGCTATACGACCGAGGACGTGGTGGAGATCCAGGGGCACGGCGGCGCGATCTGCGGCCAGCGCATCCTGCACGAGGTGGTGGCAGCCGGAGCCCGGCTTGCCGAACCGGGCGAGTTCACGCGGCGCGCGTTCTTGAACGGGCGGATCGACCTGACCCAGGCGGAAGCGGTGATCGATCTGATACGGGCACGGAGCGAGCGAGCGTCGGCCGCCGCCCTGGAGCAACTTGATGGTGCGCTCGGTCGAGAGGTCTCCGCTTGCATCGGCCGTGTCGTAGAGACGCTTGGATGGCTGGAGGCCAGTCTGGATTTTCCAGAGGATGCGATACCAGGACCTATTCCACACGGGGTTGCGTCGGATTTGGCTGACGTATACGCACGTCTTGATCGACTGCTTGCATCGTATGCAGAGGGTCGCCTCATTCGCGATGGCGCTTCAGTCCCGATAGTAGGCAGACCAAACGTAGGTAAGTCCTCTATATTCAACTGTTTACTAGGAATTGATAGAGCTATAGTGACGCATATACCTGGAACTACGAGAGACACTATAGAGGAGTCTATCGCAATACAAGGTATACACGTGAGGCTCATTGACACAGCTGGTATTAGGACTACTGGATGCGTTATTGAGTCTGAGGGGGTTGCCCGCTCCATCACATCGCTGCGCGGGTCCGATGCCTGCATCTGCGTTCTGGACCATTCCGAAGGTCTTGTTGAAGACGACCAGGACGTCTTGCGGATGCTGGATCCGAAGCGGACGGTGGTGGTCATCAACAAGATGGACGCAGTCGGCCGGCTCCAGCCATCCGCCATGCCCGGCTGGAAAAGCGTTGCGTGCTCTGCGAGGACAGGAGCTGGCATTGACGAAATACGTAGTATGTTGATCAATATACTAGGCATACGAGGGTGTTCCGGCGCGCATGAGGTCGCTATATCTGATCGGCATCGCGGACACATACAGATCGCCAAGGATGCCATCGGCAGATCGATAGATATGGCAAACGACGGGAGTCACGACAGGTCGGTTCTGATAGCTGCCGAGCTGCGCGATGCATTGCTCAGTATGGGTAGGGTTACAGGTAAGGAATACGACTCAGCCGTTCTGGACTCCATATTCCAGCGGTTCTGCATCGGAAAGTGATGACGAAGCCTTACGATGTGATCGTTGTTGGCGCCGGCCATGCCGGATGCGAAGCCGCCTTAGCGTCGGCTCGCATAGGAGCCAGGACCGCGCTCATCACAATGGACTCCAAAGCGGTCGCCAGGATGTCCTGCAATCCATCGATCGGCGGGATAGCGAAGTCAAACATCGTCTTTGAGGTGGATGCTCTCGGCGGGGAGATGGCACGCAATACCGATTACACGGGAATCCAGTTCAGAGTCCTGAACACGAAGAAGGGACCAGCTGTCCAGGCGAACCGAGCCCAATGCGACAAGCACCGATATTCAGACCGGATGGCGGCCGTTCTGTATGCGACGCGTGGACTGGAAATCATATCCACCGAGGTTACCGCCATATGGACTGAAGGCGGATCATTGCGGGGCGTTTCCGTCAAGGGCGGCAGGATCGAAGGAAGAACGGTGGTCCTGACAGCTGGGACCTTTCTGGGCGGAGTAGTTCACATCGGAATGCGTCGCTCATCTGGTGGGAGAATCGGAGAACCGGCAGCCGATGAATTGAGCCGATCGCTAGCAGGACTCGGCATCCGGATGGGCAGGCTGAAGACAGGAACGCCACCTAGGCTTGTTGGAGCCAGCCTTGACTACTCGAAGATGGAGGTTCAGCCGGGCGATGAACCACCGCCTTTGCTTTCAGCTGGAGCGAGGCGGGAGCGATTGTTCCACGTGGAACATCCGGGAGGATCGGATAGCCTTACCGGGGAACACGGACCAGAAGGATTGTTCCACGTGGAACAATCGCCAACTCGGCTCCGTCCGTGGTCCCCTGGATCAAGTCAGATGCCGTGTTACCTGACGCACACCACCGAACAAACTCACGACATCATCCGATCGAGTCTGAGCCAGAGCGCCATGTACGGTGGCGCCATCACAGGGACTGGAGTCAGGTACTGTCCATCGGTGGAGGACAAGATCGTCAAGTTTCCCGATAGACCCAGCCATCATGTTTTCATTGAACCGGAGGGTCGGGACTCCGAGGAGATCTATCCGAACGGGATATCCAACAGCCTGCCTGAGGATGTTCAGGTCGAGTTGGTGAGGTCGATACCAGGCTTGGAGCGTGCTGAGTTCACAAACTGGGCGTATGCGATAGAGTACGACTACGCAGATCCGACTCAGCTCCTGCACACACTTGAATCCAAGAATCTGCCTGGTTTGTTCATCGCTGGCCAGATTAACGGGACCACGGGCTACGAGGAGGCGGCTGGTCAGGGATTGGTGGCCGGAGTGAATGCGGCCTTTCTTAGCATGGACCGAGAACAAGTCACCCTCAGTCGGGCTGACGGATATATCGGCGTACTGATAGACGATCTCGTAACTAAGGGCACATCAGAGCCTTACAGAATGTTCACGTCTCGTGCCGAGCATAGACTTACCCTCCGTCAGCACAATTCCAGATTCCGTCTCAAGGACTTGGCCAAGACAATCGGAATAGCGCCTGCCGCAGACATGGCAGAGACCGAGGACTGGGCTCGCCTGATCTCCGATCGGATGGCGATGCTCGGCAGGAGCCGGGTTGAGGGTGTTACGCTGCTCCAGTTGCTGCGACGACCGGAGGTTCGGTATCGGAGTCTGGCTCCATCCGACTCCGGTCTTCCAGACGAGGTCGTGGATGAGATTGAGTTCCGGGTCAAGTACGAGGGCTACATCACGCGCGAGGAAGATCAGATACTCAGGATGCGGGATCTGGAGTCCCGCCGGATTCCGGCCTGGATAGACTATTCGGACATCGGGGCCCTCCGCCACGAGTCCCGCGAGAAGCTGAGCCGAATCCAGCCTTCCAGCCTGGGGCAGGCGCTCCGGATCTCGGGGATCACGCCGGCCGACGTTGCGATTCTCTCGGTCTGGATCAAGCGCGGCGCACCGCCTCGGCCAAAGTCATAAATGAACTATAGTTTCCTTACGAGAGAGCTAGCGGTCCGAGGTGGTCGCGCCGCGATCCGGGGAGCGATTCTCGCGTGTCTGGCCGTCGTGGCGGCGGCGGCCGCGACGAACGGCCCAACCCTCCCCCCGCTGCCCGAAGCCGGCTATGCGCCGATCGATGCCTGCGACTATGCGGATACCGCCGCCGTGCAGACAGCCTGGGTCGCCAAGTGGGGCACAGCGCCGGCCGAGCGGATATCGGTCGGCCAGCGGTCCGTCGTGAAGCTCCCATTCGTCTTTGCCGGAAACCGGCTTCCCCGGGCGAGTTGGGACCGTGATGTGCGCCTCGACTTGGGAGACGCAGACGGGCTCCGGTTTCAGTTCCACTGCCCGGATCCATCCGCCGTCTCCCACTTCACGTGCTACCTGCGGAGCGGGGCGGGCTGGTTCGCCGTGCCGTTCCAGCCGCCGGACGACCCCGGGTGGGGGCTCGTGGAAATCCGGAAGTCGGAGGCCGAAATCGAGGACAGTCCAGACGGGTGGGGGAAGATCGACGGACTTCGCATCTCGGCCTGGCGCGCCGCCGACACCAACGGAGCGTTCATGATCGCCAACCTCGGCCGGCTCGGCGGTGACGCGCCGATCGCGATCATCCGCGGTGACTCGGCCTCGAGCCTTGCGCCCGACGAGGCGCGCTCGGTGACGGAGTACACTAGGAGCGTCGCCCTGCGGCTGCGCGAACTCGGACTCGAGCACGATATCATCAGCGATCGCGACCTCACGCCCCAACGTCTGGCCGCCCGCCACGTGGTCATCCTGCCGCACAACCCGACCATGCCAGACTCCGTTGTCGAATGCCTCGCCCGCTACCTCCAAGCCGGCGGGAACCTGATCTGCTTCTATACGCTTCCCGCGGCGCTGACTCCGAGCACCGGGATCGGGCAGGGCCGCTATATCGCACCCGGCCGGACCGGCCGCTTCACGACGATCCGCGCTACTGACGACGGAGGGCTGGTCGGCCAGCCCGCGGCGGTCGCGCAGCGCTCGTGGAACATCAATCAAGGGCTGCCCATTCCGGGGCGAAGCCGGCCCGTCGCCTTCTGGTATGACGCCGCCGGCTCGAATACCACCGAAGCGGCCATCGTGCTGTCGAGCAACTGCATCTTCATGACGCACGTTCTGACGGACGAGGATCCGGCCGCGAAGCGGAAGCTGCTGCTGGCGATGGTCGGGCACTGGATCCCTGACGCCGTGCGTGAGACCGCCCGCCGCCGGATCGCCCGCCTCGATGTCTTCGGGCCGTATGTCGCGCCCGGTCAGGCCGCCTCCGATCTCCAGTCGCACACGGCGCTCAACGCGCGGGCGTCCGCTCATCTCGCAGCCGCCGGCGCCGGACGCGCGGACGCGGAGGCTCACCTCGCGGCCGGGCGCTTCGACGAGGCGCTGGACGCCGCGGACCGCGCGCGGCGCGAGCTGATCGAGGCGTGGTGCGCCACCCTGAGCCCGACCGCTGGCGAGCACCGCGCCTTCTGGTGTCACAGCGCGTTTGGGGTGGAGGGAATGACATGGGAGGCCGCGGCGCGCCGGCTGGCCGAGAACGGGTTCACCGCGATCCTGCCCAACATGCTGTGGGGCGGCGTGGCCTACTACGACAGCCGGGTTCTGCCCGCTGCCCCCGAGGTGGCACGACGAGGCGATCAGATCCGCGCGTGCCTGGCCGCCTGCCGCACGAACGGGCTGGAGTGCCACGTGTGGAAAGTGAACTGGAACATGGGCTGGAACGCGCCGGCGGACTTCCGCCAGCGCATGAAGAGCGAAGGGCGAACGCAGGTCGGGTTCAACGGGAAGCCCGAGGACGACTGGCTCTGTCCCTCGCACCCCGCCAACCGGCAGCTGGAGATTGACTCGATGCTCGAGGTGGCGACCCGCTACGCCGTGGACGGCCTGCACTTCGACTACATCCGCTACCCCGATGCGGACCACTGCTTCTGCGCCGGCTGTCGCGAGCGGTTCGAGAAGGAGCTCGGAGCCCCGGTCGCGGACTGGCCGGGCGGGGTCCTCAACGACGCGCCCATGCGCGCGCGCTGGTTCGACTTCCGGCGGGCGAACATCACGCGCGTGGTGCGCGCCGTGAGCGAAGGCGCGCGCCGCATCCGGCCTGGAATCAAGATTTCCGCGGCGGTCTTCGCCAACTGGCCGGTCGACCGCGACGGGGTGGGGCAGGACTGGAAGGCGTGGTGCGAAGCCGGCTATCTCGACTTCGTGTGCCCGATGGACTACACCCCCGGCAACGCGCGGTTCGAGAGCTGGGTCCGGCAGCAGCGCGCGTGGGCCGGCGCGGTGCCGTGCTATCCCGGGATCGGCCTCAGCACGTGGTCGGAGTCCGACCCCATCTGCCGCCTCGCCGCCCAAGTCGCGATTACGCGCAAGCTCGGCACGGGCGGCTTCACCGTTTTCAACTACGGCGCGCCCGAGGCCGCCGACATCGTTCCCCTGTGTGGCGCCGGGCTCACACGCCCGCCTGGCGCGCCGACGGCCGCGTCACAAAAAGAGTAAAAAAGCGCGACACCCTTGGCTGGCCTGACTATGTTTCCCCGCAGGGAGCTGCGGGGGGACGATGCAGGGGTTGCAGCGGGGTGTCTGTTTCGGCGTGTCTGCGCGAACGGTGATCGGCGGGCGGGTATCCGCGCCGACCCGTGTCGGACCATCCCGCCTCCTGGTCGTCGCTTTGACGCTCCTCCTCCCGCTCGCTCCGCGCCTCCCGGCCGCGCAGGGGGAGCACTTCGTCGCCGCCTACAACGTGCTGGCGTCCGAACTCAACGCGCGGCTTTCAGTGCTGAGCCTGTCCACCTTTCCCCTGAAGAGCTTGGACAACGGCGACGGGGTGACTCCGCTCGACCTATACATGCTACGCCAGAAAGTGCGCGACCTGATGGGGATGTACTTCGTGGTCACGCCAGGCGGCTCCCAGCTCGATCAGAAGGATGAGTACGAGGCGTTTCCGTGGGGCCTTCGATACGCGACCACCGAGCTGGTGACGCCATCGCTCATGGACGGGATCGGGGCCAACGGCTGGTTCACCAAGGTGCCGGGATCGTGCGTTGTCGCCACCAACTCCGTATACGCGGCGAACTTCCTCGACGTGCCGCTTCTGTGGATCCATTTCGTGGAACTGCAGACGGCGATTCGACGCCTCAGATACACGAAGTGGGGCGGCACGTGGACCGCTCCCGATACGCAGAACTACAGAGTCGGCGACGGGTCGGCCTGGGACTGGCCGTCGGCGAAGGCGGCGGCTGAAACTGTCTACGCCGCATCGGCCCTGCAGAGCGTGGGCGCCCCGTTCGCGCTGACATCCGCCGATCACTGGCGGAACGGAAACCGCGTCTACGTCGCCGGCATGAACACGCGTCGCTCCCGCTTCCGCGTGTCCAACCTGGGGATCTACCCGCACAGCGTGCAGTTCTACAACCTCGGAAGCCTGTCGCCAGCCGACCCCTACTACCCTACAGTCCGCGAGTTCCACGCCAACGGGCAGTCGGTTCGCTTCGACGCCTGGACGCTATGGAGCACCTCGCCGTTCACCGCCGGCTCCGATGTGTTCTCGGACACGCTCGGCATCGACTCGTCGCCCGCCTGGTGCCCCGAGCCGCTGCCGGGCGGCGTCAGCATCCGCGGCTTCACCGTCGCCGGGGTCGTCGCAGTCGTCGAGTGGGACTTCCCGACGTATGCGCTCCGCGAGCCCGTGCTGGTCGATGATGACGATGACGGACTATGCGTGTCGGGCTGCGGGTGCTCGGAGTGCCCGCCCGCCATGGACGCGAACTGGATGCACATGTGGAACCGGCCGGTCGTCACGTTTCCCCTCGGCATATCGAGCGGGCTGCTGTCGGGCGGGGTCCGCGTGAAGGCCTACGTGACCGAGTACGAGGTGGACGGCGCCACCCGACAGGCGTTCAGCCTGGATACGCGCGTGCTGTCGGACGGCGGCGACCCGGCGGCCGGCTGGTGGTTCGTGGCCATCAAGAGGCCGTGCGGCGCCGAAGTCGTAATCCCCACCACCGGGCGGATGGCGAACCAGCCCATCAACGTCCGCGCGTCCTACCGGCTGAGCCGGACCGCCGAAGGCGTGTCGCTCGTGTTTCCGCTCCAGGACAACCTCATCCACCAGTACGGAGGTAACGGCGCGATCTCCAAGGTGACGATGCGCTTCGGAAATGCGTCGGTCTCGGTGAGCGGGTCGCCCGACGCGTGGCCCGGGATGCGCGCGTCCCGGAACGCCAGCGGGTGCGTCGTGTCGAACACCTCGCCCGCCCTCACCGCCGTGCTCCGGTATCGTGCTCCCAACCTGGTGGGCCGGGTCGATTACTTCACCCCGACCGGGGTGCCCCTGTCGCAGATCGAGTACTCGACGGGCAGCAAGTGCTACACGCTTCGCGATCCGGCTGGAAACCACGTGGACGAGGCCCGAGTCGTAACCAACGCCGTCGGCGATACCGAGATCTGGCGAGGCGTCACGACGAACGGCTCCGTCCGCGCCGCGCTCAAGGAAATCCGCTCCGATTCCCATGACCCCGTCAGCGGGCTTCACCGGGTTGCGCAGGTCGACCTGCTCGACCCGGGCGGCGCCGCCGAGCAGAGCCGCACGAGCATCACAGCCTTCGCCGAATTCCCGTGGGGGGAGGAGGTCGTGACGCACACGGTCGGCGCCGGTACGCCGGACGAGCAAACCACCCGCTACGACTATGTGCCGGAGGGAATCGACGGAGAGTCGCTCCCGCGTCTGGTCGAATCTCCCGATGGATCCTGGACGGGCTATGCGTACGACGGGCTGAACCGCGTGATCCTGGAGGAGTCCGCCCACATGAACAGCGCGCCGGGCGACACCGGATCCTGCCGCTCGGTTCGCTCCGTCTACCTGGGCTCGGCCGAGCTCGATGCCCTCGGCTTCCCGGCCCTTGACGGCGGCGACACCAATGACCCGCGGCCGCGACTCGTCGTCGAATCCATCGCCGGCGTCGAGGTCGCGCGAACCTACCACGCCTACCTGCCGGATCGCGCGATCACGCGCCGCTGCCGCACGCCCGGCGCCGCCTACGATGCGGCGGATAACGAAGAGACAGCCGTCCACCACCTGACGAGCGGCACGTTCCAGGGGCGCCCGTGGAAGGCCGAGCGTCCGGACGGAACCCGGACGGTCACGAGCTACAGCCACGACCCGGCGCTGGACCGCCTCACGATCACGGCCGACTCCGGCATCGGGTCGGGAACCGTCGTAACCAGCGGGACTCGAAGCGTAACCGTGACGGACGCGTCCGGCCACGTGCTGGAGGAGCGCCGCGCGGATATCGCCACCGGGATTGTCCTTTCGCGGATATCGAACCAGCGCGACGCATTCGGGCGCGTGACCTGCGCCTCCAACGCGGTGGACGGGACGTGCACCCGCACCACCTACGGCTGCTGCGGACCGCAGACCGTGCGCGATGCGGAGGGGATCGAGACCACCAACCACTACAACGAGCTGAAGCAGGTGTTCGCGGCTGAGCGGTGCGGAGTGACGGAGTTCGCGGAGCGGGACGTGGGCGGGCAGATCGTCACCACGCGCCGGTCCGCTCCGGGCGCCGCGGACATCGTCATATCGCGCCGCTGCGACGGCGCCGGCCGCCTGGTCGCGGAAGTCGATGCGCTCGATCACAAGACCACGCACGCGCACTCCACGAATGCAGCCGGTGAACGCGTGACCACCACCCTGTTCCCCGATGGCTCAACGCGCGTGGAGACCCGGTACCGCGACGGCCAGCTGAAGGCCGTCGGCGGAACCGCCGCGCATCCGGTCTGCCATGTCTATGGGGCAGACGCCGGCGGGCGCTTCGCCATCTCGTACTTCGGGGCCGACACCAACGCGACGGAATGGCAGCAGACATGGTCCGACATGCTGGGACAGCCGTGGAGGACGCGCTACGCCGACGGCTACGAGCGGATCACCCGCTACGATGCTTCCGGCCGGCCGAGCGAAGAGACGGACGGGCTCACGCGGAGGCTCTACGCGTACGACGCGCTCGGCCTCTCGCGCTGCGAGGCCACGGACATGGACGCCAACGGGACCATGGATCGCGCGGGCGTCGACCGGATCGCCGAGAGCCGGACGGCGTGGGAGTGGCTGGGCGGGAGCGCGGTCGAGCGGTCCGTGCACCGCGTTCATGCGGAGGCCGGCAGCGAGCGGGCGGTGACCACGGCCGAGCAGTCCCGATCCGCCGATGGAGCCGCCTCATGGTCCGTCTCCTTCGGGCGCACCAGTCGAACCGACGTCGTGCGCAGCCCGGACTCGGCGAGTCGGACGGAAACGCTGACAGGCCCGGACGGCGCCTCCACGCTGAGCGCCTACACAAACGGCCAACTCGCGGCAGTCGCGCGCCGGGCTGCAGACGGCCGCCTGCTCTGGGCTCGCTCCTACGCATACGACCCGCACGGCCGGCCGACGGAAGTCCGCGAGACCGCTCCCAACGGAACGGTCCGCGAGATCCGAGCCGCTGTCGATGCCGCGGGCCGGGTGACGAACCGCACGCTTCGCGCCGACGGCCGGGAGCTGAACACCGGCTACGCCTACGACGCGATGGGGCGGTGCATTCGCCGGACGGAACCCGACGGGGCGGTCTTCGACGCGGAATACGAGCCCACCGGCGAGCTGAAGTCGCTCGGCGGCACGGGCGCCTACCCGGCACGCTACACCTACGATCCGCGCGGCCGACTCCAGACGCTGGAGACCTACCGAGCGGGAGCGGGAGGGACGGCCGATGTCACGCGGTGGTCCTACGATCCGGCACGCGGCTGGCCCACGGCCAAGACGGATGCCGCCGGGGCCACCGTCACCTTTTCCTATCGCCCGGACGGCCTGCTCGCGCAGCGCGTGTGGGCGCGGGGCGCGCAGGCCCGCTACGCCTACGACGCGGGCGGACTGCTGACGAATACGGCCTACTCGGACGGCACCGCGGACGTTTCGGTTGAGCGCGATCGGGCCGGGCGCATCGTGCGGGTCGCGGATGGCACCGGCCTTCGAACGAACCGGCTCGACGATGCCGGGCGTTTGCTTTCCGCCGACTTCCCCGGCGCGGCCGCTCAGGTCGCCTGCGCCTATGACCACTCCTCCGGCCGGCGCACGAACGCACAGGTCCGATTCGATGGCGGAGAAGGGATCGACGTCCGCACGGCCTGGGATGACGCCGGACGCGTGAGCGCGGTGTCGGCCGGACCCAACCGGGCGGCCTACGCATACGCCGGCGACGGCGTCACGGTCGCCGCCATCACCACGTCCGCCGGAACCGGTGCGGTGGCCACGGCAACGCGCGAGTCCGACGGATTCGGCCGGATCGCCCGGATCACATATTCGGCCCGCGGGGCGGCGTCGCTCGGCTTCGACTACGCGCACGACGAGGCCGGCCGGCGAGTCCAGTGCGACCTGGAAGACGGCGGGCGGTGGGAGTACCGGTACGACGCGCTCGGCCAGCTCACGTCCGCCGTGCGACGCCTCCCGGGCGGAGCCGTGATGCCCGGCGTCGGGATGTGGTACGCCTACGACACGATCGGCAACCGCACGGGGGATCGACAGGAGTCCGCGACAGCGCCGCGGGCATTCGTTGCGAACCGGTTGAACCAGTATGTGGAGATGACGGCGATGAGCGGGGCGCGGTCCGCGCCGCCGGGGACCGTCATCCGAATCGACGGCTCGGGTGCCGCGCCCTTCTCGAGCGGCGGAGCCGCATCGGTGTCGCGGACCGTTCGGTTCGCCTATGACGCCGACGGGAACCTGACGAATGACGGAGATCGAGCCTATACATGGGACGCGGAGAATCGGCTGGTTGCGGTTCAATCGGCGGCTCTGACGTCCGGAGCGTGGCGCCTGGAGTTCGACCATGACGGCGGCGGCCGGCGGGTGCGCAAGCGGACGCTCCGGAGGGCGGGGGAGAGTTGGGCGACGGAGTACGAGAGCCGGTTTGTCTATGACGGCTGGAACCTGGCCGCGGAGATCATCCGCCCGGCGGCCGGGCCGGCGCGGACGAACGTCTACGCATGGGGCCTGGACGTTGCGGAGCAGGGCGGCGCCAGCCCGGGCGCGGCGCCCGGTGCTTCGGCCGGCGGGATCGGCGGCCTGCTGTTCATGATCAGCATGGATGGCCCGACCTCATCGTGGCACTACGCCTGTGACGCCAACGGAGACGTTGTCGGAGCATTCGATCCGACCGGGGCCCTGGTGGCGCGGCACGAGTATGATCCATACGGGAATGCGCTGCCCACCGCATCGCCGGTTCTCCCCGGCGCCGGCTTCGGTCACTCCACCAAAATGCTGGACACCGAAATCGGCCTCGAGTACTACGGGCATCGCGTCTACAGCGCCACCCTCGGCCGGTGGCTCTCACGTGATCCGATGGGGGAAGAGGGAGGGCTCAATCTTCAGGGGTTCGTCCGGAACACGCCACCCAACGCCATCGA
>CAYSLU010000076.1:0-26086 GCA_964431965.1 uncultured Verrucomicrobiota bacterium
GACGGGCCGTCCACGGTCTTCTGCGTGGCCGTGTAGGAGTGGATCGTGGTCATCAGGCCGTTCTCGATCCCGATGCCTTCCTTCAGGAGCACATACACCAGCGGCGCCAGGCAGTTCGTCGTGCAGGACGCATTGGAGACGATATGGTGCTTCGCGGCGTCGTACTCCTTCTCGTTCACGCCGATCAGGAGCGTCTTGACGTCGCCCTTGCCCGGGGCCGAGATGACGACCTTCTTCGCGCCGGCGGCCAGGTGACCCTTGGCCTTTTCCGAGTCCGTGAACAGGCCGGTCGACTCGATGACGTAGTCCACGCCGAGCGCCTTCCACGGGAGCTGCGACGGATCCTTGGTGGCCATCACGCACTTGATCTTCTGGCCGTTGACGACCAGCACGTCCGCCTCTTCCTTCGACGCGTCGCTCTTCTCGGCCGAGACCTCGTGCTTGAACTTGCCGTGAACCGAGTCGTACTTCATCTGGTACGCGAAGTATTCGGCGTCGGTCGAAATATCGACGACCGCGGCGACCTTGATCTCCTTGCCCAGCAGACCCTGGTCACAGATCGCCTGAAACACCATCCGCCCGATCCGCCCGAACCCGTTGATGCCAACCGTGATCGCCATGCTGTCCTCCTCGCGTCCCCGCGTGTTGCTCGTGCCTGGCCGCCCGCCCAATTGAACCGTCCGTTCGACCCGCCACGAAGAAAATGAGGCGCAAAACATACCCGACCCCCCCGTGGGGTGTCAATATGCGGGAACGCCGCGTAATCGCGCCGCTTGACTCGATTCGCCGAATTGTTCAAATTCCGCACCGTCGAACCGGGGGCGTACCCCGGTGGCATGAAAGCCGGAAACCGGAGGAAGTACCATGAATCGGTGGATCGGTCTGTTGGCGGCAGGTATGCTGGCGATCGGCGGCACGGCGGGCGCGAAGGACGAAGCGGCCAAACCCGCCGCGCCGATCAAGATCGGAGCGATCTTCGCCGTCACCGGGCCCAGCGCGTTTCTGGGCGGACCCGAGGCCCGCACGGCCCAGATGCTGGTCGAGGAGCTCAATGCCAAGGGCGGCGTGATGGGCCGCAAGATCGAGCTCGTCCTCAAGGACAGCTCCGGCAGCCCGGAGAAGGCGATATCGTTCGCGAAGCAGCTCATCGAGGAGGATCAGGTCGTGGCCATCATCGGGCCGTCGACCAGCGGGGAGACCATGGCGATCAAGCCGATCTGCGAGGCCCAGAAGACGGTGCTCCTCTCCTGCGCCGCAGCCGAAGTGATCGTGAACCCCGTCGCCCAGTACGTGTTCAAGACGCCGCAGAAGGACAGCCAGGCGGTCACCTGGATCTACCGCACCATGAAGGAGCGGAGCATCACGAAGATCGCCGTCGTCAGCGATAACACGGGCTTCGGAAAGGCCGGCAAGGAACAGCTCGCCATCCTTGCGCCGACGAGCGGCATCCAGATCGTCGCCAGCGAGGTGTACGACAAGGAGGCGACCGACTTGAGCGACATCCTCAACAAGGTCAAGGCCGCCGGCGCCCAGGCCGTCGTCAACTGGTCCGTCGTCCCCGCCCAGTCCATCGTGGCCAAGAACATGAAGCAGATCGGCTTCGACGTCCCGCTGTTCCAGAGCCACGGCTTCGGCAACCTCAAGTACGTCCAGCAGGCCGGCAAGGCCGCGGAGGGCATCCTGTTCCCGGCCGGGCGGCTTCTGGTCGTGGACGAGCTGGCCGATAGCCACCCGCAGAAGGCCGTGCTCGCCGGCTACAAGAAAGCCTATGAGTCTCGCTATCACGAGGACGTGAGCACCTTCGGCGGCCACGCCTATGACTCGCTCATGATCGCCGTGAAGGCGATCGAAGCCGCCGGCTCCACCGACCCCCAGAAGGTACGCGCCGCAGTCGAGACCATGAAGGGGTTCGTCGGAACGGCCGGCATCTTCAACTTCTCGGCCCAGGACCACAACGGTCTCGACCTCGACGCATTCGAGATGTTGACGGTCAAGGACGGGAAGTTCACCCTGTACCGCAAGTGACGGTGGCGTCAGAGCGTGCCCCGGGCCGGTTGTGGTCGCTGCCCGACACACCGCCCGGGGCATGCGCCTCTTTCGGGGCGGCGCGCATCCGCCCGGCTTGAGACCGCGTGACCAGCATCCTCCAGTACGCCTTTTCCGGGTTGACCGCCGGCAGCATCTATGCCGTCGTCGCCATCGGCTTCAACCTCATCTACAGCACGACCGGAATCCTGAACTTCGCGCAGGGCGAGTTCGTCATGCTCGGCGGCATGACCGCGGTGACGCTGTCGCATTTCCTTCCCCTCCCCCTGGCCATCGCCGGAGCCGTCGCGATCGTGGCCGGCGTCGGAGCCCTCCTCGAGCTCGTCTTCTTCCGCCCGCTCCGCCGCCAGGCGGTGCTGCAGATGATCATCATCACGATCGGCCTTTCCATCGCGATCCGGGAGGCCGCGCTCCACATCTGGGACGAGCAGGTGCGCTCGCTGCCCGCCTTCACCGGCGACGAGTGCTCGTCCGTGCGCGTCCTGGGCGCGTCCATGCCCCCGCAGGTGCTGTGGGTGCTCGGAACCGTGGCCCTGGCGGTGCTCGCCCTCCAGCTCTTCTCCCGGTTCAGCCTCACCGGCAAGGCCATGCGCGCCTGCTCCTCGAACCCGGACGCGGCTCAGCTCTCGGGCATCAACACGGCCAACATGCGCCTGCTCGCGTTCGCGCTCAGCGCCGCCCTCGGAGCCCTGGCCGGCTGCGTCATATCGCCCATCGCGATGACCCAGTACGACATGGGAACGGGCCTCGCCATCAAGGGGTTCGCCGGCGCGATCCTCGGCGGGCTCGGCAACCCCATCGGCGCCATGGTCGGAGGCATCCTGGTCGGGCTGGCCGAGTCGTTCAGCGTGAGCGTGCTGCCGGCCGCCTACAAGGACGCCACCGCGTTCGCCATTCTGCTGATCGTCCTCTTCGTGCGGCCGCACGGGCTGTTCGGATCGCGCGCCGCCGCCAGCGCCCGGGAGCGCGTATGATCCGGCGGTCGCCCATCTGGACGGCGGCCGGGATGGCGGCCACGCTCATCGCGATCCAGGTCGCCGCCACGGCGGTCGGGCGCGAGTTCTACCTGACGCAGCTCACGATGTCGGCGTACTACGCCATCGTCGCCATGGGGCTTTCGATGGTCATGGGCTATGCGGGCCAGGTCTCCCTCGGCCATGCGGCGTTCTTCGCCATCGGCGGCTACGCCAGCGCCTGGCTCACCACGACAGCGGTCCCGCTCCCGGACGGCGCCCCGGTGGTCGCCTGGCTGCAGCGCGCCGGCGTCCTGGCGGCCCGGCCGGGCCTGTACGGGGGGACGATCGTCACCGCCACGCCGGGCGCGGCCTGCCTGGCCGCCGTCGCCGCGGCGGCGGCGGTCGCGATTCTGGTCGGGTTCCCCGCGCTGCGCCTCAAGGGCCACTACCTGGCCATGGCCACGCTGGGGTTCGGGCTGATCGTCTACCGCATCGTCCTGGGCTCGCCCGCCCTGGGCGCGGCCGATGGCATCACCGGCGTCCCCGAGTGGCGGCTCCCCGGCGGCCTCGTCATCGGCCAGGACCGAGACTGCCGCGTCCAGAACTACTACGTGGCCTGGACCCTCACCCTCGTCGTGCTCCTCCTCCTGATGAACCTGGTGCGCTCCCGCGTAGGCCGCGCCTTGCGCTCGATACACGACGGCGAACTCGCCGCCAACGCCATGGGCGTGAACACCGCCGCCTACAAGCTCAAGGTCTTCGTCCTCAGCGCCGTGCTCGCCGCCGTGGCCGGCTCGGTGTTCACGCACTACACCGGCGGCATCGGGCCGTCCGAGGCCGGAGCCATGAAGTCCGTCCGCTACGTCTCGCTCGTTGCCGCGGGCGGCATGGCTAACCTCCCCGGCGTGCTCGCGGTCAGCACCATCCTCAACTACCTGTCGCTGCGCGGCTGCTTCGGATCGTTCGATTCCGCCGTGTTCGGCGTGCTCCTGATCGCCATCGTGGCGCTGGCGCCCGACGGGCCGTTCAAGCCCTTCGGCACGTGGCTCGCGCGCCGGCGGGCCCGCGCGGCAGCCCCGTCGACGGAGGGCCGGCCATGACCGCCCCGGCGCCCGAGCCAGCCCCGGCCGCGCTTCTGGAAGTCGCCGGCGTCCGCCGCCGCTTCGGCGGCCTCCAGGCGCTCGATCGCGTGTCGTTCTCGGTCGTGCCCGGCCAGATCAAGGCCATCATCGGCCCGAACGGCGCGGGCAAGACCACGCTCTTCAACATCATCTCCGGGATCATCGCGCCCGACGCGGGGGACATCCGCTTCGCCGGCATCCCGATCGCCGGGCTCCCGCCCTCCCGGGTCGCGGCACTGGGCGTCTCCCGCACGTTCCAGACGCCTAGCCTGTTCAGCCACATGAGCGTCCTGGACAACGTCATGGTCGGGCGCCACGCGCGAACCCGTCAGGGCTTTCTCGCGTCGGCGCTTCGCCTGCCCGCGCAGCGCCGCGAGGAGCACGCGATCCGCGAGTCGGCCCTCCGGCACCTGACGGACGTCGGCCTGGCGGATCTCGCCGACCGCCCGGTCGGCTCCCTCGCCTTCGGCCAGCGGCGCATGGTGGAGCTCGCCCGCGCGCTCGCCACCGAGCCGCGGCTGCTCCTGCTCGACGAGCCGGCCAGCGGGCTCAATACACGCGAGTCCGACGACCTGGCGACGCTCATCCGCCGAATCCGGGACCGCGGCGTCACCGTGCTGCTCGTCGAACACGACATGTCGCTCGTCATGGACATCTCGGACAGCATTCTCGTCCTGCACTTCGGCACCCCGATCGCCGAGGGGCCGCCGGCCGCGGTGCGCAACGACGAGCGTGTCGTGTCCGTCTATCTCGGGGGGGACTTTCAGCGTGCTCCAGGTCACTAACCTCCGCTGCGGCTACGGCGAGCTTGAGGTCATCCGCGGGGTCAGCCTCCACGTGGCGCCCGGCGAAATCGTCGCGCTCATCGGAGCCAACGGCGCGGGCAAGACCTCCCTCCTCAAGGCGATCGTCGGGCTGCTCCCCCCGCGCTCCGGCGAGATCCGCCTCCATGGCCGCTCGATCGGCGGCCTGCCGGCATGGCGCGGAGTCAGCCACGAGATCGCCCTCGTGCCCGAGGGCCGCCAGGTGTTTGCCGACATGACCGTCCTCGAGAACCTCGTGGTCGGCGGCTACCGCAACCCCGACCGCGCCGTCGTGATCGAGGAGATGCTGGCACGCTTCCCGCGCCTGCGCGAGCGCGCGCAGCAGCTCGCCGGGACCCTGTCCGGCGGCGAGCAGCAGATGCTCGCCATCGGGCGGGCGCTCATCGCCCGGCCCCGCTTCCTTCTGCTCGATGAGCCGTCCATGGGCCTGGCCCCGATCGTCGTGCAGGAGGTCTTCCGGATGGTCCAGGAGCTGAAGGACCGGGGCGTCACCGTCTTCCTCGTCGAGCAGAATGCCGTGGCCGCGCTCGGGATCGCCGACCGGGCCTACGTGCTGGAGACCGGCGAGATCATCATCGAGGGCCCGGCGGCCGACCTCGCGCGGAACGCGGAGGTCAAGCGGGCCTACCTCGGCAAGGGGTACAAGGAGGTTTGGGAATGAGCATGTACGACACCCGGAACGAGTCCCTCCCGCGGGAGCACCTCGCGCAGTTCCAGCTCGAGCGGGTCCAGGCCCTCCTCGCCCGGCTCCGCCGCAACGTGCGCCGGTATCGCGACCTGCTCGGCGACGCCCGCGTCGAGGTGCTGGACGATGTCGCGCGCCTGCCCGCCACCCAGCCTGACGACCTCGTGCAGGCATTCCCCTACGGGATGTTCGCGCTCCCGCTGCGCGAGGTCGTCCGGCTCCACTCCGCCGTCGGCCCCGGCGGGCGCCAGCTCCTGATCGGCCATACCCGGAACGACCTGACCCAGTGGGGCCGGCTCGTGGCCCGCCAACTCGTGGCCGCCGGCGTCACCGCGAACGACGTGATCCAGATCTGCTTCGGGAACGGCGTCTTCGACGAGGCGCTCGGCTACATGCTCGGAGCCGAAATGATCGAGGCGTCCGTGATTCCGGCCGACGTCTTCCACATCAAGTACCAGCTCGCGGCGCTGCAGAACTGCCGGGCCACCGTGCTCGTGACCACGCCCTCGAACGCGCGCGAGCTGGCCGAGCTCATGAACGTCCGGCGCATCGACCCTCAGTCCCTGCACCTGCGCGTGGTCATCCTCACCCGTCCCGTCCCGCCGGAGACGCGCGAGCAGCTGCGAACCGGCCTGTTCGCCGAGGTGTGGTCCAACTTCGGCATCGCGGAGATCCTCGACCCCGGCCTGTGCGTCGAGTGCGAGCATCACCACTTCCACGTCAACGAGGACCACTTCCTCGTCGAGGCGCCGGACGGCGAGCTGGCCGTCACGACGCTGTGCCGCGAGGCGATGCCCCTGCTTCGCTATCGGACCCGGACCCGCTGCGAGATCCGCCGCGACCGCTGTCCCTGCGGACGCACGGGCGCCATCCTGCAGCCCGGCGCCCGCACCGACGGGCGGCTCCGCGTCGACGAGACCGTCGTCTACCCGGCCCAGATCGAGGAGGTGCTCGCCGGCACCCGGGCGCGCGGCCAGAGCTTCCGGTTCGAGCCGTCCGAGCGGCGGGTGATCGTATGGGTGCGCGTGACGGACCGGCTGTTCTCGGACACCATGCGCAACCTGGCGGACCTCAAGCGCGAGATCGAGTCCGCCTTCCATACCGGACTCGGGCTCGAAGCCGAGGTTCGCTACACCGAACGCGGCTGACCGCCCGGCCTTGACTCTCGATTCCGATTCACTACAGTTCCCGCCTGACTGGCCTCCGGTCGCGGATCGGACGGCCCTGTTCCACGCGGTACACCACCAGGGCATGCACATGAGCGAACGACTGCTGATGAGCGGCAATGAGGCGCTGGCGCGCGCGGCGCTTCACGCCGGCATTGACCTCGGCGCCGGCTATCCCGGCACGCCATCGACCGAAATCCTCGAGAACTTCTCCCGGCTCGGCGGGCGGGCCCAGTGGTCGCCGAACGAAAAGGTCGCGTTCGAGGTGGCCCTCGGCGCGGCGTTCGGCGGCGCGCGCGCCCTCGTCACGATGAAGCACGTTGGCCTCAACGTCGCGGCCGATCCCCTGTTCACCGCCACGTACACCGGCGTGTCCGGCGCGCTCGTGCTCGTCTCGGCCGACGACCCCGGCCTGGCCTCCAGCCAGAACGAGCAGGACAGCCGCCGCTACGGCGTTGCCGCCGGAATCCCGGTCGTCGAGCCCGCGGACTCCCAGGAGTCCTACGATTTCCTCTTCTCCGCGCTCGAGATCTCCGAGCGCTGGAAGCTGCCCGTCATGCTGCGCATGTCCACGCGCGTCAGCCACTCGAAGTCCGTCGTCGTGCTGCGGAGCCCGATGCCGCACCGCACGGCCGCCTTTGTTCGGGATATCCCGGGGCGGGTGATGATTCCTTCGTACGCGCGGGCCGCCCACCGCAAGCTGCGCGCCAAGCTGGCCGAAATCCAGGCATGGAATGAGTCGAGTCCGCTCAATGTCGAGTCGCCCGGCGGCGCCGAGCTGGGCATCATCGTCTCCGGCGTCTCCGCCGTACACGCCCGCGAGGCCGCGCCCGACGCCCGCATTCTCAAGCTCGGGCTCTCGCACCCGCTGCCGGTCGAAAAGGTCCGGGCGTTCGCCGCCGGAGTGAAGCGCTGCGTGGTGATCGAGGAGGGGGACCCGGCGCTCTACGACTCCATTCGCATCGCGGGCATACCCGTCGAGGGCCGGCCGGAGATGTTCCGCTTCGGGGAGCTCGATGTCGCCCGCGTCCGCCGCATCCTGGCGCGCGACACCAGCCCGGAGCCCGTGCCGCCCAAGGGCAAGCCCCCGGAGCTCTGCCCCGGATGCCCGCACCGGGTCTCATTCGATGTCCTCAAGGAGCTCGACTGCATCGTGGCCGGCGACATCGGCTGCTACACGCTGGGCGTCCTTCCGCCGTTCCAGGCGATGGACACCTGCGTCTGCATGGGCGCGGCGCTCGGAGTGGGGCTCGGCCTCCGGCACGTGCTCCCGCCCGCCGAGGCGAAGCGCGTCGTCAGCGTCATCGGCGACAGCACGTTCATTCACAGCGGGATCACCGGCCTCGTCGAGATGATCTACAACCCGCCGAAGACCGGCCACCTGCTGATCGTTCTGGACAATGGCACGACGGCCATGACCGGGCTGCAGGAGCACCCGGGCACCGGCCGCACGCTGATTCATGAGCCCACCGGACAGGTTGTAATCGAAGACCTGGCCCGCACCCTCGGGGTCCACGAGGTGACCATCATCGACCCCATGAAGGACCGCGAGTCATTCAAGAAGCTGGTCCAGGACAGCCTGGCCAGCGAGAAGCTCTGCATGATCATCGTCCGCCGCCCCTGCCTCCTGGCCGCCAAGCAGATCCGCCAGTACGACAGCGAGAACAAGAAGGCGAGTAGAGAATGAACCCGAAAGTAGTCAATGTCGTCTTCGCCGGGCTGGGTGGCCAGGGCGTCCTCAAGGCATCGGATATCCTGGCCGAGACCGTCTTCCGCATGGGCTTCGACGTCAAGAAGGCCGAAGTCCATGGCATGAGCCAGCGGGGCGGGTTCGTCATGAGCGACGTCCGGTTCGGCCCCGCTGTGCTGAGCCCCATGATCCCGACGGGCGAGGCCGACATCCTCGTCGTGCTCGAGGATACCCAGATCGAAGCCAGCCGCCCGCGCCTGAAGCCCGACGGCCGGATGCTGACGGCCGGCAAGGTTGACCTCGATGCCCTGCCGACCCGCAAGGCGTTGAACGTCACGATGCTGGGCTGGCTGAGCGCCTATCTCGAGATCCCCGAACACCTCTGGATGGAGCAGATCAAGGCCAGCCTGCCGCCGAACCTGCACGAGGCCAACGAGAAGGCGTTCGCGATCGGCCGCGCCATGGCGACCCCCTGATCGGGCCCCCCGCCCCGCCGCCTATCCAATGATCGACGCGCCGCGCCGATGGCCCAGTTTCACCTGAGCCCGGAACCCCGCCGGGGCCCCGCTCCAGCGCAGGTCAGGCAGGCGTTCCGGGTTGAGGACGATGCGGTCGAGCCCGAATGGCGTCCGGACCTCGAACGCGCCCGCTCGGTAGCGCGGCGCTCCCTCCATCTCCAGAGCGCGAACGCGCACATCCGGCACCGTGCCGGCAAAGGGATACAGAACGGTGAAGAAGCCCAGGCAGCCCGAATACGGCATGGGCATCCAGCAGCTGGCACGCAAGTTGAACCATTCCGTGTCCCCGTGCAGCTGCCCGCGCGATTCCTCGCGGGTGAAATCCACACCGGGCTCGATCCGCCGAATGCTCTCCGGAAACGCCCACGCCAGCAGACAGCCCGACCGACCGACCGTGCGAGCCCGATCCGGCCCCAGCTGGCGAAACCGCCGCGGGCTGTGCCACCACGCGGAGATGCCGCGGTTGAACGCCTGGGTCTTCTCGTCCGAAACCGAGTCCAGAACGGCCAGGTAGCCGGGATCCTTCACGAAGACGATCGTCCGGCGCACGCGCAGGTCTCCGCTCGCGTGATGCGTCCGCCAGCCTCCCTGCGGCGGAACCTGGCGATACGCTGTGTGGAAGGCGGAAAAGTAGTCGATCCGCTCGTCAGAATGCCAGGCCACATCCTGCCCGACGAACGGCCGGCTGTCATACCGGAACGCATCCACCAGAACCTGGTTGTGCGCCTGCGCCTCGCGCCAGGCGATGTCCATCGGATGCGCGTACGGGCCAAACCGAGGCACCTCCTGGAGCAGGACGGCCCCGTGCGCCCGGAAGTCCATGCTGAGCGCATCCATGTGCGAGTGCCAGCCGGCAAAGTCCCCGAAGGTCACGTCCGCGAACGCATCCCGCCGCCCATCTCCGTTGCGCATGATCGCCACGCCGGACTCGCGCATCAAGCAGGAGCGCGTGCGGTCGACGCCCATGTCCCGGCCGACTCCAGCCGCAAACAGCCCCGACGCCGCGCCTTCGTCCAGCACGTGTCCCAGGTCCGCCCACCCTTCGTCCCCGAACCCCGGCGACTGGTCGCCCGGGCCCAGAGTCGCCGCATAGAACCGGTACGCTCGCCGCAGACCGTCCGCGAAGTGCGCCTCATGCCGCCCCATCCCGCCATTGCGGCAGGCAAAGGCGTAGGTGTCGCGCATGCGGCGCAGCGTGTGGGATCCGTACCCCCAGTTGCGCTCCAGGTGCCCGCCATCCGCGAACCAGGCGCGGTCGAAGTCCTGGTCGAGCATCGCGAGGCTGTGCGCGTCCCACTCCGCCGCGTCGCGGAACTCGCGCACCGTCCGGGCCAGGAAGAAGAGCGCGTAGCAGGCAGCGGTGTAGATGTTGTGCACCATGTAGCGGTCCGTCACCCGCCGCATCTCGCGCCCCAGGCCCAGGAGGAGCTTGAATGCGGCCGCCGTGGCCGCTGGCGTCTCGGTCTTCGACCGCACCAGCGCCAGGTAGCTCAGCCAGAAGAACTCGAACTGGCGGTGGCCGCCCAGCATCGAGAAGAGCGGATACGCACCAAAGGCGGTCAGGCTGCGGCCGGCGCGCTCGATCCGCACGAGCGCATCCCGGAGGCGGGCGCCCGGCGTGGCGTCGCCCGTGCGGAGCATGTGCCGCACAACGGGCTGCAGCGCCTGGGTCATCTCATGGATCCCGCCGCTGAACACCCCGCCTCGCTGGGACGCCTTGGCCGCATCCTGGCCCCCCCCGCTCAGCATCTCACCCACGCGCTCGAACGCTCGAGCGATATCGCGCGCTGACAGGACCGCGGCGGTCTGCGCGCTGCGGTCCGCCTCGTCCCATGCGTCGGCGCGCGCGGCCCGGTAGTAGTCGGCCAGGGCGGCGCTTGCAGCCGCTGCCTCACCCGCCAGCCCCGCCCGCACGGCTTTCGCCAGCAGCGCGGTCCCGCTGGAGCCCCGCCGCGCGCCCAGCGCACCCCACAGGTCCCGATCAGTGATGCCGTGCACGTCGCACCGTCGCTGCGCACTCATGCGTTGTCTCCCATTTCACGTGCCCGCCCAACCAGCTGACGGATTCTCACCGCACCCGGCTCCGGCGTCCACCCCAAAGCTCCCCGCGCCGCCACCTGTTTTGGGCTTTACCCGCCCCGCTCACTGTGGCCACCATACCGCACATGCTCCTTCGGCGCGGTCCGCCGAAGACGATGGGAGGGACGACAACATGAGCCGCGCTCCGAAATTCGCCATCATCCTGGCCGCCGGCAAGGGAACCCGCATGCAGTCGGCCTCGCGGCCCAAGGTCTGCTTTCCGGTCGACGGCATCCCCGTCATCAACCGGGCGATCGACCGCTACAACCGCTGCGGCATCCACCACCACATCATCGTCGTGGGCTCGATGGCCGGACAGGTGGTCGAGACCGTAGGCTCCGCTTTCCGGAACGTGAGCTTCGCCTACCAGTCCGAGCAACTGGGCACAGCCGACGCCGCCGAGGTCGGACTCCGCGCGCTGGACGCGCTCGGGGCCGAGGAGGACGTGCTGCTCGTGGCCGGCGACCGCCTGATCGACGACGTCGTCCTCGAGCGCCTGTTCGAGCTGTACTACAGCCAGGGCTGCGATGTCGCGCTGCCCTGCACCCCCACCCGTCCGGGCTCCGGCCAGGGGAGGATCGTCGAGGCGCACGACCGCACGCCGGCGGCCATCCTCGAGCGGGCCGACATCCGGCTGCGCTGGTTCTACCGCGACTTGCGGCTGCTGGTCGAGCGCGGCGACCTCCCGTCCGCCGATCAGGTCATGGGGATCCTCCGGGAGCGCATCGCCGGCACGGGGCCCATGCCCTCCGATGCGAAGATGACCCTCATGCTCGGCCCCCTGTGGAAGACGCTGGCGGTCGACCGTCACGTCCCGCCGCGCGCCGAGCTGCTCGCCTTGATCCCCGAATCCCGCACGCGGTTCGACCTGCAGTCCCCCGACGGCACCGCGCTCACCGTCACCCCGGCCCAGGCGGAAGCAGCGCCCTGGAGCAACAACTCCGTGTACTTGGTGAAGGCGCGCGCCTTGCGATACGCGCTCGACCATCTGACGCGGGATAACGCGCAGCAGGAGCGCTATCTCTCCGACGTGGTCGCCATCCTCAACGCGGGGGCCGACACCGGCGGCCGCCGCTTCCGCACCCGGGCCCTGCGGGTCGATAACCCCTTCAGCATCATGGGTTTCAACGATCCGGCCGAGCTGCTGCAGGTGGAGGAGCACATCCAGTCCCGCAAGCGCGACCACGCCGCTGTCGAGCTGCCCGCCGCCCCGTGGAACCGCACGATCAGCGAATGGCAGGCTGATTTTGCGGCGATCCGATCGGGCACCCCCGCGACGGCCCAACGCTTGTGGGACGAGCTGGTCGCCACCTACAGCGATCAGGCGCAGGTGCTGCAGGACCGCGCCCCGGCCTGCACCGCCTTGCTGGACTATGCCGGCGAGCTGCTCGGCGCCGACGCCCGCATCTTCCTCGTGCGCTCGCCCGGCCGCGTGAACATCATGGGCCGACATATCGACCACCAGGGCGGAAACTGCAACCTCATGACCATCAGCTACGAGACGCTCATGGCCGTCCACCCCCGCACCGACGACCGGATCCGCCTCTTCAGCTTGGACCGCGAGCAGTTCGGCACGCGCGAGTTCTCGATCGGCGACATGCTTCGGGATCTCCCGTGGGACGACTGGCTGGACGTCGTGAACAGTGAGAAGGTCTCCCAGCTCGTGCGCAGCAAGGGAGGCGACTGGGCCCAGTACGCCATGGCCGCCGTGCTCCGCCTGCAGAAGAAGTTCAGCCATACGAAGCTGCGCGGCATGGACATCGTCGTCACCGGCAACGTGCCGATGGCCGCCGGCCTGAGCTCGTCCTCGAGCCTCGTCGTGGCGACGGCCGAGGCCACGATCACGGCGAATCGGCTGGACACCTTCCCGGCCCAGCTGATCGACCTCTGCGGCGAAGGCGAGTGGTTCGTCGGAACGCGCGGTGGCAGCGCGGACCACGCGGCCGTCAAGCTGGGCCAGAAGGGCAAGATCATCAAGGTCACGTTCTTCGGGTTTGCCGTGCAGGACGTGGTGCCGTTCCCGGACGAGTACGTCCTGGCCGTGTGCGACTCGGGGATCAAGGCCCGCAAGAGCGCCAACTCCCGGGATCAGTTCAACCACCGGATCGCCTGCTATCGCATCGGATTCCGCCTGATCCGGCAATCGTTCCCGCACTACGCCCCCCTGCTGAAGCACCTGCGAGACGTCAACGCCCGGAACCTCGGCGTGCCGCTGAGCTCCATCTACAAGATCCTGCTGCACCTGCCGGAGCAGGCGACGCGCGAGGAGCTGGTCGATCTGCTGCCGGGCGAGGATCTGGCGCCGTTCTTCGCCACGCACCAGCCGCCCCCCGACGGGCTCTACCCGATCCGCGGAGTGGTGCTGTACGGGCTGGCCGAGTGCGAGCGGGCCCGCGTGTTCGCCGACTGCCTCAAGAGCGGGCGCATCCCCGAGATCGGACGCCTGATGAACGTGTCCCACGACGGCGATCGCGTCGCCGCGCGAGGCCCCGACGGGGCGGAGCGCGTGTACCGCGCGCCGACCTCCAACGCGCACCTGCTGACCCTGATCGAAGACCTCGACAGCGGGGACCCCGAGCGCGTGCTGCGCGCCCAGCTCCAGTGGCAGCCGGGGCGCTACTTCTGCAGCCTGCCGGAGATCGACCGGATGGTGGACCTGGCGCTGCAGGCGAATGGGGTCATCGGCGCACAGCTCGCCGGCGCCGGGCTCGGCGGGTGCATGATGGTCCTGACGCGCCGCGATCGGGTCAGGGAACTGGTCGACCTCCTGACGCGGGAGTACTACACCCCGGCCGGAAAGACGCCCACCATCCTGCTCTGTCAGCCCATCGCGGGCTCGGGGGTCTTGCTGAAGGACTCGACCGAGACATGAGCGGCCGGGTGCTCGACCGCAGAAGATACGAGGCGCCGCTCGCCGCTTGGATCGGCTGCGGTCTTGCTGCCGCGCTGGCCGCCTAAGCGAAAACGCCTCGCCGACACGCCGTCCAGGCGCGCCAGCGAGGCGTTCGAACCGACCTGCGCCCGCTTAGACCGCGAACTTGCCGTCCGTGAACTTCACGGTCGGCCCCTTCAGGCCCGCGATATCCGACGCCTTCATCCCGATCATCCGCAGCGGATTCTCCAGGCCGACCGCCCAGAGGTCGCGCTCGGCCAGGATCTTGAGCGAGGCCAGGTGGTTCATGCACTCCATCATGGTGGAGTGCGAGCCGGCGAGGCTCTTAGCCTCCTCGGCATAGATGAGGCCCGTGTTGTCGATCACCACCGCCATCTTGCCGAAGATCGTGTACCGGCCCGGCGGCATGCCGGCCAGCGGCGATGCATCGCTCGTCACGACGAAGCGGCTCACGCCCTTCGCCCGCAGGGCGACGGCGATCAGATCCGCCGGGAGGTGGTGGCCGTCCGTGATGAACATGCCCGTCACCGCATCCGTCGCCAGAGACCACCACAGCGGGTTCTGGTGCCGGTTGATCATGTTGGGAATGCCATTGCCCACGTGGGTCAGGAGCGACGCGCCGGCCTGGACCGCGCGGTCCAGATCGGCATCGGTCGCCAAGTGATGGCCCATCGAAACCACCACCCCGCGCTTCACGGCATGGCGGATCAGCGCCTCGCAGCCGGGGCGCTCGGGCGCCACCGTCAGGATCCGGATCAGCCCCTCGCCCCACTCCAGCAACTTGTCGAGGAAGGCGGGGTCGGGGTCCCGAATGCAGTCCTGAGGATGCGCGCCCCGAGCGCCCGGCTCCGGCGAGATGAACGGCCCCTCGACGTGCACGCCGAGAATATGGCCGCCAAGCTCCGGGTCCCGCTTCGCCTGCGCGATCGCCTTGAGACTGCTCCGGTAGTTCGCCTCCGTTGTGGTGACGACCGTCGGGCAGTACCCGATGGTGCCGCGCTCGACGAGCTCCCGCGTGATCTGCTTCACCCGGTCCGCCGTCAGGTTCGGCTCGGAGAAGTCCGTCCCCATCCACCCGTTGTTCTGAATGTCGACAAAGCCTCTGCTCATGGGACTACTTCCTGCCCTTCCGGGCCTTTGCGCTCTTTGCTGCCTTCGATGCCTTCGCCTTCTTCGCGGCCTTCGCCGGCTTCACGGCGGGACGCGCTCTGCGCGCGGCGATCAGCACGCCGCCGAAGAAGTACGACGGAATATCCTTCAACACGATCCGGGCGCCATCCACCTGCGGCACGTGCGTGCCGGCCACCTGCAGAGGCTTCAGCTCCGAGCCGGCCTTGAGGCCCAGCGCCGCGAGGTCGATCTCCACGGTCCCGGAGACCGCCGCGTCGCTCAGGTTGGTCACCACCACCAAGGTCGCGCCATCGGCTGCCTGGTAGACGATCGGATGCAGCGCCGCATCGCTGGCCCGCGTCCCGAGGCCCGTGCCGACGGACGCGTTGTACGATCGCACCGGCGCCCCGCCGAGCGCGTTGAACAGGTTCCACAGCGGCTGGATGTACTCCGAACACGCGTCGAACGGCTTGTTCGGCTCCATGAACGGATGGTTCTGGTAGCCCAGGCCAGCGGACAGGCCCGCGGCGCGCTGGCTGGAAAACGCGATCCGGTCCGGCGCGTTGCCTGCCATCAGGTGTACCCCGCAGCTTGCGAACCCGGAGTAGCTCGCGCTGAACTCCGGCGATGCGAGCAGGCCCGAGTGCATAACGGAGAACTCGCCCGTCAGCGTCGCGTCGAAGCATGCGTACGAGACGTGCGTCTGGATCGCGCCGTGTCCGATCATGATCCCGCCCGCCCCGACGCGCTGCCGCAGCGCGCGTGTGAACATGAACCAGTTGTGGATCGAGTTGTGCTTGTTCGTGGCCTTCGTGAAGCCCAGCCCGAACGGCGTGGCCCAGTCGATGTACAGCCCGTCCCAGTCCTTCTTCAGGTACTTCTCGAAGAAGTCCATGTAGAGGCTGTAGTTCTCCGTGCCGCGCATGTAGACGGCCACGCGCATGCCGCGGTCATGAGCGCGCTTGACGAACGCCTTGAACCACTTGGGGTCGAAGACCGTGTAGTCGGCAGCCGGCTCGCCGTTGCTGCCGCCGTTCCGCATCCAGAACTGGTGGATGATGAGGACGTTGCAGCCCAGCCGGGCCGCCTCGTCCACGCGCTTCAGCGAGGGGCTCTCCTTCGCCATCTGCGCATCCTGGTACCACACCTGCTTGATCGGGATGCTGCACCACGGCCATTCCTTGCCGGCTCGAACGTACGGGTACATCACGTGGCACACGCGCGAGCCCAGCACGTTGTTGCGCCGGGCCGCGTCGGCCTTCTTGCCGGCCTCGCTGCGCGCCGCGCCGAAGAACAGGCCCCACTTGTTGCGGTACTGGAAGCCGCCCGCGAGCTCCTCGCTGCCGTTCTCGCACACGATCCAGCGAAGCTGCATCTTGCCCGCTTCTTCGACCACCGTCGTGCGGGTCGGGTTGAGCCGCTCGCCGCCCATGGAGGTCGAGTCCTCCAGGATCACCTCAAGCTTGTTGGAGAAGTACCGGCTCTCCTCCCAGCCGAGGTCGAGGCCGAACATCGGAACCAGGTGCGGGACGTCGACCCGCTCGTTGCGCTCGCGGCTGATCATCATCACCGGCAGGACGTGGCAGCACGTGACGTCCTGCTTCAGGTACACGTCGCGCGTCACGTAGTTCAGCCGCATGTTCTTCACGGCCAGCACGTCGAGCGGAACCCGCAGCTCCGCGTTCCGCACGCGGACCGTGCGGCCCTTGTCGATCACGAGCGACAGCTCGCAGAACATCGCGCCTTCTTCAAAAATCTCGTAGCGCTGCGTGACCGTCCACGTGTCGTCCAGCCGCGCCTGCGTCGTGAAGATGAACGCGCCCGGGTCGTCGCGCACGACCTGAACGTCGGAAACCGGGACGTCCGCGACCGTGATGACCCGGTCGCCCAGGTCGAGCCGCATGTTCGGCGCGGCCTCGCCGCCCGTCATGACGGGGCGCCGCTCGCCGTGGAACCCCTTGAACTCGCAGCCCACCAGCTGGCCGCCCTTCTGCAGATCCCACTCCAGAACCGCCGTGGCCGTCTCGGCCCGAATCCGCCCCTGGCTCCTGATTACCTTCAGCATCTGTGTCTCCTTGGCTGCCCGAGGCGCGGCCCCGGGTCTCGTGTTTGAAATCGCGGGCCGTACGCCTTCAGTACAGCATGCGGCCGCAGAACGCGCAGTGGATCATGCCCGAACGCTTCCGGGCCTCGTGGCTGACATACGGGGGCAGCTTCAGGTGGCACCCGCCGCACACGCCGTTCTCGATCGGAACCACGGCGCGCTCCTTGCGGTTCTGGAAGATGCGGTCGTACTCCCGGAGCCATTCCGGATCGACCCCCGCGGCCAGCGGCTGGCGCTCCGCCTCGAGCTTCGCCACCTCGGCCTCGATGGCCTTCATCCGCTGGTCCATGACGCCCACTTCCTGGAGCACCACCTGCTCCTCGGCCTTGAGCTCCGTCTCCCGGGCCCGCACGTCGCCGCCGAGGGCGTCCACCCCCATCATGCGCTCGAGAACCTGGTCCTCCAGCCGCGCGATCTGGGCCTGGCAGCCGTCGACCTCCGACTCCATCGCCTTGAATTCCTTGTTGCTCTTGAGCTGCATCTGCTGCTCGCGGAACTTGGCGATGCGCTGCTTCTGCGCGTCGATCTCCAGCTCGATCTGCTTGATCTCGGACTGCTTCGCGCGCTGGGCATCCTTCGCGGCGGCGACCGCCTCCCGGTGCTCCTTCAGTCGCGATTCGATTTCCTGTTTGCGGGTCGGGATGTCGCGGAACTCGCGCTGCAGCTTGACGATCCGGCAGTCGCAGTCCTGAAGGGCCAGGAGGTTGTCGATAATGATTGCCACGGGCACTCTCCGTTGCTCGCTCGCTCGGGACGATCGCGAGTGCGGACAGTACCATTCCGCGGCATCGGCCGTCAACTAAACCGGAAACCCGGCGTTGCGGAGGACGTCCATCGTCACGCCCGATCCCGCCGCCCGGGCCTCCGCGTGCCGCAGAACGTACTTGCCGATGATGTCCGTCTCGACGTTGACCGGCCGGCCCGCCGACAGCCCGCCGAGCGTTGTCGCGTCCCACGTGTGCGGGATGATGTGCACCTCGAACCAGTCCGGCCCGATGCCCGCGACGGTCAGGCTCACGCCGTCGCACGCAACCGATCCCTTCGCGACCAGCCCCGGCATCAGCCCGGCTGCGCAGCGCACGCGCAGCCGCCAGTCGGGACCGGCCCGTCCGACCGCGGCCACAGTCCCCGTGCCGTCGACGTGTCCGGTCACGAAGTGCCCGCCCAGCAGGTCGCCCGCCCGCAGCGCCCGCTCCAAGTTCACGCGCGCGCCCTCCGCCATCGCCCCGAGCGCGGTCCGGTCCAGCGTCTCACGCAGCACGTCGCACCGGAACTCCCGGTCGCCCGCGACAATGACCGTCAGACAGGCGCCCTGCACGCAGACGCTCTCGCCCAGCGCCAGGCCGGGCGCCCATGGCGCGTGGCGGATGACGAGCCGCGCGCCCCCCGAGCGCGACTCCCTGCGGGCGAGGACTCCAACCTGCTGGACGATGCCGGTGAACATGGTGTGCCTCACATCCCGGCCGGAACGGCGCGGACCATCAGGTCCGCGCCCACCGGCCGCGTCTCGACAAATCGCAGTCGCGGCGCCCGGGCCAGCGACCAGCCTGTCCCGCCAACGGCGGCGCGCGCACCGGAGCCGCCGATCACCAGCGGCGCCAGAAAGAACACGTACTCATCCGGCAAACCCGCCCGGATCAGCGACTCGGCCAGACCGCCCCCTCCCTCGCACAGAATGTGCAGGACGCCATGGCGGGCGGCCCGCCGCACGAGCGAGCGCAGGGATACGCCCCCGCCAGCCGCCGGCAGCACCCAGACGGAGGCCCCGGCAGACGCATAGGCGGCCCGCCGCGCGGCCGGGCACTGGGCCGTGGTCGCGACGATGGTCCGCGCCGCCTCCGGCCCCCGAAACAGCCTCAAGCTCAGCGCCAGCCGACCTCGGCTGTCCACGACGATCCGCCAGGGCTTCCGCCCGCCGGCCGGCCGCGGCTGAAGCCCGGGATCGTCTCTCCGGGCCGTCTCAGCCCCCACGAGAATGGCATCGCAGCGGCGGCGCATCGCCTGCACCGCCGCCCGCGCCGCCGGGCCCGTAATCCACCGGGACCGGCCGGCCGCGTCCGCAATTCGCCCGTCCAGGCTGACCCCCAGCTTGAGCGTGACGTACGGTCTGCCGCGGGACACCCAGGACGCGAAGGGCGCGATGAGCGCTCGGGCCTCGGGCCCGCAGCACCCCTCGTCGACCAGCACCCCACACCGCCGCAACGCGGCCAGTCCCCGGCCGGCATGGCGGGGATTCGGATCCCGGGCACCCACGACGACACGTCTGATTCCAGCCGCCCGCACCGCATCCACGCACGGGGGCGTACGCCCCCACGTCGAGCACGGCTCGAGGGTGACGTAGAGCGTGGCGCCGCGCGCGCGCGCGCCGGCCTGCCGGAGGGCGTATACCTCGGCGTGAGGCCCGCCCGCCTGGCGGTGCCAGCCCGCACCGACCGGCCGGCCGCCGCGGACCACCACAGCCCCGACCGGGGGGTTGGGCCGCGTCAGCCCCTCGCCTCGCCGGGCCAGGGCTAGCGCCCGCCGCATCCACTGCTCATCGGCGGCGGAGCGTCGATCCGTAGACGGTCGTCGGGATGCGGGCACGGCCCCTCCGGAATCAGGCGGATGTCCCCAGCATGGCCTTCACGAACTGGGGCGGATCGAACGGGGCGAGGTCGTCCATTCCCTCGCCGAGGCCGACGAACAGGATCGGGGCCCCCACTTCGCGGCGGGCCGCGAGGATCGACCCCGCCTTGGCTGAGCCGTCGAGCTTGCTGATCACCAGGCCGGAAAGCCCGACGGCCTCGTGGAACACGCGGGCCTGCATGAGCGCGTTGTTGCCAAGCGTGGCGTCCAGGACCATCCACACGGCATGGGGCGCACCCGGCAGGCACTTGGCCATGGCCCGCTTCACCTTCTGGAGCTCGTCCATCAGCGTCTGCTTGGTGTGCATCCGCCCTGCCGTATCGACAAACACGATGTCCGCGTGCCGGGCCTGGGCCGCGCTCAGGGCGTCGTACGCCACCGAAGCCGCGTCCGCGCCTTGCACGCCCGCGACCACGTCGCAGCCGACCCGCTCGGCCCAGATTCGCAGCTGGTCCGTGCCGGCCGCCCGGAAGGTGTCGGTGGCTGCCAGCAGGGGCTTCAGTCCCCTGGCCTTGGCCATGGCCGCAAGTTTGGCGCACGTCGTGGTCTTCCCGGATCCGTTCACGCCGGCGATCAGCACGACGTACGGGCGGGTGGGCAGGTCCCACGCGAAGCCCGGATCGTGCCCAAGCCCCTCGACGAGCACCTGCTCCAGGCGCTGCTCCAGGGCACCGCCGTCGCGCAGCGCCTCAGCCTGACGAACGAACTCGGCGGCCAAGCGCGCCGGCACGTCCGCCGCGATCAGCGCTTCCTCCCATTCGTCCCGCGTCGCCTGCCGGGCCGCCCGGTCGCCGGTGAAGATCCGGACCGCGTGCCGCACGATCGTGTCCCGCGTGCGCGCCAACGCCTCCAGCCAGCTCTTCATATGCGGGTCACCTTGCCCACTCCGGCCGTGCGGGCCGGCCGGTCCAGCTTGATCCGGACCTGATCGAGAATGCCGTTCACGAACCGCCCCGCGCCGGGATCCCCGTAGACCCTGGCCAGCGTGACGGCCTCGTTGATCGATACCACCGGCGGGATGTCCGGCCGGAACAGCATCTCGAACACCGCGAGCCGGATGATGCTGCGCTCGACCGCGGCGATTCGCGGGACGTCCCAGTTCGCGGCGTGCCGCTGGATGACCTCATCGACCTGCGCCATGTGCGACAGCAGCCCGCGCACCAGCTCCTCGGTGAACTGGCGCCCCTTTGCGCCCGGCTTCTTGTCCACCCAGAACGCCTCGAAGAAGCGCTCCGTGTTATCCGGCGGGTTGAAGTCGTGCTGGTACGCCAGCTGGACCGCCCACTCCCGTAGCTCGCTTCGCTTCGCCATTCCGCCCCCTCAGCCTTTGAAGGCACGCAGCAGGTTCGCCATCTCGATCGCGGCCTGCGCCGATGTCCAGCCCTTGTTCCCCGCCTTGGTGCCCGAGCGCTCGATTGCCTGCTCCAGGTTGTCCGCCGCCACCACGCCGTTGATCACCGGCACCCGCGTGTCGAGCGAGACGGACATCAGCGCCCGGGCGACCTGGCCGTTGATCAACTCCGCGTGTGGAGTTGCTCCCTGGATCACCACGCCGAGCGCCACGATCGCATGGAACTTGCCCGTCTTCGCCAGGGTCTGAACCGCCAGAGGTATCTCGTTCGAGCCCGGAACCCAGGCGACCGACACATCCGATTCCCTGGCGCCATGGCGGACCAGGCAGTCCACCGCGCCGCCCAGCAGCTGCTTGGTGAAGAAGTCATTGAAGCGGCTGATCACGATGCCGACCTTCAGCCCCTCGCCTTGCAGGTTTGCCGAGATTTCCTTGTAGCTGCTCATCGCCGGTCCTCCCTCTTCATCCTTCCGCCTTCCGCCATCCACTCGCTCAAAGCCAGTGCCCCAGCTTGGTTTTCTTCGTGTGCAGGTACCGCCGGCTGTGCTCGTTCGCCGGCAGGACCAGCGGGATCCGCTCGACGATCATCAGGCCGTGGCCGGCCAGGCCGACCACCTTGCGGGGGTTGTTGGTGATCAGCCGGATGTCATGCAGGCCAAGGTCGCGCAGGATCTGCGCGCCGATCCCGTAGTCGCGCAGGTCCGCCGAGAACCCGAGTTCCTCGTTGGCCTCCACCGTGTCCATCCCCTTCTCCTGCAGGGCGTACGCGTGAATCTTGTTGGCCAGGCCGATCCCGCGGCCCTCCTGGCGCATGTAGAGGAGAACGCCGACCTTGTTCTGCGCGATCAGGCGCATCGCGCGCTCCAGCTGCGACCCGCAGTCGCAGCGAAGCGAGCCGAGCACGTCGCCCGTCAGGCACTCGCTGTGGACGCGCACGACGGGAGCCTTGGCCGCGCCCGGGTTGCCCATCACCAGCGCCACGTGGTGCTCTCCGTCCATCACCGATCGGTAGAGCCGCAGCTGGAACGGGCCGTGCTTGGTCGGCAGGTCCACGGTCCGAACGAACTCCACGAGCTTCTCCGTGCGGCGGCGGTAGGCAATGAGGCTGGCCACGGATGAGATCAGGAGCCTGTGACGCGCCGCGAACCGGCGCAGCTCCTGAAGGCGCATCATGTGGCCGTCCGCCCGCAGGATCTCGCAGATCACGCCAGCCGGGCGCAGGCCGGCCAGGCGCGCCAGATCCACGGCGGCCTCGGTGTGCCCCGCCCGGATCAGCACGCCGCCATCCCGGGCCTCCAGAGGAAACACGTGCCCCGGGCTCACCAGATCCCGCCGCCCGAACTCCGGGTCCACCAGCACGCGGATCGTGCGGGCGCGGTCGTGCGCGCTGATGCCCGTCGTCACGCGCTCGGCCGCGTCCACCGACTCCATGAACGCCGTTCGGAAGGCATCGCCGCTCCCGCGCGTCGCCATCCGCGTGATCGCCAGATGCTCCAGCCGCTCGCGCGTCAGCGCCGCGCAGATCAGGCCGCGCCCGTGCCTGGCCATGAAGTTGACGGCCGCATCGCCCGCCTTCTCGGCCGCCATCACGAGGTCGCCCTCGTTCTCCCGGTTCTCGTCGTCGGTGACGACCACCATGCGGCCGCGACGGATGTCGCGGATCACGTCCTCGATCGGGTCGAAGCCCTTCTGCTTGCGCGTCGCCATATCCCCTCGCTGCTCCCGGGAACAAAAAAGCCCGAAGACGGGGGTCTTCGGGCGGAACCGGCAGGGCGCATACGGCATGCCGCATGCGCCAACGCCGTCTTCTCCCATCCAGACTCGGGAACGCCCGTTCCCTCACTGTCGGCCACGGAATCCCACCGTGTCTGTCTGCCCGGCCTGGGCGGACTCGCGGGCTCTACCGCCGGTCGGGATTAGCGCGCCACGCGCGCATCACCCGGTCCCGAAGACGCTTCGTCTGTACCAAACGGGCTCCATACTCGCCGCCGGACCGTGGCAAGACAAGCTCAATCTGCCCGCGTCACGCGCCGGCCCGGCCCGGGCATCGTCCGGCGGGCGGCCGGCCGATCGTTCGCCGCATCCCCGCGCCGGCCGCACCCCGGCGCAGCCCGGGCTGCGCGGCCCGCCGTGGCGCGCACGGCCGCGGCACACCATTTCCTTGACGCAGGCTGGCCCCGCGTGGTCATGTATCCGGCGTCAAACGCAGGGCGCAAGACGTGCGCCCGGATCATGCAGGAAGGAGCCTCCCGTGAAGCGCTATGCCCTCGGCTTGGACTATGGAACCAACAGCTGTCGCTCGCTGATCGTCGACCTCGATGACGGCGCCGAAGTGGCCAGCTTCGTCTTCCCTTATCCGTCCGGCGCGGACGGGATCCTGCTCGACCCCAAGGACCCCAACGTCGCCCGCCAGAATCCCCGGGACTACATCGAGGCGATAGAAGTCGCCGTGCCCAAGGCGATCGCGCTCGCTAAGAAGGCCGACCGCTCGTTCGACCCGAAGGCCATCATCGGGATCGGCGTCGACACGACGGGCAGCACGCCGCTGCCGGTCGATGCGGCGGGCACGCCGCTGGCCATGAAGGCGAAGTTCCGGAAGAACCTGTCCGCCATGGCCTGGCTCTGGAAGGACCACACCGGCCACGCCGAGGCGGCCCGGATCACCGAGCTGGCGGCCCGGATCCGGCCGCAGTACCTGGCCAAGTGCGGCGGCACGTACTCCTCCGAGTGGTTCTGGAGCAAGATCCTCCATTGCCTGGCCGAGGATCCCGCCGTGTTCGCGGCCGCGCACAGCTTCGTCGAGTGCTGCGACTACATCCCCGCCGTCCTCACGGGCACCACCAGGCCCGAGGTCATGCGCCGCGGCGTCTGCGCGGCCGGCCACAAGGCGATGTACTGCGAGGAGTGGAGCGGACTGCCGGACGTCGAGTTCCTGGGCCAGCTCGATCCGGCGCTCGCGCCGCTCCGGGCCCGGCTCTACAGCCGGGCGTACCCTTCCGACCAGCCGGCCGGCCGCCTCACCCGATCATGGGCCGCCAAGCTCGGGCTGAAGCCCGGCATCGCCGTCGCGGTCGGCGCGTTCGACGCGCACATGGGCGGCGTCGGCGCCGGCATCAAGGTCGGCACGCTGGTCAAGATCCTCGGAACGAGCACGTGCGATATGATGGTGTGGCCCAGCGGCCAGAAGCTGGCCGACATCCCGGGCGTCTGCGGGATCGTCAACGGGTCGATCCTTCCCGGCTGCTACGGCATCGAGGCCGGCCAGTCCGCCGTCGGCGACATCTTTCTGTGGTTCATCCACAAGCTCGTCCCGGCCTCCTACGGCAAGACGCCCGAAGCCCGCTTCCGGAAGCTCGCGGACCTGGCTGCCCGCCAGAAGCCCGGCGCGCACGGGCTCGTGGCGCTCGACTGGAACAACGGCAACCGCACGATCCTCGTCGATGTCCGGCTGAGCGGGCTCCTGATCGGCCAGACGCTGCACACGGAGGCGCACGAGATCTACCGCGCGCTGATCGAAGCCACCGCATTCGGCGCGCTGACCATCATCAAGCGGATCGAGGAATACGGCGTGCCCGTGCGCGAGATCGTCAACTGCGGCGGCCTCGCCGCAAAGAACCCGCTGCTGATGCAGATCTACGCGGACGTCACCGGACGCCCGATGAAGGTCTCGCGCAGCGACCAGACTTGCGCGCTCGGCGCCGCCATCTTCGGCGCGGTCGCGGCCGGCCGTGCCGCCGGCGGCTTCGCCACCTGCGAGGACGCGCAGGCCGCGCTCTGCGGCGTGCGCGAGCGCGTCTTCACGCCGGACCCCGCGAGCCACGCCGTCTACACCGAGCTCTATGCGATGTACCGGACGCTGCACGACGCGTTCGGCACGGCCGCGTGGAGCGGACGGCTCGCGCCCGTGATGAAGGACCTGATCGCCCTGCGCGAGCGGCAGCGCGTCCAGGCCTGATCCCGAGAACCCTGATCGCCCGACAACCGGAGGTGAGCCGTGCTGGAAGAACTCAAGGAGCAGGTGTGCGAGGCGAACAAGGAACTCGAGCGCCTGAAGCTGGCCATCTTCACGTTCGGCAACGCGAGCGGCATCGACCGCTCGCGCGGCCTCGTCGTGATCAAGCCGAGCGGTGTGGCCTACGCGGACCTCAAGCCCGCTGATCTCGTGGTCCTTGACCTGCACGGCACGGTCGTCGAGGGCAGTCTCCGGCCGTCCTCCGACACGCCGACGCACCTCGCCCTGTACCGGGCGTTCGCCGGCATCTCGGGCGTGACGCACACTCACAGCCCGTACGCCACGATGTTCGCCCAGGCCGGACGGGGCGTCCCCTGCCTCGGAACGACGCACGCCGACTACTTTCACGGCGAGGTGCCGTGCACGCGCCCGCTGGCGCGCCGGGAGATCGAGACCGATTACGAGGGGAACACCGGCCAGGTCATCGTGCAGCGCTTTTCCGGACAGGATCCCCTGCGCATGCCCGCCGTCCTCGTCGCGGGCCATGGGCCGTTCGCCTGGGGGCGCAGCGCGATGGACTCCGCCCACAACGCGGCGTATCTCGAGGCGGTCGCCCAGATCGCGCTCGGCACGCTCCAGCTGGCGCCGTCGGTCGAGCCGATCGCCCCGTATCTTCTCGACAAGCACTATCTCCGGAAGCACGGAGGCCATGCGTACTACGGGCAGGCGGGACGCTAGTGCAGGGCGGCAGGACGACCTTTACATCAGGCACGAGTATCGTATGCTTCGCTTCCATGAGAGTCGCACCCGCGAGTGTCCTGTGTTCGGAAGAACGGGCGACGTGGGACGGCTGGGCGACGGCGCGAACCCTGCCACTGCGATTGGTTCAGCGGTCGCGATTGGTCTGCCTGGCCGCCGATGGAGTTCAGAACCAGGAGATTGCGGCCCAGCTGAACATGTCTCGCC
>CAYSLU010000077.1:0-26081 GCA_964431965.1 uncultured Verrucomicrobiota bacterium
GCTTCAGCCCGCGGCGCGCGCCGGGCGGCGGAGCCGCCCCGGCCCACCCGCGGGCGGCCGTCCGCCGATGCGGCCGACTGAATCTGGTCCGCGCGCGCCTTGTTGCGGCGCACCGTGCTGACGCCCGCCGGCGGCAGGCGGTTCAGCGGCAGCCGCCCCTGGCGAACCACCCGGATGTCCTCCAGCACGGCCGACCAATCGGCCGGGCGGAACGTGCGGTCCTTTGCGAGCATCTTCTCGACGAGCAGGCAGATCGGCCCCGACAGCTTGCCGTTCAGATCCTGCGGGTCAGCCGCCTGATGCGCCACCTGCTTCTCGATCACCTGCGTGTCGGTGCCGCCCTCGAACAGGCGCTTTCCGGTAAGCACGTGATACAGGGTCGCCCCGAGCGAGTAGATGTCCGCCCGGCAGTCGAGGTCCGCCTGCCCCTGGGCCTGCTCCGGCGACATGTAGCTTGGAGTCCCGACGATCTCCTCCACCTCTTCGGCCACGCCGCCCACCTTGCGCGCCAGCCCGAGATCGGCCACCTTGATGGTGCCGTCGATATCCACCATGACGTTGTCGGGCTTGATGTCGCAGTGGATGAGGCGCGCGGTCTCCCATGCGTACTGGAGCGCCTGGGCCACGCACTCCGCCATCAGGAGCGCGTCCTCCTCGGACAGGATCGGCTTGCGCTTGAGCCAGGTCGACACGCTGTACCCGGCGATGAACTCCATCACGATGTAAAAGAGCCCGCCGGTCTCCTGCGCGTCGTAGATCTGGACGATGCCGGTATGCTTGAGCTTCGCGGCCGTGCGGGCCTCGGTCTGGATGCGCCGGACCTCGTCCGGATCCCGCGCCAGCCGCGCCGACAGCAGCTTGATGGCAACCACGCGGTCCAGCGACACCTGGCGGGCCTTCCAGACCGCCGCCATGCCACCCTCGCCCACCTTCTCGATGAGCTCAAAGCCTGGAAGTTTCAACGACTCCATCGACGACATGCCTCGCCCTCAGGTGGGCGGCCCGCCCGACCCCGGGCTGCCGCGCCGGTCACAGCGCACGCCCCGGATGCCGCCAGAAGGCCCCGTTTGCTGCTCGATATTAGGAGTTTACACCCCCCTGTCAAGGTGCTATTGGAATAATAAAGGTGCGGCCTTGATCGTCTTATGAATATGCGATGGGCGAAATCCCGGAAGCGGGGCCAGGCCATGGTCGAATACGTGGTCGTGGCCGCATTGCTGATGGCCTCGCTGGCCATTCTGGCTCTGCTGCTCTACACCTTCCGGGAATACAGCAACCGCGTCATGGATCTCGTTGGATCGGAGTACCCCTAATGCTTGCTAAGGAGGTCGCGATGAAGAGCTGGAATCGGTCGAAGCGGGGTCAGGGCATGGTCGAATACATCATCATCGTTGCGATCATCGCGCTTGCGGCGATCGCCATCTTCGGGGTCTTCGGCGACACGATCCGCGCCAAGATGGGCGGCGCGGTAACCGAGCTCGGCGGCGACTCCAGCGCCAAGGACGCGGCGCTTCAGACTAGTTCCGAGCAGTATATGAAAGACCTCAAGTAGGCCCTCGCCCGCTTCGGAGGGGGGTACTCGTCTTGGCCGCCGCTCATCCATGGTGCGCCCGCGGCCGATGGTGCGGACCGCCCGCCCGGCAACGCCGGAGCGGGCAGTCCCTCATCGAGTCGTGCCTGGTCATCGCCATCGTCTGCCTGCTGTTCTTCGGGATCTTCCAGGTCTCGCAGCTCTACGCGGCCAGCGAGGTGCTGCATTACGCGGCCGGGCGCGGCGTCCGCGCCAAGACGGTCGGCTTCAACAAGTTCATGGTCTACAAGACCGTCCGGGTGGGCGCCATACCGAACGCCGGCCGGCTGGTCAATCCCGCCTACTCCGGCGGGCCGGCGGCCGCCAGCGCGCTGGAGCTGCCGCGCATGTCCCTCTACCTCGGCGCCCGGTGGTTCGGCGCCCTCCCCGCCATCCTGGAGTATGAGAACTGGGACACCGTCCAGTATGCGCAGCCCGGCGTGCAGCTGGACGGAAACCTGCACGTGACCATCGACCAGCACTACCCGCTGACCGCGCCCTTCCACCGGGCGTTCTATGCGGCCGACACCGTCGAGCTGTCCGGCGACGCCCAAATCGAGAACCACTACCCCCTGTACCTGGACGATGCGGACCTCTGATCCATCGCGCCGCCGCTCGGGCCAGGCGATGATCTTCATCGTCGTCATCGTCATCCTTCTGGCGTTCGTGGCGCTCTGGAACTTCGACCTCCACAAGACGGTCTACATGAAGCTCCTGAGCCAGAACGCCGGTGACGGCGCCGCCCTCGCCGCCGCACGCTGGCAGGGGCTGACCCTCAACCTGGTCGGCGACCTGAACATCCTGAAGGCGGTTGCCCTCACCCAGGGCGACTCCGGCGCCGCGACTGCCATCGAAGGGCTCCAGGCCCGGCTCTGTTACGTGGGTCCGATCGTCGGCTTCGCCGCGGCCCAGCAGGCCGCCAAGAACAACGGCGTGTTCGTGAACGGGCCGTTCACGACCAACCTGCTCGGGCACGCCAATCAGGTTCTCTACGACTATCCGTCGCAGGTCGCGTCCGACGGATCGCTCCTGTTCCCGGAGCCCTACCCCGGCTGCTGGAGCGAGTACGGCCAGATGCTGCTGACCCTGGCGGCCGACGGCATCGCCGCCGCTCCGGACAACGCGAAGTACTACGTCGACTATGCCGGAAGCCACATGCTGCTGGAGCTGGGCTTCTACGACGCCATCGCCACCGAGGCCTGGTGCTGGTTCTACAACAGCGCACCCGAGCTGCTGGAGTCCTACACGGATTTCATGTGGTGGCCCGAACTGCCCGAGCAGATCCCGCAGCCCCAGCCCATGAACAGCGAGATCTTCGGGCTCGGCCTCACGAAGATAGCGATCTCGAACGACTTCGCCACGCCGGCCGTCATGGAGGCGCTCCGCCTCGACCGCCAGCTCGGCGGCGTGCCCCTGACCAACACCGTGCTCAACCTGTCGGCGATCTGGTACGGCTACAGCCCCTCGGCCTGGAGCGCCTGGTCCGTCTTCTCGCCCACCAACGACCCGCCCTTTCCAGCGACCGGCACCGTGAAGCCCCAGTACGACTACGCCGGCGCCGACGCCGTGGTCCGGGTCCAAGCCAAGGCCGGCAAGCTCACGCCCGGCGCCAAGCCCGTGAACGTGACGTGGACGGCCGCCGCCAAGCCCTTCGGCTACCTCGGAGACAGCCTGCCCGAGCGGCCCGACTCCTGCCGGATCGTCCTGCCGGCCTTCCACGACGTGCGGCTCATCCCGATCGACGCCTCGTCGGCCCCCGCCGGCGGCGCCTACAACATCGACTGGCGGATCCATATCGAGAAGCATCTGCCCGGCTATGACGTGAACGGCGCACACGTCGCCGGCTACATGGACCTTGGCCCCCGGGCGCCCGCCATGGATCCGGCCTGCTGGTACTGCCAGCAGCTGTTGACCTGGGAGAACAACTCGTTCCGGCAGACCGGGCTCACCTGGCTGTCGATCAACAGCCCGCTCTGCAACGTGCCGGGCGGAGGAGGAGGCGGCGGGTGGAGCGGCGGCGGAAGTTCCATCGGGCACTAGGAGAGGGGCGGAAGCATGAAGGCTGAGGACGAAAAGGCGGGTACCCGGGGGCGGGTGAGGCCGCGCCGCGCGACTGACCCCCGCGCCGGCCAGGCGCTGGCCGAGTTCGTCATCGCACTCGTCGTCATCCTGGTCGTCTTCGCCGGAATCCTGCAGATCGGCTCGCTGGGGCTGCACCAGACCCAGCTCATGAGCGACGCGCGCGGCGAAGCCGGCAACCTCGCCATGATGGCCCAGGCCACGCTGTCTCCGTCGGACTACATCCTCGACCGCACGGTCGGCCCGGACCTGGCGCCCTATTCGAAGGACGACGACCTCGTTCTCGCCTATGCGGGTGACCTGCAAGGCGGGATCGTCGACTTCGCCCACCCCCAGGAGCTGCAGGCTCGGCTCCCGAACAACCCGGTCTCGACGATCTCCGCGTCGCCGGCTCCGGAGAGCCAGTTCGGCCTGGTTCGGGGCCACGCCACCCGGACCCGCCCGCTCCTGCCGGTCATCACCGACCTCCTGTATGCCAGGGATTCCATCCGCCTCGAGGGCACCGCCTGGCTCACGTGGACAACCGGGATCTACTGATGCGCCGCATCCTGATCTGCGCGGTGCTGCTGGCGCTCGCGGCGCCCCTGCCGCCGGCCGACGCCCGCGTGTTCTGGCGCCTGGGCGGGGGCGCGTGGGCTGATCGCGTCTCCCGCCAGCTGAACGGCACCACCGTCTACCGCGCGCCCATCCGGATCAACGGCGGCCGGGCGGACGTCGGAGTGGTCCGGTCCGGCGAGCCGTTCGCCACCGCCGCCGCGCGCCTGCGCGAGTCGCTCGTCGCCTCCGGCGGCTTCCTGCTCGCCGGCTCGCGCATGGCCTTCGGGCTGGCGGCGTCCGGCGGGCGCGTCGTCCGGGTGCTCCTGCTCGCGCCGGACGGAGGCTCGGACTGCGCGGTGTTCGTCATCGAGCAGGCCCGGGACGAATACGAGCGCGCGCAAGCCGCGCCGGACGGGCACCTCCTGACCGGGATCCCCGAGTATCCCGGGGCGCGAGTCCTCTCCTGCCTGAAGAACGACGGCACCCGCACGGCCATCCAGACGGCTGCGGCGCCCGCCGCTCCCCCCGCCGCGCTCCAGTTCTACGAGTCCGCGCTGGCGCGCGACGGATGGAGCGCCCCGCTCGGAACCCGGCCGGCCGGCGAGCGCGACTGGGGCCTCTTCATCCGGGGGCGCGATGTGTGCGCCGTCTTCGTCGCGCCGTCGGGGAATCCCGCGGAGTGCCGGATTACGGTGTTGCAAAAGGATTCTTCGCTAAGGTAGAAGTGCGCAGTCCCCCGCGTCCAAGGAGCCCGCATATGAAGCAGAAGATGGTTCTCTTGCTCTCCGTCCTCGTCGGCCTGCTGGCCTTCTGGTTCAGCAGCCGCTACCTTCGCGCCCAGCGCGACAGCATCCAGGCGCTCCGCGCCCAGGTCATCGCCGACGCCAAGCAGGCCTGGGTCCTGTGCGCCGGCCACACCATCCCCGCGGACACCGTCGTCCAGAAGACCGACTTCAAGATGCAGCAGATCTTCGAGCGCAACGTGGGCCGGAACAACCTGCGCGAGGAGGATGTCCCGCAGATCATCGGCAAGAAGCTCAAGTACCCGCTCGACAAGGGCGAGCTCGTGCTCTGGTCCTACTTTGACGTCCCCTTCATGCAGGGCTCGGGGCTGGCGCCCATCATCAAGCCGAGCATGCGCGCCGTGTCCGTATCGGTCGGCGGAGCGGCGGCGGTCAGCGGCCTCGTCCAGCCGAACGACCGCGTGGACGTCATCGGCACGTTCTACTTCCCGTCCAAGACCGCGGCCGGCGAGACCGAGGCGGTCACCCTGACCGTGCTCCAGGACGTGACCGTGCTCGCGACCGGACAGACGCTGGCCAAGGAGTCGAGCGATGCGGCCGGCCGCCGCCGCCCCGCCGGCGGCTACACCACCGTCACGTTCGAGGTGACCCCGCGCGAGGCCGAGTTGCTCGTCTTCGCCGAGACCATGAAGGGCCGGCTCACCCTCTCCCTCCGCAATCCCACCGACATCAGCTTTGAGCGGGATCTCCCGGAGATCAACTTCGAGCACATCGAGAGCAAGCTGCCGGAGCTCAACGAATTCCGCCAGCGCACCATCCGGCATAAGCGCGACTGAGCGCCCCGCCGCGCGGCGGTTCGCCCGGAGCAGGAACCATGACGGAGCACGCGATCCAGATTCAGATCAGCCGCGAAGGCGGGCGGTCCCACACGCAGGCCGTCGAGCCGGGGCTGTACGCGGTCGGCGCCGACGAGGAGAACCAGATCGTTCTCGACGGGCCGGGCGTCGCGGCGCGCCATGCCATCCTGGTGCTGCGCTCCGACGGCTGCGCGATCGAGGACCTGACCAATCCGCCGGCCACGCTCGTCGATGGCCAGCTGATCCGCGGGCGCGCGACGCTGCGCGCCGGGGCGGCGATCCGCATCGGGCCGTTCACGCTCACGCTCGGGCCGCCCGCCCCGGTCGCGCCATCCGCTCCGCCCCCCGCGGAGCCCGCGCCCGACCCACAACGCGTGCCGCTGCCCCCCCCGCCGGTCGCCACATCCGGCCTCGCCGCCACTCAGCGCCAGGCGATCAAGCAGCAGATCCACCGCGAGCTTCTGGACCGGCTCGACCTCAAGCGCCTGACCACCTCGCATATCGACGAGGGCGACCTGCACAAGCGCGTGCAGAAGACCCTTTCGGGCATCGTCAAGGACGCGGCCCCCCGCCTGCCCCCCGCGCTCGACCGGGACGGGCTCATCAAGGAGCTCTACGACGAGGCGGTCGGCCTCGGCCCGCTCGAGGATCTGCTCGCGGACGACGCCGTGACCGAGATCATGGTCAACGGGCCCAACCAGGTCTACGTCGAGCGCCGCGGACGCATCGAGCTGACGGACCGGACGTTCCTCGACGACAAGTCCGTCCTGGCCATTATCGAGCGAATCGTGTCCCCGCTTGGCCGGCGCATCGACGAGAGCCAGCCCTACGTCGACGCCCGGCTCCGCGATGGCTCGCGCGTAAACGCGATCATTCACCCGCTCTCTCTGAGCGGCCCGTGCCTGACGATCCGCAAGTTCGCGCGCATCCCGTTCACCGACGAGGACATGGTCCGGTTCGGCACGCTCTCCCCGGCCATGCGCGATTTCCTCAACGCCTGCGTGGCCGTGAGCAAGAACATGATCGTCTCGGGCGGCACCGGCTCGGGCAAGACCACGTTCCTCAACGTCCTCAGCAGCTTTCTGCCGGACACCGACCGCATCGTCACCATCGAGGATGCCGCGGAGCTTCGACTGCACCAAGCCCACATCGTGCGCCTGGAGGCGCGCCCGCCGAACATCGAGGGCAAGGGCGCCGTCACGATCCGGGACCTGGTCCGGAACGCGCTGCGCATGCGGCCCGACCGCATCGTCGTCGGCGAGTGCCGCGGCGGCGAGGCGCTGGACATGCTGCAGGCCATGAACACGGGCCACGACGGGTCGCTCACCACCATCCACGCCAACGCGCCGCGGGACGTGATCTCCCGCCTCGAAACCATGGTGCTCATGTCGGGCATGGACCTTCCGGTCCGGGCCATCCGGGAGCAGATTGCGTCGGCCATCGACCTGATCGTGCACGAGGCGCGGTTCAGCGACGGGACGCGCAAGATCACGCACATCGTGGAGGTCGTCGGCCTGGAGGGCGAGAAGACGACCATGCAGGAGATCTTCGTGTATCGCCAGACCGGGGTCGATCCGGCGGGCCGCGTGCTCGGCCAGCACATGGCGACCGGCGCCGTGCCGACGTTCATGGACGAGATCCGGGCCAAGGGCATCCCGATCAACCCGACCATCTTCGAGCCCAGCCGATGATCGATACGCTCACCCACAACGTCCCGCTGCTGACCGGCCTGCTCTACGCCATGAGCTTCGGCGGGCTGGCCTACTGCATCCTCCAGACGCTGCGCTCGGGCGCCGAGGCGTACGCCAGCGAGTACACGGCCGAGGCCGGCCGCCAGCTCGAGGACATGTTCGTCTTCATCCCGCCGCGCCGGATCATCGAGCTCGCCTTCGCCTCCTCCGCGGCCGCCTTTATCGCGCTCTTCTCGGTGGCCGGCGGATTCGACCGGCTGGCCTTCCTGCGCGGGGTCGTGTGCGGCGCCTTTGGCGCCCTGGCCGGGTGGCAGCTGCCCGGCGGGGTGCTCCTCATCATCCGCCGGCGCCGCCTGGCGCGCTTCAACCAGCAGCTCGCGGACAGCCTGCTGAACATGAGCAACGCGCTGCGCGCCGGCTTCAGCATCATGCAGGCGTTCGAGACCGTCGTGCGCGAGAAGCAGAACCCCATCTCGCAGGAGTTCGGCGTGTTCCTGCATCAGGTCCGGGTCGGCATGAAGATGGAGGAAGCGCTCGAGAACCTGCAGGCCCGCGTGGGCAGCGAGGACATGGCGATCGTCGCCTCCGCCATCGAAACGGCCCGCCAGACCGGCGGCAACCTGACCGAGGTGTTCGAGAAGATCGCACACACGATCCGGGAGCGGTCGCGCATCGAGCGCCGGATCCGGACCCTCACCGCCCAGGGCCGCCTCCAGGGGGTCATCGTCGGCGCCATGCCCCTCCTGCTGGGCCTCGCCATCTTCGCCATGGAGCCGGGCATGATGGTGCCGTTCCTCCGCTCCACCGCGGGCGTCGTCGTTCTGATCATCGTACTCGTCTTCGAGGTGGCCGGCGCCCTGATCATCCGCAAGATCGTGAACATCGACGTATGACGGCCATGGATACCCAGACGATCGCGGCCCTGGCGCTCCTGTGGGCGCTCTTCTGCGGCGGCATGGCCTGGTATTCGGCCCAGGTCCTGCGCAACGTCACCTACGTGACGCTGGCCGACGGGCGCCGCCAGGAGCGGCTGCTCCCGCCGCTGTTCCGGCTCCTGCTGCCGCTGGCGCCCAATCTGGCGCCCCTGTTCCGGCGCCCGTCCCACGCCGTGCGCCGCGAGCAGATCGCCGCGCGCATCGTGTCCGCCGGCTTCGCCGGGCTGATCACGGCGGAGGAGTTTCTCGCCCTTCGCCTGCTGCTGCCGGCGATCCCCGGCCTGCTGGTCGTCGCCGCGGCGTGGATGGTCTTCTCGCTCACCGAGGGACGGCTCGGAGCCGCGCTGGCGCGCCATCAGATCCCGCTGTTCGTCGCGCTCCTGCTCGCGTTCTTCGTCTACCCCGACCGGTGGCTTCGCCGCTCGCTCGCCCGCCGGCACCGAAGCATCCAGCGCGCCCTGCCGTTCGTCCTCGACCTGCTCACGCTCTCCGTGGAGGCCGGGCTCGACTTCATGAGCGCCATCCAGCGCATCGTGGACCGGCGCGTCATGGATCCGATCGGCGAGGAGTTCGTCCAGGTGCTCCGCGAGATCCAGCTCGGGAAGACCCGGCGCGACGCGCTCCGGGACATGGTGACCCGCGTCGATCAGGTCGATGTGCGGGTCGCCGTGAACGCGCTGGTCCAGGCCGACGAGCTCGGGGTCGGCATCGCCGCGGTGCTGCGCATCCAGTCCGACCAGATGCGGAGCCGCCGGTTCGAGCGGGCCGAGCGCCTGGCGAACGAGGCGCCCGTGAAGATGCTCTTCCCGCTGATCGCGTTCATCTTCCCGGCGGTGTTCCTGATCCTGCTGGGTCCGATCGTCCTGCAGATCTTCCGCTACCTGTAGGACCCGCGTCCCGCCCGTGCAGCCGCACCGTGCCGGCCGGCCGCTCCCGGTCCGCTATGCTATCCAGCCGCGTGCGAATGCCCGCGTACATGACGCGCAGCGCCTCGCGTCGATCCTCCGCCTCGAGCGTCGCCAGCCCCCTCCGGTAGATCTCCTCCGCCCGGGCGGGATCGCGCAGGTCCAGGATGGCGAGGTCGATCATGTCCACGTACGGCTTCAGCTCCCGGGGATACCCGGCCGCAATCTTCTCGTACTCCGCCATCGCCTCCTCCAGAAGACCGTTCTTGCGCCGCGACTCCGGGATTCCGTACATGGGCGGGATCTCTTCGATCGGCCCGCCCGGGTAGTAGAGCGATCCCGCCGGCTCCGCGAGCAGCGCCGCAATCGGCCCGGCAACGGTCACGGCCGCCACCATGAACAGCGCGACGCCCACGAGGAACCCGAGCGGGGATGGCCCGTGCGCCATGGAGGCCCAGCCCAGCGCGGCCGGTACCGCTGCAATCAGCAGCCGCCGCCCCAATCTCCTGAGACCATCCCCGTAATCGCTCACGCGCCCTCCCCGGCAACCGCCCGCCCCCCGCCATCCTCGTCCACATCACGACAAGAATAGACTTGAGGCGCGCGGCGAAAAGCATATTCTCCATTTCAGACTCGTGACGGCACGCGCGTAGGACATGGTTCAGACCGTCCATCTGATTGTAGAAGTCGGCCCCGACAAGGGCCGGGAGATCAGCGTCCCGGTCGAGGGGGTCCGCATCGGGCGCTCGTCCCGGAACGACATCACGCTCATCGACCCCTCCGTTTCGCGCTTCCACTGCCGGTTCAGCGTGAAGCCGGGCGATGGCCTGTGGCTGAGCGACCTCGGCAGCGCGAACCAGACGCTCGTCAACGCCAACCCGGCGCAGGAGCAGCGGTTGCACGTGGGCGACCTCGTCACCGTCGGCAACACCGTCATCAAGGTCGTTCACGACGGCGCCGATTCCGCACCGGTTCCCCCGCCCTCCGCACCCGGGCATCTGCCCGAGCCCGCCGCCTCCTTTGACCTCGGGCTCCGCGAGCGCCCGCGCGAGGAGCGAGGCCCGCGCATCCGCCGCCTGCTGGTCCTTGCGGCCGTCATGGCGGCCATCGCGGCCGCCGCCTGGGCCCACAAGACGCGCTACTGGCAAACGTTCCGCACCCGCCTGGCGCCCAAGCCCCACAAGGTGGAGGCCGCCGTCCCGGCCGCCAGCTTGCCGGACCTGCAGCTGCAGTACGAGAAGATCTCGGCCACGCCGTCCAACATCTTCCGGTACTACATGGAAATCGGCGATACGCTGATCATCCAGGTCGACGACCTCCAGAACAACCGGCAGGTCCGCAAGGAGAAGAAGGTCGACCCGGCGGTGCTCGCCGGCCTCGCCAAGGCCATCGAGTCTTCCAGCTTCTTCGAGTTGCTCGACGACTACCAGGGGGTGATTCCGAACGTCTACGATGTGCTCGACCTCTCCGTTACCCTCCAGCGCCGGACCCACCGCACGCGCGTCGTAAACCGGATTGAGCCGGACGTCTTCCGAACCATTCGCGAGGCCATCGAGGAGTTCGGCCGTACCGAGGTGGGGCTCGCGGCGCTGGCGCTCGAACCCGAGCGTCTCATCGAGATGGCGCGAAACGCCGTGGACGTCGCCCACAAGCTCTATGACGAAAAGGAGATCCGCTACGGCAACCTCGCGCAGGCCGTCCGGTCGTGCCGGGAAGCCGAGGTCTACCTGGAGACGATCGAGCCGAAGCCGGACTTCTACGCGGAGGCCGTCGGGCTCAAGGGCGATTGCGAGCGCGAACTCCAGAAGCGCTACGACGACTTGAGCTTCCTCGCCGAGCGCGCGATCAAGCTCCGCGACTGGAAGGAGGCGTCCAAGCACCTGAACGTCATCTGCGAGCTGGTCCCCGACCGGTCGGACGCCCGGAATCAGGGCGCGTTCAAGAAACTGGTGGACGTCGACCGGCACCTGAAGGCAGGGAGCGACCAACCATGAGGCGAACAGCCGTCATCTCCTCCTGCTTCGCCGCCATCGCGGTCGCCTCGGCTTTGGCCGGCGGCCAGATCCGGATCGAAACCGAGCCGCCCGGAGCCATCATCTCCCTCAACGGCGCCGTTCAGGACGTGTCGCCCGTCACAATCACGAACGTCCCCGCCGGCGACCACCTCATCGCGGCCCGCAAGTCCGGCTTCTTCGATGCCCGCCGGACGGTCAGCGTCGCCCCGGACCAGAAGGCCGCCGTCGAACTGAAGCTCGAATCCCTCACCGGCCTGGTCGTCATCCACGCCGTCCCGCCCAACGCGGAGATCGAGATCGATGGCGCCCACCACGGCGCAGCGCCCATCCTGCTCACCGATATCACCCTCGGCAAGCACCGGGTCCGGGCCAGCGCAGCGGGCTATGTGTCGCGAGAGGTCGATCTCGTCGTCGACGGCCGCACGCCCCGGAAGCTCGAGGTGGCGCTCACCTCGGACTCCGCGCGCCTGACCATTGAGTCCGAGCCGCCCGGCGCCTCCGTGACCGTCAACGGCATATCCCGGGGCGAGACGCCCTGCACCGTCGAGCGGATGCCGACCGGCGACAGCGAGATCGAGGTGGCCCTGGCCGCCTATCAGCCGTTCAAGCAGACCGTCAAGCTGCAGGCCGGCGACAGCTTCCCGGTCAAGGCGATTCTCCGGCCGATCCCGGCCCGGCTGAGCGTCAGCACCACCCCGCCCGGCGCACGCGTCTACATCGACGACCAGTTCCGCGACGAGTCCCCGGTCTCGCTCGACCGGATCGAGCCCGGCGCCCATCGGATCCGGGTCGAGATGCCGGGCTACGACACCGACACGCGCACGGTCGAGCTCAAGCAGGCCGATGAGCGCAATGAGGAGATCCGCCTGAACAAGAACAGCGGCCTGCTCGAGATCACGACCGAGCCCCCGGGCGTCCGGGTGGTCGTTGACGGCAAGGAGCGCGGAGTGACCGTTGCAGGGGCGATCGAGGGCCAGTCCGAGCCCCTGCCCGTCGACCTCCTGGCGGCCGGCGAGCACCGCCTGCACTTCTCTCGCAAGGGGTACTACACGTCGGAGCGGACCGTACTGGTCGAAGCCAGCAAGTCGCTGAGCCTGCGCGAAGCGCTGAAGCGCCGATTCACGCCGGACACGATCGTCCGCACTGCGGCCGATTCATTCGAGGGCGTCTTGTCCGACCGTCGCACGGACGGGTCTGTCGTGCTCGAAACCAAGCCCGGCATCTTCAAGACCTTCAAGCCGGGCGAGTTCACCGCGGTTGAGCCCATCAAGCCGTCGCCCGCGACCCGCCCGTAGCCGGCTCACGCTCCCGAACCCGCCCGTCTGCTTCGGATCGACCGCATCGCCTCCTCCGCATCCGCGCGAACCGCCGGATCCCGATGTCGCGCGAACCGGCTCAGAGCCCGCTCGGCGCGGCGCGAGTCGGTTTCCCCGAGCCCGGCAATCAGCTCCCTTAGCTGGCGCCCGCCAGCGGCCGGCAGCGCACCGATCATGGCGCCGTGTGCATCCGGCCCCAGCAGGACCAGCGCCCGGGCGGCCGTGCGGCGCACCGTGAAGTACGGATCGTCGAGCGCCGCGATGAGCGCCGCGGCCGCCGACGGATCGCCGATGTCCCGGAGCGCGTTGGCGGCCGCCACACGCCGGACCTCCTTCTCGTGGCGCAGGAAGGGAGCGATGAGCGGGACGGCCGCCCGGACCTTCCACTTCCCGAGCGTGCGAATCGCCGCCCCCGCCGCCTCGTCGTCGTCCAGCAGCGCAACGACCCGGTCCACGCGAAGCGGCGCCGGGCACAGCCCGAGGAAGTACACCGCCGCACGCCGCACGCGCGGCTGCGGCGCGGCCAGGAAGTCCGCCAGAACGGCGGGAGCGCCGTTCGTTGCCAGCGCCGAAACCAGTTCCTGCGCCAGCCCCCACACCATCACGCTGTCCGCCGCCGTGAGCGGCATGACATGGCGCAGCGCATCCGGACCGCGCCGCAGCAGCTCGCCCTGCGCTTCGGCCTTCTGCGCACGCTTCAGCTCGGTGCTGCCGTAGCGCTCGGCCCGGAAGACAAGCTCATCCATCGAAAGACCGGCCGCCAGATTCGTCGGGGCCACGGCTCCGGCCATACTGCACGCCGCCCACAGCGCGGCGAGCGTCGCCGCCATGCCCGTGCGAAGCGTCCATCTCACGGCGCGCCCCCTTTCGTCGGGGCGGGGTCGTCATAGACAATCCCGTACAGAGGCCGCTTCATCCTGATCCCGTCCAGAGCCCCGCACGAGTACTGGTCGCCCCCCCCCAGGTCCAGCAGGACGGCGAGGCTCCCGTAGTCCCGAGGCATGCCCTCGTTCCCGATGCCCTGGCAATGATCCTTCTGCCGCCCGAAGTACGCGTCCTGCCCGGCCTCATCGGCGAGCAGCGCGAAGGAGCTGTTGATCGCCCGCGCCTGGGCGTGCGAGTCGCCCGTGTAGGTGTCGTCGCCCGCCCGGTCGAACAGCATGCCCACCGCATAGTCGTGCGCGCTGCCCTGGACAAGGATGGAGCCCGAATAGACGTCGTCCCCGCAGCCATCGGCCAGCAATCCGAGGCTGAGGTGAATCCCGGTCCCCTGGCCGTACTGGTAGACGCTGTACCGGTCGTTTCCGGCGCGATCCAACAGGAAAGCCGCCGAGTACCAGTAGCTCACGCCCTGCCCGTACACGTCGGCCTCGTAGCAGTCGCTGCCCGCCAGATCCACCAGCGCCGCCACTCCACCGCCGATGAACGGCCGGATCCCGATGGCGAATCCCTGGGACAGCGAGATGAACCGCCCCGGATTGCGCTCGTGGTCCGGCTCCACGCCGCCGGCCGAGTACGCGTCGTTCCCGGCCCGGTCCACGAGCAGGGCGAAGCCGCCAACGCCGGCGCAGGCCTGGGCCGAGAGCCCCGCGCGGTAGGTGTCGTCGCCCGAGGCATCGTCCAGCATGCCCACACCCGCGAGCGCAGCCCCCTGCGCAAATCCCCGGGCCCGGTACGTATCGTCACCCGCCTCATCGACCAGCACGGCCGCCCCGAACAGCGCCGTCCCCTGCCCCGCGTACGCAGCCGCATACGTGTCGTCGCCGCCAGCATCAACCACCGCGCACAGGCCAAACACCGCGCTGCCGATTCCGAGCGGGCCCGGCGACTCGTACCGGTCGGCGCCCGCCAAGTCCACGATTGCCGCCAGCGCCAGCCCGGCGCCGTACACGCCGTCCGCGACCCCTACGGCACCCCCATACCGGTCATCGCCGCCCGGATCGAGCACGAGCAGGGAGGCATTCGTGTGAACATCCGCGCCCGGAGTGCCGACTACTACCGCGCCCAGCGGGGTGGACAGCCGAATCGGCGAGGCCGGCCAGTTGCTGATTCCGCCGGCGTCGCGCCGCAGTTGCAGCACGGCGGCATGCCACTCGCAGCCGGCGGCGGCGATCGCGCCCCGGTCGACATTGGTGAAGATCGCCAGGAATCGGTCCGCCGCCGGCTCCGGATCCAGCGCGTTGCCCTCGGCGATCACGGCCTCCAGAAGCTGGCTCGACACGCCCCACGAACACAGGTCGGCGCGCACGCCCGAATCGTCCTCGGCGTTGAACGTGCCCGCGAAGTGCGAAGCGGCCGCGTACGCCCGGTCAGACGGTCCGACACGCCCGACCGCGCGCTGCAGGAGCTCGCCCGCGACCTGCGCACGGTCCAGGAACCGATCGAGCGCCGTCAGCACCGCCGGCGCCGGTCCGCGGGCCGGGTGGTCCCAGGCTGGAGCCGCACTCGTCACGGCCTGGCTCCATCCCGCCTCGGTGAGCGCGGCGGCCAGCCGCCATGCCGCAGGCGGGTCGTGGGTGCCGGTCGCCGCCAGGATCCGGTCCGCCGCCGGCGGCAACTCGAGCGGCGCTCGGAGCGCGCTCCTCACCCATGAGAGCGCCCACTTGGGGCGGGCGATGTCCTTGTCGAATCCAAGGTCCGTCTCCGACATGTTCAGCGCGTGAAGGGCGGCGCCGAGGTGGGCGCGCGTGTTCGTCCCGAGAGTGGGCTCCTGCGAGCGGGCGGCCGGCGCGAAGAGCGCCAGCGAGGCCCAGGCGACGCGAGCCCAGCGGAGGATGTCCGTCACGCTCACCTCCCGGACGGCGCCCGCGCCGCCATGCCCCTACTGCCCATCCGGCTTGCAGGCCGTTCCGATGTAGGCGAGCTGGGCGACGGGCTCTGCGAGCTTGTTGTGCCGCGCGCTCGCACCGGCCACCGTCAGCTTCAGCTCGTGCGCGCCGGGTGGCAGGCCATGCGCGAGGACGACGCCCTTCCCGAACTCGATAAAGTGCCGCAGGTACGCCCCGGCGACCGGCTTCCCGTCGACCTCGGCCTCGATCTTGAGCCCGTTGTGGTACATGAGCCCGAAGAGCGCGACCGCGGTGCCCGTGAACCGGTATGTGAGCCGGGCGCCGGGCCGGCCAGTCAGCACATTGTCGAAGTACCACGGCACATGCGCCTGATCCTTGTTCGTCCACTCGCCCTCGAGCTGCAGGTCCTTCGAGCGCCGGGTGGGGTCCGCCAGCGTGGTGTACTGCAGCTCGTCCGACACGAGCGGCGGCGGCAGCGGCGCGCGCCGGTCCTTGCGCTTCCCGGCCTGGAACAGCGCGACCTGCCGCTCGAACTCGGCCTTCATGGCTTCAAAGCACAGCTGGTTGCCGTAGTCGTTGAGGTGGAACGAGTCGCCGGTCTCGAACTCGATCGCGGCGGCGTCCCACGTCTCGCCGCGCTCGGCCAGGCGGTCGAACATGAACGTCTGCATGTCGATGAACGGCACATCGTAATGCTCGGCCACGCGGCGGTGGCGGCTGTGGTCGATGTTGCCTTCGCGCGACCCGCTGCCGAGGATGACGACGTTGCAGGGGCTCTTCTGGCCGAGCAGCCGGCGAACCATGCCCTCCATGGCCTTGATCACCAGCGACTCATCCGGCGCGGAGCGGTCGTTCACCGCGAACTCGAGGAACGCGAGGTCGGGGCTCGCGGGCATCACGTTCCGGTCGAGCGTGAACGCGGCCACGTAGGACTCGCACGCGCCGATCGCGCCCATGATTTCGCTGACCTGGTTGTGGTACTTCGGGTGGTACTCGCGGTAGAGGTATTCGGTGAAGCGGGCGCGCCACGACGTGCGGGCCGTGTTGCTGGCGCCCACGCCGACCGTGAGCGAGCCGCCCAGGTAGGCAACGCCGCAGTGGCTCGCCGCGAAGATCTTCTCGATGCAGTTCGGTATCTGGCAGTGCGGTTCCATGGCGCCATTCCTCCGTTGAAGCGCGGCATGGTATCCCCCCGGCCGGCCATCCCGCAAGCACCCGCTATTGACGCCGCGAAGCGCCGGATGCTAGCTTCCGCGCACTGCAGCCGGAAGGCCGGCCCCCGCCGGCCGCTGCACGAAGGAGCACGCCATGCCCGACGCCATTGAAGAGCGAGTCCGGAACGTCGTTGTGAACGTCCTCAAGGTCGACGCGGGCCGCGTGAAGGACGACGCGCGCTTCACGGTCGACCTCGGCGCGGAGTCGATCCAGAGCGTCGAGCTGGTGGCCGCCTTCGAGGAGGAGTTCGATATCTCGATGGACGAGGACCGGGCCCTCTCGGTTCAGACCGTGGGCGACGCCATGGCCTTCATCCGCGAGTGCGTCAAGGAGCAGCACGGCGAGTAGCCGTCGGAGGATCGCTTATGAAGAAGCACGCACTTCAGGAGGTGGCCGAGGCGAACCTGCTCGACCACATGTTCCCGCACACGTCCATCCCGCGCATCCTCTTCGAAGGGCCGGCGTACGAGGAGATCGACGGGCACCTGGTCAAGTTCGACCCGGCCAGGGCCGTCGCCTCGGATATCCACGTCACGGACACCACGTTCCGGGACGGCCAGCAGGCGCGCCCCCCCTACACGGTGAAGCAGATCGCCCACATCTACGACCTGCTGGCGCGGCTCGGCGGACCGAACGGCGTCATCCGGCAGTCCGAGTTCTTCCTCTACACGAAGAAGGACCGCGAGGCGATCGACCGCTGCCGCGCGTTCGGTCACCGCTACCCGGAGATCACCGGCTGGATCCGCGCCGACGAGGGCGACTTCCGCCTGGTGCGCGAGATGGGACTCCGCGAGACCGGCATGCTGACCTCGTGCTCGGACTACCACATCTTCTTCAAGGCCCGGAAGGACCGCCGGAAGGCGTTCGACGACTACGTCCGGGTGGTTGAGGCGGCGCTCGCGAGCGGCGTGCGGCCGCGGTGCCACCTCGAGGACGTCACGCGGGCCGACATCGACGGGTTCGTCGTTCCCTTCGTGCAGCACCTGATGGGGCTCTCGGCCAGCGTCCCGCCGGACATGAAGGTGAAGATCCGGCTGTGCGACACGATGGGGTTCGGCGTCACCTACCCCGGCGCCAGCCTCCCGCGGAGCATCCCCAAGCTGATCCACCGGATGATCCACGACGCGGGCGTCCCGCCCGAGTGCCTGGAGTGGCACGGGCACAACGACTTCCACAAGGTGCACATCAACTGCGCCACCTGCTGGATCTACGGCGCGCACGCCGCCAACACGTCGCTCTTCGGCTACGGCGAGCGGACCGGCAACCCGCCGCTGGAGGGCGCGATCATCGAGTACGCCGGGCTGAAGGGCACGCCGAACGGCGCCAACCTGCCGGTCATCACGGAGATCGCCGACTACTTCCGCCGCGAGATCGGGGCGACGATCCCGGCGAACTACCCGTTCGTCGGCGCCGAGTGCACGGTCACCCGCGCGGGAATCCACGCGGACGGCCTGCGCCGCGACGAGCGCATCTACAACATTTTCGATACGGGCGCGCTGCTGAACCGGCCGCCGCAGGTGGCGATCACCGACAAGTCGGGGGTGGACGGCGTCGTGCTCTGGGTTAACACGTACCTGGGGCTGAAGGGCGACGAGTCTCTCTCGAAGATGAAGGTCCACAAGATCGCTCGCTGGGTTGCGGACCAGTACGAGGCGGGGCGGACCACGGCCATCGCGAACGAGGAACTCGAGGAGCAGGTGCGGCTCCACCTGCCCGAGTACCTCAAGCGGCTCGCCTAGCGCGCCGCGCGGTCAGCCGTCGAGCGCTCCGCGAACCTTCAGCAGCAGGTCCTTTGCCACAAACGGCTTCGCGAGGAAGTGGATGCCGGGGTCCAGGATGCCGTGCCGGCCGACCACGTCATCCGGGTACCCGGACATGTAGATCACCTTCAGCGCGCTTCGGGTCCGGCGCAGCTGCTCGTAGAGCGCGGGGCCGTTCAGCTCCCGCATGATCACGTCGCTCACCAGCAGGTGAATCGTGCCGGGGCATTCCCCCGCGAGCGACACAGCCGTCTCGCCGCAGTCTGCCTCAATCACCGTGTATCCCGCGCTGCGCAGGATTTCGCACACGAAGTGGCGCACCGTAGCATCGTCCTCGGCCACGAGCAGGGTCTCGCCGCCGGCCGCCGCCGGCAGTTCGACAGCCGCCGCCGGCGCCACCTGCGCGCGGTCCGACACGGCCGGCATATACACGCGGAAGCAGCTCCCGCGCCCCACCTCGCTGCTGACGCGGATCTGGCCGCCGTGCTGCTTCACGATCCCGTACACCGTCGCCAGGCCCAGCCCGGTGCCGCGGCCGGGCTCCTTGGTCGTAAAGAACGGCTCGAAGAGGTGGCTCATCGTCTCGCCGGGCATCCCCTGCCCCGTGTCTGTGACGGACAGCATGACGGCGGGCCCACGCATCTCCTGCTCCCCCGGAGCCGGATCCGGAGCGCTCCCATTGGCCGTCTCGATCACGATCCGCCCGCCGCCCGGCATCGCATCCCGCGCGTTCACCACCAGGTTCAGCACGACCTGCTGCATCTTCCCGGGGTCCGCCATGACGCTCATGATGTCCGCCGCCAGGCACGTCTCGATCCGCACATCCTCACCGATAAGCCGCCGCAGCACCGGCAGCAGGCTCCCCAGCTCCGCGTTCAGGTCGACGACGCGCATCTCCAGCACCTGCTTGCGGCTGAAGGCGAGAATCTGCTGCGTGAGCTGGCGCGCGCGATCTGCCGCGTGGCGGATCTCCTTCAGCGGCTCCCGAAGGGCGCTGCCCTCCGATAGCCCGGCAAGCGAGAGATCCGCATAGCCAAGAATCGGCGTCAGCAGGTTGTTGAAGTCGTGTGCGATGCTACCGGCCAGGCGCCCGATCGACTCAATCCGGCGCATCTGCTCGACCTCTTCCTGTAGCTTGCGGCGCTGCTCGTCCGACTGGCGCTGCTCGCGTAGCGCCGCCTGAAGCGTCTCGTTTGCCCGCACCAGCTCGGCCGTGCGCGCGTGCACCTTCTCCTCCAGCTGGCTGCGGACCGCCGCCATCTCCCGCTCAGACCCCTGCAGCGCCTCGAGCATCCGGTTCATGTGCGTAGCCAGCTGCGCCAGCTCGTCCCGCCCCCGGACCTCCACGCGGGCCGACAAGTCACGGACGGACTCGATCTGCCGTACGCTGCGGTCCATCGCCGCCAGGCGGTACAGAATCTGGCGGCGCACCGCCACCGACACCATGAGCCCGAATAGGCAGACCGTCAGCAGGCCGGCAACCGTCAGCGCCAGGAACTGCCGGTCCCCCTCCTCGCGAATCCAGCGCGGCGCCGCGACGCGCAGTACCCCGATGGGATGCCCGAACAGATCCTCGAGGCCGGCATAGCCCGCCATCGTGTCGTCCGATAGCGCCCGGGCGACGGTCGCCTCGCCGCTCATGAGCTGCGCAAGCGCCCCCGCACAGTCCGGCGGCATCGTGACCCCGCTCGCGATCAGCCCCACCGAAACCCGTGTAAGATTCTTCAGGTGCTGGAGCTCGGCCGCATCGACGAAGCGTCCCATTACCAGAGCGCCGCGCGCCGGGCCGGCATGATCCGTGGTGAGAATCGGCCGGATGGCCACCATCATCAGACCGGACGGCAGCACCAGCAACCCGGCCAAGCCGGACGCCGGATCCCCCAAGCCGTCGAGAAGGTGCCGGGCGGCCACGAGCGTCTCGGTTCCGGCCACATCTGACACCGCCCGCCTCTGTTTCAAGTCGTACCACCGGCAGAGCGCCACCCGCCCATCCGACTGGACGAACATGATGAGGTTGACGTCCAGATCACGGAACGTGGAGTCGCTCAGATTCGCGGACACGAAGGCCGGGCTCTCGTCCTCCATGAAGTGGTATGCGTCGTCCCAGAGAGCCCAGTCCCCCGCCGTTCCCAAGAGGCCCTGCATGCGATCGGCCAGGACGGCTTGCGCCCGGGCCAGATTCAGCTCGGCCTGCTCGTGCTCGAGGTCATCGAAGCTCCGCCGCACGATGACCGAGTTCGCCGTATAGAGCCCGGCCACCAGCAGCGCGGATGCGGACGCGATCGTCAGCAGGACCTTTCGGTTCAGCGTCATCCCGTCACCCCCATGCAGGAACCTACCGCGCCGCGCCAGCCCGATTGACCCGGAACGGCGCGTAGCGAGCCGTGTCCATGTACGCCCGCGTGCTCCCGAATGCCGAGACGTGCGCGAAGGCGCCGGCGCCCCGCCCGCCCGGAGCCGGAACGCTTACCTGGAACTCCAGCAGTAGGGGATCAGCATCCGCTCCCGCCGCGAGATAAGCCAGCGGAATCAGGGCCTGCAACCGGTACCCGCCGTCCACGGACTGACTCGCAACCGGCACTTCCGGAGCCGGCGCCTGCTGCCCGCCCCTCGCCCGAAGCGCCTTCGCCGCTCCCTTCGCGCCGCCGGGAACCAGGAACAGCTGCCCGATCGCCGCCGCCCCCGGCACGGAACCGAACACCTCGACGCATGAGCCCTTCCACGCCGTATCGGCCTGCACCGGCTTCGGATCGCGCACGCGCACGTCGATGGCCAGGTTCGTGCCGGAGAGTCCGACCCGCACCTCGGCCACCTGCGCCGCACCCGCCCCAACGGCGATCGGCTCGACGCGATCCAGCGCCGCCGCCACCGCGGCTGCATCCGCCAACGCGGGGAGGACGGACAGCTTCCGCTCAGCGGCCGGCGCAGCCGATGGCGTCGGGGAGGAACCCGCCGCCGGCCGCACCGCCGCGGATGCCGCATCCACGGGACGGACCGGGGCATCTACCGGGCCGGTCGCAAACGGGATCAGCCGGTAGGACAGCCCGACCGCGTTCGCCGAAACGGCCTGGCCCCGCCCCGAAACCGGTTCGCCACCCTCGCCCTCGGGTGCCGGCTCCGCCTCGGCGCCGGGCGAGGCCGCACTGGAGGACTCGGCCGCCGCCGCACCGCCCGCGCCGCGACCGACCACCCCGATTAGAACCGTATTGTTCTCGCCGAGTTGGACGGGCCGCGGCTCGTCCAGTTCGATGCGGACCCCATATCCCCCCTGGTCCACGACCACGGCGGCGGCCGTCACCGGCTTGGGCGCAAGCGCGCCCAGGGGCTTGCCCTGCGCATCCAGCATGGTGACGGCTGTCTTCACGATGGGCGGCTTGCCGCGGCCGGCCGGCGCCGTGAGCTTCGTGAACGGAATCATCTCGTAGGCCTCGCGCACCTGGCCGCGCAGGCCATGCGCCCCGCCATAGATCCCGAACACCCGCTCGGTCCCGCTTTCGCGCAGCCGAACCGTGCAGACGATGTCCTCCGCGCCGAATGCGTACGACCGGATCACGTCCACCGAGGACTGCCGCACCTCGCCCGAACTCGTCACCACGTTGCCTGCCAGGCGGGCGTTCGGGTGCTCGCTGTTCGCCGTCACGAGCGGCTGTCCGTCGGCCGTCTCGCCCACCAGGGAGTGGATGTGGAACCGGCGCCACTGGGACGGATGCATGCCGCCGCCGTAGTCGCCGCTCAGGACGGACGCGAGTACTTGCCCCTTCCCGGGCACGTGCAGCTGGCAGAGCATCCCGCCGCTGAACCCGATCTGCCCGTGAAAGCCCTCCCCGAGCCAGGTCGGCGTAATCCGCCCGTGGTACGTCACCGCGTAATACGTCGCCCGCCGCGCCACGAAGAACTCGTTCGCCTTGTTGACCGTCTCGGTGAAGTCAGGCCCGCCCACGCCCTTCCATCGGTACGGCCCCTCGGTCCACGCGTCGTAGCGCGTGGGCTTGATGTGTGTCCGCGAGCCCCAGGGCGCCGCGTTGTCGCCCACGCTGGCAACATAGCTGTAGAGATTGAGCACGCCGTTGTAGACCTGCTGGAATTGCGGGTCGGCCAGATCGGCCAGCACGGCCCGCCACCCGCTCAGGACGTAGGCGCCGTAGTGGTGGTCGTAGCCGTACCCCTCCTGAACCCCGCCGGACGGACCCACGCCCACGCGGTCGCCGAACCCGCCCGTTGTATAGCGGGCCCAGTACGTGTCGAAGAGCTGCCGGTGGAGCGGGTCGCCCGTGGCCTCGACCACGTACCGCATGCCCTCGACGAGGCTGGAAAGCGAGTTGCCGTTGACCAGCTCGATCCCCCGGCAGAAGGGCATCCGGTCGCCGATCTGCATGGCGAACTCGCGGATGGGTCCCTTGGCCGCCTCGGGCGCGTCCGGCTGCTGCAGAATGCGCCAGGCCGGCCGATGGTAGAAGTAGCTGTAGCAGCCCATCTCGTACGCCAGGTTCCGGCCGTGCATCACGTGGTCGTTCGGGCCGATGATCCGCATGCCCTCCAGCATCTCCTGGATCGCGGTATTGAGGGCCGCCCGGTTCCGGTGCAGATCGTAGCTGTGCATCACGATGTCGGCCGTGCCCGGCTTCGGGTCCTTCAGCTGCGCGTTCTTGAGGAACTGCATGGGGGTCTGATGCGACCCGACCGAGATGAACCCGGGCTTGGCCGGCAGGTCGGCCGGCGGCTTCAGATCCTCCGGCTTGAGCGTCTTCAGCCAGTCCCAGAGCCGGACTTGGTTCATCTGCCAGAACACCTCGCCATCGTGGTAGAGCGCGCCGTTCCGCACCGCGCGCGCCGTCTGCTCGTCCGGGCAAAGCACGGCGGGAACGCGCGGCTGGCCCCGCCAGTTTCGCTGCTCCTTCGGCATCAGGATGTCCACGCCGAGGAAGTAGTCGCCCGGCCCGTCCGAAACCTCGAACGCGAGCACCTGGTCGTCGTACTGGCCCGGCTTCTCGAACTCGCCCGCAATCGAAACGTACCCGTCACTGCCGTCGACGCTCATGGTCAGCGGCGTCTGCTTCTCCACGTCGCCCGTCCGCGCCCGCGTGACCTGCTGAAGCGTGAGAACCTTCCCGTCCATCGTCTTCAGAACCGCGCGCCGGCCGCGCGGCCGATCGAGTTCCAGCAACCCCAGTCCGATGCCCGCGGCGCCCTTCGGGACGTACAGGTAGCAACGCTTGAAGAGGGCGTGGTGGCCGTGGGCCCAATCCGGGCCGCCGTTCACCCCGAATGACAGGGCGGGCTCCGTCGCGAGCGACACGTAGTGGTCCGGGCTTCCGGCCAGGATCACGCGGTACACGCCCTTCCCGCCGCCCTTCACGGAGTAGGTCAGCGTCCGCTTCGACATGGCCGCCAGCCGCGCCGGATCCGACGCACTGCTCCAGCGAACCACGGGCTCCAGCCCGCGCGAGTAGCACGTCTCGTAGTACCACGCCTCGTGGTCCCACCCGGCCAGGGTCGGCCCCGTCCCCAGCGCATTCACGCCGTCGTCCGGAACGACTTCGCGGACGACCGCGCGCCCGTCGGGGTCGTAGACCTTCACCAGCAGCTCGCTCGGCCCGCGCCCCACCCGGTTGATATCCCGCACGTCCAACGTGAGCGTGAAGTCCTTCCCTTCGGGATTGTTCACGAACGCTCCGAGATCATCGTACAGCCGGTAGCACACCGGCTCCGCCGCGAACGCCGCGCCGCACATCACGACCAGCCCTGCGATCAGTCCATGCCGTTTCATGCCGCTTGCTCTCCTGTCAGTTTCGCCGAAGGCCCATGTCGCCCGCCGAGCCCCACAGCTCCAGCAGCGAACCGCGCGGACCGAACGCCGGGTCCATTGCGGGACGGCCCAGCCGTGCGATCCGCTCGTCTGCGGCCGGGCGCTCCCCGACCTCACCTACGCATAAGTCCGGGGCTTGCCCGGGCGGATACGCGCCCAGCACCAGGAACTCGGAGGTGCTCCCCGCGTTCCGATGCGCCACCCCGGCCGGAATCACCAGAACGTCGCCCCGACGCACGTCCACGACCGGACCCGACGGCCCCCCAATCTGCAGCCGCGCCATCCCGGCGCAGACCACGAGCGCCTCATGCGCTGCGCTATGGTAGTGATGCCGGGCATATATCCCGTTGCGCCATGTCCCAGCCCAGCCGTTCACCTTCACGATCTCCTCCGCCACCCGGCTCGGATTGCGATCCGGAAGATCCAACGCGCCGCGATAGAGCAGAACAGGAAACCGCGGATTGTTCGGGAACACCCCGTCGTCCGCCAGCGCGAATGTCTCCGCCCTGACCATGCCAACCCCTGCTGTTCCGCCATCCTTCATTTCATGACCTCCACCACAGCAGGACCACTCTAATACCGCATCCAAAGACCAGTTCCAGACAAATCGCGCGGCCAGCGGGCTCTGTGACGACCGCTGGTAGTCGCGGGCTTCATGCAAAACCCGAGTTGGAGATCGTCGCAACCGTCGCTTCGCGGCGGAGGCCGTCCGGGCGGGCTTCGCGGTACGACCTTGCGACCACACCAGGATCCGACGCAATCAGACGGCAAGCAGGGGCGCCACCAAAAGAGCCATCTTGTCTCTTCATAAATTCCGCATGAGCGTCATGTAGTCCCACTAAATCACCTCGATCTTTCGTGGTCTATACGTTGTATAAGTCTATTTATAAGCAATTTGCGAACGCAGACTGATCATAGAACTTAGCTTGGCACAACCGATGCTAATCCGTTACTCGATCAGCTAACAACATCCAACTAAGGAGTTAGACACCATGAGTATCACAAGGTATGCGGGGCGGGGATCGTGGTCACTGCTGGACGATCTTCTGGATCTGCAAGATGACTTCAATCGGGCCGTATCCGGTTGGGGCAGCCCGGCGGGCGCGCGGTATCCGGCGATCAATGCCTGGGTCTCGGATGACGAGGTGCTGCTGGAGGCGGAGGTGCCTGGGATCGATCCCAAGGAGATCGACGTGTCTGTCGTCGGCTCGACGGTGACGCTGTCCGGCCAGCGCGAGCCCGAGCAACTCAAGGAGGGTGAGTCCTGCCATCGGCGCGAGCGGCGCTACGGCCGATTCGTTCGAACCGTCGATCTGCCGTTTGCGGTGGACGGCGCCAAGACCAAGGCCAGTCATCGCAACGGAATACTCCGCGTTTCGCTCCCGCGCACGGAGGCAGACAAACCGCAGAAGATCGCCATTCAAGCCGCCTGAGGGCGGAGCAACCCAGGAGGAACAGCCATGGACGTGAACATCAAGAAGGTCGAAGGAAGCACTCAGGTGGCTGAGCCGGCCCGCACTGCGCGGGTGTACTCACCGGCCGTGGACATCGTCGAGACCGCAGACAGCATCGTGCTCACCGCGGACATACCGGGTGTCGACGAGAAGAGCGTGGAGGTCACGCTGGAGAACGATGTGCTGCGCCTCGAGGGCCATGCCACGGCGCCGGCGCACCAGGGGTTCCGACTCTCGGCGGCGGAGTATGGAGTCGGCGACTACCGCCGCGAGTTCAGCATATCGAGCGAGATCGATCGGGAAAAGATCCGGGCCACCGTCCGCAACGGGGTGTTGCGCCTGACCCTGCCGAAGGCCGAACCGGCGCGGAAGCGCCGGATCGCGATCGAGGCGGCCTGACGGGGATCGC
>CAYSLU010000078.1:0-7626 GCA_964431965.1 uncultured Verrucomicrobiota bacterium
TGCGCTGCCAGTGCTTCGGCGGCCGGTTTCTGTTCCGGGCGCAACGCACCGACGAATGAGACCTGCAAAGGTGTGCCCGTGCAACGCTCGTCACGAATGTGAGGCCGAATGCCCAGCGACGACAGAGTGCGCACAAGCTCTTCCATGCACCCTCGCGGCAACCCGATGTGTTGCGGGTGGTCCTCCGCGCATCCGATGATGCGCGGTTTACCGCGAGTTGGCAGACGCATGGCCTGCGCTTTGTAGAACTCAGGGTTCTGGAAAGCCGCCAGTCGGAGCAGGCGATTGCGGAGCGCGGGTGGCATCACATCTTTCGCGATGTAGATCTCGTTGCCCAAGACCAGTTCCAGCGTCTCTGGAAGCGGACCGCCGATGGGCGGGTCCTTGCGTCGCCGCGATGGCGGCGCGGTCCACGGCGCTACGTCGTCATCCTCGCCTATGGCAAACGGCACCCCGACGACCCGGTCTCGACTCTCGGCGGCGCGAACGATCCGTTCGACTTCGGAACGGTTGATCCTCCGGATACTCGATAGGAATGCCCACTGATCGACATACGGGACACCCGATTCATTGAGAAAAGCGCTGTTGCCCAACTCACGCGGCCGCTTCTGCAGCGGCAGCGCGATGAGGTTGCCGAAGCCGCCGTCGGGCAGCGTGTCCTGATTGGGGAAGAACCGGTCATACGAACCGAGGCCGATATCGGGGCGGCGCTCCATTGTCTCGGTTAGAATGTGCGCGCCGAGATCGCGGGCCAACCGGGTAGGAACGGCTTCCTCGAAGGACAGCCACACGTGAGCGCCATTGCCGGATCGAGAGCGTTCGATGGCTGCGGGGAGTGCCATCTGCCGACAGGTATCCGCAACGGCGGCCACGTCTTCGCGCCAAGTGTCCCGGTCATAATCCGCGGCCAGGAAGAAGCAGGTTTCGTCCAGAAGCATCGGATAGACACCCATGACAAACTCACGGCCTTTGTCGTCCTGGCCGGTGAGGTGTTGTCGAGCCGTTTCGTCCGTCACGGGCAGCAACCGGCGGTTCGGGCATTTGGCGCACTGCATGGTGCGCTTGTCGCACAGGCCTCTGACCCACTCGTTGGCGCAGACGGGACTATAGCCGGACTTGCCGGTCTTGCGGCTCTCGAACCGGCGGGGATACACGTCCTCGCGCCCCCGGAACAGGGACCTGAACAAAGCGATTTTGGCGTCAGGGGTGGAGTGTTGGTCGACCGTTGCGCCTGGACTTCGGGTTGCGGCGGCAAGAATGGCGCCATCGCCTCCCATCTCGCCTGACTCTGGCCTTTGCGGATCCACCGTCTGCCTCTTCAGTCCCAGACCCGGGACGCGAACGTCTCGCGCAGAATCAGTTTCAAGCCCTTCCGGCCTGACGTGGTCTTCAGATAGCCTTCACGGCGTTCGGCGTCTCTCTTTGAGAAGAAGTACTCGCAGTAGATGAGCCGGAACGGACGGCGCGGGGCGGTGGCCTTGGATTCGCCGTGGAAGTGCTCGGTCAGGCGGCGTTGCAGATCAGTCGTGAATCCCACGTACAGATCGCCGTCGTGCATGGAAAGGAGCACGTATACGCAGTATCGCAGTTTGGACGGCACCCCCGCAGTAGAACAAAGCTCACTTCGGGGTTCAAGCGCGAGATGAGGACAGCGCAAGAAGAGACGACGAGAGGAACAGAAACCCTTGTTTCTCTATTCCAGGATCAGAGAACCAAGGGGGGAAGGCAGTGCAGGAGAAGCTTCGCTTCCCTGCACCGCCAAGCAGTGACGCGAAGCGTCTACTGCTTGGCTCCGACGGCAGGGCTCGAACCTGCAACCTAGTGGTTAACAGCCACCCGCTCTACCATTGAGCTACGTCGGAACAGTTGCGTCCGCTTGTGTATCAAACGGGCGGATATGGTCACCAAACCGCTTCCGGAAATCAACACGAAAAAGCCGGCGCCAAAACGTGCGGGGCGTCAACGCGTCGGGACCGCAGCCGTGCCCGCCCCCCGGGGGCCATATCCTTGCCCCGACGACGCGATGACAAGCCGCGGCTAGACCGCCCCGGATGAGCCCGACGATGGGTTGACTGTCCAGCGCTCGAGGGCGCGAGCCAGAGTCTCCGGCCGGACGGGCTTGGTGATGTAGTCATCCATCCCGGCGGACAGGCACTTCTCCCGGTCGCCTTCCATCGCATGGGCGGTCATGGCGATCACCACGGTGTGGCGGCGGCCGGCCTCGCGTCGGCGAAGCTCGCGGGTAGCCTCGTAGCCGTCCATCTCAGGCATCTGGCAGTCCATCAGGACCGCGTCATAGGGAATGCTCGCCAAGGCGGCCAGAGCCTCCAGGCCGTTGGCCACCGCGTCAGCCCGGTATCCGAGCTGCTGCAGCTGCCGCATCGCAACCATCTGGTTCACCGAGTTGTCTTCCGCCAGCAGGATCCGCATCCCGGGCCTGGAGGCGGATGGAGGGAGCGCCGGCTGCGACTCCGACGCGGACGTCGGGGAGCGATCCCGGTTCAGCAGCCGCACCATGGCATCGAGCAGGTGCGACTGGTGTGCCGGCTTGAGCAGGACCGCCGTGTGGCTCTCGGTGCGCAGGTCGCGGGTCCGATCGGTGTGCCCCATCGACGAGAGCACCAGGACGGGCAGCGCCCGGTAGGCCGGAAGGGCGCGGGCGAGCCGGATCAGTTCCCCCCCGTCCACATCCGGCATCATCATATCGGTGATCAGCAGCTGGTACGGACGGCCGCTCCGGGCGGCCTCCTCCAGGTGTCCCACTGCGGCCACAGCGCCATCGACCGCATCGGCCTCCACACGCCAGCTCTTCAGCTGCCGCGCCAGAATCAGGCGGTTGGTGGGATGGTCATCCACCGCCAGCACGCGAAGGTTCTCCGGCAGCGCGTGCTCCGGGACGGCGTTCGGGCTGGGGTCCGGTACGGGCTCCAGCGGTATCTCGAACCAGAACTCCGAGCCCTCGCCCAGCGAGCTGTCGACGCCGATGAAGCCGCCCATCAGCGTCACCAGCCGGAGACAGATCGCCAAGCCCAGGCCGGTTCCGCCGTGGCGCCGCGCCGAAGATCCGTCCACCTGCGAAAACGACTCGAACAGCCGCGTCTGCCCTTCCGCCGAGATCCCCACCCCAGTGTCTCGGACCTCAAACCGCAGAATCGGTCGCGGCGATCCCTCCGGGGCGTCCGCGCTGCCGGCGCCCACGAAGACGACGACCTCGCCGCGATCGGTGAACTTGATGGCGTTTCCCAGAAGGTTGATGAGCACCTGGCGGACGCGGGCGGGGTCGCCCCGCCACGTGCCGCCGGCCACCGGCCCGATATCGCACAGCAGCTCGAGGTGCTTGGCGGCGGCCCGCTCGGCCAGCAGGTCGACGACGCCCTCAACGAGGGCCACCAAGTCGAACGTTTCGAGCTCCAGCTCCAGATGGCCGGCTTCGATCTTGGAGAAGTCGAGGATGTCGCTGATGAGGGACAGCAACTGCTCGCCGCTGTCCCGGATGGTGTGTACGTAGTCGCGCTGCTCGTCGTTGAGCGGTGTCTCCCACAGCAGGCCCGTCAGGCCCACCACGGCGTTCATGGGGGTGCGGATCTCATGGCTCATATTGGCCAGGAACTCGCTCTTGGCCCGATTGGCCGAATGCGCTTCCTCCGCCATGGTGTTCGCTCGCTGGGTGGCCAGCTCCAACTCGCGGCTGATGCCTTCCGCGCGGTCCCGCGCCTGGGTGGCGTCTTCCATAATGCTCAGGGCCACCTGCTGGCTGAGCCGCAGCTCGGCGGCCACCTTCTGCAGCTCGGACTCGGCCTTCTTTCGCTGGGTGATGTCGATGGCCGCGCCATGCCAGACAAGCCCGCCGGCGGGAGCGGGCTCCGCAGCCGCGGTGACCAGCAGCCAGCGGACCGACCCGTCCGGCTGCAGCACCCGGTACTCCACGCGGCAGGGGCGCTGCACGCGCGCGGCATGGTCGAACTCGGCGTCGCGGGCCACGATGTCGTCCGGATGGATAGCCGCGCGCACACGCGCCGAGACTCCGGGCCCAGCGACTTCGCTGACGCCGAAGATCGCCTGCGCACCCGGGCTCACGTAGAGATACTCCTCCCGCCCCTCGTGGCGCCAGAGGCTGAACAGGACGCCTGGAACCTGCGCCGCCAGCCGCGTCATTTGCTCCACAACCTCGCGCCGGCCGCGCTGGGCTTCCCGCTCGCGGCGCAGCAGCTCGAGGAAGATCAACGATGCCCACAGCAGCAGCAGGACGGCCGCGCTCCCCAGCAGGATCGCGGTTCGCACGACCCCGCCGTACACATCCATCACATCCGCCCCGTACGCCACGCCGATCGGCCGCCCCAGAACGCGCGCCGGATAGACGACGAACTCAACCCGCCGCCCTCCTGCCAGCATGCCCCGGCCATTCACCTGCAGTCCCCGATGCAACTCAGTCCGGTATGGGTCCAGGAGGCCGACCAGGCCCTCGGAACCGGGAGCCCCTTCGCTGCGGCTGGCGACCAGCAGAGGGAACCCATTCCGATCCAGCAGAGCAATCCAGCCCGAAGCCGCGAACCCCTGCGGCTGCAGGTGCTGGTCGACGTACAGGCGGAGGTTCACGATGGCGATCGCCGTGTACGCTCTGCCCTTTCCGTACTGCAGCGCGCGGGGTATGTGGATGCGCGCTCCCTCCCATCGCTCCTCCGCCAGGTCATCAGCGGTGGGTCGAGGCGCCGACTCGAAGCGAACATAATTGTTAGCGTCCCAGTGGATGGCCCGCACCCCATCCGGGCCCACTACGACCACCTGCTCCAGCAGGTCCTGGTTGCGGGCCCGGAAACGCTTCAGGGCGAGCATGTCCTGCGTGGAGTACGGCGGCGGCTGGTGCGCCACCCTCAGCCAGAGCCCCTCGTCGCACAGGCCGTCGAAGTCGTCCCCGAACTGGTCGACTCCGTGGCGCAGCGCCATCGCGTCATCGCGCGCCTTGTTTGTCCAGCGCAAGCGGACGCCCGCCTCGCCCTCCCGGAACAGCAGGAAGAGGAACGCCACGGCCAGCAGCAGGGTGCCGGCGGCCAGCGCGACCAGCAACGGAAGTCGGTGGTGCAGGCGCCGTTTCATGTGGCTACTCCGCCACCAGCAGGGCCGTCCAACGCAGGGCGGCGATGGGCTCAGCCAGCACGCGGCGCGGATTCTCAGGGGGGCCGAATACGACGGCGCGGGCGCCGCGACGGGAAACTTCAGCGGCCAGCCGCCGCACGTCCGCATTCGGAGATTGCTGCAGATTGTAGTCCTTGTTCCGGTAGCGGTCGCTCTTGACGGTGTTCACGTAGCGATGGTCGATCAGCGGCGGCATGGCGAAGAGCTCGATGGCGCTCTCCGTTGCGGCGACGATGGTCCCGTTGTGATCGACGAGCGCCCACGCCCCCCCGGCCGGCCGCAGATAGCTCTCCACGATTCCCGCCACGGTGACGTCCAGCCCGACCACGCCCATCAGTTCGTCGCCCTGGTAGACCGGCGCGATGCACGACACCATCCACCCGCGGCCGGCGGGATCCACATACGGCTCGTCTACCCATCTCACCAGCCGCTCCGGGTTGTGCTTCGCATCCGCGAGGTAATAGAAGCTGAACTCCGGGATCTTCATCCCGGGCGCGTACTGGGAGAGCACATCGAACGGCGGGTAGATGCGATTGACGGAGTTCCGGTCGTTGTAGTACGCCTGGGCCACGGCAGGCGACTCGCGCGGAATGGCGCGGAGCTCCGCGTCGATTCCCTCGGTCGCCCACGCCACCCGCTGCACGGCCGCGTCCACCGGAACCACGCCCGACACCCACAGGGCCGGGCCGCCGTCATCGACCGTCTTGTAGTAGCAGCCCTCGGGGGTGAACGCGTAGCGGTTGGTGTCCACCCCGGCCACGATGCGGTCCGCCTCGGCGTAGGTGCGGGCCGTGGCCTCGGCCAGCTGGCGGGTGCGCGCCTCGATGCGCTGGACGTCCGCCGCTATCCGCGCCGCCAGATCGACCACCGCGGCGCGATCGGCCGCCGACTCCACGGGCTGGGCCCGGCAGCCCGCCAGCAGTCCGGCGATCACGGCCGCCGCCGTGAAGCATGCGGTCCGTCGAACCTTCATGATGTCACCCCTCCGGCGCGAGCGAGGTTGCCGTCATCGCGGTATCCGGCCCCCCGCCCCAGCTCGTGCAGCAGCGCATTCACCTCGCGCTTCAGCTCCAGAATCCGCTCTTCCCTCCCGATCATGGCGCGGTTCATGCGCCCCAGATCCTCCACGGTCTGGCGAATCTTCTCGTCGGCTGCCTTCTGATCCCGGATGTCCACAAAGCACTCCAGCAGGCAATCCTGCCCGCGCAGATGCGTGGAAACCACGGTCTTCAGTACCGGAATAACAACCCCGTCGCGGCGCAGCAACTGCCGCTCCGCCCGGTCACAGACTTTGCCCTCCTCCGTGATGGGACACCGCCCCTCCTCGGCCGGACAGATGAACGTGTGGCATCGCTGGCCGACGACGTCCTCCCGACTGGCGTTGATGAGGGCGAGCGCCGCCGGGTTGGCGTCCAGGATGGTGTGCCGTGCGGCATCCACGATGACGATAGCCGCCGGCACGGTGTTCATGATGGCTTGCAGGTACTGCTCGGTCTCGCGAAGGGCGGCCGTGCGCTCTTCCAGCTGGCGGGCAATCTCAGCCTTCTGCGAGCGCTGGATGCTGCGGCGCGCCACCAGCCCGCCGATGATCAAGAACAGCATGCCCTGCCCCAACACCGCCAGCACGCTCTGCACCAGGGCGCGGCGCCCCACCGCGGTGATGTTCGGAGGCGATCGCATGCTCAGCACGAGCGCCGGCTGACCGAACCAGTCCTTCCACAGGATCGTCGTCTCCATCTCCCCCGATGCCAGGCGACGATGGACGGGCACGTTCGGCTTCAGTCGCGCAGTCCGATTCTGCACCGGGCGCAGCTCGACGGGCAGGCGCATCTGCTCGGACAGCTTCCCCGCGAATGCAGGCCCCATCAGGCGACCCATCACCAGGACCCCCCGCGGCGGCCCGCCCCCCTTCGTGGTCAGGATCGGGTGGGCTGCGACCAGGGCCGCCCCCTGCGCGGTGACCATGATCCCCGAAACCGATTCCCCGGTCAGCGGCCTCAGGAACGAGTGCCCCTCCAGGATCCGCTCGCCGGCCGCGGCCGTCACCTCCTCCAGACGCCGCTGCGCGGGATCGAAGCATGCCCGGTAGAGCACGGCTCCGTCCGCCCGGATAATCCAGACCATCTGGAAGTTCTCGCGCTCGAACCCGCTCTGCGCGAAGTTGCTCCGGATGAACTCCGGGTCGGGACTCCCGACATACGCCCACGCGTCATCCCACTCGGCGTAGTCCGCGATGAATGACGCCAAGCTCCGGGTCTCGCGCTCGACCCCGGCCAGCAGCTGCTCCGTGTTGCGCCGTACGTCCTGGGCCTCAAGCGCCTGGAACTGGGGGTAAACAATCCAGCGTTGAATGGAGATCGACAGCGTGACGAAGAGCGCGAAGCACCCCGCCACCAGGAGCTTCGTCCGTCTCGACCATTTCATGGCATGGAGCCCTCCGGCCGACCGACTGGGGGCGAGACTAGCACACGGACCCGGCGCCTGTCACGGCGC
>CAYSLU010000078.1:7726-26003 GCA_964431965.1 uncultured Verrucomicrobiota bacterium
GCTGCGAGGGCCGGCATCCCTTGACTCCCCTCGCTCATCCGGCACTGAAGAACGCCTCCATCCGGGCCAGCCGCAGCGTCTGCTGGGCCGCTCCATGGAACCCCCGACAGACAAATCCGATGCTCCGGTCCTGGCATCGCTTGCGCAACGCGACCAGCCAGCCCAGTCCCGCACTGTCCAGAAAATCGAGTCCGCCCGCATCGACGGCGGCCTCAGCCACGCCCTCGGGCCAGACCGCATCCACGCGGGCCGCCCACGCGGCCAGGCCGGCTGAGCTCAGCTCGGCCGGAAGCCGCAGGCGAATCCGGCCCCGGTCCACACTCACGACGCCCTTCCTCGCTTCGTCCTCCAGCTCGGCCTGTCGCTGCCGGGCGTGCGGCAGGGACACGTGGTACTCGAGGTAGCCCACCAATCCGGCTTCGCGCAGCTGGTACTCCACCTGCGGCGCTCCGCCATGGACCAGCAGGCGCCCCTCGCGCCCGCGCAGAACCTTGGCCGCGTGAACCAGCCGCCCCAGAGCCTGGCTGTCCAGCCGGTCCACTCGCCCCAGGTCAAAGGCCGCGAACCGATCCCCGCGCGCCAGGACGGCATCCAGTCCGGACCAGTCCAGTTCGAGCCCGCCCCCCCCCGTCGCCCGGCCCAGCAGGTGCCGCAGGCGCAGCATGGATCCCGCGAGGAAGCTGATGTTGCCCGCATAGCGTTTGACCAAGCGACGCGGATCGGTGCACATGCGCCACAGCCACTCGAACCCGATCCGCTGGACCCACCGCGGGGCACGCGTCTGGGCGCCGGCCAGGAAGTCCAGAGTCCCTCCGACTCCGACCGCCAGCGGGATCGCCCACGAGCGAAGGTGGAGGTTGATGAACTTTTCCTGCTTCGGCGCCCCAAACGCCACCAGCAGCAGGTGCGGCCGGGCTTCGCGCAGCCGCTTGAGGATGGAGGCATGGTCCATGTCGAGAATGCCGGCCACCGGCGGCGAGTAGGTGCCCGCCACGACCAGCCCGGGGTTGCGCTCCACCAGCACGGCCGCCGCCTTCTCTGCCACGCCGGGCGATCCGCCCAGCAGGAAGATGCGCAAGCCCTCGCGCGCGCAGGCGGCGGCCAGCATCGGCGCGAGGTCGCTCCCCGTCACCCGCTCGCGCAGCGGCGGCCCGAACCGGCCGGAGGCCCAGACGATCGGCATGCCGTCGGCCACAACGAGGTCAGCCTCCAGCAGAATCCGCTGCAGCTCCGGGTCGCGCGTGGCCTGCATCAGAAAGTCGACGTTCGCCGTTGCCAGGCAGGCTGGCGGGCCGCTTTTCATGCGGGCCACGCACCAGGCGATGGCCTCCGCAAAGGTGACATCGTGGAACGGCACCCCGAACAACACGAGGGTGCGCGGGCTGGCAGTCGGGCTCTCGTTTACCATGGCCACTCCATCCGGGTATCCAAACCGATCTCGCGGCGCTGCCGCTCCGTCATCTCGTCCACGCGCGCGCGAACCACGGCGAGCACGCGCGGGCTGAGCCGGAGGCGCCCCTGCAGGCGCTCGGCGAAGGCGCGCGCCCGCGCGACGTCCGGCTGAACGGCAAAGACGTAGCTCCCCAGGAACGTGCCGACCATGCGGCCGAGCGACGCCTCGTGGCGCCGCGGATCGCGCACCGCTCGCGCCAGCTCGAAGTCGAGCCGCACGGGCCGCCCGTCCGGCCGCACGACGAAATTGGGCAGGCGGTGGTCGGTGTCGATCAGGCCGCACTCGAGCATGACCTCGGTCGCGCGCAGCACGTGCTCCTCAAACGCAGACGCCTCGGCCATCCGGCCTTCGCGCAGCATGGCCTTGTACTCGTCCGTGGCATCCCGGCACACCCCCAGGTCCTCCTCGACGAGCACCTCCGTGTGGCGCGCATCCGGATCGCGCAGCGTGAAGCAGGCCAGGGCCTCGGGCACGCCCAGCTCGCCCCGGCTCAGCCGCCGCAGGGCGCCCCACTCCCGGCCGGCGATGGTCGTGCCGGTGACGCGGCGCAGAAAGCCGCGCCAGCCCCGCCGATTCCACAGCTTGACGATGACGGGCTTGCCGCCCGGCCCGGGCACCCGCGCGATCAGCACATCGCTCCCCCGCTCGCGCAGCACGTCGATCGGGATCCGCCGGGCGCTGACGTCCAGCGCCAGCTGCTCCAGCTCGGGCGGCGTGCTCGGCGTGGCCATCATGCGGCGCACGACCAGCGCGGCCGCAGCCAGGGGCAGCGCCGCCATCACGCCGTGGATTCCCGCCGAAAGCCATTTCGACGCATGCGCGTCCACGCCGGCCAACAGCGCCAGCGCACCGACGGCATAGGCCGAGACCCCCAGCGAGGCACGGACGGACTGGCGGATCAAGCCGACGCGCGGAGGCGGGATGGCCGCCAGAAGGCAAAGATGGGCGGCCACGTTGGAGAGCGCCATGCCCGTGATGAATCCGGGCAGCTGGGCGACCTGGTAGCCGCCCCACGCCAGCACCATGCCGAACGCACCCGCGAGGTTGGCGGTGAAGAGCGCGCGCGGGCGGCCGAGCGCCAGCGGGATGCGGTCGATCGTGGCGTTCAGGATCCACGCCCAGACGTACAGGGCCAGCCACTGCGAGATCCGGCCCGCGCCCGCATAACGCGTGTCGTACAGCAGCCCGAAGAAGGTCGGCGCAAAGATGGCGAACCCGGCGCAGATGGCGCCTCCGGCCCACAGGACGGCGGCGCGTGCCCGCACGGCAAAGGAGAGCAGGCGCTCGGGCTTGTCCTGGTTCCGCGAGAGCAGAGGAAACACCACGACATTGGTGAGGCGGGTCGAAACCTGGGTGGCCACCCGGGCGAAGGTCATGCCAATGCTGTATAGCCCGAGCTCGCCCAGCGTCAGCAGGCGCCCCAGCACCACGCGATCCAGGTTGGAGGCCAGAAACGAAACCACGGTGCTGAAGAACACCCAGCGGCCGAATTTCTCGAGCTCCCGCGCGGCCTCGCCATCCCAGCCGAGCCGATCGCGCGGACCGTCGTTGAGCGCGTGGCTCAGGATCAGTCGGACCAGGCTGCCCGCCAGGCCGCCGCCCACGATCGCCCACACGCTGCGGTCAAGAACCGCCCACACGATGGAGACGAGCAGGGTCACCGCCTGCGGCGCCACCGCCATCACGGTCAGCTTCCGCATCTCCATCCGGCGGTTGAGCGTGTAGAGGGCGGTCGACGAGAAGCCGCCGAACACCGCCATCAGGCCGGCCACCGGAAGCACGGCCGTGAGCTGGACGGCCAGCGGGTCGCGCGCGCTGAAGAACGTGGCCACCGGGTGGGCCAGGCCGCAGGACACCAGCCACAGCAGCAGGCCGCGCAGAATCTGCAGGGTCCACGCGGTATGCAGGAACTTCGGCTCCGATCCGCGCTTGTTCTGAATGATGCTCGGCCCCAGCCCGATGTCGGACAGCATCTCCAGCCCCTGCATGAACACGTTCACCAGCGCCATCAGACCGAAGGCCTCCGGGAACAGCAGCCGGGCCAGGATCAGGCTGGAGACGAGCCGGATCACCTGGGAAGCCCCGTAGCCGCCCAAGGTCCACAGCGACCCGAGCATGGCCGTCCGCTTGGCCGAACTCCGGGCAGATGCGCTCACAGCAACCTCGGTGCGCGCGGGGGTGCGGGCGAGGTATCGTCCGGCGCCGATACGTCGGGATCCTGCGCCGCGGCCGACGGGCCACGGATGTAGAGGCCGGTGATGCCGCCGGCGGCGAGCAGCATGACCGGGTTGAACATGTCGTTGAGCAGGTTGTCGATCATGAACAGCCCGAGCAGGACGGACAGCGGCACCAGCGCGGCCACCGGCGGCTCGCGCCACCGGCGAGCCGGGAACCGGCGCAGGAACAGCCACTGAGGCACCAGCAGCGTCAGCGTGAGCGCGGCCAGGCCGAACACCCCGTTCTGACCGTAGGCGATGATCCACAGGCCGTCGGGGATGGACACCGTCTCGCCCCGGTCGTCGCGAACGTAGGACCGCTTCCACCCGGCCCAGCCGAACGCCATGCGCTCGCGCGCCTTTTCGGCCAGGATGTTCTCGTTGCTGATGCGGAACTCCAGCGATCCGGACCGCTCGCTCGAGGTGTACTGCTGAACCGTGCGCAGCAGGTTCTGGGCGTCCCACAGGCCGGTGCCGCGCGTCACCATATAGAACATCGGGTAGACCATGATCACCAGGATCAGCCACGACCGGCGGGTCCGGGTGGCCAGCACGATGCCCGCCAGCCCCAGGACCATGAGCAGAAACGCGCCCATCGACTTGCAGAGGATGCAGGTGACCACCACGGCGGCAACCGCCAGGGCGGAGGGAATCGGCAGCACCGGCAGCCGCTTCCCCAGGTTCCGGCTGGCATACAGCCTGAGCCCGGCCAGGGCGCCGCCGCCCATCCACATGGCGGTCATCAGCCCATGCTTCATGAACACCACCGGGCGCCAGCCGCCGCCGCGCTTCGCCTGGCCGAAGTTGTGCGGGTGCCACCCGTAGACCAGCTTGTGCAGCTGCGGGCTCATAATCACTTCGTACAGGCAGAACGGCACGTAGAGCAGCGCGCCCAGGAAGACGCCCATGCACAGATCCCGCAGCGCCTCGGTGCTGCCGAAGTAGAGGCGCCCGAGGAAATACGGGATGCCCCACACGGTGACCTTGCCGAGCAAGGCGGACAGTCCGTCCCACGCGCCGAGCCCGTTGCTGATCGAGGAGACGAATGACGAGGCGCACCACAGGGCGACGGGCAGGTCGAGCGGATGAACGTGAATGCGGCCGAAGGCGCTGCGGTTGAACAGCAGGGTGCCGAGCAGGATGCCGTAGCTGGCCGCGCTGATCTTGCTGTAGTTGGGCAGCCCGGGCAGCTCGTAGTCATACTGCGGCAAGAACATCCACGCCAGCAGGAAGCCGGCGATCGCCGCGTGCCGCGCCTTGAACCGGGCGAACAGGGACAGCACCAGCGGAATCCACCCGAACATGGTCAGCGGCACCATCGGCGTCAGAGCCATGGCGCACCCCGCGAGCTGGAGCGCCCCGCCCGGCGCCTCGCCGCCCCCGGGCACCGGGCAGCAGGCGCCTGACAGCGGCCGGCGGACTTGCTAGACTCCGCCCCGCCATGAAGATCAGCATCGGCATTTTCGCGTACAACGAGGAGCGGTGCATCGGCGCCACGCTGGCCTCGCTGCGCGCACAGGATCTCCTCGATCCCGCGCAGCAGCCCGACACGCGCGTCGAGATCGTCGTCCTGCCCAACGGCTGCCGCGATCGCACGGCCGAAGTGGCGGCCGCGGCCCTGACCCAGACGTTCGCCGGCCTCCCGCACGTGGCCGCGCGGGTGGAGAATCTGCCGGAGCCCGGAAAGAGCCGGACCTGGAACGCCTACGTTCACCGGCTGGCCGATCCGGCGGCCGACGTGCTGATCCTGATGGACGGCGACATCCAGCTGGTCGCCCCCACCACCCTGCGCCGTCTGGTCGCCGCCCTCCAGGAGCATCCGGAGGCCCACGCCAGCGTGGACGTGATCCTGAAGGACCTGGCCTTCAAGCCGAACCTCACCGCGCGCGAGCGCATGTCTCTGGCCGCCTCCGAACTGAACCGGAGCGGGCCGCCCAAGCTGGCCGGGTCGCTCTACGCGGCCCGCGGCTCCGTGCTGCGCGGAATCTGGATGCCCGTCGGCCTGCTCGTGGAGGACGGCTACCTCAAGGCGATGCTGTGCACCGACTGCTTTACCCGGCCCGACACGCCGTCCCGCCTCACCCGGGCGGAAGACGCTTCCCACACATTCGAGGCCGTGACCGACCTTCGCACCCTCTTCCATCACGAGGTCCGGCTGCTGGTCGGCAGCGCGACGAACTTCATCCTGTTCGAACACCTCGCTGCACAGGTGAAGGCCACCGGCCGCAGCGGCGGGCAGCTGGTCGGCGAGTGGAACGAGCGCGCGCCCGACTGGTTCGCCAGGCTGGTTGACGAGCGGCTGAGCGCCGGAGGCTGGTGGCTGGCTCCAACGGGCTTCATCGCCCTGCCCCTGCGCCAGCTGAAGAGCCTGCCGCCGGCCCGCGCCGTCAGGAGACTGCCTGCCGCGCTGGTGCGGGCGGCCTTCAATCTGGCCGCCGCGTGGGCGGCCAACGGCCAGCTGCGCCGCCGGACCTTCCGCTGGTAGTCTCTTCATCGGCCCTGCCATCGCAACAGACGATCCACCAAGTCCAGTTTCGATTTGCCGCACAGGGCGTGGTAGAACCAGTGCCGCCCCATCACGGTGCCGGGAAACGACCAGCACCGCACGTATACCAGCCGGTTGAAGCGCCGGTCGATCACGTGATCCATCTTCCGCTCGCGCAGCACGCGGGTCAGCGCCCACTGGTCCCAGAACGGCTCGGAGTCCTTCCTCGCCTCTGCAAAGGCGGCCGCCACGGCCGGGCACGGCCGGTACACCAGCACGCCGCTGTTGTACTGGACCGGCATCTCCGCCGTCCCCTTGTCGGCCACCAGTCCGACCGCACCGTCCGGCACCTCGGGCAAGGCCGGCGCGTCGGCTGCAATCAGGATGTCGCTGTCCAGAACGGCCAGCCGGTCGAAGCGGCCGAACCACGGCATCTCGGGCAAGCACAGCTTCTGCCACGTGAACTTCTTGCCGGGCAGGTCGAGGATCGGCTGCTCGATCACCCGCAGCCCGTAGCCATGCCGCTCGGCGTAGCGCTCGAGGCGAGCGCGGACGTACCGGTCGTATATGCGCCGGTACGCATCGCCGATCACGATCGTTACGAGCGCGGTCTTCACGAAGCCGCTTCCCCGGGCCGCCCGCCGCGCCAGCGAGCCAGCCGGCGCCGGCACTCCGCACTCGCCTGAGCGTGCAGCCGGGTCGCCGGCCGCAGCGCCCGCTGGACGCGGGTGTGCAGCCACCCGGCGGCGGGCCCGCGGGATCCGTTCAGCAGGACGGTCAGCGAGGGCACGCCGGCGGCCACCGCCCCGTCGAGCGCCCGACGCAGGTCGCGGTACAGCGACTGATCCTCGCGCACGGTGAACACGACCGCATCGATCGAGTCGAGCGCCGAAACGGCGAGGTCGTCGGCGGGCACGGGCCCGAGATCGAGCACGACGGCGTCGTACATCGCGCGCGCCCGGGCCAGCAGGTCGGCCAGGCCGACCTTCGAATGCAGCCCGCCGCCGCTCAGGCTGACGACCGCCAGGTCGATGCCGCGCCCCGGATCGGCCACGATCGCCTGCTGCAGCCCGCCGGGATCCCGGAGCACGGATGCGCCGGCCGGGGGCACATGGACGCCCGAGCGCGAGGCGAGGTCGTCCGGGCCAAGGGCCATGAGGAGCACGCGCGGGGCGTAGCAGGCCAGCCCCTGGGCGGCGTTGAGGGCCAGGCTGGTATTGCCGACCGCCGCGCCGGCCGGGGAGAACGCAAACAGACGGGCGCCGTGCTTGACGCGCTCGCGGTTCAAACGCACGGCCAGCGAGCGCAGGGCGGCACCCGCCGCGCTTTCAGTCTGGTCGAGCAGCACCCGCTCCGCCGCGCCGCCGGGCAGGAACGGCACCGAGTCGGGCGCCTGTCCGCCCAGGGCGGCCTCGACATCGCCGATGCCCCGGATGCGATCGTCCAGGAACTCGAATCCCAGCACCGCGCCGACCGCCAGGGCGAAGGCCAGGATGACGCCCACCAGGGCGAGGCGGGGGCGCGTGTTGGCGGCCGGCTGCGTCGGCTCACCCGCCAGCCGGTCGATGGCGAAGTGCAGCGGAGCCTTGGCCTCCAGTTCGCAGTCATCGATCCGGTTGTTCAGCGCAACCAGCCGATCGCGGAGCTGGAACACCGTGAATCCCGGGTCGGCCGCCTTGAAGATGGCCTCCGACGTGTCGGACGCCTCCCGGCGGGCCTCCTCCAGGCGCTGGCCCAGCACCTCGCTGGCCGATGTGGCGCCGGCGACTGCGTTGCTGGCCTTGATCACGTCGGACGTCAGGTCGTGGATGCGCTTCTCGTTCAAAATCCGGATGGTGAGATCGTTCACCTCGCGCTTGTACCGGGCCAGGTAGTCGTTCATCGCCACCATGCGCATTTCCACGTACGTTCGGTCGCCGTTATTGGTGGTCAGGCCGTCAATGGTGGAGCGCAGGCTCTGCATCTGCTCGTAGGTCCACTGCTCGATGCGGTTGATCCCGAAGTTGTCGGCCACCCGCTCGTCCGCATACGCCTGCAGGCCGAGCTCTTGCAGATCGAAGCTGTCGGCCTCGGCCCGGCGCAGATCGCCGTCCCGCTGGGCGCGCAGCGACTCCGCCTCCCAGTACAGCCGCTGGATCTGCTCCAGCTTGGAGAGGTGAACGCTGTAGTTCTCGTGAAGGAATGCCTTGTTGGGCACCGTCGCCGCCAGATCCAGCAAGCGCTGGCGCTCGGCCGCGATTCGCTCGGTGATCTGGTCGCGCTCCGCGCGAAGATACGCCAGGCGCCGCCCGTTCTGCTGCTCCAGCTCCCGGCGCAGCTTCAGCACAAAAGTCTCCAGCACGGCGTTCAGGATGGGGGCCAGGCCCTTCGGCGAATCGCCGGAAACCTCCACCGTCATCAGGTACGTCCGCGGCACCTCCTTGGTCTTGACGGCCTTGAACAGGCGGCCGACATTCCCTTCGGGCGGGCGGCGCGCATCGAGGAAGGACGGCCAGTCGCGGGCGGGGACGGACTGCAGCGCGGCCAGCAGCACATCGCCGGCGGTCAGCCGGTTGAGCAGGGAGCGCGCGTAGTCGCCCACGTTCCCGGGAATGGTCTCCCGCTCCCGGCCGTTGAGCGTCGGCTCCTTCCCGGGGTCGATCAGCAGCACCCCCTCGGTCCGGTAGGAGGCGCCCCCGAACAGCCAGAGCACCGGAGCCAGCACCGCCGACATCAGGACGCCCAGCACCGCCACCAGGCCCAGGCGACGGAACAGAATGCCCGCCACATCCATCGGCTTGCGTCGCTTGCCGGTCAAGGCCAGGATGGAACGAGGTGCATCAGGCATGTTCAGTAACCCTGGTTGACGAACCCTTCCTGGCCCCACAGCTTCCGGCGCAGTTCCTGCATGGCGCCGAAGCTCTCCGCGGTGCGGATGGAGAAATCGACCACGTCCATGCTGGGCAGCAGCTTGGAGAGATAGTAGTTGAACTTGCTGGAGCCGCGCTCGTCCACGTACACAATGTCGCCGTCCTTCAGCACGTAGTTCTGGCGCCGGTCGCCCCGCTCCACCATGGCGGCGAAATCGACCTTCTCGACCAGCCCCTTCCCGTCCTGCTGGCGCACCAGGTACACCTCGTTGCGGTCCGCGTCCCGCGACAGGCCGCCCGACTGCATCAGCGCGTCCAGCACGGTCATGGTGGAGCGCAGCACCATCACGCCCGGCTGCTGGACCATGCCCATCACGTACGCCAGCTGGTCGTCGCTCTGGGGGATAAACACGACATCGTTGTTCTGCAGGCGCGCGTTGACGGCCATGTTGCCGTTCTCGAGCAGGTCGCGCAGGTCGATCCAGACAACCATATCCTTGCCGCGCACGATCATGCAGCGGGTCAGGAACGACTTCCCCGTGTCCGTCGGCAGGCCACCGGCGAGCGAGAGCGCCTCGAGCAGCGTGCCAGGTCCGCTGAAATTGACCGCCCCCGGCCGGGCCACGCGGCCGAGCACGAAGACCCGGTTGTTGTTGAAGAGCTTCATGATCAGGGTGACCTCGGGTTCCTCGTAGTAGCGGCGCAGCCGCTCGTTCAAGGTCACCGTCACCTCCGACAGCGTCTGCCCGAGCACGCGCAGGATGCCGACCCGGGGCAGCGCCACGTCGCCGTCCGGCGAAACGATGATCTCCTCGCGCGAGATATCCGGCCGACCACGAACGATGAAGGCGAACCGGTCGCCCGGCCCCAGACGGTATCCCGTTTCCACCGGTTTGGAGAACGCCTCGACCTGCGCCGGTGTGGCGAAGGCCTTGGTCGCCGCCGCGGCTTCCGGCACCAGCGCGTTGGTGGGGGTCCGCTTGCTCTCCCGCTCGAACGCGCCGCCATCGGCGCCCGGCACGTACGTTCCCCGCCGCGGGCTGTATCCGATGCAGCCCGCGCTCACCAGCAGGCAGACCAGGATCCATCCGGCGCGGGCCGCGGCGAGCCGCGCCCCGGAGCTGCGGAGTGCGGCCGGGCCCACCGTCGCGCTGAAGTCGGCATTCATGCTGGAGATGCGGCGATCGGGGTTACGGATGAAGCGGCGGAAAAGCGGGCGTGCATCGCGTCGGTCGCCTTCCGCTTTCCGCGCAGGAGGCAGGCCATCTGGTAGCGGCGCAGGAACCGGCGGAACTCGAGGTCGCTGTAGCGCGGCTTGCCCTGGAGCGCGCTGCGCGCATACCCCCACCACATGGCCAGCCCGCCCAGCAGGTACGGCGGATGGGCCATGCGGAAGACGGAGCTCACGGTCATATAGAGCCATCCGGTTCCCATGAAGTACTGGCCGAACCCGTGGCGCATGCGGCCCACCCAGATGCTCTGCTGGCTCGAGCCCATCGGGCGCAGGTGAATGAACCGCAGATCGGGCTCGTCCCAGCTGCAGGCGATCCACTCCTTCATGCGGCACCGGTGGCAGTCGATGCCGTCCCACATCACCTCGCGCACGAACCCGCCGATGTCCTGGAAGCACGCGGTCCGGTAGAACTTCGTCATGCCCACCGACATCTCGTCGCCGCACTTCTCGCTCACCAGCTGGCCGGTGGCCGGATCCGGGAAATAGGGCTTTCCGCTGCAGGTGCCCAGGCGCGGCTGCGCGGCCATGCGCTGAAGCAGGATTTCGAAGTAGCGGGGCGGAATGTCCAGATCGAGGTCGAACTTGCAGAGGAACGGGAATTCGGACAGGTCCGCCTTCTCCAGCCCGGCATAGAGGGCGTCGATGACGCCGGGGCCAACGGCGCGCTTGCCGCGATCATCGCGCCGGACGACCTGGATCCATGGATGCTTCGCCGCGTACTCTGCGAGTATGGCGGGAGTCCCGTCAGTCGACCCGTCGTCCACGATGATCCAGCGCGCCGGAGTCACAGTCTGGCGCACCACGCTGTCGAGGCAGCGGCGGGCGTACGCCGCCTCATCGCGGCAGGGCGTAATGAGCAAGTACTTCGTGTTCATGGGCCGGCTAGCGCCTCCGTCTCCCCGCGTGTTCTAACATACTGCGCATGCGTTGCATATTGACTTCCATCGAGAACTCCTCCTCCACGCGCCGCGATCCGGCGGCCGCCCGCTCCGCGCGACGCGCGGGATTCGCCAGCAAGTCCGCCAGGCACGCGGCGAGGGCGGCGGCGTCACCGGGCGGCACGAGCTCGCCCGTCTGCCCGGGCCGCACCAGCTCGCGAAGGGCCGGCAGGTCGCCGCTGACCACCGGCACGCCAGCCGCCATGGCCTCCATCAGCACCACCGGAATCCCGTCGCGATCGCCCGCGCTGTCCACGCGGCAGGGCAGCACGAACAGGTCGGCGGTGCGCAGCAGCTCGCGCACCCTCGAGTTCGGGCAAGCCCCCAGGAACTCCAGGCGGCTGCCGAGCCCGAGCCCCGCCCCCTGGGCCTGGAGGCGATCCCGCTCCGGGCAATCGCCCGCGATCCGAATCCGGAACTCCACTCCGCACGCCGCCAGGCGGGCGCCCGCCTCCAGCAGGACGTCGAAGCCCTTCTTGGCCACCAGCCGCCCCACCCCCAGCAGCACCGGCGCCCCGCCCCCCCGGTGCTCCGATGGCGCGAACTCGCCCAAATCGACCCCGCATCGCACGACCGGGTAGTCGGCATCCGGCCGCGGGACCAGCTCCCGGTAGAACGCACGGTGCCACTCGCTGATGCAGTTCACAAAACACGCGCGCCGCAGCTTCGGCTTCAGCAGCGCGCGGTCGCGAAACAGATCCACGGCGTGGCCGGTGAAGCTGAAGGTCACGCCCAGCTGGCGGGCGGCATACATGGCCACCGTGGCCGGCGCATGGGCAAAGTGGGCATGCAGGTGACCGACTCCGCGCCCGCGCAACCGGCGCGCCAGAGCCATGGCCGCCACGGCCTGACCCGCGACCTTGATCCGGCCCGCCAGGCGAAGATCGTCCGCGGCTGCGGCATCGAAAGCCGCCCGCGCCAGCGTGCCGGCGCTGCGGAGCGGGTGACCGATCAGCTCCGCCGCCGCGTCCGCGCCCATGCGCCACCCGCCCGAGCCGTACACCGGGATGGCCTCATCCGCGAGGGCGTCGAGCCGCGCCTCGCCCAGGTCGCGCTCGGGCGGATGGAGGGTGGCCGCGAGCACGTTCACGCCGCCGGCGCGAAGGCCGAACAGCTCCCGGTAGACAAACGTCTCCGACCGCTTGGGAAGCTGGCTGGCCAGATAGACGACCGTCATCATGGCGCCGGGCTCCTCGCCGGGATGATCCGGGCCGGAATCCCAACCGCGGTCGCGCCGGCCGGAACGTCCTGCAGCACGACGCTCATGGCGCCGATCCTCGCGCCGCGGCCGATCCGGATGCCGCCGAGAACCTGGGCGTAGGCGCCCAGGTCGACATCGTCCTCCAGCACCGGCACGGGTCCGCCATCGACCCGGTTCCCGATGGTCACGCCCTGGCGCAGCGTGCAGCGGGCTCCGATCTTCACGTCGGAGTGGATGAAGATGTTCCCAAAGTGATGGATGCGCAACCCGGGCCCGATGTCGACGGCCTTGGTGAAGCTGCAGCCGGTCAAGGTCTCCACGATCCGGAACAGGAGCCAGTACAGCCGGTCGTTCACCGCGCGCACCAGCCCGCGCGCCCGCTGGTCGTTGCCCCGGCCGAAGCGGTAGACCCGGATGGCCCAGAGCGACTGCTCGCGCTTGGCGGCGCGATCCGGATAGCGCGCCCGATCCGCCTTCCATGCCTCGCGTTGGTTCATTGCTTGTACTCGATGATCCGGATCACGTTGCCGGCCCGCGCGTCGCGCCGGTAGCGGCGCTGCCCGATCCGCTGCGCCCACTTTCCCAGCATGGTGAAGAGCCCGTACTCCAGCGCATGCCGCCACGACGCCGCCCGCGGCCGCACCCCGCGCGCGATGCGGATCGCCTGCAGGCACCAGATGCCCGCCGCCGCGAGCAGGCCCAGCGCGCCGCCGGTCGGACCGGCGAGAGCCGCGCCCGCCGCCACGCACAGCGCCGCCGCGAGCAGCCACCGGTCGGTCCAGGAAACCGCGCTGGCGGTGAGGTGGAGGAAGGGAACCTCGTCATCCGGCGCCCGGCCGCGAAGCCGCCCGACCACGTCCATGGCCCCGTAGCCGCCGCGCAGGGCGCGCTTCCACCACGAGCGGAAGCTCAGGATGGCGGCGTCATGCCAGGTCATGTCGGCATCGATGCGGTCGATGACGCCGCCCGCCCGCCGAAGGCGGAGGCACAGCTCGGGCTCCTCGCCGGCGATCAGGGCGTCGTTGTACCCGCCCGCGGCCGCCAGGGCCTCCGCGCGCATCAGCACATCGCCCCCGCACGACCTTGCCCGGCCGACCGGCGTATTCCACTCCAGATCGCACAGGCGGTTGTAGACCGACCGCTCGGGATGCCGCTCGCGGCGGCGGCCGCACACGGCCACCGTCTCCGGATGCAGGTCCAGCCAGCCCCGGGCCTTCCCCAGCCAGCCCTCCGCCAGCTCGCAGTCACCGTCCACGAACTGCACGTAGCGCAGGCCCGGCCGGACCTCCCGCAGCCGCTCGAACCCGGCGTTGCGCGCGCGGGCCATGGAGAACGGCTTGGACGGGTCGAGCTCGACGACCTCCACGTCCAGCGTGCGCGCCCACTCCAGGCTGCCGTCCGTGGAGCCGGAGTCCACGTAGACGACCCGCTCGCAGATCCCCGCCAGCGAGCCGAGGCACCGCCTCAGGCGATCGCCCTCGTTCCGCGCGATGGCCACGGCGCCCACGGGCTCCGGCCGCCGCGCTCCGCTCTGTGTGCTGGCCGTCATGTGTTCACGATGCCCCGGCCACCGCGTGAAGGAAGTCCGCATACCGGCCCGCAATCACCGGCCAGTCGAACCGCTCGGCCGCGAAGGCATGCCGGGCGTCCGCCTGCGCCGGCTCGCGCAGGGCAACGCGCAGCGCATCCACCACGCCCGGCTCCGCCGCGGTGTCCACGAGCCGGCCGTACGCGCCCAGAATCCAGCGCGCGGTCGGATAGTCGTGGCCCACGACGGGCAGGCCGCAGGACAGCGCCTCGACATAGACGTTGCCGAATGCCTCGTCGCGGCTGAGGTGCAGAAATGCATCCGCGCAGCGGTACAGGGCCGGCATGCGATCCATCGTGGTCGTCAGGCGCGTGAAGCGCCCGGGGAGAAGACGGGCGGCCAGGGCATCGACCTCGTCCCGCTGAGGACCGTCCCCCGCAACGACCAGGTGCACGCCCGCCAGCCCGGCCACCGCGCGCACGCCGCACGCCACAAACTTGGACGGGATCAGCGCGCTCGCCATCAGCACGACCGGCACGCCGGCCGGAATGCTGAACTCCGCCCGGGCGGCCGGGCCCGGGGCGAAGCGGCCGGCGTCCACTCCGTTCGGTATCAGGGCGCAGCGCCACGCGCCCTTCTGGCGCTCGTAGTACTCCGGGTTCGTGCAGACCAGCCCGTCGCAGGAGAAGAGACGATACTCGGCATTCTTCCGCCGGGCCGGCCAGTCGCCGTTCTGGGTTACAAACACATGCCGCGGCCGGCCGCCGCTCCGCCGCATCCGCAGCGCCCAGTTCACGAACGGGTAGCTGCAGGTCAGCGTCACATCGTAGTCGGCGGGACGGATCGCGCGCCACAGCGACGGGATGAAGGTCAGCTCCTCCCAGCGGTACTCGTTGCGCAGCGGCGGCACGCGCGGCCACTTCTCGAAGCGCTCCCTCGGCCGCACCGGGGCGTGCAGGAACCGGTACGGCTCGCCCGCGCGGGGGGCCCCGCTTCCGACCAGCGTGACCGCGAACCCGGGCCGGCGCGCGAGCTCCCGGGCAATCGCTTCAAACGCGGACTCGGCGCCGCGGCCGACCCGGTGCAACCCCGGCAGGGCGAACAGCACGCGCACGGCGGAGGCGCTCACCGCGGCACCTCCAGGGGATGCGTCAGCACCGTCCACCCGGAAACCGCGCCGCGGAACCGGTCGGTGCCGCGCCGGCCGGTGACGAACAGCCACCCGACCTTGGCGGAGAAGACGGCGATGTAGAGCAGGCGCATCCACGCCGCAGCCAGCGCGCCGTAGCAGCGGCGCTGCACGTGGAAGCGCGCCCTCCAGATCAGAACCTCCTTCCGCCGGTCGGCCAGCCGGGCGGAGTCCGAGGAGCCGCCTCCGAAATGGGTGATGCTTCCCGCGGGATCGAAGAACACCCGGAGCCCGCCGCGCCACATGCGATGGCAGAACTCGATGTCCTCCCCGTAGAAGAAGAAGGACTCGTCCAGCCCGCCCAGCCGCCGCACCGTCTCCGTGCGCATGAGCATAAAGGCTCCGCCCACCCACCCCACGTCGCGGGCGGTGCGTTCGCGGTCCCAGCCGGCGTCCTCCAACTCGGCCCACTCGAACGGGCGCCGCCAGACGTACGGCAACCCAAGCGCGCGCACCGTCTCCCGCGGCGGACTGGGGAAGCGGCGGCAGATGTTCTGCACCGACCCGTCGCGGTTGCGCAGCATGCAGCTCATCACCCCGATGTCCGGCTCGCGGCGCACGCGCTCCAGCGCGAGCTTCAGGCAGCCGCGGTGAACCAGGGTGTCGCTGTTGAGCAGCAGGATGAACTCCGGCGGATGGGCCTGGGCCAGCACCCGCCGGAACCCGACGTTGTTGCCGCCCGCGAAGCCGAGGTTCTTCTCCTGGGGCAGGAAGGTGACCCAGTCCGACCAGCCCTTCTCCGCGATGGCCTGGCGCAGACGGGGAACCGAGTCGTCGCCCGATGCGTTCTCCACCAGCAGCACGTGAAGGCCGGGCACATCGGCGCGCTCCGGCTCGAGAGAGGCCAGGCAGTCGATGGTGTACCCCGGGGTGCGGAAATTGATAACGATGACGCACAGGCTCACGGCGAGACCTCGATCTCATCCGCGCGCCGATCGCGCCCGGCCAGTCTCCCCCACCAGCTCCGCCAGAGGATGCGCAGGTCCTCGCCCCAGCCGCGATGGTGGGCGTAGTACGCCGCATCAATCCGGCGCATGACGGGGTCGTCCGCGTCCGGCCGTGCATCCGCATAGGTGAACGCGGCCGGCCGGTACGTCGGCCAGCTGCGCGCCTCCTCCTCCTCATTCGCCCCGACGGGGAGCTGTCCGCACAGCCAGAGCTGTCCCATCGCAACCCGGGCGAGCAGCGGCCAGCGGTCCAGGCTCAGCCGGCTCAGCCACCCGCGCCCCCGGCGGCCGGGCACCCACGTCTCGATCCGGCACGCCCCGCGCACGCCCAGCACGGCGCGCCGGCCCACACGCCCGCCCAGCAGCATGCCCAGCACGAGCCCCGGAGCGGCCACGGGAGCCACCCCGACCAACAGGAGCAGCGCCAGCAGCCGGTGCGCCAGGCGCCGGACCTTCTCGCCTGCGGCGCCGGCGGCCCTCAGAGGGGCCAGCAGCTGCGTGTCGTCGAGATCCAGGAACGTCCCGTCGGCGGGATCGATCAGGCGGCGGCCCGACACGATGCGGCCCTTCAGCTCGGTGCGGGCCCCGATGTAGGTGCCGTCGAGCACGATCGTATCCGCCAGCTCCGCCTGACGGTCCACGATGACACGGCTCCCCAGAACGGCGCGCGGCCCCACGCTGCACAGGGCCTGCAAGCGCACGTCGTTGCCGATCATCAGCGGCGGGATGAGGGCGGCCGCAGGCGGGAAGATGACGTTGTACCCGAGATACGCGCGATCCTGACGCCGGTAGCCCGGGGTCAGGTAGTGCGCGATCTCCCCGTCCACCATGGCCATGTTCAGATCGAAGTACTGCTGCAGCGATTCGAGCGGGTGCGGGGCCAGGACTTCGGGCGGGAACGGATCGGCCGGCGGAGCCCGGCCGTCGAGCAGTGCCTGAACAACCGAGGGATCACGGCTGTACAGCACATCGAGCCCGTCGCTCCGCCGCGACGCGTACGAACCGGCAGACAGAGGGGCCGGCGGATGGCCGCCGACACGCCGCGGAAAGACCGCGCGGCGCACGTAGAGCAGGCCGCCCTTCCACCGCCCGGGATCGCGGCGCAGAAAGGCGTCGGGGTCCCCCGCGTCGAGCAGAAAGCTGTAGCGGATATCCACGCCCCAGCGCTTGCCGTCGCCGAGATACTGCTCGATCTCGTAGGCGCCATCGCCCAGCACGACCTGAAGGTCGCGCATGTTCTGGGCCACGCACCACTCGATCCAGAACTCGATCCACGGCCGGTTGCCCACGGGCAGCAGCGGCCAGGGGCGGGCCAGGGGGCTCGCCCAGCCCGGCGTGACGCCAGTCTGGAGGATGACATTCACCGGGCCGCGCGCAGCGCCTCTTCCACCGTGTCGAAAATCTCGCAGACGCGGTGGAACCGGGTGATCTCGAACACGAGCCGGGGGCGCTTCTGCAGGGCGGCAAACGTCAGGTCGCCGCCCCGCTCGCGCACCTGCTGGGTCACCGCCACGAGGGCGCCCAGGCCGGCGCTATCCAGTTGCTCCAGCTGCCCCATGTCCACCACGACCTTGCGGCAGGTGGCGCCTCGGAACCACTGGTCGAAGGACTGGCGAAAGGCCTCTGCGTCCGTGACCATCAGCGTTCCCTGCGCCTTCACAACGCCCACACCCTCCACCGTCTCATAGGTCACCGACATGACGCTTCTCCTAGTAAGCACCCTTGCCCAACAAGACGGCCGGAACCGTCTTGACGATGATCCACATGTCCAGCAACAGGCTTTGGCTGGCGATGTAATGCAGGTCCAGCCGCACCTGGTCCTTGAAGGGGATGTCCGAGCGGCCCTGGATCTGCCAGGAGCACGTCAAACCCGGCTTGACGTGCAGCCGCTTGCGCTCCTCAAGGCTGTAGAGGGCCACCTCGCGCGGAAGCGGCGGGCGGGGGCCCACGATGGACAGGTCGCCGAGGAACACATTGAGGATCTGGGGCGCCTCGTCCACGCTGAACCGGCGAAGGTACTTCCCGACCCGGGTAATGCGGGGGTCATTCTTCATCTTGAAGATCACCCCGTCCTTCGACTCGTTCTGCTTGAGCAGCTGGTCCTTCATCCGGTCCGCGTTCACCCGCATGGAGCGGAATTTGTAGAACGGGAACAGGCGCCCGTCAAGGCCCACCCGGGTCTGGCAGACGTTCAGAAAAGGCCAGACGGGCGGCAGGCGGGGCGGCTGGTGGGACGG
>CAYSLU010000079.1:0-25800 GCA_964431965.1 uncultured Verrucomicrobiota bacterium
GGCGGACGGCCGGTCCGGCCGGACCCGGGCCAGGAGCAGGGCGACAGCCGCGAGCCCGGCGGCAACCGCCGCCACACGCGCGCCGGCGGCGGAAGACGGAGCTGAGGGCGGGTCGTCGCCGGCCGACTGCAACAGCGCCCGGGCCGGCTGACGGGCGAGCCGGCGCATGGCGAGCGCGACCGTGGCGAGGCCGAGTGCGAGCGACGCTCCCCCTCCGACGATCAGGGATGAGAGATCGGCCTGGAAGCGGACGGGCGTGGCCCCAACCGCGCCGGGCCACCAGCTGGCGAGCCCGTGCAGCAGCAGGCCGGCGTAGGCCGTTCCGGAGTAGGCGCCGGCCGCGCATCCGGCCGCCGCCACGAGGCCGAACTCTGCCAGGTACAGCCGGGTGAGCCGGCGGCGGGGGAATCCGACACCCCGCAGGATGCCGAACTCCGCCCGGCGCTGATCGATCGCGAAGGCGGCGAGGAGTCCGAGCAGCAGGAGCGCGGCGGCCACCAGGAACAGGCTGAACCCGATGAACAGCTGGCCGAAGTCCACGGACCCGCGGCTGGCCTCGAGGGCGCGCTCGCGGACCGGCTCGAAGCGGAGCCCGAGCGCCGGCGGGATCAGCTCGTCGATCAGGCGCTGCTCCGTCTGGTCCCTGGCCTCCCGGTCGGCCAGCGTCCGGATCGCCGTGAGTTCGCCGTGGCGGGTGCCCCAGATGCGGCGTGCCGCCGACAGGGCGATGAACGCCTTCGGCGTCCCCCGGTGGGCTTCCCAGAACTCCTCGTCCTTGGGGCGGACGCGGCTGAAGTCGACCGGAACCGCCGCATCCCAGTCGCGGCAGCTGGCGGCATCCTCCATCCCCGGGAGATTCGGCGCCAGCGTCGGGCCGTAGGGGATGTAGTCGAGCGGCAGCATGCGCGACACCGTGAAGCGGTTGGTCCGCTCCACGAGCCGCTGGTCGGGCGAGAGCATGAAGTAGGCGAGCTCGACGCTGTCGCCCGAGTTGGCGCGCAGATCGTCGGCCAGCCAGTCGGTCAGGACGATGGCCGACTCGTTCGTGAGGCTGCCAACCAGCGACATCAGCGGGTCCCGCGAAGCGGGCAGACGGGCGGCGACGCGGGGGCGCAGGGGGGCGAAGGCGGTGACCATGGAATAGGGCGTCGTGCGGCTCCCCGCCCGGATGTCGTTGACGAAATAGGTAAAGACGCCGACGGCGTCTGGCCAGCATGACTGCGCGGCACGCATCAGCTCGCGGTCCAGGAATACGCGCTCGCTGCGCAACTCCACGCGTTCCTCAGGCCCGGGCACCGGCACGATCCGGGCGCCCAGATCGGACAGCCGAAGCAGGCGGTGCAGGGCGGCGTCCGCGAGCTCCGGAGTGACCCGGCGCGAGCCGATGCCCGCGGCGAGGAGCAGGTTGGCCCGGCCCTCGAGCCCGGTCTCCTGCTGGAGCCAGGCGAGCGGTACGAAGGCGTTGGCCGGCGGCGTCGGATCGGACGTCAGGCTGTACCGGCCGAATGCATCGTCCGACAGCACCGCGGCAACGCGCAGGCGCGAGGCGGCGCGGGCGCCCGCCGGCCGGCCGAAGGTGCTTTCTCCGGGGATGAGCTCCGGCCGGTTGATGCGCAGCACCACCGTGTCCCCCGTGGAGGCGCCCAGCGTGGCCGCCAGGGCTGCGCCCAGCGCCACCTCGCCCGCCTGCGGGGGACAGTCGGGGGACGGGGTGTCCGATCCGAGCAGGCCGAAGTTGCCATCGACGCCCAGCACGCGCACCGGTGTCGCGTGGCCCGGGCGGTCCGCCAGCGTGACGCGGCCGGAGAGGTCGAGCCCGGCCGCCGCGAGGGACCCGAGGTCGACGGCGAGATCGTCGGCCAGCTCGGACCGGAAGAACCGGTCGCGTGCGGAAAGGGCGACTTCGATCCGGCCGATCCGGTCGAGGGCGAGGCGCTGCAGGCTGTACCGCATGGAGTCGCCGACCACCAGGGCGCCGGTCAGCCCGGCCGCCGCCGCCGCCGCCCCGAGCGCGAGCGTCAGGTGCGAGCGCCAGTGGAACCCGAGGTTGCGCAGGATGAAGGACCAGTGGGTCATCGGATGCAATGCGTCAGGACTCCACGATTCGCCCGTCCTGGAGTTCGAGCCGGCGGCTCATCCGAGCCGCCACGGCCGGGGCGTGCGTGACCACGACCAGGGCGAGCCCGTCCTCCTCGCTGAGGCGGACGAGCAGGTCGACCAGCCGATCCGCGGCCGTGCGGTCGAGCGAGCCGGTGGGCTCGTCCGCGAGCAGGACGGCCGGGCGGTTCACGAGGGCGCGGGCCACGGCGACCCGCTGGCACTCGCCGCCCGAAAGGGCGCCGGGCCGGTGGGCGAGGCGCGCGGTCAGGCCCACGCGGTCGAGCAGGGAGCGGGCGCGGGCCGCGTCCGTCGCGTCCACCGTGGCCCGGATGGCCAGGGCGGGAATGAGGACGTTTTCGAGCGCCGTGCACTGCGGCAGCAGGTAGTGGAGCTGGAAGACGAATCCGATGCGCTCGTTGCGGATGCGGGAGAGCGCGGCGTCGCCCGCCCCGGCGTACGCCTGGCCGTCGAGCAGGACGCGGCCGGTCGAGGGCCGGTCGAGGAAGCCCATGAGGTTGAGCAGCGTGGTCTTGCCGGAGCCGGACGGGCCGGCGATCGCGAGGCGCTCGCCGGGCCGGATGGACAGGCTGACGCTTCGCAGCACCTCGACGGGCGGGCGGCCCGCGCCCGTCGAGTACGACTTGCCGACTCCTTCGAGCTGCAGGATGGATCCGGTCATGTTTGCCTCCTGCGCTGGCGGCGCTAGCCGGCGACTTCGCGGCACAGGCCGACCAAGCGCTCCGCGGCGCGCGCCGCCGTAAAGTCCCGGAGCACGGCGGCGCGGCCCGCCGCTCCGATCCGGGCGGCCTCGTCCCGCCGGACGAGCAGCCCCTCGAGGGCCGCGGCGAGCGCCGTGTCGTCGCCGGGCGGATACAGCACGCCTCCGCCGGTGATCTCGAGCAGCTCCGGGTATGCGCCGATCCGGGGCAGCGCGAACGGCACGCCGCAGGCCAGCGCTTCCAGCACGTGCAGGCCGAACGCCTCGCCGCGCCGGTCGGGGACGCACAGCACGGAGGAGCCGCGCAGCAGCGCGTCCCGCCCGGCCCGTTCCGGATTGCCGAGGAACTCGGCATCGCCGTCCGCTCCGGCGCGGGCGAGCGAGCCCCGGACGCGCCGGAGGAACGAGGAGTCCGCGGCGGTCGATCCGCCGGCCGCGCGCAGGCGCAGGCGCTCCAGCCCCGGGCGCTTCCGGAGCGCGACGAACGCGTCCGCGACGAGGTCGAGCCCTTTCTCCTCGCACATGCGCGAGAGGAAGACGATGGCCGGCGGATCGGGCGGCGCGTGGGGCGGGGCATCGGCCACGGGGATGCCGGGGTAGATCACGCGCACCGCATCGGACCCGAGGCCGAGGCGTCGGGTCATGACGTCCCGGTAGAAGCGGCTGACGGCCGCGGCGCCGGCCAGCCCGCGGGCGCGCTCGGCGACGAGCGCCCAGGCGCGCGTGCGGTAGGGCTCCGGCAGGTCGTCGAGGAACGAGTCCTCGTCCTGGAGGATGGAGATCACGGGGCAGCCCAGCCGCTCGCGGATCCGCGCGGCCATGCCCACGAGCAGCACGTTTGACAGGCAGACCACATCCGGGCGGGCGTTCCGGGCGAGCCAGTCGATCAGGCGGTCCAGTTCGGCGGCCGGGCGTCCCTCCTCGGCGCGCAGCATGGTGAGCGTGGTCTCGCCGAGCTCCGCGGGATCCATGAGGCCGGCGAGCCGGGCGCCGGCGCGCAGGAGGGCCGGCGCGTCGAGCGCGCGGCGCAGGAACGCGGGGAGGCGGTCGTAGCCCGCCCATTTCTGGCGCAGGTAGGAGCCGATGCCGCCGAAGAAGATGGGCGCGCTCCGGTACTCGCCGCCGGTCTCGGCCGGGAGCGGGAGGTAGACGGGCACCATGAGCACGTCGTGGCCGAGCGCGATCAGCGCCCGGGCGAGCGCGTGGTCGCGGATGCAGTTCTCGCAGTAGAACGCATCCGCCACGCCCGGGTTGACCATGACGATTCTCATGAAGGCTCTACATAGCATACCGGCGCGTCTGGATCGAGAGCGAGATCGTGCCCGCCGTCGCGCTGGGGCCAGGGATGGCCGCGCCAGCAGCCATTATTGACAAGCCCTTCGTGACTCGGAGATCCACGCTGGGCATCCGGCCGGCTGCTAGCGACGGCGTCCGTCCAGGATCCGGCGCATGTTGGCGCCGAGGATGGGGATGAGGACGCGGTCGGGGACGTCGACGGACAGCAGGCGGCCGAGCTCCCAGTCGATGCCGTGCGCCATGGCGTCGGTGCCGAAGACGACCTGGTCCACGGGCACGCGCTTCAGCGTTTCCTCCCACCGGATCGAGCTGCAGAAGCTGCCGCACCATTCCAGGTAGACATTGCGCCGCTTGCAGGCCAGCTCCTCCGCCTCGCGTCGGCCCGCATCTCCGCCGCCGGAGTGGCCGAGCAGGATCGGCACGCGCGGGTAGCGGCGGGCGATGTCGTCGAACATGCTCGGCGAGTCGCACGGGCCGGCCCACGTGTGCGCCAGGACCGGAAGCCGATGCTTCGAGGCGTAGTCCCACATGGGCGTGAACCGGGCGTCGGTGGCCGGCACCTGCCAGTAGTCGCAAAGGGTCTTGAAGCCGACGAACACCGGACTGGCGAAATAGCGGTCGAGCTTCGGAATGAGCTCGTCGGCGTAGAAGGGGTTGAACGCCACGTAGCCGGCGAAGCGCCCGCGGTGCGGGCGCAGCACCTGCTCCAGCAGGTCGTTGCCTTCGACCGGCGCGCCCATGAGGGCCGCCATCCCCGACACCAGCATGGTCCGGATTCCGATTGCGTCCATGGTCTTCAGTCCCAGCGCGATCTGGTCGCTCTCGTCCTGAGCGGCCAGGACGTAGCCGGCCGACGGGCCGAGGTGGCCGTGGGCGTCGATGACGTCCACGCCCAGGGGCTTGCCCTCCAGAAGCCGGAGCCACAGCGTGTTGCGGTGCGTGCCCGCGATCGTCGGACCGCTCGAGGCGGGCTTCAGCCCCAGCAGCCGGTCGAGATTGCCGTGGGCGATGCGTCGGCGGTCGGGCTCCGTGATGTCCGCGCGGGCCAGGGCGGCGATCGCCGCGCCGTTGTGGCTCTTGAGCCCGGTCCCGAACACCAGGCGGTCGGCGCCGAAGTGCTGCACTGCGAGCTCGATTCCTGAGCAGGTGTGATGCCACGAGTTGTCCGCCAGGATGCTTTTCCGCTGGCGCATGAGGTCGTAGACCGTGATGCAGGGGCCCCAGGCGTACTCGGTGAGGATCAGGGGCACGTCCGGGAACATCGCGGCGAAGTCCAGGATGTCCGGGGCGCCGGCCTCGTCGTGGCGCAGTATGACGAACGGCTTGAGCGGCCGGAGCTTCCGGACCACCGGCTCCAGCTGGCACAGCGTGAGGCGGCCGGGGACGCGGGTGACGAGCTTCAGCGCGCGGGTTCCTCCGGTCTTCATCTGGCGGGCGAGCGCCTCGATGGCGCCGTGCTCGTAGGTCATGAGGCCCGATACGGTCAGCGCCGGGACGATGCGGCCGAGCGCTCCCGGGGTGCGCGCGATCTCGTCGAGCATGCGCTGGTTGCTTGAGAGCGCATGGTCCTGGCGGGACTCCTCGTTCCAGACGAGCGAGCGGGTGATGCCCAGCCGGTCCATGTGGTCGAGCCGCGACCGGATGGTGGGGAACTCGGCGCCGCCGGTGGACTTCTTCCCGAAGGATCCGGTCGCGTCAAACAGCATCGGCACTTTACTCATGGCTGGCCTGCCTCCTGGATCGATCCTGATCGCCGCCTACAGCCGGTACACCTCGAACAGCCGGCGCTCGGTTTGCTCGCCTTCCATCCGGGCTTCGACCTCGACCAGATGGGCGAGCGTCGAGTTGCTCAACTTGTCCTTGAGCAGGTTGTCGAGCTGGAAGATTCCGGCCGAGTTGCCCAGCGTGATGGCGATGCGGACCGGCCGCTCGGCTCCCTTCTCGATCCTCACCGAGCGGATCGCCTGGGCCGACACGGAGTGGATGTTCACCTGGCCAGCCTCGAACGGAATGCGCGAGCGGCCTTCGGTCATGTCAGTCGTGTCCGCCACCTTCAGGACGCCGGCCTCGATGGTCAGGCACCGCTGTTCCGTGTCGTGCGCGACGATCGCGTGGAGCGTTTCCGACACCATGATCGTGAGCGCCGGCTCGGAGTAGATGCCAGCCAGGAGCTGTCGGGCCTTGGTGTTCGCGATGAACAGGCTGTACTTTTCGTGATCGTCGCGGTGGATGCTGATGCCGGTGTCGTGCAGGCAGGCGGCCAGCACGACGACCACCTCGGCGTCCTTCGCCTCCATCTGGTAGTTCGTCACGATCGAGGGCTCGACGCCGCCGTCGATCAGCAGCCGCAGGATCTTGAGGGCCGCGTTGGCGACGATCCGGATGTGCACCTCGCCGTGATCGCTGATGTGGCAGCGGTCGACGGCGTTCATGTTGGCGCACTTCCAGAGCTGCAGGAGCTCTTCGTCGGCGACGATGTGAGCGATCAGAGTCTTCAGCTTGTCGTTGCCTCGGTATGGGACGTGAAAGCTCATGGGTCGGCGGTCTCCTTCCACGCAAGATAACAAACTGCCCGTGGCTTGCGCATCCTCCAAGTCTGCGAAACAAGGCCTTGATTCCGGCTGAGGAGTGGGATATAGGCGACGAAGTTTCAGTCGAACGCACAATGACAGCCAACAAAGCCCAGCGAGCGATTGGTCGTCCTCCGAAATTCCCGGAACCGAGCCGGCCGGTGACGATCACTCTGCCGGAGCGGACGCTCCGGCAGCTTCAGGCGGTCCATGAAGACCGGGCCCAGGCCGTCGTCAAAGTCACGAACGAGATGGTCGGGCGGACGCAAGAGAAGGCCAAGATGGTCGAGCTGGTCGACGTGACGCCGGGCCACGCGATCATCGTCGTCGGGCGCTCCGCCTCGCTGCGCCGCATCAAGTGGCTCCGGCTGGTCGAGATCGCGCCGGGCCGGAACTTGCTCATCATCCCGTCGGGCACGGCGGTGGAGTCGCTGGAGGTGGCGATTCTCGACCTGATCGAGCATCTGCCGCCGAGCGATGACCGGGAGCGTTCGCTGCTGATGGAACTCCGGGCGCAACTCGGCGCTCTGAGGCGGACGAATCGGATCTCCAAGGCGGAGATCATCTTCTTCGACACCACGGGCCGATCTTCCCGGCCCCATGCGAGCGGGGACCGCGCGCTGTCGCGGTGATCGGGCGCTGTCGCGGGGCCGTGAGCGGCCGGTCTCCAGTGTGGCCTGCTACCGCCTCTGCCAGGCTGGCGAGCGGGTCAGCTCCCCGATCTTCGTGTACATTTCGTCCGCCACGCGCTGCAGTCCCGGCTGGGCGCCCGGGGGGGCATCGTTCGTCATGCCCTTTTCCTCGGAATAGAGGTCGAAGTGGATTCCGTCGGGGGCGAAGAGGCGGTCGGCTTCGCTGCCAGCCAGGATTCGGGACAGGTCCAGGATGTCGGCGCCGGAAGCCTGGGCCACTTCGCGCGTGATCTCTACGTATTGAGCGTGCGTCTGCATGCCGGCTTCGATGGACGTGATGTACCGCATGCGGATCGCTCCGTTGTCCAATCTCCGGTTGGGGGCTGTCACGAGAACCGGGATGGCCCCGGCGGCTCGCACCCGCGCGACGAACTCCGTCAGCGTTGCCCGGTAGTCGTCGGGCGGAACGCGGAACACCCGGTCGCTGGGTTTGGCGGCCAGTGCCTGTCTCCGTTGGGCAATCCAACAGAGGAACTGGAAGAATCGCTTCCGGCGCAGCCCGTCGTACAGGCGCCCGGTCACGGGGCTCATGCGGACGGCCATCTGCTTGCGGTCGGTCGCATCCACCAACCAGTGGTCGTTCCATCCGTAATAGATGGTCACGACGTCCGGCTTCAGGCGGGCGGCCCAGCGATCGAAGAGGCGGAGGCCCTGAAGGGACGTGTAGCCGTGCGTTCCCATGTTGAAGGCCTCCCATGGCTGAGGCGACAGCGGCTCCCGGTTGAGTCGATCGTGCAGGTACTGCGCGTAGCCGGGAGCTCCCTGCGCCGTGCAGGAGTCGCCCATGCAGATAACCCGGATGGTGCCGGGTGCCTTGTCCGGGATCACTTCGCGTTCACGAAAGCCCATGCTGTTGATGCGTCGTCCCTGGAAGAAGGATCCCGGCTCGAAGATGTAGAGGAGCTCCGCGTCGGGGATCGTCTCGTGCTTGCTCCAGCCCCCGGGCGTGTCCTTTCCCTGGAAGACGACCACCGGCAAGTCGTGTGTGAAGCGGGCCAGCTTGAGGGCGGATTCGCACAGGGCGAAGAAGAGCGCGACGGAAAGAACAGCCGCGACGGCTCTCTGGAAGGGGCGGAAGCGCCAGAGCCCGGGCGCGGGGTCATGGGCGCGGCGACTCCAGGCGCGGACGGCGAGGCGCAGCGCGAGGATCAGGGCCGGGGCCAGAGCCGTCTTGATGCCCCAGGCGGCCTTGAGGTGGAGCGGGCCGGCGTTCACGCGCAGCGGATCGAGCACCCAGGCCGCACCCATGACGATGAGCGATGCCAGGAATGCCCCGTCCAGCAGGATGGACAGGGCTTGCCGCGTACGGTGGTGCCGGGCTTCAGCTGGGGCGGCGTTGCGCATGGGGGGATCGTGGGGTGGACGTCGCCGTTGGCCCGGCGGGAGCGTTGTCCGTCAGAACTGCCGCTCGTAGCTGGCTGGATCGGCGGGCGGGGGCAGGTCGCACCAGTAGGTCGGCACATCGCGCTTGCGCAGCCTCAGCTTGTCGCGCCCGCGCAGCCGCATGGCCCGGCCCATGGGCGTGATCATGCCGAAGTAGAAGACGGCCAGCAGGACGCGGCTCATGATGTTGCCCATCACGAACGCCACGCCCATCCAGGCCCAGTAGACCGGCAGGGCCAGCCGGGTGCCGGTCAGGCCCAAGGCGCCGGCCGCCGCTCCGAACCCGTAGCACCCGTAGGCGGCCACGGGCTTGTGCCCGACGAACTGCGTGAGCAGCCCGATGATCCCGAACCCGACGATCATCGCCACCCCGAACTTCCGCAAGTCCGTCGCCCCGGGCTTCCAGTTGATCTGAACCAATGACATCGAGTGTCCGCTCCGTGCTGTTAGAAGAGCGTATAGATAAACGGCGCCGCCGCCGATCCGCCGAAAAAGACGAGGGCGACCAGGAGGAGCAGCACGATGAGAATCGGCGCCATCCAGTATGCCTTGTTCGCCTTCATGAACATCCAGAATTCCCGCGCGATCCCGCTTCTCTTGGCCATGGCAGTCTCCGCTAGTCGAGCTTGAACCGGCTCTTGTACTCCTCGGCCCCCGCCATCGGCGGCTGAGCTTCCTTCAGGCACAGGCAGTCCTCCAGCACCAGGGCGTCCATGTCCGTGAACATGAAGCAGCGGTAGGCCTCCTCGGGCCGGCACACGATCGGCTCCCCGCGGATGTTGAAGGACGTGTTCACGATCACGCCACAACCGGTCCGCTCCTCGAAGGCCTTGATGATGCCGTAGTAGCGGGGGTGCGTCCGGGGCGACACGGTCTGGACCCGGGCCGAATAGTCGACGTGGGTGATGGCCGGGAGGTCCGAGCGCGGGACGTTGAGCTTCTCGATTCCGAACAGGCGATGCTGCTCCGCCGTCATGGCGTGGCGCCGCTCCGCGCGCACCGGCGCCACGAGCAGCATGTACGGGCTGGTGGCGTTCAGGTCGAAGTACTCGGACGCGCGCTCCTCGAGGCAGCTCGGCGCGAACGGCCGAAAGGACTCGCGGAACTTGATCTTCACGTTCATCGTCGTCTGCATCTGCGTGCTCCGCGCGTCGCCGATGATGCTCCGGCCCCCCAGCGCCCGGGGCCCGAACTCCATCCGGCCCGTGAAAAGCCCGATGACCTTACCCTGCTCGAGCAGTTCCGCGAGGCGCCCGAAGAGCTCGGCGTCTCGCTCGTAGCGGGTGAACCGGGCGCCGAGGGCCTGAAGGCTGGCTTGGATCGTCGCGCTCTCGTAGCGCGGACCGAGCAGCGATCCGGACTGCGCGTCCGGCTCCTGCGGCGTGCGGGGCTTGCCCAGGATCTGGTGCCAGGCGAAGAGGGCGCCCCCCAGCGCGCCGCCGGCGTCGCCGGCGGCGGGCTGGATCCACACCCGCTTGAATGGCCCCTCGCGCAGGATGCGGCCGTTTCCGACGCAGTTGAGCGCCACGCCGCCGGCGAGGCACAGGTTGTCCAGCCCCGTCTGCCGGTGCACATGTCTCGCGATGCGGAGCATGACCTCCTCGGTCACCTTCTGAACGCTCGCGGCGATGTCCATCTCCCGCTGGGTCAGCTTGGACTCCGGCTTCCGCGCCGGCCCGCCGAATAGCGCGGCGAACCGGTCGTTCGTCATCGTGAGCCCGGCGCAGTAGTTGAAATAGCGCTGGTCCATCCAGAAGGAGCCATCCTCCTTCAGGTCGATCAGGCGCTCGAGGATCAGGTCCGCGTACTTCGGCTCCCCGTACGGAGCCAGGCCCATCAGCTTGTACTCGCCCGAGTTCACCTGGAACCCGGTAAAGTAGGTGAAGGCGCTGTAGAGGAGGCCGAGCGAGTGCGGGAAGCGGATTTCTTGGCGCAGCTCGATGCGGTTTCCGTCTCCGACGCCCCAGCTGGACGTCGTCCACTCGCCCACTCCGTCCAACGTCACGATCGCGGCCTTCTGGAACGGGGAGGGGAAGAAGGCGCTGGCCGCGTGCGCGTCGTGATGCCGCATGAAATAGATCGGCCCCTCGTATGCGTTACCCAGCCCGCGGTCGATCTCCCGAGGCATGAAGAGCTTCTGGCGCAGCCACAGGGGCATGGCCATGCGGAAGGAGGCGAAGCCGCGCGGCGCGAAGGCCAGGTAGGTTTCGAGCAGGCGCTCGAACTTCAGGAGCGGCTTGTCGTAGAAGACCACCCCGTCCAGCTGCGCGGCTGTCAGGCCGGCCTCCGAGAGGCAGTAGTCGACCGCGTTCTTCGGGAAGTCGTGGTCGTGCTTCCGGCGCGTGAAGCGCTCCTCCTGCGCCGCGGCGACAATCCGCCCGTCGCAGACCAGCGCGGCCGCGCTGTCGTGGTAGAACGCCGATATGCCGAGAATGCTGACCACGCTGACGTCTCCTGCCGGCGGCCGCGTGACCTTTACGCGGCTGAGCGGCGGATATACTAGCGGGCCGATGGCATCCGGCACAACCGCCGTTTGGTGGCGCGAGCCGCGCGCTGACACGCGCCGCCGGCGCCGCGCCTGAACAGCGGCATCCTGAGCGGAGCGAAGGCTCTCCCGTCAGGCGGTCATGCCTGCGCTTCCCCGCTCCGCTCGTAATGCCGGGCGCTTGCGCGTTCTGCGCCAGTCATCCGAGGGAAGCAGGCTAGGGATGCGCCGGCGCGCGCTCCGGAGTCAGCCAGCCGAGCGTGTCGAGCTCCTGCTCCAGATGCTCGGCCAGCACGCGGTGGCCCTCGGGGCGGGGGTGCATGAAGTGGACCTCGTACGACTCGGGGTACTGGCCGGCCGAGATCCGCTCGATGGTGCTGTAGTAGGGGATATCCACCTTCTTGCAGAGCGCCACGACCGTCGCCCGCATCGGCCCGAACACCAGGACGTGGAAGCCGTGGCGTGCCCCCAGGGCCTTGAGGTCGCGAAGCGCGCGCCGGACGCCTTCGACATCGGTCCCGGAGGACAGCTCCGGCATGACGTTCCCCGAGTCGAACTCGCGCCGGTCGCGCATCAGCAGCGGGGAAATCTCGCGGAACTTCGCGCGGTCGAAGATCAGGCAGTAGAGGTATGACACGTCGCGTCGCCGGTAGTTCTGCTTCTGCAGGAGAAAGAAGGGGAGCCCGAAATCGTTCTCGCACCAGCCCACGATGACGATGTCGGGCTGGTAGGCGAGGCCCTTGCTTCGCAGGCTCTCGACCTCGAGTTGGGTGTTGTAGCCCGGAACGGCCGTGTTCAGCACCTCGTAGGCGACTCCGTCGGCGCGAGCATTCAGATTGCTCTCCAGGACGGCCAGGTAGTCCTGGTCCTGCTCCACGCCCCACCCGAACATGCCCGAGTCGCCGATGCCGATGATGCGGACGCTGTTGGGGCGGCGTTCGACGGGGTAGTCCCGGCTGTCCCGCATGCCCTGCCGGTTCGTCCGGACGCGCACGTGCCCGAAGTCCACATCCAGGGACGGCTGCAGCTCGTAGACGAGGGCGGGATTGGGGCTCGGTTCGATGATCATGGCCAGGGGATGCGTGCTGTGGAATGGGGCCTTCTTTCCTTGTCGGCGGAGCGACTTGAGCCGCTCCATGGAGTTGGATACCTGCCGCGCCTCGAGGTAGGCGCGCAGCCCGATCTCGCCGACCAGCAGCGAGAGCGCGAGGCTGACGGAGACCAGGACGACTCGCCCCGCGAAGCGCAGCCAGTCCCCGGCGCTGTTCCGGCGGCCGCGCCGGATCAGGTACCAGCCGAAGACGTACGCCAGAGCCCCGGCGAGGTGTGCGATCGGCTGCTCCGCATAGATGCCGTGCGCCCACGGCCCGCCCGCCCAGGCCATCAAGCCGACGAGAACGGCGTATCCGAGGCCGATCAGCAGGAACAGCGCGGCCAGGCCCCGCAGGGCCAGCTCTCGGACTTCAGGCAGGCGGGTGTTCATAGCCGCGGAACTATCGCCATCGCCCGCGCTGGAGACAAGCGCAAAGGGGGCGCGGACTACGCCCCGTCCGGATCGTCGGGCCGGAGAGCGCGATCAGAATGCGTGCCGGACGCCGGCCCCCAGCGCCACGTTGCTCATGGGGAGCGAGAAGTCGCGCACGCTTGTGATGTCGTCCCCCAGGTACGTGTAGTGGGTTCCATCCACATCGACTCGGAAGCGAGCGGTCGGGTGCCGGGGCCAGCTCGGCGGAGGCGTCGCGGGGTGCAGCGAGATCGGTCGACGGCTTCGTAAGGGTGATCACCGGTTGGTTCGTCGCCTCCCCCGGCGCGGTTCCGTCGGCCCATGCGCTCGATGCGCACACCAGAGCGCATGCCGCCGCCAGATACAGCCGATTCGAAGTCGAGCCTTTCATTCGATACGTCTCCGCATGATTTCGACGACTCCTCGCTCCTCTCTTGTTTCTGCGGAGAAACGGATGAAAGTTTCAATATTCCGGTAGAATGTCGGGCGCATCAAGCGCAATAACGCGTGGGTTTTTGGGTTGCGGCGACGGGTGTTCTGGCGTAGAAACTGCCGAGTTGCTGGATTTCTGTGCGGGATCTGCCGGGCGGGAGAGGGGTCGGGACGTGCTCATGAGCTGTGCGCGCATATCGGTTGCGGTGATCAACTACAATGGCGAACACACGCTGGGTCCCGCGCTGCGATCGGTCTTTGCGCAGGAGGGCGTGGAGCTGGATCCGGTGCTGGTGGTTGACAACGCGTCCACGGATCGGTCGATCGAGGTGCTGGCTGCGGAGTTCGGCGACCGCGTCCGGCTGATCCGGATGGACCGTAACGGCGGCCCGAACCCCGCGCGAAACCGGGCGCTTCAGGAAGCCCCCACGCGGCGGGTGCTGCTGATGGACAACGATATCATCCTGGCGCCGGATTACGTTCGGCGCCTGCAGGCCGTGTTCGAAGCGGAAGCCGCCGCCGCCGCCGCGTCCGGGCAGATCCGCTACCACTCGCGGCCCGATGTTGTTCAGTACAACGGGGCGAACATTCACTATGCGGGCGAAGTCGTAAAGAACGCCGTACAGTCCGATCAGGCGGTCCGGGTGGCGACCGTCTCGGCGGGAGCCGTGCTGCTGGACCGTGAGAAGTCGGCCCAGGCGGGCGGGTTCGACGACAGTCTGGTCTTTGGATGGGAAGACGGCGATCTGATGTTCACGATGACGCTGGCGGGGTTCCTGTGCCTGACGCTGTCCACAGCCCTGTGCTACCACATGAAGGACAGCCGGACGAAGACGTGGGTGAGGCACCAGACGCGGAACCGCTGGTGGTTCATCCTCAAGCACTATGACCGGCGGACCCTGGCGCTGGCGCTTCCGGCCATCGTGCTGTACCAGTCGTGTGCGGGGCTGTTCTTCACGCTGAAAGGCCAGGGCGTGCAGTTCGTGCTGGGATGCACGGATGTGCTTCGGTCGATGGGCCGGATCAAGCGAAAGCGGCGCGAGATCCAGAGGATCCGTCGGGTCCCCGACAGCCAGGCGCTGTGCGGCGGCGCCATCGCGTTGCCCGGTGCGGCCGCGAGCAGCCGCTGGGGCCGCGGCATGGGCGTGCTGGTCAGTGCCGTCCTGGGCGGCTACTGGCGGCTCATCCGTCCGGCGCTTCGGTAACCCCGTGTGCGGGGCGGTCTGTGCGGCATCATTCCTGCGGCTTCAGGCCGGCTTCTTCCAGCGCCTTCCGGGCGCAGTCGGGACAGTAGCTGTGGGTGAACTGTGCGTTCGTGTGCCGGCTGATGTAGGTCTCGACCCGCGTCCACCCCCCTCCGGCATCCCGGATCTTCTTGCACTGCGAACAGATCGGCAGCAGCCCTTCCAGCACCTGGATTTCGGCTTGAGCGCGGCGCAGCGCCTCCACGGTCTTGCGCTCGGCGACGAGCAACTGGCGGATCTTGGCGAAGGCCTCGGACACGATCAGGAAGGCTCAGGCGCTTTTCACGAGGACGGCATACCGCTGGCCGGAGCCGACGGGGTAGAGCCGGGGGCTGGCGACGAGGCGCGCACCGTGCGGAGCGGCCAGCCGGGCGATGTCGGCGGCCCGTACCGCCACTCGGTGCCGCTTGCCGCCAAGCGGGCTGCGGGCCAGGCGGCCCAGGTTTTTGAGCGAGTAGTAGTCGAAGAACGTCACGACGACGAATCTGCGGCTGACCCGTAGCAGTTCCGCGATGAGCCGCTCTCGCTCCTCGGCGGCGGGCAGGTGGTGGACGAGCCGGTTGCACACGACGCCCTCGACGGCCCCGTCCCGGAGCGGGATCTGGAAGGCCGAGGCCGTCATCCAGGCGGTCGGCGTCTTCCAGTCGGCCAGCCGCCGGCCGAGCAGAACCTGGCCGAACCCCACATCGGCCTCGATCAGGAGGTCCGTGGCATCCGCGAGCGGGCCGCTGACCCGGCCGTTGCCGCTGGGCAGATCGAGCAGCTCGGTCGTCCGGCCCAGCCGGCCCAGGATGCGTGTGAGCATCCGAAGCTCGCGCTGCGTCGTCAGGCGCTTGGAGAGGGTGCCCTCGTACAGGCGGCGATAGCGCGTCGCGCCTTCGATGTCCATGAAGCCCTGCTGGTACGGGAGGCTGGTCTCGCCCGCCTCCTGCGGCTGCCACGTCGCGGCGTCGCCCGATCCGGCGAACAGGGGGATTCCCCGCTCGATGCGGTAGGCTCGGCCGCAGGACGTGCAGGCCAGGTCCGGCGGCCTGGACGCGACGGCTCCGCGGCAGGCGGGGCAGGCCAATCGGTCGAGGATCGGGGGGCAGGCGGGATCCAGGCCGGTCGTGGGTTCGGTCTGATCGGTCACGTGGGTTGCTCCTTCATATGCGATCGCTCGCGGCGGCGTTCGGACCGGAAGCGGAAGCCGAGTACGCTCCGGACCAGGCGTTTGTCCGACTTGTCGAGGCGCGCGTGCCCGAGGTAGGCCAGCACGAACCGCAGGCGGTCGGGCCGGGACAGGAAGCGGCGGGCCATCTTGTCGAGGGACGCCAGGTCCTTGACCACGCCGTGTCGCAGGAGCCAGCCGCGGGTGCGGCGGCCGGACGGGCAGTCGATCAGGAATGCCTGCGGCGGGCCGGAGCGGGTCACCAGGACATTGCGCCACTTGAGGTCGTGCAGCACGAACTGCTTGCGATGCAGGGCGGCGACGTAGGACGCGAGCTGGCGCATGATCGCGCGAGCCCAGGGGCGGTTGGCGAACTGGCCGGGCTCGGTCTGCGCCACGGCGGCCAAGTCGGCCACAGCGGGCACCTCCTCGGTGATCATCGCGCCGCGCCGGAAGCACGGGCCGACCGTTTCGCGGCTGACCGCCACGACGCGGGGGACGGGGATCTTCAGCGAGGCGAACAGACGGAGGTTGCCCAGCTCGCGGTCCATGCGGCTTCGTCCCAGCCAGCGGCGCAGGCCGCGTCCGGCGAAGTGGTAGCGTTTGACGAAGTAGGCCTGGTTCCCGGCGACGACCCGGACGACGCTGCAGATATCCCCATCCGAGACGAGCTGGCCGCTCACGCGGAAGGCGGACCCCAAATCGGGGACCAGATCCAGCAGCGCCTGTGGGGGCGCGCCGCCTGAGCCCGTCCATTCCATCGCGGTGTCGGCCGTCATCGTGGAGCCGGATGGTAGGGCGCGCTCGATTCGGCGTCAATTGCGGCGGCGCTCGACCTGCGGACGGCGCGCTTGACGCCGGCGCCGGTGGATCTGTACCCTCACGCCAACAGAGCGGAGTTTTGCCGTGAAGCTCGTGCCAAAGAAGAAGGGGGGCGGCCGGTCCGGTGGGGAGCGCGCCGGGGCGCCGCCTCATGCCCGGACGGGCTCGCCGTCTGCGGCGGAAGACCTGGCACTGTTGCTCTCTCCCGCCGTCGCCGCGCACCTGGCCTCGCTCAAGACCGTGTTCGATGCCGTGCCGTTCGGCGTGTGGATGCGCGACCGCACCGGGCGGACCATTTTCCAGAATTCCGAGATCGTCCGGCTGTGGGGCGATCAGATCGGCCGATGCCCGGAGGAAAGCGGCGTCGCACCCGGCGTGGCCGATGCCTGGATTGCGGACAACCGGCGGGCCTTGCGCGGGCAGCTGGTCAGCCGCGAGGTCGAGTATCCGGTCCTCGGCCAGTCGCGCACATTCCGGAACATCGTCGGCCCGTTCCGCATGGGGCGGCGCATTGCCGGTGTCATGGGCTTCGTGATCGACATGACCGATCGGCGGGCGGCCGAGGACGGGCTTCGGGAGAGCGGCGTGTGGTTCCGCGCCATTTTCAGCGGGGCGATGGACGGCATCCTGCTGGCGGACGAGGAAACGCGGCGGCTGAGCATGCCGAATCCGCGTATCTGCGAGATGCTGGGTTACACGGCGGAGGAACTGTGCCGGATGACGGTGGCCGATCTTCACCCCCCGGCCGATCTGCCGCGCGTGATTTCCTTGTTCCAGGGGCAGGTGAAGGGGCGATCCTTGCTGGCGCCCGAGGTGCCGATGCGTCGCAAGGACGGCAGCGTGTTCTACGCGGACATCAACGCCCGGCCCATCGAGGTGGGCGGCCGGCGGTTTCTGGTCGGCGTCTTTCACGACATCTCCAAGCGAAAGGAGTGGGAGCGCGCGCTCCGGCTGAGCGAGCAGAACTTTCGCCTGGTGCTGAGCAGCACCGGCATCACCGCGTTCACTCACGACTCGAGCTTGCGGTACACGTGGATCCACAACCCGGCCCCGGGCTACGGCGACGAAACGGCGGTGGGCAAGACGGACGCGGATCTCCTGCCGCCCCAGTTCGCGGAGCCGCTGATGGCCGCCAAGCGGGCGGTGATCGAAAGCGGCGCGACGAGTCGCTGCGAGGCCGCTCTTCCGGATCGTGTGAACCCCGGCTGTCTGCGCCACTTCGACCTGCTCATGGAGCCGGTCCGGGATGAGCGCGGTGTCGTGTCGGGGCTGACCTGCATGGCGATCGATAGCACCGCGCGAAAGCAGGCGGAAGCGGCCCTGCGCGAGTCCGAGCTGCGGTACCGGGGGCTGTTCGAGAGCGCCGGAGACGGCATCGTGGTGATCGATCCGGAGACGACCGGTTTCATCGATTTCAACGACGAAGCGTGCCGGAGGCTCGGCTATACCCGCGAGGAGTTCGCGAAGCTGACCATTGGCGACCTTGATATCGACGAGCCAGCCGATGCGGCCGTCTGCCACGCTCGCCGGGTGCTCCAGGACGGCATGGACAGCTTCCTCGCCCGCAAGCGATGCAAGAGCGGGCAAGTCCTGGACATCGAGGTACGCGCCAAAGGCATTCGCCTGAGCGGCCGGGATGTCGTCCTGGGTGTCTGGCGCGACGTGACCGAACGACGGAAGGCGGAAGACGAACTGCGTCGGATCCATGAGGAACTGAAGGCGACGTGGGACGCTCTGCCGGACCTGGTCTTTGAGGTCGACCGGGAGAGCCGGATCCATAGCTGGCACGCTACCCAGCCGGACCTGCTCTTCGTGCCGCCGGAGCAGTTCGTGGGGCGGAGGGTTCCCGAGGTGCTCCCGCCGGACGCCGCGAGCGTGGTTGCCGGTGCCATGGCCGAGGCGGCCGAGACCGGGCGCCACAGCGGGTCCGTGTACTCGCTGGACATGTCCGGCCGACTGGCCTGGTTCGAGCTGTCCATCGCCGTGCGGGGAAGCATCCGCGAGGCCGATGCGCGCTTTGTCATCCTGGTGCGCGACATCACTAACCGACGGCACGCCGAGGAGGCGCTGGAGCGCCGGATCCTGGGCCGGACGGCGGAGTTGCGAGAGAGCGAGGCGCGCCTCAAGCGGGTGCTCGACAGCAGCAACGACGGCTACTGGGACTGGAACGTGGCTGAGAATACCGTCTTCCTGTCGTCGCGATTCCGGGAGATCATCGGGATGACGCCAAGCGCCGGTCTTGTAACCCGCGAGGATGTGCGGCGTACGATCCACCCGGAGGATATGATGCGGGTGGGCGCGACGGTCGAGCGAGCCATCAATCCGGGTGCGACGTCCGAGCACTACCAGTTGGAGCATCGTCACATCAGGCCCGACGGAAGCGTCGTCTGGGTCTTCGCACGGGGCACGGTGACCGAGCGTGACGCGGCCGGGCGGGCTCTGAACGTGAGTGGCGTGGCCACCGACATCACGGAGCGCAAGCAGGCGGAAGACATGCGCCGGCATCTCGAGCGGCAGGTCCTGGAGGCCGCCGAGCGCGAGCAGCAGCGGATCGGCAACGACTTGCACGACGGCCTGGCCCAGCATCTGGCCGCGCTGGCCTACAGCGCGGACGATCTGCAGGCGCGCCTGTCCAGCGCGGGCTCCGTGGAGGCTCCCCATGCCGCGGAACTGGGCAAGCACCTGCGTGAGGCGATCAACCAGACACGCAAGCTGGCGGCGGCGCTGCAGCCGGTCGCCCCGGATCCTGATGGCTTGAAGGACAGCCTGGAGGACCTGTGCGACATGGTTCGAGACCTGATGCAGACCCGATGCCACCTGCAGGCTGAGAAGGGGGCGAAGGTGACGGATCCGGCGATCGCGTCGCACCTATTCCGCATCGCCCAGGAGGCCGTCCACAACGCCATCCGGCATGGGCACGCGGCGGATATATGGGTCGGGCTGCGAGTGGACGCGGGCGCCCTGTGTCTGACGGTGAAGGACAATGGGAAGGGGTTCGCCGCCGCGGAGCACAAGAAGGGCGGCATCGGTCTGAACACCATGCGGTACCGCGCGAACGAGATCGGCGCGACTCTGGATATCGACACGGCCCCGGGGAAGGGGACGACCGTCACGTGCCGGGTGCCCCTTCACGATCTACCGCCCGGCTCGCCCGGAAGAGCGCCTGCGACGAAGCCGAAGCGCTTGCCGCGCCGTCGGTCTTCCGGCTCATGAGAAGCGGCAAACCGGCCGATCAGTCCTGCTTCAGGGCCAGCCGCGCGGCGATGAGATCGAGGCGCCCTCGATAACCGCGCGCGCTTTCGAGTGCCTCGTCCCGCGTGACGGCGCAGAACCGTAGCGTGTCCCCGGCCACCATCTGACCGAACCAGTCGAGATCGGCCGAGATGACGGTTGCGATCTTGGCGTAGCCACCGGTCGACTGCCCGTCGCGGAGCAGGATGATCGGCTGGCCGTCCCCCGGCACCTGCACGGCGCCCAGGGGTGTGGGATCCGTGATGATGTCCGACCCCTTCACGGTCTCGATGGGCTGGCCTTCGGTGCGGACGCCCTGGCGGTCCGATTTCGGGCTGACGGTGTATTCCGTCCGCTGGAACGTGGCCAGGCCCCGCTCCGTGAAATAGTCGGTCTGCGGCCCGAGGATGACGCGAATCGCATACGTCGCGGGGAGGGGCCGCATCAGGTCGGCGGGGAGAGCCCGGCATGGCGGATGCGTCGGCGCGGCGGCCGCTTCCAGACCGTCGCCGGTCTGCACGGGCGAGCCGATCCGGCCTTTCAGGAACGTGGAGCGCGAGCCGAGCAGCCGCGGCGCCTCGAACCCGCCGGCCGCCGCCACGTAGGCGCGGCAGCCGGACCGGAGCGAGCGGAGTTCGAGGCGCGAGCCGCGCGACAGGCGGACGGCGGCCCAGAGCGGCGCGGGCCGATTGTCGATGTGGGCGTCCAGGTCGGCGCCGGTGACGGAAACGGTCGTGTCGGCGAGCGCTTCGAGTGCCAGGCCCGGGAACATGGCCTCGAGGGCCGGCGCGTCTTCCGGGTTGCCGGCCAGCAGGTTGGCCACGCGGTACGCGAACTGGTCCATGGCGCCGGACGGCGGAATGCCGTACCGGCGCAGGCCGGGCCGGCCGGCGTCCTGCACCGTGGTCAGCGGACCCGCATCAATCACCCGGAACGCATGCATCGACACAGTCTCCCAGCCAGCGGCCGCTCCACTCCATGGCTTCCGACTCCGATACGGACGGGCACTCGATGCAGTCCCCGGGCCGCACCGGCGTCGGGGGCAGGCGGGCGGGGTCATACACCGAGACGAACGTGCGGCCGATATAGTGAAAGCCCGACGGCTGATCGATCGGGAGCACCACGGCCTGGGTTCCTGCGAAGCCGACCGATCCGGCGGGGAGCCAGGTTCGCGGGGTGGCCAAACGCGGCAGGCGAAGCGGCGCCGGGACGCCGCCGAGATAGGCCAGGCCGCACAGGAAGCCGAGGCAGTAGACCGGATAGCGGGGCGCGGAGAAGAGCCGGATCACCTCGGCCGGGCTGAGCCCCGTGGCCTCGGCGACGCGCTCAAGGTCGGGGCCGTGCTCGCCGCCGTAGAGCGTCGGAATCCGGAACACGCGGCCGGCGGCGGCGCGTTTCGCTATCGGGCGGTCGGACAGACCGAGGATCCTGGCGCCCAGGTCGTCGGGCGTGGTGCGGCCGGCGTCGAAGTAGACCATGAGGGATCGGTAGGCCGGGATGACCTCGATCACGCCGTCGATCCGGCTGCGCTCGATCGCCTCCGCCAGCCGGCGCACGTGCCGGTTGATCTCGGGGCTGATCACGGGCGCGTACTCGACGAGCAGCGCATCCTCGCCCACGGGCGTCAGTGTTGGCTCGGGTCGGCGGGGCATATCGTCCTTCCGCGTCAGCGCGCGAGCTCCGCCAGCGGGCGGACCGCGACCCCGGCATCGGCGCAGACGGCCCGCACCAGCCGGACGATCTCCAGCGCGCCCGGCGTGTCGCCGTGCACGCAGATCGAGTCGAACTCGAGGAGGAGTGTCTGCCCCTCGATGGTGCGCACCGTTCCGGTTGCGAGGGCGAGCGCGACCCGCTCGCGGATCTGCGCGGCCTCGTGGATTACGGCGCCGGGCTGCTTGCGCGAGACCAGCCGGCGGTCGGGGTGGTAGGCCCGATCGGCGTAGAACTCCTCCGCGACCTGGAGTCCGCAGGCCCGCGCCGTCTCGGTCGTGCACCCCGACGGGGTCAGCCAGATGAGGCCGGGATCGACGGCCCGAACGGCCTCGCACATGGCTCGCGCGAGCGACGCGTCCGCCAGCGACATCTCGAGGAGCGCGCCGTGCATCTTGACGTGCTGGAGGCGGAGGCCGGCGGCCTCGACAAAGGCCTTCAGCGCGCCCACCTGGTAGACGCAGAAGTCGCGGAGTTCGTCCGCGGAGACCGCCATGCGCCGACGGCCGAACCCGAGCAGGTCCGGCAGGCCGGGATGCGCGCCCACGCGCACCCCATGCTGCTTTGCGAGGGCGACCGTCCGGCGCATGACGTGGGGGTCGCCCGCGTGGAAGCCGCAGGCCACGTTGGCGGAGCTGATCGAGCGGATGACGTCTTCGTCGTTTCCGAGCGTATAGGCTCCGAAGCTTTCTCCGATGTCGCTGTTCAGGTCGACCGCCGTCCTAGGCATGGATGGCCTTCCCGCTGGCGAGGTCGGCCAGCAGCCGGAGGAAGCGCAGCGCCTCCTGCGGGGTGTTGTAGTGGCACGCCGACACGCGCACGCACTCCGGAATACCGAGTGCGGCGAGCGTGTGGCCCGAGTATGCGTCCGACACGCGATTGTGGAGGTTTACGCCGTTTCGCAGGAAGTAGTCCACGACTTCCGCCGTGGGCCGACCGGCGACGGTGAAGGCGAAGATGGCCTCGCGCTCGGACAGGCGAGCGGTCTGGCCGTATACGGTCACGCCGGGGAGATCGAGCAGGCCGGGCGTACGGCCGTCGCCGCGCAGGAACACCTGCATCAGGCGCTCCTCCAGTCGCTCGATCACGCCCATGCCCGCGACCACGGCGTCCCGGGGGCCGGCGACGCGTGTTCCCGCCGCCGCGGCCAGCCAGCGCAGGTAGTCCAGCACGGAGGACATGCAGGCATACGAGGCGACCTCCCGGGTGCCGAGATCCCATGCCGTGCCGGGCTTGCCGAGCAGGTTGTCGCGCTTCAGCGCGGCCAGGCGATCCGAGATGTGGGCGAAGCTGATGCCGGGCTTGGCGAAGGTCTTGTAGGGCGCGAAGACGTAGGCGTCCGCGCCGTAGGCGGCGACGTCGACGAGCCCGTGCGACGCATGCTGGGCGCCGTCGAGGATGACGAAGACGTCCGGCTTGATGGCCCGGGCCGCCCGCACGATCCCGGCGACCGGGTTGCGGGTGCCGAGGATGTTGGACGAGTGGATGACCGACAGGGCCACCGTGTTCCGGTCGATCTGCTCCGCGACGCGCTTCGCCGGAACGGTGCCCGTGCGCGGATCGAGTGCGGCCACGCGAAACTGGTGGCCGTGCTGCTCGCAAATGATGCGCGTGGCGTCGAAGGTCGAGGCGTGGTCGAGGTTCGTCGTGACCATGTTTGAGCCGGGGACCTGCCGCGCAATCGTGCGGAGCAGCCGGAACATCATGCCGGTCACGCTCTGGTCGGCGACGATCTGGCCGTCGCGAGCCCCGAGAAACGCCGCGACGGCCGCCCGCCCGTCCGCCAGCGCCTGGTCGACGGCCTTAGACGACGGGTTGTCGCGTCCGGCGTTGTCGGGCAGCGCCGTGAAGGTCTCGACCACGGGCAGGATCGACTTGAGCTTCAGCGTGCCGCCCGCGTTCTCGAAGTAGATGCGGCGGCCCGAGAACGGGTCCGCGCTGACGTTTGCGAAGCGTCGGCGCACCTGGGGCACCAGCGTCTCGTCTGCGCGTGGGCAAGGGGTCATGTGGACGCGCTCCTTGAGCCCCGCTCAGGCGCCGAACGGGACCAGCTTGTACGTGAGACTCACCTCGGAGGCGGGTGTGGGTTTCTTTCCGCCCGGCGCGACGACCTGGATCATCACGGCGTCCTTGCCCAGCTTCACGAAGGTGGGTTTCGCCAGCCGGATCTCGACGCCGAAGCCGCCGCGGTCGATGCGAATGCTCTGCGTGGTGGCGCCGTCGGCCGTCAGCGCGGCGCCCTCGGCGGTCTTGACGCTGGTGGGTTTACCGTCGGGCGACTTGGCCATGAACGGGATCGTCTCCCACGCCTGGTTGACGTGGGCCCAGAGGCGGCTGTGGCTCCATATGGAGAGCACGCGGGCGTAGTCCGACTCGGCCAGGCTGACCGAGCAGTCGATGCTGTCCGCGTTGAACGTGAAGCGTCGAGCCGACTTCACATGGGCGTCGCGGACCTCGCCCGAGCCGGAGACCGTGTTTCCGTCCAGCCTGGCGTCGTCGTGCTCGCTGATGCTGGCGACGAGCGGGCGGCGGTCCCACAGCTCGCCGACGAGCGAGTGGATGTGGAAGTTCTCCCAGTTGCTGGGATCCATGCCGCTGCCGTAGGCGTCCTTCAGCGTCGAGGCCAGGACGGGCCCCTTGCCGGGCACGGTGAGCTGGCAGATGATGCCGCCGCTGAATCCGAGCTGCCCTTCGAAGCATCGGCTCATGTACTCGGGAGCGATGCGGCCGTGGAAGGTGAGGATGTAGTAGCCCTTCCGGCGCGCGCCGAACCATTCGTGGCCGCCGTTGACGTCGGTCGTCAGGTCGGGGCCCGGCTCGCCCTTCCACCGGAACTTGGACGACTCCCAGTTGGTGGCCTCAGCGTGGGGATGCGCGGCTGTACGCGTGGACCACGGGTTGGCGGCCACGGCCGAGCCCTTCACCTCGCGGCAGTAGAGGTAAGTGTACAGCTCGTAGTAGCGATCCATCACCTTCTGGAAGCGCGGGTCGTCCGTGGCGTCGCCGAGGATGCCGCCGCTCTTGACCCACTGGTTGCTGAGCGCCTTCCAGTTGTCCATGATGTACGACCCGTAGTGGCAGTCGTGCGAGAAGTGCTCCTGCGAGTCGCCCGAGCGCGAGAGCCCGGAGCCGGGGCCCCATCCTTCGGTCGTCCAGCGCTGCCAGAAGGTCTCGAAGCGCTCCTTCTGGATCGCGTCGCCCGTGGCGCGGTGGCTGTACCAGAGCGCCACGTTGATCTGCGAGAACGCGTTGCCGTTGACCTTCTCGCCGCTGGTGGCGAAGCTCAGCCGGTCGCCGGCCATGATCAGGCCTTCGGTGATGAGCGCCTTCGCCTCCTGGGGAACGTCGCTGCGCTTCATCATGCGCCATCCGGGCTGGAAGACGCGGCATCCGTAGTAGCCCATGGCGTACGCCCAGTTGGCCCAGCTCAGGCAGCCGCGTCCGTCGCTGGTTTCGAGCAGGCGGAAGCCGTTGAACTCCGCCTCCAGCTCCTTGCGGAGGGCCTTCTGCTGCTCGCTGGCGTCCAGCGGATTGGCCTTGAGCCAGTTGTGGAAGCGGACCTGGAACGGATGCCAGAACACCAGGTCATCGACCACGATCGTGCCGCCCTGGAGTGCCTTGGCCGTCGCCTCGTCCGGCGCGAACACGGCGGAGCTGCCCATGCCCACGTAGTCGGCGAACGCACCTTCCTTTGCCTGCTGCAGGTTGATCTTGGCGAGGTAGTCGTTGGTTCCGGGCGACACCTCGAAGGTCAGCAGCTGGCCGTCGTACTGGCCGGGCTTCTCGAACTTGAGGCCGGCGCCGCCCCACTCGCCTTCCGAGGCGGTGTAGCCGCCGGTGGCGGGGCCGGCGAAGAGCACCTTTCCACCGGGCGCGGTGAGCGTGAAGCGGCGGGTGCGCGGCATGTCCGGCTCGGCGAATGCGAGGAAGAGCCCGACCGTTCCCTTTGGGACGTAGATGAAGCTCTTGCGGAACACGTCGCCGTGGCCCTGGATGAAGTGCGGGTGGCCGGCGACGGCGGTCTTCAGGGCGGGCGTGGTTCGAAGCGTGACGTAGTGGTCGGTGGTTCCGGCTAGCACCACCCGGTAGATGCCCTTCTTGCCGCCCGTGATCGGCCGGTCGAACGTGCGCTTCACGAGCGCGTTCAGCCGGTTCGGATCCGACCACGCGCCCCAGCGGAACGAGGGCGAGGTGCCTTTGGCATAGAGGCTGGCGTAGTACTGCAGCTCGTGGTCCCAGCCGCCGATGCGGTCCGAGAAGTTGGGCGAGGTGCATCCGTCGTCGGGGATGATCTCCCGGACCACGGGCTTTCCGTCCGGGTCGTAAACCTTGAACAGCACCTCGCGCGGGCCGTTCGCGAAGAGGTTCAGGTCGCGCACATCCAGGCCGAGCGTGAAGTCCTTGCCCTCGGGGTTGAGCACGTACATCGTGATGCCGTCGCAGAGGCGGTGCGTCTGGCCGTC